>CACNSR010000009.1 GCA_902623175.1 Halieaceae bacterium
CTGGCCGATCGCCCCGAGGCGCCCTGGTACGTCGTCGATAAGCGGGTCGCTGATAACGTACTGGTGGTCGCACAGGGCAATGGGCACCCAGCACTGTTCAAGACACAGCTCACCGCAACTGACGTGATCTGGGTTAGCGGCGAGCCCCCCAAGCTGCCCCTCACCTGTCATGCCAAAATTCGGTACCGGCAGGCAGACCAAGCCTGCGAGGTATCCGTCTCCAGGTCGAAAGTGCAGGTCAGCTTCACCGAACCCCAGAGAGCAGTCACTCCCGGTCAGTCCGTAGTGTTCTACGAGGGCGATATTTGCCTCGGTGGCGGCGTCATTGAGGCCGCTCAATGAACGACCGCTCGCTTCTGGAGCAACGCACGGTGGCGCTAGCGGGCGTAGCGCAGGCGGCACGCATTGTTGATTTGGCCGCAAAGACCGGTAGCTGGCCCCTGCCCTTTGTGGAGGCCTCGGTACACTCCTTGTTCAGCTTTGAGCCAGAGGGTGTGGGGACGGTATTCGGCACGCCGCAGGGCATTCGCCTGGGTCTCGAGCAACTCTCAGCCTGCTTGGGGCTCTCGCAGGATGAGGCAACGGCAGATACGCTGCGCTATACCTTGGCCATTCTGCAGCTGGAGCGACGTTTTGCCGCGCGCGACGACCTGCAGGCCATTGTCCATTCGCGACTCAAGCATACTGCGTATAAGGCTGAAAATTTTTCAAGCGATATCAACGCCCTAAGCGCAAATATATCCGCGATTTATCAAGATACGCTCAGCACCCTGCCGTACCGTATCAAGGTGACCGGTAGCGCTCAACACCTGAACAACCACCAGGTCGCCGATTTGGTGCGCGCCCTACTCATGTGTGGCGTCAGGGCCGCATTTTTGTGGCGACAACTTGGCGGCACGCGCTTTAAATTAATGCTGGGCCGAGGGCGCGTCCGTGACACGGCTGCGCGCATGGCCCGAGAGCTGGGCGTGACGCACTGATCAAACATAGCGCGGCACCGTGATAAACTAGGCCCGTATTGCAATCAGGCAACCCTATGAGCCCCACACCGCTGACAGCCCTTTCACCACTGGATGGACGCTATCACGGAAAAGTGGACGCACTCCGCGACATCTTCTCCGAATTCGGGCTCATCAAACGTCGCGTTCAAGTCGAGCTGGCATGGCTCAAGGCCCTTTCTGGATGCGCCGGTATCGCCGAGGTCCCAGTATTCAGCAGGGAATCGACCGATCAGCTTGATCAAATTCTCGCTGAGTTCAATGAAACGCAGGCCGAGGCCGTGAAAACGATCGAGGCGACAACCAATCACGATGTTAAAGCTGTCGAATACTTCCTCAAGGAAGCACTAAAAGACAATCCGGAGCTCAACGCTGTAGGCGAATTTGTGCATTTTGGCTGCACCAGCGAGGATATTAACAACCTCGCACACGCCCTCATGATCTGCGACGGGCACCGCGTCATGATCGAGCACTATGAGGCCATCCGCAATGCATTGGCAGGCCTCGCGCAAGAGAACGCTGAACAACCTATGCTGTCTCGGACGCATGGACAAGCCGCTACGCCCACTACTTTAGGCAAGGAGCTGGCTAACGTGGTTATGCGACTGAATCGGCAGATGGCTGCCGCCAGCGCCATCCGACCACTGGGTAAGATGAACGGCGCCGTGGGCAACTACAATGCCCACCAGGTGGCCTACCCGGATGTTGACTGGCCAGCTTTGTCAGAACACTTCGTGACCGACCTAGGAATAGAATGGAACCCCTACACCACTCAGATCGAGCCTCATGATTACTTAGCGGCATATTTCGATGCGATTGCCCGACTGAACCAGATTCTGGTCGACTTCAGCCGAGATATTTGGTCTTACATCTCGCTTGGGTACTTCAAGCAGCGCATGGTCGAAGGGGAAGTCGGCTCCTCCACGATGCCGCATAAAGTGAATCCGATTGATTTTGAGAACGCCGAGGGTAATTTTGGTCTCGCAAATGCCCTGCTCAAACACCTGTCTCAGAAGCTACCTGTGAGCCGATGGCAGCGAGATCTCACCGACAGTACCGTGCTCCGCAACATGGGTGTTGCCCTGGGCTACTCACAGCTGGCACTGGTGTCACTGAGTCGGGGCATCGGCAAACTGGAAGTCGCGCCTGAGCCGATAGCGGATGATCTGGAGACTGCCTGGGAGGTGCTGGGAGAAGCCGTGCAGACGGTGATGCGGCGCTACGGAGTACCTGAACCCTATGAGAAGCTCAAGGCGCTCACGCGGGGCCAGCGACTCGAGGCTGATACGCTAAAGTCCTTCATACTGGCGCTGGATATTCCAGACGATGCCAAGGAGCGGCTGATGTCATTAACCCCTGACACCTATCTCGGATACGCCGCCGATCTGGCCAAAAAAACCGCGCCCTGACGCTAGACTGAGCCGAAAGCCGGTATGCGCTTACCCGTTACAACAGAGCAATTTTTAACCGAGTATTGGCAACAGCAGCACTTGTTCTGCCCGCAGGCTCTACCCCACTTTCAATCTCCGATTACCGCCGAGGAACTCGCCGGTCTGGCCATGGAGTCCGACATCGACAGCCGCATGATCTGGCAGGATTCGGGGGTCTGGCATCAGCAGACCGGCCCGTTTGCTGAACACGCCTTTCAGGGAGAGATGCCTTGGACCCTTCTGGTGCAGGGCGTTGATCGCTACCACCCCGGGGTCTCGTCACTGCGCAACACCCTACCCCCGCTACCCCGGTGGCGCTTCGACGATGTGATGGTCAGCTTTGCCAAAGACCACGCGGGCGTAGGACCCCATTTCGACCGGTACGACGTTTTCCTACTGCAAGGCACTGGTCGGCGGGAATGGCGGATCGGGCCTTACTGCGACGACGAGACACCGCAACTCCAGGAGAACGGACTGAATTTAATTCCTCCTTTCGAGCCTGCGGAAAGTTATGTGCTAGAGCCCGGTGATGTCTTGTACGTACCGCCGGGCGTCGCGCACTGGGGACTGGCCTTGGGTGAGGCCATCACCTACTCGTTGGGTTTTCGCGCTCCCTCAGTCGGCGATCTTATGGGGCGCAGGACTGATGCGGCACTCGAACTAATCCCAACCACCAGCCTTCTTGAGGATGGCGCGTCGCTGCGCAGCCCGTCGCGCCCGGGCGAAATCACCATCGAGCACATTGCCAACGCCCGTGACGCTATCAACAACGCACTCGATGCGCTGGACTCGGGCCAGTGGTTTGGCGAAGTCATAACAGAAGGTGACGGAGAGCCTGATCATCCTTACCCAGTAGCCGCCCTTCAAGGTGAGCAGGTTAGCCTTCATCCCACCACAAGAATCGCCTGGCGGGAGCGGGAGGACATCATTGATGTGTTTATCGACGGCGACCACTGTGAAGTGCCGCTAAACGCGCTAGGACATCTGATAGCGCTGTGTAGTGGAGAATGGATTCTGCGTCGCGAGCTGGCTGGAACGAGCGAAAAGTTGTTCGAGGCGCTCTGCGAGGCGGGCGCGCTCACGGACGAGGACGGTGCATAATCACAGATTGACGCCAAGCCCGTTCACTACGTCAGTTGCCGTAAGACCCACACCGTATTGCTCCCAGGCCAAGTCTCCGGCTCGCGCGTGGGTAGCCACAGCGAGAGCGCTCGCCTCCATCAGGCTGAGACCCTGAGCCACCAAAGCGCCGGTCAAACCTGCTAGCACGTCTCCCATGCCGCCCGTTGCCATGCCGGGATTTCCCCCTACGCAGATGCAAGCCTGATCATCCTTACAAGGCGATGCGATCACCGTTCCCGCGCCCTTCAATATCACTACCGCAGCGTACCGCTCGGCTAATGTCGCCGCCCAGCTCACCCGGTCAGACTCAACCTCCACGGTTGCCACACCAGCTAGCTGGGACGCCTCACCGGGATGGGGTGTAACAATCCACGGTATTTCTGGAGGAACGGTGACCGTATTCTCAGCGATCAAGTTCAATGCATCTGCATCACAGATGAGGGGTAGTCCAGCCGCAACGGCATGTTGCAGACACTGCTGCGCCCACTCGTCCCGCCCCAACCCGGGACCGATGACGATCACGCTCTTGCCGTCGCAGAGCGCAGGCAACGCTGCCGTATCGTCGAGACCCGTGACCATGAGCTCCGGATGTCGGACGAGTGCTGCGGTAACGTGCTCCTGGCGCGTTGCCAGTGACACCAAACCAGCACCAGATCGCAGTGCGGCGCCAGCGGCCAGTAGTGCCGCACCACCCATGCCCCGATTGCCACCAATCACCAGTACATGGCCGAAGTGTCCTTTGTGCGCGTTCTTTGACCTGGTTGGCAATCTTCCTGCCGCTTGAGCCGAGATACGGAAGCCGATTCCTGGCACCGATTCGAACACCGCGGGCGGTGCACCGAGATCAGCCATTACCAGACGTCCGACGTGATTGACGGCCGCGCCGGTGAGCAAACCGGGCTTGTGAGCAATGAAGGTAACAGTAGTTTCAGCATGGACGGCCGCTCCCACGATGGCGCCGGTGTCGGCATCGACACCACTGGGCACATCCAAGGACAACACCGGCACCGCGCTGGCGTTAATCAATGCGATCAACTCAACGAAAGGGTCGCGCGGAGAGCCAGAAAGACCAATGCCCGTGAGCGCGTCGATCACAAGGTCACACGACTCACCCTCCAGCTCACCAGTGCTCAAGCGCTCCGCATTGGAAAACGTCGCCGTGGTGCTGTCGCGCCATGCATCATGCGCTACGCGTGCTGTACCCGCGATACGGGAAGGGTCCCCGAATAACGCGACCCGGCATTGATAACCAGCGTCATGGGCCAATCGCGCCAAAACCCAGCCATCACCACCGTTATTGCCGGTGCCGCATAAAACGAGAATGTGTTGGGCCTCTGGCCAATGGCTGGCCAGCACATGAAACGCAGCCCTACCGGCTTCACACATGAGCTCATACTCAGAGATCCCGAGCGCTGTGTAGGTCTGGCGATCGAGCTCGCGCATGGCCACCGCTCGGTAGAACGGCTGCAGCTCGGTGAGATACCTACCGCCCAAAGACGTCACAGCGCGATGGGGAACTGCTGCGAGACCCGGAGAGAGGAGCCTCTCCCTGTCATCTCAGACAGGCCCTCTGGAGAGTGCCAATATCGCCTGCGCCGCGCTCAGCGGTGTTTGCTCAGCCGCTCGCACCGCGTCTTCCAGCGCCGGCATGGCTTCTTTGACCTCGGGGTGACGCGCCAAATTATCTCGCAACAACTCGTCGATTAGCTGCCGCATCCAGGCGAGGTTCTGGGTCGCCCGCGCCGAATCAAACGCGCCCTGATCGCGGGCCGTGTTGGCGTACTCTTGAATCGTCTTCCACACCGCTTCAATACCCTGTCCGTGAAGCGCCGAACAGGTCATCACCCGGGGCTCCCAGAGACCCTCGTGACTCAGTAGCGACATCGCACCGCGATAATGCTGTTGCGTGGTGCGCGCCAGCGCCTCGCTGGCACCGTCCGCTTTGTTCACGACGATGGCATCTGCCAGTTCAAGAATGCCTTTCTTGATGCCCTGAAGCTCATCGCCGCCACCCGGCAGCATCAGCAATAGAAAGAAA
Source organism: Halieaceae bacterium (assembly GCA_902623175.1). Classification (GTDB taxonomy): domain Bacteria; phylum Pseudomonadota; class Gammaproteobacteria; order Pseudomonadales; family Halieaceae; genus Luminiphilus. The sequence goes on from CACNSR010000009.1 coordinate 5,589, forward strand.
TCGACCATTCCGGCGACCTGATGTTCGGACTGACCCACACCGACGGTCTCTACCAAGATCACGTCGTAACCGGCTGCCTCGCACAACAGCAGTGATTCGCGTGTCTTAAATGCAACCCCGCCCAGCGCACCGCCGGCAGGCGATGGTCTGATATAGGCGCCTTCTTTCCGTGACAGCATTTCCATCCGGGTTTTATCGCCAAGAATCGACCCTCCGGCGACGGGAGAGCTCGGATCAACCGCCAATACTGCCAGACGGTGGCCCTGACTGATGACATGCTGACCAAAAGTCTCGATGAATGTGGATTTACCGACCCCAGGCACACCTGTGACGCCAACACGGATACTTTTTCCAGTATAGGGCAAGAGATCCTGCAGCAGCGCCTGTGCGGCGTCCCGATCAGCGTCACGCTTACTCTCGACCAGTGTGATGGCTTTCGCTAGCGCGCGGCGGTCACCCGCGAGGATCGCCTCAGCTGTTGGCGTTGATGGCATCGAGGACCTTGCGGGCGGCTTCCGGGATGGGGGTGCCCGGCCCAAAAATCAGCGCCACGCCCTTCTCCTCTAGGAACCCATAATCCTGTTGCGGAATCACACCGCCCGCGATCACGATAACGTCGTCGGCGCCCTGCTCGCGCAGCGCCTCAATGAGTTGCGGCACTAGTGTCTTGTGACCTGCAGCAAGGCTCGAGGCGCCCACAACGTGCACATCGTTCTCGATGGCCTGCCTGGCTACTTCTTCAGGGGTGGAGAACATCGGTGATAGGTCGACGTCGAAGCCGACATCCGCGAAGGCGGTGGCGACTACCTTGGCGCCTCGATCGTGCCCGTCCTGGCCCATTTTGGCGACCAACATGCGAGGCCGGCGACCGTGCTGCTCCACAAAGGACTCAATATCCACGGAGATGCCCTCCCAGTTGGCATCTTCTGCATACGCCGCACCATACACCCCCGATACAGTCTGTGCATTGGCCACGAAGCGCCCATAAACCCTCTCAAGGGCATCAGAGATTTCACCGACCGTTGCCCTGCAACGCGTCGCTTCAACCGCCAGTCCCAGCAGATTACCCCCGCCCGACTCCGCAGCCTCCGTCAGCGCGTTCAATGCGGACTCAACCGCGGCGTCATCTCGGGCCTCACGAATACTCGCCAATCGAGCCAGCTGTGAGTCCCGCACCTGCTCGTTATCGATCTCGAGAATGTCTACCGCATCCTGTTCGTCGATCTGAAACTTGTTCACGCCAACGATGATGTCTTCACCCCGGTCAATCCGCGCCTGCTTTTTCGCCGCGGCTTCTTCAATCCGCAGTTTGGGAATGCCGCTCTCGATCGCTTTGGCCATGCCACCCAGTTCGTCGATCTCGGCGATCAATTCGCGCGCCTTTGCGGCCATATCGTTGGTGAGGGCCTCCATCATGTAGGAGCCGCCCCAGGGATCCACCACCTGACCGATGCCGGTTTCTTCTTGCAGGATCAGCTGTGTGTTCCTCGCGATTCTGGCGGCAAAGTCAGACGGCAGCGCAATCGCCTCGTCGAGGGCATTGGTATGCAGTGACTGGGTGCCACCAAACACCGCCGCCATCGCCTCAATCGTCGTGCGAACGATGTTGTTATAGGGGTCCTGCTCGGTCAGAGACCAGCCCGAGGTCTGGCAATGGGTGCGCAACATGCCGCTTTTGGGATTAGTCGGCCCAAAAGCATCAACGATTTCTGCCCACAACAATCTCGCCGCGCGCATCTTGGCAATTTCCATATAAAAATTCATGCCGATGCCCCAGAAAAAACTCAGGCGGGGCGCAAAATCATCAATCTTGAGGCCAGCAGCAATCGCAGTCTGGATGTACTCCTTACCATCGGCGAGGGTGTAGGCGAGCTCCAGTGCTGCGTTCGCCCCCGCTTCTTGCATGTGATAACCCGAGATCGAGATCGTGTTGAACTTGGGTAAATTGGCCGAGCAGTAGGCAATGATGTCCCCGATGACCCGCATACTGGGACCCGGCGGATAAATATAGGTGTTGCGCACCATGAACTCTTTGAGGATGTCATTCTGGATCGTGCCGGAGAGCGCTGACTGATCGACCCCCTGTTCTTCCGCTGCGACGATATATCCCGCCAAAACCGGCAAAACAGCACCGTTCATCGTCATCGATACCGAAACCTGATCAAGCGGTATGCCGTCAAAGAGGATCTTCATGTCCTCGACGGAATCGACTGCCACACCCGCCTTGCCGACGTCCCCCGAAACCCGGGGGTGATCGGAGTCGTAACCGCGGTGCGTCGCGAGATCGAATGCCACCGAGATGCCCTGCCCGCCGGCGGCCAGTGATTTCCGATAAAAGGCGTTCGACGCTTCCGCGGTTGAGAAGCCCGCGTATTGCCGAATCGTCCAGCGTCGCCCCGCATACATAGTGGCCTGCGGCCCTCTTATATAGGGCGCCATGCCCGGCATGGTGTCGGTGTAAGGCAGAGACTCAAGATCTTCAGCGGTGTATAGGGTCTTGAGTGGGATGCCCTCCGGGGTGTGCCAGGTAAAGTCGTCGGGCTTCAGGCCTTTGCTTTGCTTTTCAACCAGCGCACTCCAAGCCGATAAGTTAGCGGCATCTGGATCATAAACACTCATGCGTGTGACTCCGCGGGCTGGGACAGCTCAATCAACACACCATCACAGCTCTTCGGGTGGATAAAAATGACGCGTGAGCCGTGCGCACCAGGTGTCGGCGCATCGCTGGTGAACTGGTATCCTTTGGCGCTCAGCCGCTCGACATCGGCGTCAATGTCATCAGTCCGGAAACACAGATGATGCAGCCCGCCACCACGCTTCTCGAGATAAGTGGCGATGGGTCCGGCCCCGTCCAACGGATGGACCAGTTCTATGTGCGTCTCGGGTACGCTAAAAAACGCCGTCGTTGTCTGGGCCGCCTCCACCACTTCGTTGCCGTCATGTTGGAGTCCAAAATCCTCGAGGAAACGCGCGATCGCGCCCTCAAGATCCGGCACGGCAATCGCAATATGGTCCAGTGCAGTAATCATGAAACAGTCTGCCTTTTACAAATCCTGTGGTGATTTAGATGAACAGCTTGACGAGCTCAGTTGTGTGCTCGCGTCGCAGGGCCGCCATATCGCTGTCAGAGAGCACTTCAACCTTCTCGTCTGGCGTGACCTTAAATAGCGGCTGCCCTTTCGCAATAATCACACCGTCTCCCTCGACCAGCACCTCATCGACAGTACCCGCAAACGGCGCCACCACTTTGTTGAACATTTTCATCACTTCAACAATATACAGCGGTTCGCCCGCCTCAAAATGCTGGCCGGACGCAACGTAAAGCGGGGCCTCAGGCGCCTCGCGCCCGTAGAACATCCCGCCACTCTCCGCGACGATTTCGTCAGACTTAGCGACCGGTGGCGGCGCGAGGGCCTTGGCCATCGCTTTCTGATGCGCCTCATCCAATAGGCGTTCAGGCAGATGGATGGTCAGATCGGCATTGATAGTCAGATCATAAAAGCCCGTGAATCGCGCCATTGCCGGCAACAGTTCCAGAATCTCTGCACCCGCCTGATAGCCACGATGTGCCGCCTGGATCGCTGACCACTCTGATGCATCGACGCCATCAGGCGCCGATCCCGCCAACAACTCGCTGATAGCGGCCCACTCGTCAGTATCGAGTCGCTTGCCGAGTTCGGTGTAGAAATCCTCTGCGTCTGAGAGGATCGCGTGGTCGTGGTCCCAAATCATGTTGGCCGCCGGCAAGGCGTCGTTCCAATCCAGCCTCAGGAAGTGGTAGGTGTCGGCGAGGACCTCGATCGGATTCTCTGCCCAGGAGAAGTGGTCATCCTCAAATCGGAACGCGTCCTGATTGAGGCTCAGCCACCCCGACAATAGATGCGGTGAAGCCATCAACTGCTTGATCGGGCGAAGCAACAGACTCTCCTTGGCGGAGAGCACTTTTTGTAATGCGCCCTTATCTGCGTCTGACGCCTGTACTCTCGCTGCGCACAGCTGCTGCCAGGCAACATCCACATCGACGCGACCGGCCTCTTGAGCCAATTCACCCACGGCCGTCAGATATGGCACGATAAATTGGGTGGTGGGACGTGCGTTCACCGTGCGGCCGAGGAACCAGTGCACGAGTCCGTAATGGAAAGCGAGATTGGTTGCCAGATCCTTACCCCGCAGGCGGCTGGCCCTCAAAACCTCCGCCATGTGCTCATAGGCCGACTCGCGGCTGTCTGCCACCGTCAGGAGGAGCGCAATATTGGAGTCATAGGCCCCCGCCAGTGTGTACTCCATGAACACATCGGTATCGGGGTTATGAAGGCTGATGCCCTGATCGTCGCGGATTTCGCCCTCGATAGGATCGGACCAGAATTCAACAATACCGCCAGCGCTGGGTTGCAGTGCGTCATTGGTGGCATTAAGCCGCGCCTCGAGAGAGTCCGGCAGCCGCGGAACACGCTCGGGCTTGGGCAACTTCTCGCCATGTGCTGCTAACAAAACCATGGCCTCGACCAGTGACTCCACGACAAAGGTATCGCCGGCGTCGTCGGGATTGGCAAAACGCATGGCGTAGCAGAGTTCGGAGACGCGATGCTCTACCTGAATTCGGGTATTCATCTCCATGAAGAAGTGTTGGTCACGATCAACGATGCACTCAAAGGTCGACACCGAGTCGAGGCCGACGGCCTCTCCGAAACGTGCGGCCTCGGCCTCCATTGCGTCAAGCGTCTTGACGTCCTGAGCGAGCACCGCGGCCTCATCGGCAGCCCCTGCTTGTGTCGCGCGCGCCTCAGCCGCCTGAAGCGATTCCCGCGTAACCGATACCTCGAGCAGTTTCTGCTCGTGCATCTGCAAAGAGCAGTCTCTGCCACCCAGTGTGATGCACCAGTCACCATTCCCGATCACCTGAATCTCTTGATGTCGAGTGGTTTCAATATTGAGCTCGACAAGGACGTTCTTGTTGTCACCAACGCCGGTGGCCTTCACCTCACTGAGAATCTCGCGAACGAGCCCGGGCGTGCGCTCGGCCTGCCCCAGCGGCACGATGCGCTGACCCTTGCCGCCACCGCCGCCGATGGCCTTCAAGCGCACCCTGTTTTGCGGGTACTGCTCGCTCATCTTCAGCACCGCCTCGGTCAGCGTCTCGCTGAGTTCGTCGATGGTATAGAGGTCAATGCCCTTGCGATAACTTGCGGTCAACACTGCTTCGGCCAGCGCCTCGAGGTCACCCTCGTCCGCTTCCCCTTCAAGCTCAAGGCCATGCTCTGCAACAAGCCCGGTCAACGCCGCTTGATCGGGATGCTTTTTGAGCAGCGTTAAGGTGGTGCCGTTATCAATGCCCGGTGTGACTGAGACGCCGGCCTTCAGCGCTGTGCGCTTGGCTTCATCTTTGAGGCCCGCCTGCCTCACCGTTCGGGAGCACGGTCCGATGAAATTGAGCCCTGCGCGCTCCATCGAGGCCACCATCTGCTCGTCTTCGGCCATGAAGCCGTACCCGGCAAAAATCGCGTTGTATCCGTGAGTATGAGCAATGGAGATGATGTCAGCAATGCGCTGCTCTCGCTCTTCCTTAGTAGCGCCGCTGTAGTCGGGCACGCGATGCACGCGGCCAGGATCCGTCAGCACTCGGAGCTCAGGCGCGAGTGCACCCCGATACACAATGGAGTCCTTCTCGGACAGCAGAATGCCGTACCCGTCGATTCCCATTTCAGAGAACACATCCATGGCTTCTTTACGGATCGGTCCTCGACAGATAATCAGCGGCTTTAGATGGTCGCAACGGAACTGCTCCGTCCACTCTGAGCGACGCAACTTGCTGCGGCGATCGCCATGTATCAACGGGTTATTGAGGTAGTGTTGGGTGCCCAAGGTGTCTACTCCCAGCCGTCGATCAGTGGAATTCGCGCTGAACCGCTTGCATCGGTCCAGGCGTGTAATGTCTCAGACAGAACGCCATCTGAGTAGCCAGCGTTTTACGCAGGTCCGCCGGCATGACAATCTCGGAAATCGAGCCCAGACTCAGGGCCTCTTCCGGATTCATGATCTCGCGCTCGTAGCGCTGAGCAAGCAGTGCCTCCTCGGCCTTAATGGTCGCATCGACCGCCGCTTCGGCCTCTGCACTGGCCTGCTCCTCTGACAGCCCGCTTGAGACACGCGCCTCAATTTCGGCTTCGAGCTGAGCCGCGCGACCCGCACGGATTTTTTTCAGCTCGTCTTTGTAGACGTACTCGACACCCGCGGGCCCCATCACAGCAACCCGCGTGGTCGGCAGCGCGACCACGAAGTCAGCGCCGGTCGCGTAGTTGTTGTAGGAAGCATAAGCGCCACCAAAGGCGTTGCGCACCAGCACCAGAAAGCGCGGCGTGCGCAGATCAACAATCGCGTCCAGCATCGCCCGCCCTGCCTGCACGATGCCGCGATGCTCCTGCTCACTCCCCGGCAAGAAACCGGTCGTGTCCTCGAGGAAAATGACGGGGATGTTGTACAGGTTACAGAAGCGGATAAATCGCGCATTTTTATAAGCGGCATCGATGTCGATTTGCCCCGAGGCGACAGCAGAGTTATTGGCGACAAAGCCCACTACGTTGCCTCCCATGCGGCCAAAGGCGGTAATGGTGTTGCGCGCGCGATCGGCCTGCGTTTCCAGGAAATCACCGTGATCACACAACTGCTGGATCAAAATACTGATATCAAATGGTGTATTGAACCCGGTTGGCGAGTTAAAGGCCTTCTTCAGCAAAATGTCGATATCGACTGTCTGTCGCGCGACAGGGTCGGAGGTCTCTCTGTAAGGAGCCAAAGATTGATTCGAATCTGGCAGGTAGCGCAACAGCTCGCGAACCTTTCTCAAAGCAGCAACCTCGTCCTCCACGACGAAATCGGTCACACCGGTTTGACTATGCACCGCGGGGCCGCCCAGCTCATCGGGCGTGATGTCCTCGCCCAACACACTTTTGACGACACCCGGGCCGGTCAGACCAAAAAACGTGTCCCTGGGTTGGATGAGGAAGCTCCCCTGCCGCGGGAGATAACTGCCCCCACCGGCGTTAAAGCCGAACATGCACATGATGCTGGGTACGATGCCACTGATCTTTCGAAGCGCGGTAAAGGCATCGGCATAGCCATCAAGGCCGCCAACACCCGCAGGGATATAAGCGCCGGCAGAATCGTTTAGACCGACCACGGGTATATGCCGTTTGGCGGCGAGCTCGAACAAACGCGCCAATTTCTTCCCGTTGGTCGCATCCATGGAGCCGGCACGAACCGTGAAATCATGGCCGTACACCGCCACGTCACGGCCGTCGACCGTGATGATCGCTGTAACGAGTGAAGCGCCGTCCAGATTAGGACCCCAGTTCTGATAGAGCACGTGAGGCTCATCGTCCGCGAGGTAGCGAATACGCTCCCATACTGTCATGCGGCCCTTCAAATGCTGTCTCTGTCGGCTGGGCGTCCCGGCGGCAAAATAGGGTCTCGCACGCAGCTCGGCGCCGCGCGCCAGTGTCGCCTCATAGCGCCCTAATTCGGCGTTGTCGGTCACTGATGAGGAAAACGGGTTTTCCAGTGACACGGCCGGCCCGCTCTGGACGGCCTCTTCGCTACCATTACTCATGGGTGATCTCTCAGATTTGCGGGGGGCATGGCGCCAAACTGCGCAAAATCCTGTGTCCCGCGATATGGGGCTCTGTGCACAGGGCGTGACATTACTTATCCTTATATCTACCTGTCAATTTTACCCCTAATACTCATAGGGTGATGTATGGCGTCCCGCGGCGAAGTCACTGCTCTCGACTACACGGCTACCCTCGCGGGGTGGGCGGAGCAATTTTCCGATTTACCCGGCTTTGTCTACCTCGACAGCGGCACCAGTGGGGATGGCGCCGAATTCGAGGTAGTGACGGCTCTGCCCACCGTCACTCATCGGTTGCAAGATTATTCGGCAAACCTGGACGACTGGATGACCGCACTAGAGGCGGATTTGCACACCGCCTGCGCGCAGAGCGTTATTGTGGGCACATCAGCATGCTTTACCGGGTGTGTGGCCATCGGCAGCCTAGACTACGACGCCCCTGCTGGCAGCCTTAGAGCTCAAGATGAGCCCAAGTCCCGAACCATGGCGGGGATTTATCACTGGCTGCTGGTCACCCATCGCAGCAGTCAGACTACCGAGCTACTGATCCATCCCGATTGCCCGGCAGTGACCCGACAACGTATCACTTCACTACTTGAAACCAAGCCAACCGCTGTACCCGCGGGCTTTCATCTCGCGGAGCACTTTCGCCCCATCATCAGCAAAACCCAGTATCAGGCGCACATTGGTCGCATTCAGGACTACATTCTGGCCGGGGACTGCTATCAGGTAAATTATGCGCAGCGCTTTGAAGCGGCCCTCGAAGGCGACGCCTGGTCGGCCTACCGGTATGTTAGAACGCTTCTGGCCGGCGACTTCTCGGGTTTTTTACGCACGGCAGAAGACCACACGATTCTCTCACTCTCCCCGGAGCGCTTCCTTAAGATTCATCAAGGCACGGTCACATCGCAACCCATCAAGGGTACGGCGCCCAGGCATAGCGACCCCGAGCAAGACGCAGCGCTGGCAAAAGCGCTTATGAACTCCGAGAAGGATCGCGCTGAAAACGTGATGATCACCGACCTGCTGCGCAATGATCTTGGGCAATTCTGTCAAACGGGCAGCGTGAACGTCACCGAGCTGTGTGGCTTACATAGCTACAACAACGTGCACCACCTAGTCAGCACGGTAGAGGGAAAGCTGGCTCCGGGTGTGAGCGCTGGCGAGATGTTACTTGCCACCTCACCCGGCGGCTCGATTACCGGAGCCCCGAAAAAACGCGCTGTGGAAATCATTGCTGAATTGGAACCCGCACCCCGGGGCGCTTACTGTGGCTCGCTATTCATCCTCGGTGGCGATGATTGGCTGCAGAGCAGCATCGCGATCAGAACGTTGGAAGTCACCGGCAACATCGTGCACTGCTGGGGCGGCGGCGGCATAACCGCCAGCTCTGAGTGGGAAGCGGAGTATCAGGAAACACTCGACAAGGTCGGACCGATTATGGCGGCACTCGAGGAAGCGAATCAGTGCTCGGGTAACTCGATCCCCTCGTAGAGCGCGATGCGATCTGTCAATTTGGCGCGAGACAGCGCTTCTTGCACCAGTTCTCGACCCAGGTGTGGCGCCAGTTCATGAATGAAATCGTGCATATAGCCACGGAGAAAGGTGCCCTTTCTGAATCCCAGGCTCGTTACTGAACTCGCAAAAAGGTGTGACACGTCGATTTTGGCGAGATCGGCATCTAGCGGTGGGTCATAGGCCATACCTGCTATTAAGCCCACACCCAAACCGAGGCGAACGTATGTTTTGATCACATCAGAGTCGACAGCGGTAAAGACGACTCTCGGTGTGAGCCCGCGATCGTTGAAGGCCTCATCCAGTTTGGAGCGCCCGGTGAAGCCAGTGGTGTAAGTGACGATCGGATGCTCAGCGATCGCCTCGAGTGAGCAGTGATCGAGGGATATCAGCGGATGCCCTTTGGGGACCACGGCACAGCGATTCCAGCGATAACAGGGGAGCGTTATCAAGCTGGAGAACTGGTTGAGCGCCTCGGTGGCAATCACAAAGTCGACCTCTCCATCCGCAGCCATCTGCGCAACCTGTGGCGGCGTACCCTGCTTCATGGCCAATGACACGTCGGGATATCGGGCCATAAACGCCGTGATCACACTTGGCAGTACATACCGCGCTTGGGTGTGAGTGGTCGCAATCGACAGCGTGCCGGCGGTTTCATCGGAGAATTCCTGCGCGACTTTTTTGATCGAATCTGCCTTTCGTAGGATTTCACCGGCCAAATCTAGAATCACTTCGCCCGCCGGAGTAATGTGCGTGAGATGCTTGCCGCTTCGGGCGAACACCTCGACGCCAAGCTCATCCTCGAGCAGTCGAATCTGCTTGCTGATACCCGGTTGCGAAGTAAACAGACTCTGCGCGGTAGCGGACACGTTTAGATCGTGGTGCGCCACCTCCCAGATATATCGCAGCTGCTGCAACTTCACGCTCTAGCGCCTCTCTGGAGCTCCTGAATCCTCTCAAACCTTACTCCCCTTTTTTGCGGGTGACTAGGAAGAAGGAATAAACCTGCGATTTCTTATAAGCAAATCAGTCTAAGTTAGCGGCGCCATGGGGTACGTGCCCGGTAGGCACATGGCCGGCTGCATCGTTGCAGTGCACCTGCTGGTCGTCAAAAAATACATCAGCCCTAAAGGCCTTCAGGAACTCTGTTTTGGTCAGGCCGCCCAAAAATATCGATTCATCGATACGCACGTCCCACGCCCGCAGAGTTCTGATGACCCGCTCATGAGCCGGTGCGGAGCGCGCCGTCACTAGCGCCGTACGAATGGGCGGATGGTTGGCGGGTAGCGCTTGTTGCAGTCGCTGCAATGAGGCCAAAAAGTTCTTGAACGGTCCTCCCATAAGGGGCTGTTTCCGCGCGGCATACTCATTGGCGGCAAAAGCGTCCAGTCCGTCGCGCTTATAAATCTGCTCTGCCTCGTCTGAGAACAGCACGGCGTCCCCGTCAAAGGCGAAGCGCAACTGATCATCTTCGGTTGCGGCGGTGGCGTTGGACACCAGGGTAGCCGCTGCCACACCGTTATCTAGTGCAACACGCACATCACCGCCCTCTGCGGAGAGAAATAACTGGCAACCAAAGGCTTCAATATAACGCCACGGTGGCTCTCCACCGCAAAAAGCCGCACGCGTAATCTTCAACCCGTGGTGCTCGATAGAGTTGAACACACGCAAACCGGTATCCGCACTGTTACGAGAGAGCAGTATTACCTCGATGCCCAGCGAGTCGGGAAGCTGGCTGTTGAGAGCCAGTAACTTCTTAACCATGGGGAAGGCCTGCCCGGGCTCGAGCGTGTCGTCCTCTTTTTCTATCTGATACTCAGAATAGGCGTCCAGGCCGTCCTTCTCAAAAATGCGATGCGCGTCGTCAAGGTTGAACAATGCCCGCGACGAGATCGCTATCACCAGCTTTTGCGCACCGGTTTCTGTCACGAGCGTTAGATCGATTCCGCCGACGCACCGCGTCGACTGAAGTAGCTGCGCGATAACTGCAAGACAACGGGAGACAGCAACAGCAAGGCGATAAGGTTGGGGATCGCCATAAAGGCATTGAGCGTATCGGCAACCAACCAGATCAACCCCAAGTCAGTGCCGGCACCCACCGGTATCGCTAATACCCAGAGAATTCGGAATGGCAGGATACCTTTGGTGCCGAAAAGATAAACCACACAGCGCTCTCCATAAAATGACCAGCCGATCATGGTGGTCGTGGCAAACAGCACCACCCCGAGGGTCACTACCAGCTCGCCTCCTGGCAAAGCAGAGCCAAACGCAGACGCGGTCAAGCTTGCGCCAGATACGCCCGACTCAAGCACACCAGTCAACATAATCACTAAACCGGTCATCGTGCAGACCACGATAGTGTCGATAAAGGTTCCGAGCATGGCCACGAGCCCCTGCTCTACCGGCTCGTTGGTTTTGGCGGCAGCGTGTGCGATCGGCGCACTGCCGAGTCCCGCCTCGTTGGAAAATATTCCGCGGGCCACACCAAAACGGATTGCCGCCCAGACCGTTGCGCCGGCAAAGCCACCTGCGGCAGACGCACCGTTAAACGCGTTGTCGATAATGGTCGTAAGCGCACCGGGCACTTCCTCCATGTGCAAGCCAATAACAATCAAGCTCATGAGAACATAAGCAATCGCCATGGTCGGCACTATGGCGCTGGCGGTGGCGGCGATTCGCTGAATCCCGCCGAGAATGACCGCTCCGACGACAACCATCAAAACGCCGCCGGTCAACGCCCAGGGAACCTGAAATTGGTCTCCCAGCACCTGCGCGACTGAGTTGGATTGAACCGTATTCGCCAGTCCAAAGCCCGCCATGCTGCCAAACAAAGCAAAGGCCGCGCCCAACAGCGCATAACGCGGGCCTAGCCCGTTGCGGATGTAATACATCGGGCCACCGCTGTAGCCGCCCCTATCATCCTGCTCGCGGTACCGGACCGCCAGCACGGCTTCGGCATACTTCATTGCCATGCCAAACAAAGCTGTCAGCCACATCCAAAACAGCGCACCCGGCCCGCCAAGGGTGATCGCCGTCGCCACGCCAGCGATGTTGCCTGTGCCTATGGTCGCACTGAGGGAGGTCATCAGTGCCCTGAAGGGCGGAATGTCGCCCTCGCCCTGACCCTTGAATCCGCCCAGCAGAAGTCTGAAAGCAAATCCTAGGCGTCTCCAGGTCAAAAACCCCAAACCAAGGGTCAGGAAAATACCGGTGCCGAGGAGCAGCACCTGCATGGGAACGCCCCAGGCCCAAGCATTGATTTCAACGATAAAGGCTTCCATTGCGTCCATTTCGCTCACACAAAATTACTCGATGAGCATATCAGTGCATGACGCGCCCTGACCATCGTGAGCCCGAAAACCAGGGTTCCCTCAGTAACGGAGACGCCCTACTTTCCGCCGCCATCAGCTTGCCGCGGATGCAACACCCATTAACTGGTTTTCGTGGGCGAACAATCCGAACACGCCTCCGGTGTGAACAAAGATGATGTCGTCGACGTCCCGGTAAAAACCCTCACGGAGATCGGCCAGCAATCCATGAAACGCCTTGCCGGTGTATACGGGGTCAAGCACAACACCCTCCAATCGGATCAACTCGGCGATCAATTCGTAAACCGACACATCAGCGAGGCCATACCCAGGGCCCACTGAGTGATCGCGCGTCTTGGGCGATAAATCTATTCTGGGCAGCTGCGGCCAGCGCGCCAGCGAAGCCTGCCAGTCGTGGGCAACCCGCCGATTAAACCAGTCAGCATCGTCGCAAACAGCATACGCCACTACATCGAGCGGCAGATCGAACATCGCCACTCCCGCAGTCAGTCCGGTTTGCGTACCCGCTGAACCCGTGGCCAACGTAAGCGCCGCGCGCTGTATGCCGTGCTCATTGAGATCACTGCGCAGCTCTTCAGTCGCAGCAATGTAACCCCAGATACCCAGGCTGTCGCTTCCTCCAGTCGGAATCATCAGCGCTGGGCGCCCTGCCCCGGCAAATTCCGACTCGAGCCGCGCGTAAAGCGCCTTTAACTGGGTGGCCCATTCTCTGGCCGGTAAAATCTCAAAGGTAGCCCCTGCCAGCTGATCGAGCAGAAAATTACCGGTGTTTTGCTCTGGCTCGCCATCGGCACGCAGCACCAGATGACAATAGAGTCCCAACTGTGCGGCGACCAACGCAGTCGCCCGGCAATGATTGCTCTGCACACCACCGCAGGTAACGAGGGTCTGAAAGCCGTGCTCCAGTGCGTGTGCGGCAATAAACTCCAATTTACGGATTTTGTTGCCAGTTAATGTAGCGCCCGTCAGATCATCCCGCTTCATCCAGAGTCTTTTACCGGCACCCCATTTATCCGAGGCACGCGACAAAAACTGCAACGGGGTGGGAATCCGCGCCAAGTCAAGGCGCGGTGGATACTTAATCGGACTCAACACCGACAGATTTTAGCGTGCCTTTGGGCAGAACCGAAGTAACGTGGATCTTCTGGAATTTCAGTTCGACGTTGTTGCCGACGGACAACAGGAGATAGTTGGCGTCCAGCCCGCTGATCTTGCCCAACATACCAGAGGATAACGCAACCTCGTCGCCTTTCTTGAGCGCTGACACCATCGCCGTATGTTCTTTTTGACGCTTTCTTTGAGGCCGAATGGTTGTGAAGTACATAAACAGCAAAATACCCACCATCATCAATGGCAGGAAAAGACCCCCACCCTGAGGCGGTTGGCCTGCTGCCTGAGCATATGCCTGAGGAATTAACATGAATCGCTCTCCTATTACGGGGGAGCCACTCTAAGCCCTGACATCACAGACAACAATACTGCGTTATCACCGAGATGTGGATTCGAGCAATGGATACTCGGAAGAACGCCGCGTATGGTCCCAGCCGGCAACTGACAAACCGCTCCAAGCAGACCGGATTGTCAGCGGACGATCTTCTCACTTGGGCTTTGGTATGGCAAAGTCAATCGTAAGCGGGGCATGGTCCGAGAATCGCTCGTCGCGATAAATGGACTGGCTTCGACCGGTACCGGCTAAACCGGGCGTGACCAACATGTAGTCCAACCGCCAACCCACGTTATTCGCCCAGGCTTGGCCACGATTGGACCACCAGGTATACAAATCGGGTTCGTCAGTAATCTCGCGAAAAATGTCCACCCATTTGAGATCATCATAGATCCGGTCTAGCCAGGCTCGCTCGTGCGGCATGAACCCCGAATTCTTCTGATTGCTGCGCCAGTTCTTGAGATCGATGTTTTGGTGACAGGTATTCCAGTCGCCGCAAACGATAAACTCTCGTCGCCTGCGCCTGAGTGCCGCAAGGTGCTCGTAGAAGGGCTCCATAAATCCGTCCTTGCGCGCCTGCGCGACCTCCGATGCTGAGCCCGATGGCACATACAAAGACACAACGCTGAGGCCGGGGAAATCCACCTGGATGTAGCGTCCCTCAGAATCGACGATTTCCCAATCAAGGCGAGTGATCACTCTCTGCGGCTTTTGCTTGCAGTAGATGGCGGTGCCCGCATACCCTGGCCGCTCTGCCTGGTTGTAATAACAGTTGTAACCCGTGGGGTGGAAGACCTCGTTGGTCAGCTGCTCTTCCTTGGCCTTAATCTCTTGAATACACACCACATCGGCTTTTTGCTGTGCGAGCCAGTCGAAAAAACCCTTGCGTGCCGCAGCGCGGATGCCGTTGGTGTTGCAGGTGATGACTCGATACATACGTTGCGCACCGCTCTTGACGCCGATTCGCTAAGCAGTCAAACAAACTCGCGAGCACATGACAACATAGAGATTGGAAGATCAAGGAGACGGGGGCCAGAGCCGCGGCGTGGGGATCGTTTTGGTAGGGGGAGCGATGCTCCGAACTGTGTCTTTTTCCCTCGCGCCGCAACTGTAGGTTAGGCAGGCCGACCCGGGGTGTCCAAGACCAATCCTCTATTTACAGTCGGCTGTTTAGATCGAAACGCTATGACAACACTGCGGCCCCGACTCGCCCGCTCAAAAGCTGTCGCTATCAGGCTCGGAGCCGCCATTTCTTGACGTTGTCAGTCTCGAAAACCCGCTCCTATACTCCCGACTGACATTGCCGAGACTGAAACACTTAAAGTTCTGAGATACCCGTGCGCATCACCTTCCTCACAAATCGCGATCTCGCGAGCAATTTTGCCCTCAACCAGCTTCTCCCAAAACTATCAAGCAATCATGAGCTAACCGTCTTTTGCTCGGACAGGGTTGGAAGCAAGCCTGCAGCGCCCGATTTGGCCGCCGCATTGTTTTATGAGCAAACGCTAGCCCTTGAGCTCCTGTTCCCGGTTATCGATATGCAGCACAAACACGGGGAGTTCCTTACCTTTCGGCGCCTGAACCAGTTCTTGGTTGAGCCTGTTGCCAGCCTGAATCAACCCAACAGTATTGAAGGACTGGACGACCTAGCCGCCACCGAGCCGGATCTGGTGGTCTCCATCCGTTACGGCTGCATTTTGGGAGCCGAAGCACTGTCGATACCGACCAAAGGTGCACTCAATCTGCACTCGGGCAGACTCCCCGAGTATCGCGGCGTGATGGCAACTTTTAGAGCCATGCTGGCCGGTGACAGTAAGCTCTGTAGCACCCTGCACTGGATAGACGACGCAACGATAGATACGGGTAGGATCATCAGCATCCAAAGCCACGATAGAGACCCGGAACAATGTTATCTGGCCAATGTCATCGGACTCTATCCGGCTGGCTGTGCGGCGATTCTTGAAGTCTTAGATGCGTTTGCGGCGGGCCATGAGCCCAACACATGCCTCCCTGAGCAGACCGGACCCTATTATTCCTTTCCCGATCAAGGAAACCTGGAGGCCTTTACTAAGGCGGGCCATCAGTGGGCAAACCCTAAATTCGTCACAGCGCTGCTGTCACGCTATCTGCCCGTTGATTGATGAGCGACGCGCAAAGTTAGGGTTTCGCAATCTTTACCTGGTGCATTTTGCGTGAAACGGGTCATGATTTACTTCAAGGTATGCTTGCTGAGCTCGGACCTTCAAAGACCGAATCATGGGTCGAACGAAGAAGAATTTAGTTGAAAATGCGTAGATTTAACGCCTTGAATTTCTAACTGGCTGATTTGCTCATGCTAAAAACAGTAAGGCTGACGGGTCCCGAACCCGCTACCGCCTGAGCCACAATCCGGTGCTCTACCTCGTGAGCTACAGCCAAGATCCCTGAACTCTGGGGCTTCTGCTCGAAATCCTGGTGGATCAAATCAGGCGGTTCACGCAGACTTTTTAGGGCCTAACCCGAATATGTGTGAGCCACTCAAGATATAGCGCGGCCCTGTTTGTGTACCCCCGGGGGGCCGTAAACGCCTGCCGCTGATACAGATTATCCTGCTGACACACTAAAAGCCTGGCTTATAATGCAAGTCCATTCGTTACTCGAGCTGGGCGTTCTCTTTTCGGACCTGTTCGAACAATAGCTCTGTTTGATCATCTGATAATCCAAATTGGTCTTTCAGATCGTCTAGAAGTCTTCGCTCATCATCATCTAGCTCCCCATCAGCTAACGCACGGCGTAGCTCCCCTTCATAGATCACTCTCTTGCGTGCCATTTGATTGCTAAAAGCGCTTGCAACAATACCTGTAAGCATGGCAACGATGCTGACTCCAAGAAAGGCGGTAAAGATAGAGATGACTTTTCCAATAGAAGTGACCGGAGACACATCCCCGTAGCCAACTGTGGTGAGCGTAATCAGTGACCAATACATCGCGTTTGGTATTGAAGAAAATTTATCTGGTTGATGCTCACTTTCGGCGTAGAACATTATCGACGAAGTGAGTATCAAGGCAAGCAGAAGGAGGTAAGACGCAGCGGCGAATGATCTGCGCTCTTGCCAGATCGCACTGAATAAATCTTCAAGCGCTGTTGAATAGTGCGAGAGTTTAAAGACTCGCATGAGTCTGAGGATTCTCAGCACACGTAAGTCAAGCCCTGGAAGTAACATCTGAAGGTAGAACGGTAGGATCGCTATCAGATCAATAAGTCCATGAAAACTGAGCGCGTATCTGAGACTACCATCACTAATGCCTATTCTTGTCTCATATCGGATTGCTCCATTCGCCCAAAGACGCAGAAAATATTCCACAGAAAATATAGCCACGCTAAGGATTTCAAAGTAATAAAAAAAAAGTTCGTAGCGGTCAAATATAGAGCTTACCGATTCCATTACCACTGCAAGAACATTGAGCAGCACTAAACTTAGAATCGCGACATCTATCAACTTTCCTTTTAGATCCCCGTCTTCGCTTTTTTCAAGCAGAACGAGTGTTCGGTATCTAATACCCTCAATTTCTGACATCTGGAATTAATCCGTGAGTGTTGGCAAGGCGTTGTTAGTAAAGTCTGGGCTCGCTTCTAGATGGAAGCAAGTGCTTTCCCCAACCTCAGGAATAATGAAACCTGAACAACGCCTGTCGCTGCTACAGATGATCCTGCTGAGACACTTAAAAGCTGGATTTGGAAGAGAGGGGGCTAACCGCCGTTGTGATTGTGATGGCTACCGCCCAGATACATTTTGAGTTAGGACCGAGTATAACCTCACCAAGCACAGAGTTGCGCCCAAACGTCGTTCAGTAAATTTAAACATTCAGCACTCCAAGAACTTGGCCACTTTGCCAGTTAGTGCTCTAAAGCCCTACTTCTGTGCTCTTACCAAAGGCTGCTATCGTGGCGCCCAGGGATGTATTCAGCGTCTAACAGAGACTTATGGTTTTTTCGGAGACTGTAGCTCACCCCGTCGCCAGCGCCTGAGGCCTGAACTTTGCATGCTCCATGCTCAAACCAATGGAGAGCGGTTGCAAGCATTTCCTCCTCATAATCGCCAAGCGGGACCGTTAGATCATCCCTTGCTGGGCACATCGTAAACCGACCTGTTCCCGCTAATCCCACTCGGTGATAGCCCCCCATATTTTCTCCATTCACTAACTCAAAAGCAGTAAGACGGAGTGCAACATCGCAGTCTTCTCTCTCCACACCCAAGCTCGCTTTGTGCATGTCCCACCTGCCTTGTCCCACTTGTTTGCCGTATGTGTTGCCGCCCACTAACACGACCTCGACGTGCGGATGTAAGCCATTTATGACCATTTCACTCGCGGAAGCCGTATAAGCTGAGGTTATAAAGGCGACTCGGATTGGCGAAAAGCTCTCTGGTAGGGCATGAAAGAAACCCCAATTTGTCACGTCGCTATTAAAGGCCAGTTGCTGATCGTTAGCCCGTAACTTGAAGGATGGCTGATCTTCGGCTGCGATGCCCGCTACCAAATCCATCAGCGTATCTGCGACTTTGATCAGCCCCCCTCCGTTATAGCGGAGGTCTATTATCAGGTCATTGATCCTTGCTTCCCGAAACAGTCTCGTTGCGTCAGTCAGCGAGGCATTACCGTCCTCAGGCGTTATCGCTGATCCGGAAAACTGCCGCAAGTGCAAATAACCGATTGGTGGAAGTCCTTCCTTTTCTATTAAAAGTGGCTCTCCAGCCAGTGCCGGCGGTGAGACTTCTTGCTTTTTTAGAGCGATATCGATGCTCTCTCCGTCGCGGAAAAACCGAAACCGCCTTACAAAACCCACCTCCCGTAACCCAAGGAGCTCGGCAGTGTCTGCATTTCGGTCAAGAAGTGCTGATACCGTTTCGAAGCCTTGCCCAGTATCAATTGCTATAATTTCCATCCCGCGACGCACGCCGGCTAACCACGCGGGGCCATTCTCAAATACGTCGACGATAAAGAGTCTGGTAGAGGTTGATCGCAGGCGAAATCCAAAGCCAATGTAGGCGCCAGTGCCGTTTCTACTCTCGTCTTCAGTGATCGTGGTGACATACGAAAAGCCACCACGCCCATCCCTGACAGTGCTGGCCATTCGAGCCTCTAGATACGCTTGCGCACTCTGAAACGAGCTCTTTTCCACGTCATCTAAATCTGCGTACCACAGGTACCACTTGTTAGTAATAGACTCAACGAAATCGATCTGTGCCTGTACACCACAGGCACCATCTAAGCTATCACCAACAGACTCAAAGTCGTCTTCCCCGTCAGAACTGTAGATGTCCGGCAAGTGATCGCTATCGCTAGTATCTGTCCCATCATGTTGAGTAGCCTCACTAGATGATTCAGAGTTCGACCCTGATACTTCGGACTCTGGGCTGTTCGTGGAGCCTTGCCCGGACCCGGCGGCACTACAAGTCTTGCTGCTCGAGTCTCTTTCCTCAACCAATCCGCCCCTCCCATCATGTGTCAATACGACCAGCACACCGCCCTCGGGGCCTCGGGTTTCACAATACCCACCCGCATAGGTGCCCTCCGCCGAAAAATTGTCTGTGTCACTGTCTATGCCCGCCACATTTTCCTCAATTGGCGTTTCCGATGGCTCATCGCTAGTAAAACTTAGTGTCGTTGCGCCTCTGGTCTGCAGCGTTTTTAACAAAGCCACGAACAATTCACTTGGGCTTGCGGATGCATTTGCCGCGGCCAGCACTGATATTGCAAGCATAAGCCTGCAGTATTTGCTTGCTTTCAGGCGTTTATTTATCAATGCATTCAAATGAACCACCAGCTGGCAGGCGCTGCACTTCGGGCGTCTCCATAATCGTAATGGACTTGCCGCTATTGTGTTGGGGACCGAATGGTTTCGGCAGCGCGTGAACGAGAGATGTTTTGTTACGAACATAGGAAGGGGCTCGTATTGAACCGTATAGATCTGCTAGGCAATTCGTCGATGGCCAGCAAGTGAATGCCGCTAACGGTTGATATGGCGGAGCACGAGCTGTCCGAAAACCCGTTCAAACGTTCACTTTGGGGATAATGTGGTTGACAATTTTCCCCACACTCCCGCATGTTCGCCTAAGTCAATCGTCATTTTTCAACCGATCTGCGCCATGCGGCCTTGCCCTACCACCTGACTAACTACCCCAGTTCGGGAGGGGGGGGGCTAACTGCCGTTGTGATTGTGATGGTTACCGCCCAGGTACATTGGGGCGCTTAGTAAAGGCCGCTGGAAGGTTTCGCAATCATTAACCAAGTTGCTGCTAACAAAGGGACCGTACTGATTAGCCCCCAGGTTAGCCAACGACGTGAGAGATTTCGGTATTGATCTCCAACGTCATGGTCACTGAAGGTTGTTGTCAGTCGCGCTTGTCTTACTTGTATCGGTACCAGCACCAAAAGCCAGATAAGCCCCGCGATTACAAACAGTAACTGACTCCAGAGCAACCAATGTTGCGTTAAGGGCCAGCCCGCGAAAAAAACCATGAGATAGCCTCCTCCCATTAGCAGAAGTACACCCCAGAAGGTCATGGACCAATCTGTGTAGGTCACAAGCTTTTGAGCAAATGCGAGCACTACGGGACTGTTAGTGCGGTCAGCAAAATATTTCCAGATAGCGGTCACAGTAATGTTGCCCATAAGCATGACCACACCAGTTAGGTGAATAAACTTTGCGATTTCATACGACACAGAGAAGAAGACCCGAGTAACTCCGGAGAAGTTTAGTCTTCTTAAAGCGGTTTAGGTTTTTGGAAAAAAGAGCGAATTATGGCGCTCGGGGCAGGACTCGAAGCGGCACGAACCCAACGGTCGGGGAATTTTAAGTTCCCTTCACTACGGCACAACACAAGACAACCCGCCTAAACACAAGTCAAATGCTCTCCCCTCCTCAGTCAAGTTGCCTCTAGACGCGCTTATTTTGAATTACGAGCGTTAGCACAGTGTCAGCGGAATACTCTCCTCGGGGAGGTTAACTGCCGTTGTGATTGCGAGAGTCACCGCCAAGATACATTAGGGGCTGGAAACGGCGTCGGAGACAGGCGGCGATTTTGGGACTGACCTACAACGTTCGGAGGACGTTGCAACCAAATGGGGGGGTATACCTAACTATTTATATGTTGGCTGAAGCGATTAGGAAGTCAGCTAATCCTCGGGCCAACCAAATTGCTGCCGACAGAATAATTAGATACGCGACGATAGTTTTCACGATTCATCTACCCTAATTGGGGGCTTAAATTATAGAGTGCCGTCCAGGCTTCTGCTCTCAATCACTGCTAACTACCGAGATCAGCCTCGTGCGCTTACACAAGTTACTCCCAAGGCAAGATACTGAACTTATCCCAGAAGACGTAGTTGGTAGTAAGGATGAATAACCAAATCGACGCAGAAACCGCGAGCAGACTTACGGATTGCGCAAGGATCGCTGCTAAAGGGCCGAGAAGGAGGGTTGCAAAACCTATCCAAGCTACAGACGTGCCGATTCTCTTTTTTAAAACGTCCATGTAATGAGGTTACCAAATTTCTAATAGTGCCTGGCGCCGGACTTGACCGGCAAGGCCTCGATGGCCGGGGGATTTTAAGTTCCCATTACTACGGCATAACACAAGATAACCCGCCAAAATACAAGTCAAACAGCCTCTTCTCATGCGTTAGATCGACTCTAGCAATTATTTCGACTTACGAGTGTCAGTGAGATGCCCCCCCGTGGGGGGCAACTACTGCTTGAATTGTGACGGCTGCTGCACAAATGAATTTGAAGTCATATGACTCGCTATTAACGCTCAACAACCTTGCTGATCATCGCTAGCGGCTCGCCTTCATTCACGGGGGGTGTGCTAATGACGTAGTTCACCACCCCGGCAAAAGGTGCTCGTATCGTTAACAACTCGTCGCCAAAAAAGTCCACGAGCACACCCAGAACCGCGTCTTCGGCCACAGAATAGCCGTCTTTGGTAACTGCGCGGAAAATGCCAGATCGTGGGCTCTTTATAACTTTGTAGTCGCTTAACCAGGTTATTCCTGTGTTTTTCACCTCATCCTCGGCGATCATGTCCAGGTGCCGCAACACATTCCATATCCCTCTCTCTGCCAGCCCTACCCAGTAAGGAGCGTTGGACCCAGATTTTCCTGTCTCAGTTGTGATGGCTGGGATCCCCCTCTCCAGTGCAGTTTGATCTGTGAACAATGAGAGTCCGCTAGCGTCTTGTGGCCCTGTGTCCATAACGATGTGGTCCAAACCAAAGGCTACCGCCAATCCCTCTATTTTGCTGTCAAAGACAGCGTCTCCGGTCACAGGCATATAGACGTAAGGCCGCAGAGCCTCATTGCCGTCTCCCCCATGCAGATCGACGAGGTAGTTAGCTTGTTCGATTACCTCGGTGGTGAGGATGTGGGCAATGCGTTGACTGATACTGCCGTCGGGATCGCCGGGGAACATGCGATTCAAGTTTTTACCATCACCGGGGCTATAATAAATCGTGCGACCCAAGAAAGCGGGCATATTGGCGATGTGTACCAAGATTATGGTGCCGCTCAGAGCTGCAGGATCTACCTGCGTTCTCATTGCTTGTAGAGCGGTTATGGGGGGATACTCATAGCCGTGAATGCCGGCAATTAGAGCGAGCACCGGTCCATCACTAGCCCCATGCACAATAGTTACGGGTATTTTGCTGCCTTCATCCATACCCTGGGGCACAATGATGAACCCTGACACCCGTTCACCTCTAGGCACAGTAATCTCTCCTACGGTGAAGTCGTCAGCGCCAACATAGAGATGTATCGCGCTAAGCAACGAAAACAGAAAAACTTTTCTTAACGCTGTCATGATCTGCTCAACCTTCATTGCATGTGTTGCTCGAGTCTATAGCGGTACCCGGGGCCGGGATTCAAACCGACGCGACTATAACCATCGGGGATTTTTGAATTCTTCGTCGCTAAGACGCAACTCAGCGTAACTCCGGATAGCTTTGGATCCAAGCCATTATTACTTTAGTTGAGGTAAGTGAAGCCGAGTTATTTTTGTTTCTAATTTGTCAGTATTTTGTCAGTGGATTCACCCCCGGAGGGGGGGGGACTAACTACCGCTTGAGAATGCGATTGATACCACACATACGCATAAGGGCGGTGCAAATTGCTTTTGTCTTCTGGGAGAAAAACTTCAAATATCGCATGCGAAGTAGACGTTATACGTTGGCTCGGACAAGTTACAGGACAAAGCCGCCATTGCTGACGGCATAATCCGGAAAATAGATCAAACCGTACATCTAAAGGCTCGCTTTTGCTGCAGCTGCGCTTCGGCGATCTCCTCCTTATGGCTAGTAGAAGAGCCATCGGGAGGCACAAGGAAAGACTCTTATTTTTTTCTTTCATCGGAGACGAGTATGAAGAACTTTAGTTGGCTGGCACTAGCGACCGCCCTATACAACGCTTTGGTTTTCGCTGACACGCAGTCGGTCATATATTTGGAAGCACCCTACCAGTCGAAGGCGGGGCAAGTGCCAGCCTGCACAGCTTTGCTGGTAAAAGAGGGTAAGCGTAAAGTCACTTTGAAAGATGCCAACAAAAGTTGGCCTAAGACTAAAATAGACGCAGAAGCTTTCTCTTCCATTCAAACTCACACGGACCTCAACGCCTGCCTGAACTCTGTAGCGACTTATGCTGGCCGTTTTGATGACACACATGTGTCAAATTTGTTGCTGGGGAATCTGACCCCTGGAATGCCCTCTGAGTTTGCCTTCATGCTGCTGGGGGCTGCTTCCAACCAATCGATGAACAGTTACATGGATCCTGTGACAGGTAAGAGCAAAACATATACCTACTATGTTTGGAACAACAGCAAGAAAATGGGAATGTTTGGCGCCGCTCTATCAGTAGCGGGGGCGGCCACCGGCTTGGGTGGCGTGGTTGGCTCAGTTGGCGCTGTTCAAGCTGGTGCTGTGGCAATGACAGCCGCCTCAACTGCCTACAGCGTTGAAAGCCTAAAGTCTTATAAAGCAGTCACTATTGGCGTAGACGAGTCAGGAATGATTCAGAGTTTTAGCTCTAACTGACTTGAGCGAGGGCTGTCTGCCGTCATAACCATGATGGTAGCAGCGCAGACACATGAGAGCGCCACTCTTTAGTTAAAGCACGGGGGGCTTGATTGCCCTCGTGGTTTTAACCGCCCAGGTCCATGAGAGGGTGATTCAGCAACAGGTTTTCTCGACCACCACGTGCCAGCCCGAGGGTTCCTTGTCACCTGCGAACAAGCGATCAGCCTCGCGCACGCTAGTTGTGAGTAGCCCAGCCCCGCGGCCTGCATCCAGCGCATCCCGGCGCAAGATCTATTTATGACTGATACGGTTATCGCTCTAGTAAATTGCGCGAACCCTTACAAATATGATGACGTTGCGGCATCCTTGTTTGAAATATTGAGATTTTTTTGTGGTCGCGATGAATCGAAAACAAATATTTATTGCCGCTTTAGTGCTGATCTTTCTAGCTGTGCCCAAGGAAAAAGCCGTGGCTGGCAGCGAGTTCGAGGAACGTGCAGAAGCACAAACGTCAGCTCAGGTGGCAAAGCATACGACAACCTCCATATTCTCGTACTTACTTAACGCAATCCTAGCGATCCGCCAAAACGAGGCAGTGCCAGTCGAGCCAAAATATGCACTCATATTTTCCGTAGGCGCAGGCGGGAAGATAGTTGACGCAGAATCAGGATTCGAGTGTGCATCACAATGCGAAATCCAGCCTAGCGACGTTTTACGGGCATCATATGAAGTGGTCCCAGACAAAAACTACCAATTCGCGGGGTGGTCGGGTGACGTTTGCAATACCCCGAACACTTACGCTAATCCGCGGTGTGACGTTTCCGTAAATTGGAAACAGCTTGGTATGGAACGTCAACTGCATATCAGAGCTCAGTTCGCGCGCTTAGCAGACGTCGACGCAGCAGAAAGCACTAGGGAATTTGAAGTATCGAGTTATGGATTCGGTGCTTTCTTTTCCGACGAAATGCCACCCGTCACATGCTACCCCACATTGGATACTTGCTCGGAAGGTAATCAAGCTGTTTGGCACCAACCACATAATTATGCGGCGGGAGATTTCAATTCTGACGGCTTTCAAGACTTGGTGATAATGCCCTTTAGCAATGCAGGCTACGTGCGTAGTTTGAAAGTTCGGCCCACAATTTTTCTCAATGATAACGAAGGAGGACTATATCGATCTGACAGCATTTTTGAAGGTGGTTTAGCCGCTGGCATGCAGTTTGGTTATCGGGTAGCAGTAGAGGACTTTAATGGCGATGGTCGTGATGACTTTGTAGTCGGAGCAATGGGGACGATCTCAAGGGAGCCACACAACTACATGGAATTTGTGCCAGAGAGGTACCTAATATATCTCAGCGGTGAGGACGGCAAACTTTACGATGGTAGCAATCTCATCGAGGGCCAAGAGAATGGAGCTGTAATGCCTGGCATGAGCTTCGCTCACGACTTGGCGACTGGCGATATAGATGGTGACGGGGATGTGGACATATGGATGGCCGGAAAATTATTTGAAAATAATGGACTGGGAGCCTTCGCCATTCAGATGACGTCGCGGGATATAGATGGATTACCTGACTGGGCCATGTCCTCCCTCATAGCTGATTTTGACGGCGATGGCATTGGAGACCTTGTTCATGCTGAGGCGAATCCAAACGCAAAGGCCTGGCTTTATTTGAGTCAAGGTGAGCCTAATCTGTCGCGAAGGCAACGCTCTCTTTTGCCGGTTGGACGCTTTGGATTTGAAAATACGAAGCACAATCACATGGATGCGTCAGATTTGGACGGTGACGGCGATCAAGACATCGTGATTGGTCAAACTCGAGCCCAGCCTTACTATGAAGGGCGGGAGCTTCAGATACTAATGAATGACGGGGACGGTAATTTCATAGATGAGACGAGCGCTCGACTAGGAGACCAAAGTTCATACAGCACTGGAGAGGCATTTAACCAAGGTGAGGGCGCGGTTCACCTTTTGGATGTAAATGCAGACGGCTTCATCGATATTTTCGACCGCCGCGGAGACGCGTATCACCCGGAAACGGCTCCGCCTTCTGCAGGCGCCTCAATTTGGCTAAATGATGGAACCGGTCACTTCGTGGATGTTCCACCAACCGTTTTTCCCGTGGTAGAGCCACGTGACCTAGCACCGCAACTTTCCAAAAATTTCACAAGTTGGTTGAAAGACTCGACGCCAATAGATATTGACAATAACGGCGCGGTTGATGTCGTAAGTTATGTAGTTACGAATCCACACCCAAGTAAGCGTTATAGCGAGTCAAACTTGTACTTACTGACCGCAAAAAGACTCTTAGATTCAAGCGACTACGAAAACTGAAGCCTACCCATCAGCTGATTACATTACGGATCAGTTTGTCACTTATTTGTCATTAGGACACCCCACCCACCCTGGGGTGCCAACCGCCGCTGTGATTGTTATGTTTACCGCCCAGATACATAAGTGGGTCAAATATGGAGTCCCGCGGCGGTCGGTCCGAAAAGTCTCACGATTGCTGACCTAGAAAGATTCGAAGCTTGATGTGATACTGCCTTGATACCCTATAAAGGAGAAATTGCGGACGAAAATGGGGACTTTGGATCCAACTCGTAAATCAGCAATCATCTCGCACATGAATGAAGATCATGCGGACGCTTGCTTACTTTATGTGAGGCACTTCGCCGACAAGCAGCAGGCCATGAATGCAGAGATGATTGATGTCTCAATGTCCCAGATTACTCTTAGAGTGGAAGGGGAAGATTTGACAATAGATTTCCCAAGAGTCGCACAAGGCGAGGACGATATTCGATCGGTGCTTGTGGAAATGGTTAGACTAGCTAAAGGACGCTGAGAATGCTTTTGACAGTGAGTCACTCATCTAAATCTCGAAACCCTTTTGAGACATGCCGTCGTCGGGTTTTAAACTGCCTGACCGCGCTGATAGCATCAACCAGCTTAGGTTGCGTTAATGACGACACAACTGACTTGAGCACTGGACGGTTAGCTAAACAGTGTGAAGTAGAGAATAACCGCAGGGCCAATGAGTTTTATAAAAAAGCAGCTGGAAATTACGCCGCGACTATGAAGGCTGGGGCGGCGTTAAATATCCATACTGGATGCAGTATCGACCCGGCTTACAGTTGGAATTCACCATATTAAAATTATAAAAACAGTAATGCTGTATGTTTGTGACACCAATGCCACGGATAGACTAGTATTGCGATGGCGCTAGGCGCCCTTAATTTCAACTCTTTCGAGCGAGACAGTTAGGCGATTAAGTAAGGAGGCGCAGACACAGTGAAGGTTAACTTAAGTTTGAAAGATTCGCATGTAATGATCATAGAGAGTCTGAAAGAGAAGCATTCAATTGCTTCGAGCGAAGAAATTGTATGTCGCTACGTCAGCTCGGCACTTAGACATGGAGATTTAGAATCAATATTTGGTACGCCAAGAGAGCAGTGCGGTGCTGGCTGCTTTGACGCCGAGCCCAGGTTCGAGATTCATGTTGAAGATGCCGACTACGAGAGTTTGGGTAAAATATATCAAGATTACGCCTTTCAACCATATGTGACCAAAGACGAGGAAATTAGCAAAACAATTAGGTGTGTCTTGAATTTTGTTGAGGAAGAGCCAGATTCGATTCTAATCTGAAGGCCAAATTGCCAGCTAACATTCATTGCCATTGTAATTGTAGTGATTACCGACCAGAAGACAGGGAGTGGATCTTTACTCGGCGAAGTCAAAACCTCTGCGGTGCGCCCTGCCGGCTCATCAACAGCCTTTTTCCTTGAAAGTCTCCTTCCCTACCCTATATTCCAGCCCCTATTCTGATCGGTGAGCCATCAAAAAAACGATCGAGGCGAAACTCTCCCAAGTCAATAGTTGGCTTATTTTGAATTAGCTTGCTAATCACACTTCCAGCGCCTGGCCCGATCCCAAAGCCATGGCCACTGAATCCAGTAGACAGATAAAACCCAGGAATTTTATCAATGTGTGAGATCACTGGAACGACGTCGGGCGTTGTTTCAACCATGCCAGCCCATGACTCTACGATATTCGCATTTCTTAATTCTGGATAAACCTCGCCTAGTTTTTTTTGTATTTGGGCAATGGTCTTTTTATTCGGCTTGGGATTTAAAACTCTGTTCATTTCAAAAGGAGACTTCTTGTCGAGATCCCAGTGTTTTGGTGCGGCAAGTTCATCAAAAAAATCAGCTCCTATGGATAACTTCAGCACACTGAACTCGTTGATTAAGGCACGAAGATATTTTTTTGAGTACTTCAGAGATGAAGGCGTTATCGCATGATCAAACGTAGAGCCGTGAGCAACGGTATAGCCGCCATCATTTCGCTTTCTGATACTTAGTTGTCTATCAAAGATGGCGCCATTTATTTTTGTTTCTACTGCATTTGTTCTTGCCACTGTCCCTCTCACTTTCAATTGAGGAACGCTGATACCAAGAGATCCGCAAAAATACGACGACCACGCTCCCGCAGCACAGAGAGCCGTTGAAGTAGAGATAGCACCTTTTTCTGTTATTACTCTAGACAGCCGGCCACCTGACGTTTCTATACCCCTCACGGAACAGCCGGAAATGATACTGGCTCCCAAGTCTTCAGCAGCCTTAGCAATTGCAAGGGTTGCTTTTTGAGGTTCTGCTCTCCCATCAGTTCTAGTTAGGATTCCTCCGACCCACTTGTTGGCTGCTAGACCAACCTCATTTCGGAGCCCTTCTTGATCAAGAAGCTCCGTTGGAATATCGTACTTTTTTGCCAAATCCAGCCATGCATTAAAACTTTGTAACTCCTTTTCGTCATTGGCTGTAAATAAGCAGCCGCCCTCTTTGTAGCCCGTATCTATATCTGTCTCGGATGAGAAGTATCTCCATATCCTCTGGCTTTCCGCGACCATTGGGATTTCCCTTTCGTCCCGACCTTGTATACGAACGAAGCCCCAATTTCTTCCAGATTGTTCTCCTGAGATATAGCCTTTTTCACATAAACATACTTTGATGCCTTCTTTCGCTAGAAAGTAGGCCGTAGACACGCCAATAATCCCGCCGCCTATGATTACGACATCAGCTGCCTTGGGAGCATTTATTGGAGACTGGAAATCTCCACTCCACGTTGAGCTTACATTTTGACCCATTGGTGTCATACGTCTCTCCGATCGACAATTTGGATGTTGACAGGGCAAACAGGCGTTAACATCAACCGCCTCTGACCACCAACTCCAACCCCACACCTGTCATATTCAGAAGCTTCATGCGTTGAGCGTACCTGGGACGACTGCAATTGTGACTGCGATGGTTGCTGCCCAGATACACTAGACACACTCGCGTATGTCTCGTGCGCAGTTTTGCTGCGCTGTACGGTTGAGTTTCGGATCAGGCTGAAGCGCGCTTGTCACTGTTACACACTGCCAGCACATCTGCCAAGAGAGTAGATTGTGCGGTGGAGCACGAGTTACGATTAATCATCTTGCCGATCGTTGCCGTGATTACTTTTATCAGGAGTTTCAAATGAAGCATTTATTTATCGCAGTACTTACTATCTGTTTTGTCAGCCTTGCATTTGCTGACGGACATGGGACCCATTTGTCTTTTGCACCGCGCCAAGATAATTCTCAAATGACGGTGACGTCAGTAAATTTGACTCCGGGCGGTGGCACTATCACCGCAACAGGTGAGATGGGAGAGTACGGCCGTGTATATACAACTTACAAATTAACGGCTGATCCCAGTGGCATGTCAGGGTCAGTATTAGGTGAGGGTCGAGGGGCTCTACAAGATGGAAATTTTGTCTCAGGCTCCGGACCTGGAGCTTACTACCGCGATGGGACTAAGTTCACGATGCACATTTTCTTTAAAATCAGTGATGGCACTCAGAACCTAGACAAAATTGTATTCGATGCCTTCACAGGGGAATTAACTCACGATGTGTATGTCGTAAAGTGAACCTCGATCACCCAGACAATATAGCTGTGGATCTTTGTATAAGTCTATTTTTAATCTCTGAACCGAGCAAGTCGTGACAGCCCCTGAGGTGGGCAAATTGCCGTTGTGATTGCGATGGTAACCGTCCAGAACCAGTCGCTAACGCGAGCGGAGCGCGAAGATGACGCAACTGAACGATGGGCCTATGACTCTGGAGGTTTGTCAGCGACGGCTATTTGCCCTTGGCCAGCATTGTTGTTAGAGCCGTTTATTGCTTTGCAAACTCGAGCAGCACCTTCAGGGTGTTATTAATGGTGCCCGGGGCCGGGCTTGACCCGGCACGACCTCAACAGTCGGCGGATTTTAAGTTCCCTTCACTACGACAGAACACAACATATACCGCCCAAACACAAGTCAAACGCCCTCACCTACTCGGTTAAGTCGCTTCTACATGGAGTTACTTTGACTTACGAGAGTCAGCAGAGTGTGAGCGAAATAACCTTCCTCGGAGGGGGCTAAATGCCGTTGTGATTGTAATGGTTACACCCCGCATACATCAGGCGACAAACAACAATTCTATCTCGCCTACCATCTCATCTAACAACAGTCTGGGAGGTGCCAGCACCACCAACAAGCGGCGACCAATGCGCGGCTCGAATCTTCCACTCCCCATCCTCTTTAACGAACACTTGCGTAACTCTAGTTCGGTAATCGGGTACCTTTGCGGAGCCTTGTGGTTGCATGACAGCCTCTTGATAATAATGAGCCACCGCAGCTTGGCCTTCTACGATCACCGTAATATCAACATGTTTAATGTTTCCGGAAAAGGAAACAAAAGTATTGTCAGTAGTATTCCGAGAAATTTCATTTAGAAGTCCTCCGCTTGAGAAAAACTCCTTAGACCCTTTTTTTGAAATCCGCATGGGGTCTTGCTTCAACTCTTGGTTGGTGAATTGAATGTTGTCTAGTAGGACCTGTTTGATCTCAGAAACGGTATCTGCACGAACGCTCGCTGATACTCCGACAAAAATAAACCCGAGCGCTTTAATAAACTTGGACATTGATCCTCCCTAAAGTGATCTTGATGTATAACCACGACTGTAATACGAAGTTGCGATGTGGCGCCAGTTCTATCCTCTGGTGCTGAACGCAGGACTATCTCAATGTGAGAGGTCATATCAGGTCAAAAGTAAGAGGCGACAAATATCGCTTTGGATCGGGGCTGGCGGCAATCAATTAATCAAACTAAGGTACCCGTTGAACTCAGCGCGATTATATTTTGGAGGAAAGATGAGAAAGATTGTTTTTATTATCAGCCTACTGGCTACTGCATCCGCTAACGCATCGACGATGCTCCTGTGGTCATGCAATTTACTGGAGGGGCACACCATTGAAGAGGTCAAAACCATAAATTCAGCATGGGTAAAAGCAGTTAACGAGTTGTCTGAATATAAAGTGGAGAGCTTCGTACTTGAATCCATTGCTTCGCCGGATATGGCGGCGTTCCGATATATAGACGTGTTCGAAAACCCGATTCACTGGGGACAAATTCGATCGAAGATAGAGGGTGGCGCGTTGGACGCTTTTGAGGAGCAATTTAATGAGGCAAGCAAATGTGGCGAGGCGAGTTTGTATGAAGCTTCAGAAAGTTGACTGCAGCAAAATAGTCTATTTTTCCTTTAATAGATTGTATTGACGGCTTCTGAGAGTGGTTATGGCTTCGGGCCAAAGCTTGGACGCTAGGAGGGGAATCAGGATGCTAGACAGAAGGGTTTTAGCGGTTTTCGCGATCGTACCTACTTTATCGGCCTGCGCTACGACCGAGGGATTTTCATTTGAGAATATTTACGACGACGTTGTTGCGCTACTAACTGATGATTCAGACGTCTCAGTAACTGACGGTTCAGACGAGCCTGTAAATTTAGAAGAGGATCCTGCGCCGGAAGTCATACCAGGAGATGACGAACCTGCACGTTGGCTGATTAAGAAAGGTTGCAGCTTGGACTCTGTTACTGTCGATGCCGAGGGTACACGCACTTGGAAAATGCGCTGTCCCAATAGCAGATGGGTCACGCTGATGGACAATAGCCTTTAATGTTGAGTGGGCTGCTGCGCTCTTGGTAAAACAAAAAAATAGCGAGTAGTGGTGTAGTCACCATCATAGACAAGTGGTGCCCGGGGCCGGACTTGAAACGGCGCGGCCTGAATGTAGGACGGGGGCTAACTAAATTTGTGACGGCAATGGTTACCGCGCAGCGACATTAGCGAATGCGCAAAATACGCCCACTCCTTCTTGACCGTAATCAAGACCTAGAGTGAATAGGTTTTTTTTATCAAACGGCCTTCAGAGTGGAGCCCTTGGCTTTTGAAAAATAAGCACATGTTGCTGCGGCAGGTAGCTTTCCGTCCTGACCCAGTCGAGGCCAATGGCCGCCATTTCTTGCTTCACCTGCACCTCACTCATCTTGTGCAGCCGCTTGATGGGTACGCGTGGGTCTTCTGCTCGGTACTCTACGAGCACAAGTTGTCCGCCTGGTTTCAAGGACTCTTTCAGACGCTCGCCCATCTCTCGGGGAAACGAAAACTCGTGGTAAGCGTCTATGATGAAAGCTAGGTCAATCTGATTGTCGGGTAGCTTGGGGTCATCCACCTCGCCTAGAACGGTCTCTACGTTGGCTACATTTTCCTGAGCTTTCCGCCGCGCTATGCGGGCCAACATCTCGGGTTGAATATCAACCGAAAACACCTTCCCCCGACTTACCCGCTGTGCGACAGGAAATGTGAAGTAACCCGTGCCGGCGCCAATGTCTGCGACCACAGAATCTTCTGACAGACTGAGTTCGGCGATCAAAAGATCTGTGCGCTCCTGACGCTCCCGCTCTGGCCGGTCCAGCCAACCAGCGCCCAAGTGACCCATAACATGAGAAATCTCTCTGCCCATGTAAAATTTGCCTATCCCGTCATGGCTAGGCAGACCAGTGGTGTAGTGAGAATTTTCTGGATCGGCATCCGCTCTGACGCTCGATGCCCCAGCGGCCAGGCAGAAGTAAATCATGTACCTTACTATGAGCATTCCACATCCAGACTTGACGTTTTATTCCAATAATAGAGAAATCGCACTCTGAGATGGCGCTGTTCGCATCTTAAATACCAAGGAAGATATTTTCTGCCGTGAAGCCTAGGGGGGGGTGGGAGGCGGCTAATCGCCGCTGTAATTGAGATGGTTACCGCCCAAGCATTTTATTAACAAATCGCTGTTTCCACGGTAACTGATTCATGCTGCTGTGAACCCTCCGTCGGCCATGTAGACCCCGCCGTTACAAAAAGACGAGTCTTCTGAAGCCAAAAAAACCGCAAGTTTCGCAATCTCCTCTACTTTTCCGTAGCGCTGCATTGGAATTGTGGATATGACAGCGTTTTTAAAAGCTGCAGGGTCCTCAGAATTAGCCTGTGACCCAACAGATTCCATCATTCGCGTGTCTGTCGGTCCCGGCGCTAAGGCATTAACTCTGATACCGAACCCTGCATTTTCTAGGCAGGCCGTTCTGACTAACCCATTTACCGCATGTTTACTCGCTGCATAGGGACACAAACCAGGGAAACCAACTGTGCCCGCACCCGAGGATACCGCCACAAAACTACCACTTCCCCTAGCACGCATTGGAGGAAGTCCATGTTTCAAGTAGAGCCATACGCCTGTAACGTTAACAAGCAGGGTTTCGTTGAATTCCTCGACTGAATACATTTCCAGAGGCTGGACTTTCCCCTCTGTACCCGCGTTAGCGATGATCGCATCGATGCCGCCAAATTCTGCGACACACCGCTCCACCGATGACAAAACTGCGGCCTCGTCTAAAGCATCTACCAAAAAAGTTGTCAGTTTTGTTCCGGCGCCCAAGGACTCATTTATATCTGCAAGCTTCTCGGCTGACCGGCCAGTAATACATACTGAGGCCCCCTCGGTGAGAAATCTTTGTGTCATCGCCGTGCCAATCTCACCTGTTGCGCCAGTTATTAAGACAACTTTTTCCTTCATTCTCACAATGTCACCGCCATCCTTTGTTCGTTGCTTGACTTTGATTCACGCAAACATCGCTGTTTTCCAGAGAAGGTATAGTGCAGGAACCACCGCGACAAGCCTCCTGTCGTAGTTAAGGAAGGTAGCAGCATTGTGATGGTGATGCTTACCGCCCAGATACATTAAGGGAAGGAATTGGGGTTAAGGTAACTAACCGCGGGTGCCAACCAACACATATGTGAGAGGATTTCTCCTGCATTGACCTTTAATTGGGCTAACGAATAAACATCAATTTAGGACACAGCAAGATGGACAGATACAAAGGTAAGGTAATCGTCGTAACAGGCGCTGGCGGGGGTATCGGACGCGCGTCCGCTATTCGATTTGCGAGTGAGGGTGGATCTGTGCTGGCAGTTGATTTTCAGGGGGAAGCGCTCTCGAAAACCTTAAAAATAGTTAGAGACGCGGGGGGAGATATACACGGTGTGCAAAGTGACGTCGGTGACGCCGAACAGGTGCAGCATTACCTAGAGGAGTGTGTTTCAGTTTTTGGAGGTGTCGACGTTCTGTTTAACAACGCTGGCATTGTTGGCGGTATAGGGCCACTTGAGCTTCTAGACGAGGCAACTTTTGATGAACTTTTTAGAGTAAATGTGAAGAGTGTTTGGCTCGGTATGCGATTTGCAAAACCAATCATAGCCGAGCGTGGTGGTGGCGCCATCATAAATACTGCCTCGGCAGCGGGTTTAACAGCGACACCAACATTAATGGGATACGGAGCCAGCAAGCACGCTGTTGTTGGCATGACCAAAACAGCGGCTGTGGAAATGGCCTCAATGGGTATTCGTGTGAACTGTATCTGCCCCGGGATAGTTTCTACACAAATGATTCAGACCATTGAAAATAAGTCCGTCTCGCTCGGGCTGGTGTCCAGTGCTGACCAGTATCAGCAAGCCTACAGTGACAGGACTCCGCTAAAGCGATATGTAGAAGCATCAGAAGTAGCGGCTCTCGTGGCTTTTCTTGGATCAGATGAGGGCGGCATGATCACGGGGGAAACATCCGTAATTGATGGAGGGTTTCTGCAATCCTAGGAATTATCTGATCTGCTTTAGGCTCACCAAAAGATTGTCTCAATGTGAGAGGTCATGTCAGTGCAAAGCAAATGGTGTACCGGGGGGGGACTAATCGCTATTGTGATAGTGATGGTTACCACCCAGATACGTTTAAGCGTGGAATTTGGCCGTTACAGTCAGCACTGTGCTGAGTCGGTTACCAGTAGCCGCTGGGGTCGCCCTCGCCAGACACTACAACGCTATGCCAAGGACCAACATAGCGCCCAGAAGAAGATAGTTTCGGGGCTGAGCCTTTTCCTCTTCAAATTCTTGTAACCGCCTTCGCAGTTTCTTGATCTTCTTTTTCTTGCCCATTTCAAATTAGCAATCAAAAACGCCCTACGGAACCATATCGCAATTGGAAAATCAGATCCTTGATCTGAGAGTCGAGGGTTAGTGCAGCTCCCCGGACTGACCCGTCCGAGAAACGGCGCCACCTAGAGTCGTGAAACATTGTAGCGGTGAAGCTGTTAAGAAAAGGTCAGCCCTGAATAGTCTTTACCACCCAGCGCATCTATGTGCTCCCTTGGGGATCCACCATTGGCATCGAACCAGTCTGCCCCTCCTAGCACCGAGGTGGAGCGATTCAACGCGCCATGAACGCTTTAACCTCTTTATGGAGGGGACCATGTAATCGAAATGTGGCTTTATAGACCCAAATACTGATCATTAGAAAGCAAGCTGGCAAAGCGATCATCATTACCTGTAGCCCCATCACCGTGAAATCACTCTGTTCCTCGTTCGGTACATAGCCAATTAGACCGAGGCCTGCTCCAATCAAAAAGCCCGACAATGCACCGGCGAACTTAACAAGCATCGTTTGAACAGAAAATAAGATGCTTTCGCTACGCTTACCTGTGTTGAAGTGCCCGTAATCAACAACATCCGCCAACATGACCGTGCCCAGGCCGTTGGCGATGCCCCCACCGAACTTGAGTGCCGCACCAGCTATTGCCACTAGCACACCACTGCTGGGCGCCAGTACACTTCCGATCAAGAGCACCAGACTACAGGCCATCGCAATTGAGCTAGCGATGTACCAGGTCACCCCTCGAGGCAAATAGCGACACAGCCAGGGAAAAAAGAAGACGCCCATCATCTCTGCTAGACCTGATACGAGAGCAAACATTGGGAACAATTCAGGTTTCCCAATCGCATAACTAAAATAATAGATAGCGAAGCCGCTAACCAGCTGAGTCGCAATGTTAAATGACAAGACGCAACCAATGAGTGATGCCAGTTGATCATTACTACGAAGCAGTTCCGCCACGTCACGAAGCTTAAATCGCACCGAAGCCACTGCAGTACTAACCTGCTCTCTAACTTTGAAGAAAGTAATGGCAGCAGAAGCTAAAAAGCAGAGAACAACTAAACCCGAGAGCTGAAAAAAACCATAGCCCTCTGAGCCGCCACCTAGGTATTCCACCGCCGCTAAGCCATACGCACCCATGATCATCCAGGCAAAACTGGCAAATAAGCGCGGCCACACTACGAGCCTCTCTCGCTCCTCACGCGAGAACGACAATGCTGGCACCATAGACCAGAACGGAATGTCCATCACCGTGTAAGTGATGCCCCATGACAGGTAAGAGAGAGTTACGAATACGAGGAGCGCTGACCCTGTAAATTCATGCGCTGAAAACAGCGCCATCAACGCAGCAGAGTTAATTAAAGTACCAATGACAATCCATGGCCGAAATTTTCCATAGCGGCTGCGAGTATTGTCCACAATGAGGCCCATAATAGGGTCAGTAATAGCGTCAAAGATTCTCGCCACCAGAAACAGTGTACCGACGAATGCTGCGGGCACACCCGCAACGTCCGTGTAGTAGTACATTAGGAATATGTAGACGATTGAGCAGGCAAAATCTTTACCCAGTGCGCCTAATCCGTAGCTCAGTTTTGTCTCTAGCGGCAGCGCCCTATTCACTGAGATTGATCTCGCGACGCGACAGTCGCAGTGTTTCCGTGAACGAGCTGTTCCAAGTATTCTGCAGCGGCTCGCAGCTTGAAGCCCCAGCAATATTCTCGGACATTAAGCAGGTAGGGGGGCTTCACACTAGGGGACCAAGAATCATCACCCCCTACCCCCATGTGAAAACCATCAATGTGAACATGCAAGACATCGGCTGTATCAAGTTCATTAGTATGCTGTGCCCGCATTAACGTATCGATGTCAAACTCACTCACCGAAAATGCGAGGTCTGTGTCCAGCCTTTCGATGGCAAAGTCCCCCAGCTGCGCGCACCGGATATCACATCTCAAGCCATTTTCACTTGGAAAAATATATGGCGTATGCATCGCCCCCCGCGGCAGACACCAGTAACCAAGATCTGCTGACTGTTTTCTGTCCGGATAGTTCTCATGCGGCCCTCGGCCCAACCAGGACACAGTCTCGGGCAGCCTACGCAAAATCAGACGTGCTCCGACCCTAGGCAGCGGCAGGAGACTCTCGTTTGCCTCTACTTTCACGGAGACATCAACAGAGCCATCAACGTTAAAACTGTACGTCCAACGTGATCGCATCAAACACCTTACCTCACCGTGTGCTTCACCCCGATACTCATGACAACTGACGACAATTCCCTCGCTCAATGTCACATCGAGACAGGTGTGTTCAAGATCAAAAAGCCCAGACTCTCTCCAACGTGCGAGCCATGCGTGGGGCGAGGGGTTGTCAATC
This sequence comes from Halieaceae bacterium, assembly GCA_902623175.1. GTDB lineage: Bacteria > Pseudomonadota > Gammaproteobacteria > Pseudomonadales > Halieaceae > Luminiphilus. Next base: position 43,293 of record CACNSR010000009.1, read on the forward strand.
TCGCTACTACAAATATCGTTGTCGATCGGGGCCCTGACGAAACAGTCGCCTACTGGTCCATGTAGAAGAGGCTGACCATAGTATTCGCAACCGACAAGAAGGCCCGTGTGACGACACAGGGACCAGCGCGTGCTCGGCGATACCATCAAAAAAGCATCAGTACTCTCTTCAATGGGAGCCCGCACCGGACTGGTCGGCCGTTGTCCTCTTAAGCCCAAAATCTGGGCTTGATGACGAGCAACTTCATGGCCGGCCGGCAGCGCAACCGTTGCATTGACTGTGGTAATCCACAACTCCAACACTAGTTCCTCAAATAAATCGCGGTCGAGACTGTTGTGGGCAATAGTTAATGAGGTTTTGCCGCCTGGTTTTATCCTGATAGTTTTAGAGCCGCTTGAAATAGTCTCCGTTAATGAACCCAGCCGCCAATGCAATGCTTCGTTATCGGTTTCGCGGAACAAATATTCGCTGGCAATCGATACGGATATTGATGACCTCTCTTGTGCAATAGCGAACACGAACGGCTGCTGAACTCGTTTCGCCTCGAATAGCGCGGGATGCGGAGACCTATCAGGGAACACCAACCCATTGATACAAAATTGCCGGTCGTTGATTTCATCACCAAAGTCACCACCGTATGCATAGTAGTGTCTACCTTGGGAGTCGTATTGGCTGATACCTTGATCAACCCAATCCCATATAAAACCACCCTGCAATGACGGGTATTCACGGAAGGCCTCCCAGTAATCTGAAAAATTGCCCAGACTATTCCCCATAGCGTGAGAGTATTCGCAGAGGATAATTGGCCTTGCTCTATCTCCCTCGCCAAGCTGTTTTTCTGCCCACGCCTTCAGAGACAGCGCTGGGCGACCATATGGGGATGGAAGATCTTCATCTACCCGCGCATACATCGGACAAATAATGTCAGTTACTGCCGTGTCAGCGCCGCCACCTTCGTATTGCACAGGTCGAGACGGGTCCTCTTTTTTAAGCCACGCATACATTAGCTCGTGATTGACGCCGTACCCAGACTCGTTACCCAACGACCAAATAATGATGCTAGGGTGGTTGTAGTCTCGGCGCACCATCCTACTAAGACGCTCAAGATAAGCAGAGGCCCAATCTTCGTCATCCGATAATCGGCTCATGGGTATCAACCCATGCGTTTCTATGTTCGCTTCGTCCACAACGTACATGCCAAGCTTATCGCAAATGTCATAGAGGCCGACCTGATGAGGATAATGCGAGCAGCGAATGGCGTTGAAGTTATGTTCCTTCATGAGCCTAATATCTGCTGCAACCTGATCTAGCGTTTCAAAGTGGCCCGTTTCTGCGTCATGCTCGTGCTTATTCACACCCCGAATCAGCAGAGGTTTTCCGTTGAGCTTGAGCTGTCCACAATCTATTTCGATAGTGCGAAAGCCAATCTGCGTGGCTTCACAATCCATGAGCTGCCCATCTGGCGACAAAAGTGAAATAACCAAGCGGTATAGTCTTGGTGATTCAGCACTCCATGGGAGGACATTGGGAATATCAAATTCAAATCTTGACCGGTCCTCGTAGCATCCTCTCTCATCAATCCAATCAGTGCCGATATCTAAAATCTTGGTGAGCTGCATCTTGCCATTTGTGTCGAACAGGGTAATCCGCAGCGCCCCAGTAGCTTCATCACTAAGAAATATCTCTCCTGAAAGCAGACCGGTCTCGTATTCATTACAGAACTCAGTATTTAAACGGTAATCCCGTATGTGGGCCTGAGGCTTGGATATCAGGTAGACGCTGCGATATATCCCGGAAAGGTTCCACATATCTTGATCTTCCAGATAAGACCCATCGCAAAGCCGAAGCACCATAGCGGCGAGTTGGTTCTCACCCGCAATCACGCAGTCTGTGATGTCGAACTCCGCTGGCAAACGGCTGTCTTGTGAGTACCCGACGAAGTGGCCGTTGCACCACACAAAAAAAGCGCTATCGACACCCTCAAAAACGAGATAAGTGCGCTCGTGAATAGCGGCACCATCCAGAAAGAAAGAGCGACGATAACAGCCTGTCGGATTCTGCTCGGGCACACGTGGCGGATTAACGGGAAACGAATACTTTACATTGGTATAAACGGGCTTATCGAAACCTTGCAGTTGCCAATTGCCCGGCACCACCACGCTCTCCTGACTATCTTCACTGCATGGCCAAGCGGCCGGAACCGAATCTGGCGACTCATAAAGTTCAAAAGACCAATCCCCGTCCAGAGATTGGCGTGAGGTAGAGGGGATATCTGCCTGTGCGTCCGATTCATTACGCCAACTGTGCAGCGGCACATGTGAAGGCAAGCGTCCGAGACTCGTCACGTGTGGCGTTTGCCATGGACGCATTTTTTTCAATTCGGACAATGTGAGCCGAGTATTCAAGGCATGTCCCCTCCTAGCCAACCACCTTTCGCTAATTACGAGTCGGTTATGGATATTCCGATCGTAGGACGCATTTCATTTCAGGAAGTCTGATCTCATGGCTCTTCGTCTATGACGTTACTCTCACCCAGTAACGCTACAAAAGGGTTCAGAAACAACATAATGGTGAAGTCGATTGCTATTAGGCCTTACAAATAAATATTTGGCAAAAAAGGGTTACTGGGTTAGGAGACCCCTCAACTCTTTTAAAAACGCCACCACCAAGGTGCATCGGGTATGGCTCGCTAAGCGTGTATCAGTGAGAGGTCATGCCAGAGCAAATGTAAGATGATGGAAGCCTTCGGAGGGGCGAACCGCCCTTGTAATTGTGATAGCTACCGCCCAGGTGCAGCGCGCTTAGCGTTGGAGATCCCTTAACCTAGACCTCAAGCAGTTGTCTTAGCAAAATCGGGAGGTTCTAGCCAAGAAAAAATGTTATTCCCGCTGGGGCATTTTCCCGATGTCCAAGGCTATCGAGGCACTAAATTAGTGCGGATTCGCGCTTGAGAACATCATCGATCTTGGTGTAATAATCTAGTAAATGGGAAACCCTGGAGGTTGGGAATGAAACTTGCACTATCGTTGTTGACATTGGCGCTATTTTTTACGGCTTGCGGTCAGACCGAGAAATCAAACGAATCGCAGACCTATATGGCACCAGAAGAGGAGATGGCACCAGAAGAGGAGGCCACTGTATCCGATCCACTCATTGCTGATTTCGTCTGGAATAAAACAGCATCAGATATGACCGATGAGGAACTTGCAGATATCGTCACCCGATGGAATGCAAGGATCGATGCTGCCGGTTATGACATGGTGGGGGCAAATATATTAAAGCCGCAATTTGAGGAAGAGCGATACGATTTCATTTGGGTTCTTATGTGGCCTTCAAGTGATGCAAGAGACGCTGCATGGGCAGATTGGAACGCGAATCAACTGGAGGACTGGACAGCGGAACTTGATGGTGCGTTATCCTATGACGAAGAAAACATTTTCACCTTTAAGCCCGCTGGAGGTTGGGATAGTGAAGAAATAGCCAATCTACCTCAGGGAGGCACTTTCATACCAAGCTGGAGTTTTTGCAGCATGAATGATGGGTATGATGAAACTGCTCTCGCTGAGTATAGAAAGTCATATGACGCTGAGTTGGCTCAAGACAAACCCACAGATTATGGCTACTACATTATGGAGCCTCAATTTGATCTACCGGATGAAGACGTGGATTTCGTCTGGTTGGATCTCTTTTCCGATGAGGCTGCTAGGCAGGCTGGAATTGAGTCTTGGGCAGGATCAGCCTCAGAAGAGCGTTGGAATGAAATGACCACCTGCAATAATTTTCTGTTTGCTGCCACAGCAATAAGGCGGTAGCGTCCAGCCAGAGATAAAAACTACCAGCCCCGTCTCATACGGGGCTTTTTATTATCTGCTTATGTCTATCTGTGCCGTCGGAAGTAGGTCGTTCTAGTGCCTTTCCCTGAGGCCTCGATTTACAACTACTTAAACTTAGACGCAAGCTCCACTAATGATTTGTCCAGACGAAAATCAGACCAGCGTATTTTTTCTTTCGTTCGTAATATGTGACAGGGCCATAGGTATGCGCCGGGTTTTTGTATGGTGACTTTCGTTTGTGTGACGACTTTAACTTCAATAATCCCGGTAACCCGTTCAATCTCCACTCTCCCCGCAATGAACCTGAAACCGTAAGCAAATCGCTCTCCAAAGTAGCTGAAACAAATCAGACTCTTCCCATCCAGCTCCCCTGCACTAACGTACCCCGGCAGTTTGTTTCCGAGTTAGAAGTCTGCGTTAGTAAACATCCAGCCTAACTTTCAGGTCTGCTAGCACTTTCGAGGGGAATATGAGTCTGGTGCGAACGTCTACTGATCAGCCGTTCGGGGACGTTTCGAAACCGAAAACCCCCATACCGCGACGGATCAATTACTCCTATTTGATTTATCGACTTCATTTGAAGCTTTGATCATTTCTTTAATTCCACCCCAATCTTCATCGGTAAGGCTATCCAAGCTTTGATAAAAATTTCCTCCAGAAGCCAAGTGAGCGGCGCCATCGATGGCAATATTTTGCCCGGTTAAATACTCGCATCCATCCGCCATCAAAAACGTAGCCAGGTTTCTCAGCTCAGACATACACCCATTTCTCCCCATTGGTATAGAAGAATTTCCCAAATCTTCGTCTATACCTTGGTCCGGATTCAGTCTGTCCCAAGCCCCTTTGGTGGGAAAGGGGCCAGGAGAAATGGCGTTCAAACGTATTCCATACTTCCCCCACTCCGCCGCCAAAGATTTTGTCATTATATTTATCCCAGCTTTTGACATGGCGGACGGCACTGTATACGGACCTCCATTCCATACCCATGTAGTAAGGATAGATATGACTGAGGCTTTCGTCTTTTCCTCTATCCATCGCTTGCCACACGCATGGGTCACGTAAAAAGATCCCTTAAAAACGATATTTGAGATGGCATCGAAACCATTAGTGCTCAGGTCCTTCGTGGGTGAGATGAAGTTTCCCGCTGCATTATTGACCAAACCAGTTAAGGCGCCGCCGTCCAGCCAGATTTTATCTATCATCTCATCCACAGCCCCAGCCGCACGAATATCACAAACGTGCGCTTTGGCTATTCCGCCTGCCGCAGTAATTTCTTCGACGGTGTCATTTAGTACTGACTCTCTCCTGCCACAGATAAAGACATGAGCCCCAAGCCGAGCATATTCACTTGCCATCTCTTTACCTAAACCGCTACCGCCACCTGTAACTAGTATTCTTTTTCCCTTCAGAATGGTTTCGATAAACATTTTAGGCTCCGAGATATCTTTTTAGTTTCAATTTAATTACTTTATTCTGGTACTTAGTAAGGCCGGCTTTGTGTTGCCTCGAGCTTATCAAAGAGCCGCGTGAATGTGAGAGGTCATGTCAGCGCAAATGAAAGCGGCTAATGTGAGTGGCTATGTCACAGCATAGGGGGGCTGCATCAGTAAGAAAATACCTGTTCGTCATCGTCCACGAGGGTAATATTGCGAAAGCTTGCCGACGCGTCCTGTTTTGCGAACAGATTGTTCGCTATCAGCCAAATACCCACAATCTTTTTTGGAGGTTCTCCCGCCACCGCTTCAGCGTAATCATCTAAGACGTTTCTGCTGTGCGAAGTCCATTTTCCCAAACCATTGGAGCCACTATCGAGAACGTAATGAGTCTCTCTCTCACTCCACCAAGGTAGTGGGCATCTAAAACTTGTACCCTTCGGTAAAAATTTGCTCCACATCCAAGTCAAATCCTGACCATTGTCGAATTCCAATGCGATGCTCAGATAATCATGGCCCGCTATCGACGTCTCCGCAGCCGCCGCTGGAAGCGATTCGTAAAGCCAGTCGAAGGAAAATAGCATGGTTTCGGAGAGCTCTATGTTGACCGGCATTTTTATAATGCCAACATCATCCTCCAGCTTCGCGGAAACGTAGTATTCGTTATTAACAACGCGCCCACTCCAAACCTCTGACTCACCAAGCACAGGTAGGTATTCAAAGTCCCTCGGCGGTCTGTCTTCTGAACCACCGAAAATCTGATGTAGATTCTTATCAGTTTCATTTTGCCGCGAATTATTCAGCGCACCGGATTGCCTTATTTCTAACGTGAAAGAAACTGCGATTTCGGGCGCCTCAAGGATCTCGGGTGGAAAAGTGCCCTGTTTATCAAACCAGTAAAAGCTCGGCGGGCGAATAGCTATCTCAAGCTCTCCATTTCCCTCGCTCACCGCAAATAGATCATCACTCGAAAAATTTCTTGCTGTCCCATTCTTATTTACTCGATACCAAAGAACGTGACGGGGTGCCAGAATAAGACCTTCCGCATCCCACATGCCCCTGGCATCGACTTCAAATGGATCACCGGCCTCCAACAGGATGCCGGTTTGAATCCAGCCCGCGAGAGCGTTACTAAGCTCCAATTTCTTAATTTCAGAAGTGTTAGCTGTTATTGCGTCCGAGTAGCTCATCGATGATATGCCAACGCACACAACAAATAGCGCCCAGAAAGCGGCGGGGCGTAGAGAGGACTTGTGCATCTTAACTAACATTCTCCTCTGCATGGTTTGTCTCTCTTTCAACATAGCAAATGGTCGCCTTCATTCTCGGTGTCATATCAGAGAAGCTTGGTAACGGAGACCTCACTGTAGTTATGATCGTGATGATTACCACCCAGATACATTAGGGGGTGGATTGACATTAGATCTTGTTGCTCTTCATTCGCTCATCTGTTTCCCGCTGCATGTCCGGGTTGATTGACTCGAGCATGGGTTTCAAGTTTGAACCTCACAAACAAGGTTGTTGCCAAAGGACAGGATTCCGGGGCTTTAGGTCTGGGTGTTCGTCCTCTCAGCTTACCGCAGGACTATCTATCCAAAACTTTACCGACTTGATAGCCCGAACCCCCACCTAAACCCGGGCCAGGATGAGTGGAGGCGCCAATGTGATATAGATTTTTTACTGGAGTCTCGTGATTCCGTGTAGCCGCCAACGGTCTCCACAACAAGTTTTGGTTTAACTTGCAATCGCCTGAATAAGGATCACCCCCAACCAAGTTTATATTTAGCCTCTCGAGATCTGCAGGTGATAAAACAACTCTCTTTAGGATGCGATTCGACAAACCAGGAATCACTTGTGAGAGCCGTTCCATCACTCGATCTGCATAGGCTTCTCTCAACTCTTCAGTCCATTCCCCTGACTCTGGAACCCTGATAGTGCCCGCTGCGTCGCCTAAAACCTTTCTGGGAAGCTCTTGTAATTGCAACCAAAAAATCCACCTGCCCTCGGGCACACGACTTTTGTCAAGGGCCGCTGGTTGACCGACTACGATAGTGGGGCGACACGGTAAGTACCCAGCCTCTGCCGCATTTATTGATTCGCATATGCTTTTGATTCCCTCTGTGACGTGGATCATAGGCACATCGTTTAACTGGCGATCAACCCATTCGGGCTTCGCATCAAGTGCGAGATGGATCTGCATATTAGAGCGGCCGTATCGGAACTCATTCGCCGCTTTATTGACGCGTTCAGGGATCGATGCGTTCTTAAGGAGTCTTTGGTAGAGCTGGGTGGGGGTGACATTAGCTATGACTGCCTTACTCGCCTGAAAGGACTGGCCACTTGTCAAAATAACCCCTTTAGCCTTGTTACCTGAAACCAGAATCTCGTCGACGTCAGCTTCACATTTTAAAACGCCTCCGTTGTCCTCGATCAGGCTGCTGAATGCCCTGACTAGGTTTGCAGAACCGCCTTTGACAACAGGCATGCCCGCTGTCTCCAGTGAAAAAGCGATTAACTTTCCCATGTGACCCGATAGAGCATCGTTAGGTGATAAGCCAGTGTGCAGAATCCAGGGAGCATACAAGCTACGCACCAACGGTGAGGTAAAACTAGACTCCAACCAATCTGCACAAGTTCCCAACGCTTGCCCAAAAAAATCAAACGTACTCGCGATACCCCGCTTTCTAATCTGATTTAATAAAAACATTAGTGTGCTGAATCTACGAAGCTCAGAATTTAGCAGCCCAAACGTTAAGTCCGCCGAATCCTCAATAGTCCTTACTGCATTCAAATACCCGGTAAGGTTAGTAGCGCCAAATGCATTGAAAGTTTGTGAATTCAACTCACGATCAGTAGATAACACCAGACATTCGCCAGTAGGCGTGACGACCCCTGTCGGCCTGTCAGTATTGCAGTACGTGAGGCCTCTGGCATGAAGGTCCTCCGCAAGTTCTTCATAAGCGGGCGACAAGACAAACAGAGGATGCCACCCAGAAAACACGTCATGCGTAAAACCTGGCAGCGTTAATTCTTCAGTGCGGATACATCCCCCTGCCTGATCACTACGCTCCAAAAGCAAAACGCGAGCGCCGGATTTTGAGAGTACAGCGCCGCACACTAATGAGTTAATCCCGGTACCTATTAAGATATAGTCATAATTATTGTCAGCGACTTTCATCGACTCAAATTGCTCCTCAAAAACAAGTTAAGAATGTAGGCTAGCCGGTCTCTCGATCCAAAACCTCAAAGTTTGATTCATCTACTCCGACGGTAGTGTAGACCTCACATCGTCTGCCACGGGTTGACTCTATTGTTGTGCACTGAAGTGAGTCAAGCGCTCTCCGCTTGCACCTTCCGTCGCCTTTAAGCGCTCTGATTTTGGTCTCTGAGCGTCACTGAGCAGTGGTGCCCGGGGCCGGACTTGAACCGGCACGGCCGCAATGGCCGGTGGATTTTAAGTTCCTTTTACTACGGCACAATACAAGATAACCCACCGAAACAGAGGTCAAACGCCCTCCTCCTGTGTTGGATCCCCTCTAGATGTAGTTATTTTGACTTACGAGTGTCAGCACGGTGTCAGCGAGATACTCCCCGGGCGGGGCTAACCGCCATTGTGATAGTGTTGATGATCGCTCTGCCGTCTGTGTTTACTTTTCTGAGTGGCTTTGTACGATCAAGCCTTCACGGGAACTGCTGAACAGGCCTCCAAAACATGACGAAACTATTAACTTCTCTGAATTTACTTTTTCTCTTGTTTTCGGCTAGTGCAATCGCGCAAACCAAAGGCAGCTTGGAAAATCCTGCGAATGGGAAAGCAGGCTGCTTCACTCTCACGTAACCCAGATGGAATTGACTTTAGATCAAGCGTTGCAACAGGGTGTTGCGGCACATAGGGAAGGCAAACTGCAGGATGCGGAACGTCTCTATCGTGTCATCTTGCAAGTACAGCCCAACCATCCTGATGCCAATCACAATTTGGGTGTCTTAGCTGTGGCGGTTGGTAAGCCTCTTGACGCTATCCCCCTGTTCAAGCTGGCGGTGGAAGCCAATCCCAAGGTAGAGCAGTTTTGGCTCAGCTATACAGATGCATTGATAAAGCTGGAGCGTTTTGATGAGGCTCAGCGTGTCGTACTTGAGGGTGAGAAGTCTGGTGTGTCCTCAGAGAAATTGGAGGTTCTTCATCAGCGAATCCGGACATTGCCGCCTGAGGATAAGAAGAGAAAAGCACAAGGTGGTTCATCAGGCGCGGCGCCATCACAGGATCAACTCAATCACCTGCTGAGTTATTACCAAGCGGGTAGATTAGAGGAGGCCGAAGCACTCGCCACGTTACTCACTCAACAGTTTCCAAAACATCCATTTGGATGGAAGGTACTGGGAGCTGTGTTAAAGGAAACAAGTAGATCAAGCGAATCGCTTGAACCCATGCAGTCGGCAGTGATGCTATCGCCGCAAGATGCCGAAGCCCACAGCAACTTGGGTAACACCCTCAAAGAACTGGGCAGGCTAGACGAAGCTGAAGCAAGCTATAGACAAGCGGTAGCCCTGAAGCCTGACTATGCCGAGGCCCACAGCAATTTGGGTATCACGTTCCAAGAACTCGGTAGATTCCACGAGGCTGAAGCAAGTTATAGACAAGCGATAGCAGTGAAGCCTGACTATGCCGAAGCACACTACAATTTAGGTATCACGCTCCAAGAACACGGTAGGTTAGTCGAGGCTGAAGCGAGCTATAGACAAGCGATAGCCCTGAAGCCTGACTATGCCGAAGCCTACAACAATTTGGGTATCACGCTCAAAGAACACGGTAGATTAGACGAGGCTGAAGCAAGCTACGGACAAGCGATAGCCCTTAAGCCTGGCTATGGCGAAGCCCATAACAATTTGGGTATCACCTTCCAAGAACTCGGTAGGTTAGACGAGGCTGCAGCAAGCTATGGACAAGCGATAGCTCTGAAGCCTGACTTTGCCGAAGCCCACTACAATTTGGGTAACACGTTTAAAGAACTCGGCAGGTTAGACGAGGCCAAAGCAAGCTATGGACAAGCGATAACTCTAAAGCCCGACCTTGCTGAAGCCCACTATAACTCGGGTAACACACTCAAAGAACTGGGAAGGTTAGACGAATCAGAAGCAAGCTATAGACAAGCGATAGCCCTGAAGCCTGACTATGCCGAAGCCCACAGCAACTTGGGGAATACGCTCAAAGAGCTGGGCAGACTAGACGAAGCTGAAGCAAGCTACAAACAAGCGATAGTTTTAAGGCCTGACTATCCCGAAGCCCACAGCAACTTGGGCAATACACTCCTTGAGCTAGGCAGGCATCGTGAGGGTATCAAAGAGCAGATTTTTGGGGCTGGCGTAGTTTCATTTCATTTACAGAATGGTGTTGCCATACTTCAGGAGTAGTAGATGCAGCGTGAGATTTTGCCAAACCACAATGACCATCCAAATTTTATCGGAGCTTGGATGTTAGAGCCTCTTTCCATATGCGATGAGATCATCACTTATTTCGAAAAGAGCAAAGGACAACAGAAAAAGGGGATTTCGGGCCAAGCAGTGAATCTAAAAACCAAGAATTCAATCGACATCACAATATCTCCGAAGCAATTAAATCTGGCTGGTAATGAAGTCTTTAGAAGTTATTTCGAATCTTTGTTTGATTGTTATAAGGATTACGTCTTTCAGTGGCCATTTTTGAAGACATTCAAAGAAGAGTTACATGTAGGGAGTTTCAACCTTCAGCGGTATCAAAGTGGACAGCATTTTCAGAAAATCCATACGGAGCGGGCAAGTCTTGGCACTCTTCACAGGTTGTTTGCGTGGATGACGTACCTTAATGATGTTGATAGCGACGATGGCGGCTCAACAGTTTTCACTCACTATGACTTGGAAATCCAGCCAAAGAGAGGTCTAACTTTAATTTGGCCTGCGGAGTGGACACATGCACATAAAGGTAATGTGTTACGCAAAAACTCGAAATATGTAATAACGGGGTGGATGCACTTCCCTTCGTAATCGCTATTGGATTCGCTTAAGTGCCGAGCAGCAGAGCGTTAGAGACGCTATAAACCATATTTTAACGGTGCTCTAGATCACTCCAGTGCTAATAACAAATGATCTTTTAGCACCGACCGTTTGCGTAACCGCCTGTCACCCCCCGCCAAATACGTCGCCCCTCAATTACGGCACCTGGGGGCCATAAACGCCTGTCGCTGACGCAGATGATACCGCTGAGGCACTTAAAAACTAGAATTGAAAAAAGAGGCTAATCTCCGTTGTGATTGTGATGGTTACCGCCCAGATACATTAGAGGTGGTGCAGTCTCGAACAAAGATAACTTGGGGTAGCATTTAAGTTGCGATGGGCTACTCGGCCGGCTTAATGAAGTAAACACCATTCTGAGCAGTTGGGGTCCGGATTTCTAAATCTGTCCCTGCGGCTTCTATTAGCGACAAAATAAACTCATTTTCTTGGACACCACCTGGGTCAAATACCGATTCCTCCGGTAGTTCTAGCCTGCACCATGACCCCTGACACACTTGCGATTGAAGTGGTGCGGATATTGCTCCTAGTTCAAAGACCCCAGGCTCTTTGCTCTGCCAAAACCAATCTTCAGAAAAAGAAATTTCATTAGGCTTAGTCCTAGCAACTTGTTGCAAGCTGTCGCTCAAACCGTTGGCGTCAGCGCCGCCATTAAAGGATTGGGGATTCGAGTCTGCAGAACCCTGCTCAACCGCATTTTTTAGGTCTTGGATTTCAATACTCAATTCAACCAGTCTTGCCTCCAGCGCAGACAAATCGGCACTCGCGGGCAGTTCCCTCTGTTCCGCGGATGTAAGGGTTTCAGCATCAAATTGAACTGCTACTGGTAGTGGCTCAGGTTGCAATTGGTGCAGAGCCAACCAAACAGAGGTGCCACCAAGCACGGCACCAAGCATTACCCATGAGATACGGAGCCCACCCAAGTTGCTCATTGCTCAGTCAGTAGGTCGTTTCAGTACCGAGGAACCAAATTCCTGTGTTTGGTTTTAGGCCACAAGTAAGACTCATTCCTACTGCGGCTTCATTTATCACAGAAAACGTGGCTTGCGCTTCGTCGTTACTGGAAATGGCAACAGAGCGCGTTAGAGTCACTAAGCCTTCGTCTACAGAAAGATATCGAAAGTAGCAAGGAACCTCTACTGCCTCGGAGTTGTTATTCAGCAAGGCCAGCACTACCTCTGTATCGTTACTGGTAGACAATGTCTCGTGAATGACAGGGCAGATGATCCAGCGGGTCCCAGCTGAGTTGTTTATAACTCCGCCATAGTTAAACTTTGTTTTTGTGGAGACACTGTTATTTACCGGTGCACAGCTTGCGCCGGCTTGAAAAAAAGCGGCTCCAAAAGCGATAGGAGCAGCGAGCAGTGTGAACAAAAATACAATTACTCTGATCGACATTTCTTACCCTCCAATTACGTAGCAGTGGCCAGCCGATTCAGCTCTTACAAATCGAGTTGGCCTCACCTCTTACACTTATCGACCACTTCAGTATGCACTATCCGGCCAACCTTCATGTACCTAAAAGTGACTCGAACATTGTTGGCAGACATGAAAGCGAACTCATCATCATTGCAGTAGCGATTCATGAGAGCCTTTCCGACGACGCCGCTATCAAACTGCATGTTCTCATAAGCAACTGAAATTTCGTAATCAAAAGTAATTGCAGCTGGCCCCCTGTCCACATTCACCCTCTCGAGTGACAACATGAGATTAGGTTTATAAGGGGTAAGTCGATTGACCCGGATAGCATAGGCCATAAGCTCTTTTTGCAACTGCTTTGGGCTGAGACGCTGGACTTCTGGCGCTGGCTCAACCGTGACCGGCTGTTCAGAAGAACCGAAGAAATCACTAAAATCAAAATCCGGGTTAAGTTTATGAATCGCTAGTAAACCGGCCCCGAAAAGCAGAGTTAAAATCACGAGCGGAAGGCCACCGGGGGTTGACCTACCTCTCTTCACGGGATGACCACAATGGGGACAAGTCTTTGCTGAGGTCGAGACTTGTCCACCGCAGGCAGGGCAAGTAGCTAACATTTCCAGAACCCCTTAGCTTGCGGCGGCATCACCGGCATGACAATTAGCCAGCTACACGTTAGTTTTCAACTTCGCTCAGTTCTTATCCTTAACCTAGTGATGCCGATTGATCAAGCCCTCAGCCTTTCAGCCCCTTAACAACCTTTCAAATCCTCTACCAACATCGTCACCACAGTGCATCGGGTATGACTCGTCAACGGTGTATCCGAATCCCATCTTTCCAAGATATTTTCGTAGAACCAATCCCGCCAATTGGCATGGCCATCTTCTAAAGCCAGATATTCAATGGCATGCCAGAAGGGGTTTTTTAAAAGGATCGTTCTGCGGCCCGTATCGAGCGTCAGGGTGTGTAAATGAGTACATGAGGCTTTATATCAAAATACGAATATATATTTTTGTTTTATATGGTTTTTATTTGGTGCCCGGGGCCGGACTTGAACCGGCACAGCCTAAACGGCCGGGGGATTTTAAGTCCCCTGTGTCTACCAATTTCACCACCCGGGCCAAAAGTGGGGTGCAACGGGCGCGCAGGATACCACGCGAAACAGAAATCCAAAGCCCCGAACTGCCCTCCCACTAACCTGATTTGCCCTGCACCCACTAATCCCTTTTCTGTAACATTACGAGCAAACACGGTTAGGGAAGGTACAGCGCTTGGGTTCACCAAGAGGTGAGTTTCGGTCGAGATTTGGCTTTATTCTGGCGGCCGCGGGTTCCGCGGTGGGCCTTGGTAACATTTGGGGCTTTCCGACTCAGGCTGCCAGTAACGGCGGCGCTGCCTTCTTAATCACTTATCTGGTATTGGCCTTCGTACTAGCCTACCCCGCGCTGATGGCCGAGCTCCTAATCGGGCGCCATACCCACCGCAATATGGTGATGGCATTGGGCTCGCTCCCCAAGCGCAGCGCGCTAGCAAGCCTGGGGCAACTTACCGGTATCGGCGGGCTCATAACGGCCAGCATGATTCTTAGCTTCTACGCCATTATTGCCGGATGGATGCTGGGGTTCGCAGCCTCCTACCCATTGAGCGCTGCGGGTATGGGAGCCTCAGGTGACTGGTTAACCTCTTTCGGCTCACCCCGAAGCCTGGCTCTGATGCTACTTTTTATGGCGCTCACCATGGCGGTCGTCCTCGGAGGCGTTGAAGATGGCATTGAGCGTTGGTCGCGGCGTTTAATGCCGCTCCTCATCGCGACGCTAATTTCTCTGGCGCTTTACGTGCTCACACTGGAGGGGGCGCTCACGGGCCTGGCAATCTATCTGCTACCCGACTTCGAAAAGGTGCTCTCTGGTGACTTACTTATAGACGCGCTGGGTAGCGCGTTTTTCTCACTGTCTCTAGGGGTGGGCACCATGCTCATTTACGGCTCCTACCTCAGTGACACTGAAAACGTGCCCAGTGTCGGCGCACAAGTAGCCTTGGTAGACGTAGGCATCGCGGTATTGGCGGGCTTCTTGATACTGCCTGCCATGTACGTCGCCGACGCCCGTGGGGTCGCGATATTCAATGACGCAGGCGGCCTCCTTTCTGAGGACACGCTAATCTTCACAGTATTGCCAGCCCTATTCGACACCATGAAGGGCGCTGGCACCTGGCTGGCAACCGCTTTTTTTGCGTTGATGAGCATTGCGGCCCTGACCTCTTCTATCTCGATGCTCGAGGTCCCAGTGGCCTATCTCATTGAGCGCCACGAGCTCAGTCGCCGCCGCGCCACTTTATTCGCCGGCGGCATCATCGCCGGCTTCAGCGCTCTAATCGTCCTGAACTTTGGCACCCTGTTTGGCTGGGTGATCACCATCTCCACTCGCTATAGCCAGCCCGCACTAGGGATACTGATCTGTATTTTCGCGGGCTGGCTGTGGCAGCGTGATACCCTGTTACTGGAACTCAAGAAGAACGACGCCGATGCCGAGCTGCGCCTGTTCTGGAAAATCTGGCCCTTCTATGTGAAATGGCTCTGCCCCGTTATCGTTGGCGTAATTTTGGCACACTCGGTGCTCTGAGGTTCATGGCGTGTTTTCTGCTCCTTTTTCTTTGGTGTGCTCGGCGGCTTGTTTGCCATAGAGATGCCCAAGCTCACACCACAAGCGGCCATCTAGCCGTTCACGGGACTCCTTGCAGCGCTCAGTAGCGCCATCATTTTGTCTTTCGATACTACGTTCATCGCTACAGGGCGCATCCCGCGGGATACGACTACCGGCTTTGCTGTCTCGATCGAATTGGATGGCAATGGCGTTGACGCGGCGCTCGTGCTGACAGCGGGCGCGTGGCTTTACCACGTCGGTGAACCAAAAAAGCATCGCCATTCTGGCCGGCTTCTTTTTTGTGCAGGCACTGAATGCCCTGCGCATTATCTCGATCACCTATCGATTCAACGTGCTGGTCATGCCCAATTTGGCCCCTGTCTGCCTCTGGTTTTTGCAACTGACAGAGTCGCCGCTGTGGGAAGCCCTAACGAACAACAGCAGACAAGCATCGGCTAGGGCGCAGCCTCCACATGTAATGTTCGACCCTCGAGAGCCGACTGCAGCGCCTTTTCCATCAAATGCCTCGCCTGACAGGTGTAGGCGTAAATACTGGCGTGAATGGCAGCGTCCTTCCAGTTGTCTACCGAACAGGCGCTGGAGTAGGTCTCGAATTCGTTGAGGGATTTGATCAATTCCGAGAGATGCCGGGGACACTCACAGTCCAACACAATCTTCTCTTCGGCCGCCGCACGCAGTTCCGCATCATTAAACATCCTCGGCTTGGCCGGCATTAAATCAGACAGGTTACCCACGCCCTGAGACGTTTCTTTTTCTACCTGACTGCGACCAATTTCAAAAGCCAGTTGCGAAGGCTCTATAGGATACTTAAACGCGGAGTGCCCCATACGCTCCAGCTCTGCCAACCACTGATCGTTACCGAATTGGTATAAAACGATGGTGCGGCGCACACCCAGGCGCTCACGCAGGGCTTCAACACCTCTGATTTGCTGCATGGTCAGCGATGGGCAGTGCACTACGAGCATGTCGCATTCCACTTCAGAGTTGAGCGCTACTGCGGCGTCATCAACGGACATTCTCGCCAGCAAGGCCGATACGCCAGAGATACATCCCTGATGCCCATCCAACCAGCGGCAAAGGTCCGCGCCCAAAAACACCACACGGGTCTTTGCCGGGGGCACTGGCCGCGACGGCGACATGTGATCCTGCTGCTCTAGCAGTACTTCCAATGTTTTGCGATCCGATGCTGCAATCTCGCCGATCCTGACACCCTGCTTTACCAAGGCTGACACCAACTGGAGGTGGTCGAGATCTGATTGGGTGTACTGACGACGTCCAGTCGGCGACTTGTAACTGGCACCGAGACCATAACGTCTCTCCCACACCCTGAGGGTGTCAGACTTGAGCCCCGTGAGTCTGGCGACGGTGCCAATGCCGTATAAAGGGCGTGGCTCCAATGCCTGCAGTGTTTTAAGTGGTGCGTTCATGACGCTCTCCTGTACGCGATTTGTCCAGTTTTACGCGACACTCCCGGACCCGGATCGCCATATTTGGGTATTTGTCCAGGTTTTGTTCACCTACAACGTGGACAAACGGAGCTCCGAATAGAACCTGTAGAGGATCTACCCCCGTATACGTAAGCGAGCTTAGGGGGAAACATGCAAACATTAGACAGTAGTGAAGACGCTGATCTGGAACTGATGTTCGCGGAAATTCGGCGCTATCCGCTCCTCACCGCGGATGAAGAGAAGGTTATTGACGGCAGAAAGTGGGGGGCGGTAGAGGTCCTGTCCACCGTTTTTTCAGAGGTGGGGGACCTTCGTACAACGCTGGCCGATCTATTACTTAACGCGCTCGAGTGCCCCCCTGAAGTGAAACGCTTTCCCAGTCGCGAGCAGCACTTCACGCTGCGGCGCGAGTTAGCGCCCTACTTCTCGGATGGGGATCTCTCCGACACCACGGCGAGAGCATGCAGGGGTCTCAGGAAGCGCGGATCGAAAAGGGGCCACGCAGAGATCGTGAATGGCCTCCAGATCCCAGCTAGCCTCACAGTTGGGATCGCGGTCTTCATGTTGCGGCGAGCCGGGGGGCAGTTTCCCGACGCGGTGGCGGATGCGATTGGGCACTGGTCACGGCACTGGGCGTCGCCGCCCGCACCCATCGCACTTGAGCCCACAGTGCTCAAAAGCATTCGCAAAGCGCTCCGCGAGTACACCGAGGCGCGGGACGCGCTGGTCATGCACAACCTGAGGCTGGTCCACTCCATCGCAGGGCGATACCGCGGTCGCGGCGTGGGTTACCTGGATCTGGTGCAGGAAGGCACATTGGGGCTCATCAGAGCCGCTGAAAAATTTGAGTACGCCAAGGGCTATCGCTTCAGCACCTACTGCTTCAACTGGATCACGCAGGCTGTTCGGCGCTACGTGGGTGATACGGGCAGTTTGATCCGCTTACCAACCCATGTTCAGGACCAGGTAAATAAAGTGTACCGGGAGCGGGCCATCGAGCAGGCCAAGACAGGGATGGAGCCCGATGTTGCCCAGCTCGCTATAAAACTGGGCATGGACAAGCAAAAGACCAAGGAAATTCTCGAGGTGCGTAATCTGGCGATCTCGCTGGACGCGCCCCGCTATGACGATGACGACGGCGCGCTAGTGGACACACTTACAACTGACCAGTACGGCGATACAACGGGTAACGCCGAGCAGGATTCATTGCATCGCTTTTTGGGTGAAGCAGTGGATCAGCTAGAGGCTAACGAGCAGGCGGTCGTCGTTGCCCGCTGGGGTTTGCATGACGGCCCGCCTCTCTCACGATCAGAAATTGCCGATCGACTGGGTGTGAGCCGGGAGTGGGTGAGGCAACTGGAGCGCTCCGCCCTCAAGAAATTGAAGGGGCAGGAGGGCGTTCAGGAAGCGTTTATGGACTACCAGCAGGTCAGCTCGGTTTAATCTTTACCGGGCATTAAGTCCGCCAGTGCCTCTTTGAGGTTGGGGTAGTAAAACTGAAAACCATCCTCAAGCAGTTGTGCAGGCAAGACACGCTGGCCGCTGAGGAGCAACTCCTTTGCCATCTCCCCAGCCATCACTCTGGCGGCAAAAGCAGGCACGCCGAGCCTCAGCCAGGTATTGGATCGACGTCCCACTTCATGGGCAAGTTCCCGGTGGCGTGCTGGCTGGGGTGCCACCGTGTTGTAGACATGCGCGGGCCGATCACAGTCAAGCACGTGCTCGATTACCCTAACCGCATCTGCGAGATGGATCCAACTGAGCCACTGCGCGCCCGACCCCAGCCAACTTTCCACACCGAGGCGAAACGACTGGGTCATCTTCCCCAACGCTCCACCCTCGCGGGCCAGCACCACGCCAAACCGGAGCAGACTCACCTGAGTGCCGTACTCAGTAGCCCTACCCGCCTCGTTTTCCCAAGATTGGCACAATGCCGCCGCAAACCCAGCACCCGGCAACCCGTCCTCGGCGAAAGTCCGCTCATCTGCGGCTCCGTAGTAACCAATGGCGCTCGCGCTGATCAATGTCTTAGGGGTTTGCTCGAGTTCACCCAACCATGCCACGAGGTCCCGCGTGAGATCCACTCGGCTCGATACGATTTGCCGCTTATAAGCTCCGCTCCATCTTCTATCTGCAAGTCCAGCACCCGCGAGGTTAATCACCGCATCGACCGGCTCAGCGCAATCCTTAAGCGCGGTAACGTATGTCACATCATTCGTCGCGGGACGGCCACGCCTGGTCAAAATCGTCAGTTTGTGTCCGGTAGCGTAAAGCGCGGCACAGGTGGCGGTGCCGATCAAACCTGTGCCACCCGTCATCAAAATATGCATCTGTCTCTTGCCCTCATATCTCGCGGGAATCCACGTGTAAGTACTGACGTATACGTTACATGAGTGAATCGGTTGACACTTTGCTGGCAATCCTCGGATCGCACCGCCCTTGGGTGGCACTCACAGGTGCCGGCATCAGCAGCGCCTCGGGTATACCCACCTATCGCGACCACAAGGGCACGTGGTTAGGTAGCCACCCCATTCAGCACGACGAATTCATCTCTGACCGCTCGAAAAGACAGCGCTACTGGAGTCGCTCCGCGCTTGGCTGGCCCCGCGTCGGCGGAGCCCAGCCAAATGAAAGCCATGCAGCCTTGGTGAAACTTGAACATGCGGGCCTGCTGACTGGGGTCATCACACAAAATGTAGACCGGCTCCATCAACGTGCAGGCTCAAAAAGCGTCGTTGATCTGCACGGCCGTCTGGATCGCGTGAAATGCCTTGATTGCGGGCAAGTTACAAGCCGCGAAGCGATACAAAGCTGGATCGAGACCCATAACGAATTACCCAATACGGCCTCCCTGACACTTCGGCCCGATGGCGATGCCGATCTACCAGACCATTACGTCACCGACTTCAAGGTACCCCAGTGCATGAAATGCCGCGGTGTGGTGATGCCTGAGGTCGTCTTTTTTGGGGGTACCGTCCCGGGCCCTGTGGTCAATGAGTGCTACCAGATGATCGACGCCGCAGAGGGCATGCTCGTCGTCGGTAGCTCCCTGTCCGTCTACTCGGGACTCCGGTTCTGTCGCTACGCAGTAGATCAGGGAAAACCCCTTATTATCCTCAATCAGGGTCAGACACGCGCCGACGGCCTTTGCACACATAAATTTAGTAGCGCGCCCTTCACCTTAATGGCCGAGTGCGCTGACGCCTTCCTCATCCAAAAACAGGAGCCCTGCCATGGCTGATGTGTCCCTCTATTGGTTTCGGGACGACCTCCGACTCTCCGACCTACCGGGACTCGCTGCGGCAGCGCAGGCGGGGCACGTTATACCGATATTCGTGCGAGACCCGGATTTAGGAGACGCCTGGCGCATAGGGAGTGCGAGCCAATGGTGGCTCCATCATAGCCTGCTGTCACTGCGCACGCATCTGTCTGAGCAGGGGTTGGAGCTCATCTTGAAATCGGGGGCAACCGTTCCCGTACTCTCTGCTCTGGCAGCGCAAACAGGCGCAACCACCGTGTACTGCAGTCGTCATTACCAACCCTGGGCAGGAGCACTTGAAACTACCCTCAAGGAGCGCTTATCCAAGCAGGGCGTCGGATTAAAGCGCTACCCGGGCACTCTGCTGTATGAACCGGAGGACGTTGCCACCGGTGGCGGCACGCCTTTCAAGGTATTCACGCCATTCTGGCGGGCCTGTAACCGTCGACCCGACCCACATCAGCCCGTGCCTGTCCCTGAGCTTACCCCCCATAACGACTTGATTGAGAGCGAGGAACTCTTGGACTGGGGGCTACTACCCACGTCACCTAACTGGGCCCTTGATTGGAACGATCTGTGGCACCCGGGAGAAGCGGGTGCGCAGACCGCACTGACTCAATTTCTGGACCACCACGTGCAGGATTACGGCGACGGCCGCGATATTCCCGCCGAGCCCAACACATCCAAACTGTCCCCCTATCTGCGTTTTGGGAATCTCTCGCCACGACAGGTCTGGCATGCGGCACAGGCAAGCAAACTAGAGCGGCCAGAGGCAGTTGGTTCAATCGAAAAGTTCTTGAGCGAGATCGGCTGGCGGGAATTTTGCTATCACCTGCTGTTTCATTTCCCGACCATGCCCGACGAGGCATTCAATCCGAAATTCAGCTTTTTCCCCTGGGACGATGATCCGGAGAGACTGATCGCGTGGCAGCGTGGAAAAACCGGTTATCCAATTGTCGATGCCGGCATGCGCGAGCTGTGGCAGACCGGCTTTATGCATAACCGGGTTCGCATGGTGGTAGCCTCATTCCTCACCAAGCATCTGCTGCTCAACTGGAGAGCCGGCGAAAAGTGGTTTTGGGATTGTCTGCTCGATGCCGACATCGCTTCCAACGCCTGCAGCTGGCAGTGGGTCGGCGGCTCAGGGGCGGACGCATCACCTTACTTCCGTATCTTTAACCCCATTACACAAGGCGAGAAATTTGATAAGGCGGGCACCTACACCCGTCGTTGGGTACCCGAGGTCGCCGACCTGCCAGATAAGTACCTGCATAAACCTTGGGAAGCCCCCGACGATGTTCTCTCGGCGGCCGGGGTTCGCTTGGGCGAAACCTACCCTCTTCCCATTGTCGATCACAAAACCGCTCGGGAGGCTGCACTCAGCGCCTATGGCACGCTCAAGTCGCTGGATTAGACTTCATCAACGATGGCGACTGCGCGGGTCCAACCTGCCGAGGCGCCGCGTATTTTGTGCGGGAAACAACTCACCGTGAAACCGGTGGCGGGCAAGGCCTCAAGGTTGTGCAACTTTTCAAGATGGCAATAGCCAATGTGGCGCCCTGCCTTGTGCCCCTCCCAGATAACGCTCGCATCGCCGGTTTCGGCGTATCGCTCGGCGGTTTGATCAAAGGGCGCGTCCCAACTCCAGGCATCCGTGCCCGTTATCTTGATTCCGCGCTCCAACAAAAACATGGTGGCCTCGTAGCCCATGCCACAGCCTTTACTGACGAAGTCGTCTTGCCCGTAGGCAGCCCCGGCAGCAGTGTTCACCACTACAATTTCGAATGGCGACAGCTCATGCTCGATTCGGGTCAATTCTGCTATCACATCGGCCGCTGTCACTACATAACCGTCGGGGAAATGCCGAAAGTCCAGTTTAACACCTGGTTGAAAGCACCACTCCAACGGGACTTCATCAATCGTTATCGCTCGCTCTATACCCCCGGCCTGCTCATTCATGGTGGGATGAAAGTGATAAGGCGCGTCAAGGTGCGTGCCGTTATGCGTACACAACTGCACAAACTCGATCGCCCAGCCCTCCCCATCGGGCAGCTCGCTACTCTCCAACCCCGGAAAAAAAGACGCCATCTGCTGAGCGCCAATATCGTGGGTGATGTAGTCGATGTTGGGCTTCATGACAGGTGGGTCGCTGACGACCTCGTTTTCAAGAAAGATCGACAGGTCAACAAAACGTTTTTTCGGCATCTCGTATCGCTCTTTACCGCAGTCATAAAACCCGAGGTTAGCCTATCCAGCCGAGTGATTGGCAAATCGAATCGTTGCGGTTATCTTCCTCGCCTCCTTTGAGGGCCTTATGCATGCGAAAAATCATCTGTGTTCTGGTTACCTTGTTGATGTCCGTGGCTGCACGAGCCCAGCCAGAGGCATTTCCCTCAACCTACGCGCCGCCTGCGGGACAGCCGGTCTTGTTCAAAAACGCCACCATACTCACCGGTGATGGGCGCCGCCTTGACGACGCAGACCTCTACATCTCCGACGGCCAGATCCAGTGGGTCGGCGAAGGAGAGATCGCTCCAGGTGCCACCGAAGTAGATGCCAGTGGCCGCTGGATCACTCCCGGTCTTATCGATGTGCACTCGCATCTTGGCGTCTACCCCTCACCCGGGGTCGCCGCTCATAGTGACGGCAACGAGGCCACCGCGCCCGTGACTGCAGAGGTATGGGCGGAACACAGCGTGTGGCCACAAGACCCCGGCTTTTCAAGGGCGTTAGCCGGCGGCGTAACGGCCATGCAAATTCTCCCGGGGTCCGCCAACCTGTTTGGGGGCCGCGGCGTCACGCTGAAAAACGTACCGTCGATCAGCTACCAGGGCATGAAGTTTCCCGACGCGCCTCACGGCCTGAAAATGGCCTGCGGGGAAAACCCGAAACGCGTTTACGGCGGGCGAACGCAAGCGCCTTCTACACGGATGGGCAATGTTGCGGCGTATCGTAGCGCCTGGATTCGCGCGCAACGGTATCAGGCCGACTGGGATCGCTATAATCAAGCCGTCAAGGATGCTGCGGAGGCGGCTGAGGGCGACAGCAGCGGCGCCTCGGTGGCATCAGCGTTACTCACTAATACACCACCGCGGCGCAACCTCGAACTCGATACACTGGCCGGCGCATTACGTGGCGACATTCTCGTGCACATGCACTGTTACCGCGCTGATGAGATGCTCACCATTCTCGATATGGCCAAGGAGTTTGGCTACAGCGTTGGGACCTTTCATCATGGCGTGGAGGCCTACAAAATCGCGGATAAGCTTGCCGCCAATGACGTCTGCGGCGCGCTCTGGGCCGACTGGTGGGGCTTCAAGATTGAGGCGTACGACGGCATTCAGGAAAACATTGCGTTGGTCGACCGGCCGGCCGGGGGCTGCGCTATCGTTCACTCAGACTCCGATGAGGGGATACAACGCCTCAATCAGGAAGCCGCAAAGGCCATGCTACGAGGTAACCGCGCGGGGCTCGACATCCCCCCCGAGCGGGCGATTCGATGGATCACCTATAATGCCGCGAAATCCCTTGGTGTGCACGAACAAACGGGCTCTATTCAGCCCGGCAAGATGGCTGACGTGGTCCTGTGGAGCCAGGATCCCTTCAGTGTCTACGCCAAACCTTCACAGGTCTACATCGATGGCGTGCTGCGGTACGAGCAGAACAACCCGTCATTGAGCCCGCAGTCTGACTTCGAGCTCGGGCAACTGATGGGTGCGGCACGATGAATACTAAGCGCTTATTAATTGTTCTGATGGGGTCGCTACTTTTTCCCGGCTCGGGCCATGCAGCTTCACTCCTGATCACGAATGGCACGGTTTTCATGGGTGCCACCGCGCCATCGAGCCAGCTGGACATCCTCATTGAGGACGGTTTGATCGAGGCGGTTGCTGGCGATTTGAGCGCTACCGAGGCAGATCACGTGATCGACGCTGAGGGGCGACCCGTGACACCGGCACTGTTTGCGGGGATTAGCGCAGCGGGTCTCAGTGAGATTGGCATGGTATATGAAGCGGTCGACTCAAGGCTCAACAAGCTCTATACCGGGCTCATGCATCCCGAATTTGACGTGCGCAAGGCCTACAACCCCCTCTCCAGTGTCGTCCCCGTCACCCGCATAGAGGGTTATGGGTACACGCTTCTCGCTGCTGCCTTTGGAGATCGCACGATTTCCGGGCAAGGCTCGCTGGTGCGCTTCGACGGGGGCTTTAACAGCTTCGAGGGGTACACCACAATTTTTGTGAATGTCGATGGCTACAGCGGTAACAAAATCGGCGGATCGAGAGCGGCGCACTGGATGTTACTCGAGACCGCTTTTTCATCGCTCGATACTAAAAAAGCGGGCGGCCTCTGGCTGACCCACAATGAGCATCCTCTGATTAATCAGACCGGCAGAGCAACGTTAAAAAATACTCGAGAAAACGGGATCTTTGTCTTCACAGCAAATCGTGCCAGCGACATTCTTCAGGCGTTGGCGTTTAGCCAAAAGCACCAACTCAAAGCCATTATCAGTGGCGGGCAAGAAGCTTGGGTTGTCCGCGAAGCCTTAGCGGCTTCGGGGACACCCGTGGTGATTAATGCGCTCGATAACCTGCCCGGGAGCTTTGATGGGTTAGGGGCGCGACTCGATAACGCCGCACTCCTTCACGCAGCCGGCGTTACCTTGTTATTCACTAGCGGCGAGACTCATAACGCTCGCAAGCTGCGGCAGGTGGCCGGTAATGCGGTGGCCAATGGGTTGCCCTACGAAGTGGCCATGGCAGCCATGACGAGCCTTCCTGCAGAGATTTTCGGTGGAAAACCCAGAATGGTCGCGCCGGGGTTCCGCGCTGACTTGGTGATCTGGAGCGGCGATCCGCTGGACGTTACCAGCGCGGCGGACCAGGTCATCATCGACGGCAAGCTGGACCCTATGACCAGTCGGCAAACAGAGCTACTCAAGCGATACTTGCCTGCTGAAGCCGGATTAGGGCGCGCCTACATTAATCCCTGAGAGATGCATAGGACTGCGGCGGCGCACCTTTGTGCCGCCCCAGCGGGTTAGTCGTTAAGCCGCTCGATCAGCCTGCTGGTTGAGTGGCCGTCAACGAAGTCTAAAACACGAACCTCGCCACCACGCGCCAGTACCGATTCGTGCCCGGCTATCTGATCAACGGCATAGTCGCCGCCCTTGACCAGTACATCGGGTGCAAAGGCCTCGATCAATCGTGCGGGCGTGTAATCGGAAAAAGAGACCACGTAGTCGACAGCGCTCAAAGCTGCCAATACTGCCATCCGATCATCGAGTGTATTGACCGGTCGACGCTCTCCCTTAAGACGACGGACTGAGTCGTCATCATTCACCGCGACGACCAGAACGTCGCCCAGAGCCCTCGCCTGCTGCAGGTAGCGTACATGGCCAGGGTGAATCAAATCAAAGCAGCCGTTAGTCATGACAATGCGCTGACCTGCGGCACGCAAATCATTTAAGACGTTTGCCAAGCTCGTCTCTGTGAATATGTTGTCAGCAGTCACTGCTGGAGCCGCACGGACCGCCATCAACAACTCCTCGGGCGAAACGCTTGCCGTCCCCAATTTCGCGACCACCACCCCCGCAGCATGATTTGCGAAGTGCGCCGCGTCACGCAGTGGCAGTCCTGCACTCAAGCACCCCGCCATAACGGCGATCACGGTATCGCCGGCGCCTGTAACATCAAAAACCTCGCGGGCACTAGCGGAGAACTGCGCCGGCGGCTGGCCAGCCTGAACGAGTGTCATACCCGCCTCACTTCGCGTCACGAGTATGCCATCGAGATCCAGCGACGCCCTAAGTGCCTCGGCTCTTTCGAGCAAGGTTTCGTCTGTGTCGCAGCGCCCCACGATCGCCTCGAACTCGGCGAGATTGGGTGTCAGTAGCGAAGCACCACGATAGCGCTCAAAATCCAGGCCCTTGGGGTCGACCAGTGTCGGCTTGTTCAGCTCACGGCAGTGCGCCAGCAATGGCTGAACTAGTGCCAGAGACCCCTTGGCATAGTCACTGAATACGACCAGGTCAGCGTCAGCGAGATGTTGCTGGGCATACCTCACAAACAGGTCGTTGGCATGGCTCGCCAGGGATTCTTCAAAGTCCATGCGCAGAAGCTGCTGATTACGGCTCAGCACCCGGAGCTTGACGATCGTGTCTGCCGGGCACGGCATCACATTCCAGCGAACGCCCGCCGCCTCCACGCAGGCCCGGAGCGCGCGCGCATGCTCATCTTCCCCACACAAACCCACCAGCGAGACTGACAGCCCCAGCTCGGCGAGATTCACCGCCACATTGCCCGCACCGCCGGCGCGGTCCTCTTCGCCTGTCACACTGACCACCGGCACCGGCGCCTCCGGGCTCACGCGCCGGCTCGCACCGCTCCAGAAACGATCCAGCATCACATCACCGATCACCGTCACATTGCCAGTGCTCATGTCGGGTAAAGCAGACATCAAACGGCCTCTTCCTTGGTCTCAGAGGATGCTAGCACGGGCGCAGTGGCAGACTCTGTGGACAAATAGCGCTAAGACGGAACCAGCACACGCCTAAAAGCCAAGTCTGGAGTAGCGCGTCAGCCACGCTGTGCTTCATTGACAGGATCCAATTCCGGCTGCGGCTTTATGTCTCGGTCGAGCGCGATCAACAGCGCCAGCGTCAAAAAGAGAATGTTGCCGTTGAAGTAGGAGTAAAAGGACACCGAGCTATTCAAGGGGAACAAGGCCAAAATGACCACCAGCGAACTTAACGCTACCTCGGGGCGCGAATCGAAAAGCCGCCGACCCAGAAAGACAAAGAAAAGGGCATAACCTAAGAGTCCGGGGATACCAGTATCGACCGCCACCTCAAGCGCATAGAGATGAGGGTGCCATCGCTCGGAAACGGGCAAGACATTGATACTTTCCATCGACACCACCATCGAGCCCCAGCCCCGAATGCCGACTCCGTTCATCCAGTGTTCGGTAAACCCCAGCCAGGCCGAGTTCCAGAATACCGGCAGATAATCGAATGCCTTGTAGGCATCTGAGGCCGCTTGACCGGCGGCCGAGGCGCTAAAGGTATCACTCAAAATCAGACCAGACAGCGCCGCGAGCGAGAACGAAAATAACAGCGACAAAAGCCACGGCGTGACCTGCACATCCGACTCGAGGCGACGCAAAATAAAGGCGTAGCCCGCCAGAGCGGCCAACGCATGGATCATCGAAGCCTCATTACCGCTCATGACAATGGCGGCAAATAGTGGCAAGGCTAGAATGCTGTTCAACGGGGTTGAACCCGTCCGACGCAGCGCCTCCAAGTAAAAAGGCGACAGAATAGCGAGTGTCGACCCATACCCCATGCGCAGACTGCCCGTCACGAGCGTGTGGCCCGAATCGAGTTCGATCAGCGGATTACCGAATACGCTGTAGCCCGTTAGCAGCTGCACTAAACCATCAACTACCCACAGCATCATCACCGCACCCACCAAAGACATCAGGCGAGCGCTCTCTGAGCGGTCCAGCTTGATCTGAAGCAGCACCCAAACTGCGAAACCATAAGAAAGGAAACGTAAAGCGCCTGAGAGTGATCGCTCGAAATTGATGGCGTCGAGCAAAGAAAAGACGGCTGGCAATAAGAAGCAAGCAAGCACAATCCAGAATTTACGCACCCCGTCAGTGGCGAGAAAATCACGTGGTCCTCTCGCGAAGATGATCAAGCCGACTAAAGCCATCAGCCAGATAAACTGTCTTGTGGCGGAGGAGAGAGACAGGGTGAAAAACAGGAACACCCAGATAATCGACGGTGAAAGGTCAGAGAGTCGCTGCATTAGAGCCACCGCGCATCATACTGCTGCACGGCATCCGTTACCCGAATACTCTGAGTGTATTGATTAGACGCGGCCTTCACCAGCTGAGATGTGAATACTACGGACTACTTAACAGCCCATCGAGCCCCTAATCGGCCTTCCTGAAATGCGCACCCAAGGCCAAAGCGAGCGCTGGCCAGGTGATAGAGCAGGTTGCAAACGAATACATTGACAGAACGCTGGATAACGGGAAAGTGGCTAGTAGCGCGATACAGAGAAACGTTGTCGCCACGGCCGACCCGGCGGTATTGGTCACCAACATCCACCTCGCCACCATGATCAGTAATAACAAGTAACCCAGCGCGCCCAGCATGGCCGTATCGGTCGCGATTTCCAGAATGCCCAGACGAAGAAACAAAGGCCCTGGTAGCATAACACTTCGGCGCCGACATTGAGGCCATTGGATACGAACCTTAACATCGCCGCCTTATCTTCGTAGCCGCGCACTTAAAGCTTGGATCGCTAAGACAACGTCAAAGGAACGAGGGTACCTCGCTCAACCCGCTCACCAGCTGAATATCAGACGCGGAAGCCTCAGACTGCGGTGATTCCACTACCTTAAAGAGCTTGGCGACGCCAGCAGCCCTACCCGCCTCAATGTCGGAATCCTTATCACCCACCAATAGGGATGTCTTGACGTTGATAGCATAATCGCGCATCGCCCGGTGTATGAGCCCTGGTGCCGGTTTTCGGCAGCTACACTGTTTACGATACTCGTTCTCCGCCTCGGTGGGATGGTGTGGACAGTGATAAAACCCCGATAGAGTGACGCCAGCATAGCTATCGAGATACTCTGCGACAGCCTGATTCAGCAAACCTACATCGCTCTCGCTGTAATAACCGCGACCAATGCCCGACTGGTTCGAGACAACAATTAACAGGTAGCCCGCATCCTGAAGCTCGCGCAGCGCCTCCGGCACGCCTGGCAAGAATTCAAACTGCTCCCAGGTGCTAACGTATCCGTGGTCCACGTTGATCACGCCATCGCGATCCAAAAACACGGCAGAGGTCATGCCGCGGACCAACACCCAGTCAGCACTTTTCTCCTCACGCCAACTCAAGCCCCTGCTCTATAAGCGCGCAGAGCAGGTGCACCATCACGATGTGACACTCTTGAATGTGCGCTGTGTCATCCGCGGGGGCGATAACGGCCGTTTCACAACACGTCTTTAGCGCGCCGCCGTCTCGGCCCGTTAAGCCGACCACCTCACAGCCAAGGGCTCGCGCCTGCTCGCACGCGGCCAGCACACTGGCACTCGATCCTGAGGTGGAGATGGCAATCAGAACATCGCCCGCACTGGCCAAGCCAGCGACCTGACGGCTAAACACCTCGTCGTAGCCGTAATCATTAGCAATCGCAGTGAGCGCCGACGTATCGGTGGTGAGCGCAATGGCTGCAAGTGCAGGACGATCTTTGATAAATCGTCCCACCAATTCCGCGGCCATATGCTGCGCGTCTGCCGCCGAGCCACCATTCCCACAAATCAGCAATTTATGGCCATTGGCCAAAGCAGTAATGCAGCGCTCTGCCGCACGCTGAATATCCTCTGCGGAGGACTCGAGCTTGGCTAGCACCTTCTGGTGCTCCTCAAGATACTCAGTGATGAATTGCTGCACGCTGCCTCCCGTTAAAGATTACCCGCGAGCACCGCCACACCAAAGGCTGGCTTGGGCTAGATGTTAACAGCGAACATGCTCACAGGTGATAGCAAGAAAGAGCACTCATCCAAAACATTTGGGACGCCAGCGTTAAGCCTTTTCTTGGAATTGGCTCTCACACGCCCGGGCGAGTGTGGCCGACAGGATCATGAACTACCAGGCGTACTCATGACGGGAGGCCCGAGCACAGGGCTATGCTAATCCTACTAATCCGCTCCGCTTCGCAGTTCTTGCTCGCCCAGTTCCACCACCAGATGGGTCACGGCATATTCAGGAATTTCATCGACGGGGATCTCCCGTCGGTGCTGCACCAACATTTTTTCTGAAACCATGCCGTTGGCGCGCAAAATCCGCCGTTGTAATCGATGCTCAATGCCCCGCTCGAGCGTCATTTCGGCCGTTCGTCTGTCTCCCGCTGACACATCGGCGTTCTGATCTATCTCCCGCTGACACATCGGCGTTCTGAATAGCCGCTCTGCTCGCGTCGCGCAATAACGACTCCAATTTGGCGAGCTGGGCCTGGAATTCACTGCGACTGCAGGCTCCCTGAGCACTCAGAAGATTAGCTGATTTAGGCTTGGCCATGACTCACTCCGGATATTGGCACCAGAATCTCTCCGCGGCTTTTTCACGACTGGTTTGCCGAAGGACCCCTCAACCTCTGGTGAGCGGCGTCAAAGGCCATGTGGAAAAGGAGTAATAAATAATCCGCAAGCTTCTGTTATTAATCATATAAATAAAGTCAAGGGGCGTGCTTTGCAAGCGCCGCGGACTCTGACAAACTGGACCGCCTTTATGCGGGGCACCCTCAGAACAATGAGATGACGAGGCGATCATCTATGACCGGTAACGCACCAGCACACCCACTAAAACGCAGCCCTCACAAGCTCAAGCTCGGTGTGTTTGGGCTGAACGTCAGTAGCGGCTGCTCCATGACAGAGCGGCCGGATACGCTCAAGGTGGAGTGGGATGAATCGGTGAAAATAGCTCGGCTGGCGGAGCAAGCAGGTATTGAAGCCGTCATTCCGGTCGCACGATGGAAAGGTATGGGTGGCAGCGTGAATTTTAATCACCGCAATTTTGAAACATTTACCTGGGCTGCCGGTTTAGCCGCTAAAACAGAGGAAATTGGCGTATTCGCGACGTTTCATGTGCCCACTGTCCACCCAGTCCGCGCCGCGAAAGAGGTGGCAACCATTGATCACATATCCGGAGGTCGCTTCGGTCTCAATATCGTTGCAGGCTGGAATGAACGCGAAATCGCCATGTTTGGCGTGCCGCAAAAAGAGCACGACGAGCGCTATGACGTCGCCGATGACTGGATTTCTCTGTGCAAGGAGCTCTGGACCGTCGAAGGTGAGTTTGACTATGCCGGGCCCCACTTCACCTCTCCCGGGTGCTACTCGGAACCAAAGCCCCTACAAAAGCCGTGGCCGGCCCTGATGAGCGCGGGCAATAGCCCCAGGGGGCAGGCGTTTGCCGCAGCCCATGCCGACTTTAACTTTGTCGTAGCGCAGGATATGGCGACTGCGGGAGATATCGCAGCTAACGGCCGGCGTTTGGCAAAAGAGCGATTCCGTCGGGACATGCAGATTTTTGGGCAGGCCTACATTGTCTGCAGGGAGAGTGAGCGGGAGGCACAGGACTTTGTCCGCGAATATGTATACGACCGCGGCGACTGGGACGGTGTTCGCAATCTTCTTGACGTGCTCGTCCCCAATTCGCAGAGCGCACTCGGTGATGGCTGGGAGGCAATGGCCGCCAACCTAATTGCAGGATATGGGGCGATCCCGCTGGTCGGCACACCCGAGCAAGTCATCGACGGTATGTTGGCGTTCTCCAGTGCTGGGCTCGATGGTATTACCTTGAGCTGGGTGAATTACGAGGAGGGTCTGACCCAGTTTCGCGATACTCTCCTCCCCATGATGCAGCAGGCAGGTTTGCGCGAATAACGTTACCACCCGGACCCACGAGACTGACCGTAACAGGCAGACTTACCGCGGAGAGAGCAAAATGCGAAATCTTAAAGACATGTCGATTCTGGTAACGGGCGGCGGATCGGGTATCGGCGCAGACTGTGCAAGACGCTTCTGCGCCCAGGGCGCCCGGGTCACGATCAGCGGACGGCGACTCGAAAAGCTCGAGGCGATCGAGGATGAACTCGGTGAGCTATGCCACGTTGTTCAGGGCGACGTCACTGTGCAAGCAGACCGCGAGATCATGCTTACCGCCGCGGTTGAGCATGGCGGCAAACTCGATGCGCTAGTCAACAACGCCGCCAACATGTACCGCCAGCCCGTCGATGGCTACACCGAGGATTTCTTGAAGGAGGCGTTCGACACCAACGTGGTCTCCGCCATGATGCTATCCAGCATGGCGGTGGCTCTCCTTGAGCCCACTCAAGGCGCAATCGTTTTTATTGGGTCCACCCATACTCGCCGCGCGTTTCCAGGGGCTTCGCCTTACGCCACCACAAAGGCGGCCCTCGAGGGCCTGACAAAAGTCATGGCCGCTGAGCTCGGGCCCAAACAGATCCGCACCGGCTGTATTCTGCCCGGCGCCGTCTCGACGGAGTTGAACCTCCGCGCTGGTCTGTTCACAGCGGAGCAAGCCAAAGACCGCTATGACGCCGTCGCTGGCTTGCACGCGCTAGGGCGCATTGGCACGGGCACTGAAGTCGCCGAGGGGGTTGAATACCTGATCTGCGCCGAATGGGTCACGGGTGTAGCGCTCGAAGTAGACGGTGGTATTGGTTTGGGCGCGTCGCATTTTTAGCCGTCCGCCTATGAACTTTGATATATCCCCCTGGTTAATAGGGCTCGCCGCTTTCTTTGTGGTCGGCATACTAGCTGGCTGTGATATAGGCCGCCTGATACTGACAGCAGACCTAGATATTATTTATCAAGGGGGGCATGCCATGCAGCTATCAAACGAGCTCTTCTTCGCGTTATTCAGCATTGTCATGGTGGTCGCGGTCATCTGGCTCATGCGCAGTGTCAGCCGCTACAAGACCAGGGCCAACAGTCTCGATGAGAAAAATATGGATGGGTGAAATCGTCTCAGCGATAGCCAAAGGCACTTCCTGGCCTATTTGTGCGGCGCTCTATGCATTCTCGAGCGGAGCGCTCGCCGAAACGACAATCTCTGACGGCTGGCAAATAACGCAGCCTGCGGCTGCCAGCCTCTCCAAAGAGCCACTGCATGCGATTCATCAGGATATCCAGAACGGACGTTACGGGTACATCGATGCGTTCCTGGTAGCCCGCCACGGCAAATTGATCTTCGAGCAGTACTACGAGCACAACTACCTATCAATATACCAGCACGAAGCCGCTACACCGGGCGCATTGGTCATTAACGACCCCAGCGGGCCCTACAACTACTTCAATCCTTGGTGGCATCCCTACTACCGGAATACGACGCTGCACTCGATGCAGTCGGTCACCAAATCGGTCGTGTCCGCAGTGGTGGGCATCGCGCTATCGCGAGGAGAGTTTCCCGATCTCGATACACCGGTACTCCAATTCTTCGACGAGGCAAACGTCGAAAATGTTGATGGGCGGAAACGTGACATGGCCCTGCGCGATCTGCTCACCATGAGCGACGGATTACTCTGGGATGAGAGTCTCCCTTACAACGACCCTAATAATTCATTTGCTGTCATGGCGAAGGCGCACAATTGGGTGCAGTACACGCTCGATCTGCCCATGGGAAACGAGCCAGGCACTGTCTTCAATTACAACAGTGGCGCCACACTTGTCCTGGGCCATATTTTCCGCCTCGCGACGGGCATCGACATCGAGGAATATGCTGTCGAGAATCTATTCACGCCTCTCGGAATTGATGACTACTACTGGGACAGAACACCCTACGGGCTCACCGATACGCAGGAAGGCTTATATATCTCCGCGCGCAGCCTCGCCAAGATTGCACAGCTCTATTTGCAAAAAGGTCGGTGGCAAGACGAGCAAGTCATCCCTGCCGCATGGATCGAAGAATCCATCGCGCCACAATACCCGACTGGGAATTCGGACGATGAGGCCTACGGATATTTGTGGTGGTCTCAAACTTATACTTTCAAGGGAAAAACATTGAGGGCTTACTTTGGCAAGGGGTTTGGTGGGCAAAGACCTATCTTTTTGCCGGAGCTGGAGGTGGTGATTGTACTCACTGGCTGGAATATCCTGCCCGGGCGACCCTTCCTCCATGCCATGACGGCGGTCGAGCGGGTGACTGCAGCGGTAATCAAATAACAAGTAAACACCGCAGATCGGCTGATGGCACGAAGGGCCGCTGGCGGGCTTTTGGGGGTTTCCCGAAGGTAAACGAGAGGCTGAAAACAAAAGCACCCGCACTATGGTTTTTCAGACAGTTTCGCGGGCGTCTATACACATCCGTGAAAGAAAGGATGGCGGCGAAGGAGTCCGCCATAACTCCCTATTAAGTCCATTAAATTCAGTAAGTTATGGGGCATCGAGAATGGTCGGCCGTATCAGTACCCAACCCAGCACCCAACCGGTACTTTGTAAGTTTTCTCAGTAATCATTAAACGATAGCGACTGGCCCACTAGGAACCTATCTGGTTAGTCTTAGGAAACTCACTGGGTAATCTGTCGTAATTTCTGATGTATCTAGATCTCGAAAAAGTGCCTGCTTTGTATCGGGCGCCATTGTCTATATAACCCGTCATTGTCTTTCCATCGCTGGCCAGAAAGGCGAGTAGGTATACTGCCGCATACTCTCCCTGCAACGTGGCTTTGACAGTGCAGTAATTGTCAGTGGTCCACGTGCCGCTACCGCTTTCCCGGGACGTGTTAGTTGTAAGAGACCAATCGATCGTTCCACCCTGCTTGAAGTTTGTTTGGACAAGCTCTCCCTCACCCGCAAAATTCTCAACTATTGTGAACCACCAACCTACTACCGCACTCGAGCCACATGTAACCGCGGACTCGAGCCTATCTATTTTGCCCTCTAGTATGTTGACAAGTGTGTCTGTGCGTTGCTTTAAAGCGGCATCCTCGTCCACAAGCTCTTGGAAGTTTTGGTTCATTTCATCCGCGTTGATGCGATCGCCTGATTTGAACGACTTGATTTGAGCTAAGGCCTCACTTGAAACTAAAAGCAACGCAATTACGACTGCTTTATTCATACACGGCCTCCCCCCAATTACTCTGATTAAATACACCCACAGAGTCACCACTACTGCCACTATCGATGATGGCCCCCGCAGACGATTCATTGCTCAATCCCACCTCGACTGTCCCTGTCCCACTATCATAAAGGGTATAGGTGCCGTTTGAATCGAGCACTGTTCCAATGGCGCCCCTGATACTGATGTCTTCATTTTCGGCATCCAGCGACGCAAAACCCGTGTTGTTTGAAATAACCCAATTGTCACTTCCCGAGCTAAGATAGATGCCTACCCCTACCTTACCTTCGAAAAAATTGCGGGCAAAAAATCCCCCCGAGATGCCGTTGGAGAGTAAGCCATACCCGCCACCTTGAAGTGAAAACGAATTGTCAGTTATCAATGGACGTATCGATGCCGGGTAGCTGAGGAGCTCAAAGTAAATTCCAATGCTGGAGCGACGACTCAATTCGAAAGAATTTTCGTTTATTGTGAACTTGGAGCGTTTTGGTGCCGAGCCTTCTGTTCTCTCCACTCGGACGGCATAAAAAGTTTCGCCAAATACGTTTTTCACCACATAAGTAATTTGGTTTGAGTCTATGAAACTGAGGTGGGAATAATTTTCCTCAAAATTATTGTAATTGATATCAACTTGCGCTCCGCTTCGTAACGAGGTCAAGACCCCATTTCTGAAGTTCTTGATCGACGACCTGTTGATTTTAAGCGTACCCAGCAAGTTTTGCTTACAACCCCCGAGATAGAAACCCTCAGCGGCGGCGAGAATGCCCCCTAAATCGGATGCCCGTAAAGAGGCTTCGCCAGGGCTGTCGGCGAGGGCAGAAGAAAGGTCGACCCTGTCGATTACGCCAAACGTTACATCATTCGAGCACTCCTCCCCACCAGTAACGGTGCCGCTGAAATGGATCACGTACGGCAGAAGGTCACCTTCCACGGAACAAATATTATCGGCGCTGATGGTCATGTTTTGAATGCGTGTGGCGCCCTCAACAATTTTAATTGCGGCCGGCGTTTCACCTGTCTCCTCCATAGCGGCGCAAGCAACAGAACGCTCCTGAACCTCGAGCAGAGTGTTGGCCTTAGAAACTCCAGAAAGGACACCAACAAAATCGTCTACGTAAAGCTGACTTAAACGGAAAGTACCCTTACTTAGCTTGATTCGCTCGATGCCTTGTTGGACTGCGGAATCAACCGCACACTGGATATTCTGGGTGTCGTCGAATCCGGTAGGGTCGATCACAAAACTGGCGCCCTCCAGCCGGACATGGACCGCGTCACACTGATTTTCGAGGGCACTAACGGAACTTGGATGGCCACACAGCCCACATAAAACGCACACCCAAAATAAGTGCACCCGCCTTATCTTGCCAAAACACATCCCAGATAAATCTCCGGCCGTCATGACACTAGTCTACAGCAGGACTATCTCAATGTGAGAGGTCATGTCAGAGCAAATGAGAGAGGCTAATGTGAGTGGTTATGTCGGAGGGGTAGACCTACATCTCTCTCATTCGAATATCCCACCTAATCAATTTCTATTTGCAGTGGGATTTCTTGGCCTATTGAATTTCTCTTAATTTCAAGAGTTACATTAGCCTCAGACTCAATCAGTGCTCTTTGGTACCCAATCTGGCACTCATTTTTGAACAAGATACTGGTGATTGCTAGGAGACCGCAGTAAACAAAAGAACCCAATCTATGCGGTTTTCAGACCCTTTGGTGGGCGTCTATGGACACCCGTGAACGAGAGGATGGCGGAGAGGGAGGGATTCGAACCCTCGATACGTTGCCGTATACACACTTTCCAGGCGTGCGCCTTCGACCACTCGGCCACCTCTCCGAGGGCTTGGAGTCTAGCACAGCGTCACCGCTCCGATAGCGCCGTACCAAGCTAGAGTGAAGTGCCAATCTCAAGACTGAAGTGATGCTTCTCAGAGGATTACGGATTATTCAGATCAAGGTAAATCGGTTGCGCGTAGGACGCTTCCATATACCAACCTTTATTGAGCGGCACTCGCACAAGGGCCGTGAGGTAAATCTGCTCGCCGCCGAGGGCATTCGGATTGGTGACAAGGAATGAGGGTTACTGTCTACCCAGACGCTGGGGGTTGGCAGCGAGTGGCTCGGTGCTGCGCCAAGGCGTGATATCAATACCCCCTCTGCGCTGATAAAAACCCGCAACCTGTAACGAGTCGGGTTTCAGCGTTAAGAGATCTGCAAAGATTTGATCCACGCATTGCTCGTGGAAACCCTGATGCGATCGATACCCACTGAGGTAAGTCGACACGCTGTTATGGTCAATCGCCTTGCCTGTGTATCGAATTGACAGGCTGCCCCAATCTGGCTGCGCTGTGACAGGGCATAACGATCGCAAACTATGGCTTACAAGATGCTCAGACACGACATTTCCCTTCCCTGATGAGTATGCCAACCACTCTGCGCTGATGGTCTCAATCCCCTGACGGGCCGCGCAAGCAGGCAGACTCACACCGTCGAGCTCTTCTGTGATGCCCGATAACTCCTCTACCGGTAGGCATTCGAGCGACACATTGGTACCGACACGCACTGAAATATCGCCACAGATCGTGTTCAGCGCCTCTTCATGGTCACCAAAAGAATGGAAATTCAGCGAATTCAAATACAACTTCAGAGACTTGGATTCCACCGTGGCAGGCGAGTCCGCCGGGATCGTCAACCAACCCACCCAGTGGCAGACCTCATCGCCAACACACCACGACAACTCATAGGCGTGCCAGACATCCCAACCGAAGCAAGCCCTCGTAACGCTTTTTGGCCGGCGAATCGACTCAAGCACTTCGGGCGCGTAACGCTTAGGCGCGGCGACCATTTGACCCAGCACACCGGCCATCTGCGTCAGGTTCTCAGGCGTCTGCCGGTTCTGAGCAGATGCGCTGCGTACAGGTAAGCCACCAGCGTAAAGGCACCGATCATAGCGAAGGCAAAACCGACGCTCACATCACTGACACCCAATACGCCAAAGCGGAAAGCGTTAACGACGTACACCAACGGATTGGCTTGAGACACCGTAGCCCAAAAGTCAGGTAAAAGCTCTAGCGAGTAAAACACACCGCCGAGATAGGTGAGCGGCGTGAGCACAAACGTCGGCACGATAGCGATGTCATCAAACGTATTGGCAAACACCGCGTTAATCAGTCCACATAAAGAAAAAAGGATTGAGGTCAGCGCCACCACCGCAATGACCACGGCGTAACTGTGAATGTGCAGCTCGACAAACAACGACGAGACAATCGTGACAATCACCGCTACTAGCATGCCCCTGCTCACCCCGCCCGAGACAAAGCCCAACAAGATAATGTGATTGGGGGTGGGTGATACCAGCAGTTCTTCAATGCTGTCGTTAAATTTGGACCCAAAGAAGGACGACACGACGTTGGCGTAGGAGTTGGTCACAATCGCCATCATGATCAGTCCGGGCACCACAAACTCCATGTAGCTGACACCACCCATCTCGCCAATTCGTGATCCGATCAGGCTGCCAAAAATAAGAAAATACAGCGACATGGTGATCGCTGACGGCAACAGGGTTTGGGACCAGATCCGGGTATACCGCCGGATCTCTTTGCGCATCAGCGTCAGCAGCGCCACCCACTGCTCGTAAGGAGTCACGACGTTTGCTCCAGCAGAGAGACAAACATTTGCTCCAGTCGATTCTCCCGGTTGCGCATACTAAGAATACTGATGTTCTGCCCGTGGAGCTGAGACATCAACTCTGCCAGATCCTGCCCCTGCTCAATCTGAACTTCGAGACAATAATCATCGATGCGTGTCAGCTCAAAACCGTCCAAAGCAAGCGTCTCGGGCAAGGCTTGGCGTGAATCAAGAATGAAGATTTCGCGACGAAGCTCACGCAGCAGATTCTTGATCGAGGTGTTGGTGACGATCTCGCCATTGTTGATGATGGCGATATTGCGGCAGAGGCTCTCGGCCTCTTCAAGATAATGCGTCGTGAGAATAATGGTCGTGCCGGCTTCATTGGTCTCGCGCAAAAAATCGTATAGCGAGCGGCGCATTTCTATATCGACGCCGGCGGTGGGCTCGTCTAATATCAACACGCTGGGTTCGTGAATGAGTGCCCGCGCGATCATCAGCCGTCGCTTCATGCCGCCTGATAACATTCTGGCGCGGGTATGCCGCTTATCGGTCAGGCCAAGTTTTGCCAAGTAAGTATCGATGCGCTCTCGAGCGACCTTTAGAGGGATCCCGTAATACCCCGCCTGGTGTATTAGGATATCCTCAACGCTCTCGAAGACGTTGAAATTGAATTCCTGAGGCACCACGCCCAGATGGCGTTTAGCGCGAGGAAAATCCTCATCGATATCCACGCCGTTCACCCGCACATTGCCTGCGGTCTTGTTGACCAGTGAGCAAATCACACCGATAGTCGTGGACTTACCTGCGCCGTTGGGGCCCAGCAGCGCAAAGAAGTCCCCCTGCGCGACCCGCAAATCGATGCCTTTTAGCGCTTGTAGGCCATTGGCGTAGACCTTCTCCAAGCCTTCGATTTCAAGCGCGTGCGACATTGAGCCTAATCCCGGGGGGTATTTCGCGACAGCGGCGTAGTGTAACCAATCGCGGCCTACTTCAGAAGGAACAGAAATTCGCCCTTGACGCGCCATCGGGGGCTCACTAACATGCGCGCCTTCTAATGATAGGATCATTGTCCCCTTCGTCTAGTGGCCTAGGACACCGCCCTTTCACGGCGGGAACAGGGGTTCGAACCCCCTAGGGGACGCCACTTCCGCGGGAATAGCTCAGTTGGTAGAGCGCAACCTTGCCAAGGTTGAGGTCGCGAGTTCGAACCTCGTTTCCCGCTCCATTTTTCTCCCTCTTACAAACCAGCTGTTGTCTGCCGATTAGTCGTCCGCTTCGAGCTTGATCGAGAGACTGTTTATGCAATATCTCTGACCTGTCTCGGTGGGGCCATCGAGAAACACGTGGCCCAAGTGACCACCGCATTTTTTGCACAGCACCTCGGTTCGGATCATGCCGTGACTGGCGTCCTGCGATTCCTCAATGACGCCCTCAGAGGCAGGCCGGTCAAAACTCGGCCAACCACACCCAGCGTCGAACTTTGTATCAGATTGAAACAGCAACTCACCGCAACCGCGGCAGTGGTAGGCACCCTTCTCCCAAACATTCCAATATTCGCCGGTGAAAGCACGCTCAGTGCCCTTCTCCCGGAGCACATAAAACTCCTCGGGCGACAGCTTTTCGCGCCATGCCACCTCATTTTTGTCTCGCTCGGACATCCCACTCCCTCAATCGGACGTTAACTTCAAACCCAACTGTGTAGCCGCGGCGCAAAGCTGGCCATTGCTGGCGGCTATTGTAACGCGTTGCCCCGTCCACTCGGCGGGTTGCTGATAGGACTTACGCAACCGATCAAACTCTGCCGAAGTGAGCCCCGCTGTGGCCGCTTCGCGCAGGCGCGCATCCTCCCTCGGCAGAATGCTTTGTTGGCGCAAAAACTCAGTCATCCACCCAGTCGCATCGCTGTCCGCAACGCCTCGCTCCGCCGCTGGTGTCTCGATGCTACTAACTGGCCCGTCTTGATCCATTAGCCGAGGTGAGGCAGCCACTTCAGTGCCCGCCCAGCGCGCTATCGCCGCGGCCAAAAGGTCACTGCCGTTCTCTCTGGCCTTAAGGGAATGCCCGGCAATGTGCGGTGATACCCAGTCACAGCGTTTCAATAAATCAGCGCACAAAGCGGGCTCGCCGGGCCAGGTATCGAGTATCACTGTCCAGGGGCTGTCTAATAGCCGAGTCAGCCCCTCAAGCGTCATCAGGTCGCCCCGGCCTGCGTTAATGAATAGGCCACCGTCTTCGCGCCTTGATGAAGCTGCAACCATCTGCTCGGCCCGATCAGCATCTAGCAATCCCCTCGAAGCATGAGCACCGTGCTCATGGAGGCTCGCGTGCAAGGAGATGACGGGCTGGCATAGGATT
Source organism: Halieaceae bacterium (assembly GCA_902623175.1). GTDB lineage: Bacteria > Pseudomonadota > Gammaproteobacteria > Pseudomonadales > Halieaceae > Luminiphilus. The sequence goes on from CACNSR010000009.1 coordinate 84,033, forward strand.
TCTTCCAACTCGGCACGACGGATATCACTCGGCCAGTCCACTCGGAGCGGATCGAAGGCCAGCACCTGGCAATCGAGCTGAGACAGTCGGCGAGCCAACCGCTCCCCGACCTGCCCCAGACCAACCAGCCCAAACGGACACCCCGACAGCACTCGCTCGAACCAGCTCGAGGTCGCCAAAGCGCATAAAACATATTCCACCACCGACACCGCGTTGGAGCCCGGAGCAGCGCTCCAGGCAACACCGAGACGCTCAATCGCCTCGATATCAAAGTGGTCGATCCCCGCTGTGGCAGTGCCCACGAACTTTACCGAGCTCCCGGCAAGCAACGATTCGTTCACCGGCGTAATCGAGCGCACCAGCAAAATATCAGCGTCAGATATCGTGGCTGGGGTTATGTCGCGTCCCGGCAAAATCGTCACGTCACCCATCAGCGACTGCAAGGCGGCCGTATGCGGGATGACATCATCAATCACCCATTTCAGCTGATCAGGCGCGGCCCTCATACTGCACCGTCCGACGCCGGCTCCCTTCACAATTGCGACATTGATCGCAGCGCCGTGACAAACCGGGCGGCCCTGGGCGGCAAACCGGCGCGTGCAAACTGATCGCACCGTTCTTGAATGCGCGCCTCGAAACATCGCAAATGCTGATCTTCAATCTGTGCGCCGACATTATCGATACTCGGGGAGAACGGTATGCCAATGGCTCCACAAAAGCAGCGCTCGATCGCTTGAGGCCGAGCCTCCACCGCAAAAAAAGCCTGTTGCTGGTCCGCATTACGGCCATCGGAACTATACCAATAGCCATAATCGGGGAGCCGCCTACGACGAGCGCCTGCGACACACCAGTGGGCGACCTCATGGAGCGCACTGCGTAGGTAGTCAGAACGGAAGTAGATTCGATGCGGTGACCCAGGCTGATAGTAGGGCTCGGCGGCATTGCCGATGAGTGCCGTCTTGTCGCTGACGGCAAACACGCTGTTAAACAGGCGCGTCAATTGGTGCGCATCGAATGCTTCAAGGGACGACATTTTAAGTTAAGAGCCTCTTAACGCTCTGCCTTGCGAATGCGATATAAAAATTCGTCGCCCTCTCGGTGAGCGATGAGCAGGGCATGACCGAGAAACTCACAGAAGTTGGCCACATCCCGCTCGGTGGAAGGATCTGTGGCGCGCAGTGTGAGCTCCTGACCCGGCGCGAGCCGACGCATCGCGGCGTGCAGAAGCATCACCGGCTCAGGGCACTTCAGGCCAATGGCATCGATCGATTCCTGCAGTGCAGTCTCTCGCTTGGGCTCCGCCATCAACTCACTCTGCGGGCTTTACAAAGCGCAGTGTCATACGATCACTCTCACCAATCGCGACATAGCGCCCTCGATCAGTGTCTCCCGCGGCCAACGTCGGTGGCAGCGTCCAGACACCCCGGGGATGATCTTTGGTGTCCTTGGGGTTGGCATTGATCTCGCTGCTTGCGTCGAGCTCCAATCCTGCAAGCTGGGCGAGTTCAATCACCTTCTCTTCGCTGACATAGGCCGTGTTTTTCATTTGCTCCAGCGACAGCCCAGCCTCACCGCGATGCTGAACAATCCCGAGTACCCCACCCGGCCTCAATGTCTCGGCAATCACCGAAAACGTCACCTCTGCCTGATCAGCTCGCAACCAGGAGTGCACGTTGCGAAAGGCTAGTGCCAGATCCACTGTACCGGGCTCTGCAGGCGATAATGCGCTGGGTGGCTGTAAGGTGGAGACTTCGACCGATGCATAAACGTCGGCATTCTCACCCAATTTCTTCAAAAATCCGCCCAGCGAACGACGCGCGTAGCTACCGCCATTGGGGCTGGAATGGGCTGCGATCAGCGTGCCGTTGCCGTCCATCAGGGGTGCCAGTACTTCGGTATACCAGCCGCCACCCGGCGAAAGCTCCATCACGGTCATACCTGGGGCGATGCCAAAAAACGACAAGGTTTCCTGAGGGTGACGGTATTCGTCACGAGCGCGATTGGCTTCAGAGCGGTGGTCACCCGATAGCGCCGCCTCCCAGTTCAAGTCGGCCTCCGCACCCATCGCAGAAAACAACAGAACTCCCGCTGTAAGTTGTCGGAAATTGATCATGATTCTCTCCTTGTTCATGTCGACCCTTTCTGTGAGTCCTTTCTACAACCTATCCCAGTATTACGCCGCGACGGCACTATACCGTGTTGCAATGACTCCGGCTGAAGCGCGCTGATTGGCAATCCTCATCCCGAGCCTCGAATCTTGTTTCCAGCGCTGACTAGCCCTCTAAAGAATGTCGGCCCGAGCGGGGTCGCTTTGAGAGTAGCCAGCCCGCCAGCGCAGCGATGACCACCAATATCACCACACCCAGCGTGACCCAAACCAGTTGCCCTGCGAGCCTTGCGGCCGGCACTCCTACAATATCTACCGCACCCCAAAACAGCGCGATCGACGCAACCAGCGCCAGCAGGACCGTCCGCGTCCGCTGTCGGTTTTTCATTCCTGGGCGGAACTACTCGGCACCGGCAGCACCGTGTGCGCGACATCGGCATTTTGCCCGCGATGTCGAAGCGCGTGGTCGATCAAGACCAAAGCCAGCATTGCCTCGGCAATCGGCGTCGCGCGAATCCCCACACAGGGGTCGTGGCGGCCCGTGGTCACCACCTCTGCTTGTTCACCAGCGGTATCGACGGTCTCTCCCGGAATGCGGATGCTGGAAGTGGGCTTAAGTGCCAGACTGATCCGGAGGGGCTGCCCGGAGCTGATACCACCGAGGGTCCCGCCTGAGTGATTACTCAAAAAGCCCTCGGGACTCATAAGATCCCGGTGCTCGCTGCCCCGTTGCGAGACTGAGGCGAAACCGTCGCCCACTTCTACGCCCTTAACCGCGTTGATGCCCATCATCGCGTGGGCAATATCGGCGTCAAGGCGATCAAAAACCGGCTCTCCCCAGCCAGCGGGAACGCCCTCTGCCTCGACATTAATCCGCGCGCCGACGGAGTCGCCCTGTTTGATCAAATCCTGCATGTAGGACTCGAGTCGAGGCACCAAAGCCGCATCGCCACAGAAGAAGGGATTCTGCTCCACCAGATCCCAGTCGTGCGCACTCGCACATAGCGGCCCTAACTGGCTGAGATACCCTCTGATCCGCACGCCATAGCGCTCTGCCAGCCATTTTTTGGCCACCGCACCCGCGGCGACCCGCATGGTGGTCTCGCGTGCCGAAGAACGACCACCACCGCGGTAGTCACGGATGCCGTATTTGCGGTCATAGGCATAGTCAGCATGAGCTGGTCGATATAGGTGTTTAATTTTGCTGTAGTCTTTTGACTTCTGATCCTGATTCCGCACCATCAGGCCGATCGGGGTACCGGTCGTGACACCCTCAAAAATTCCCGACAAGATCTCGACCTCGTCGTCTTCTTTCCGCTGAGTCGTGTACCGGGATTGTCCGGGTTTACGCCTGTTCAGATCGTGCTGCAGATCGGATGACGACAGCTCGAGACCGGGAGGACACCCGTCAATAATGCAGCCCAGCGCGGTCCCGTGGCTCTCGCCAAAGGTCGTCACCGAGAATAATTTGCCAAAGGTATTTCCAGACATCAGCGCCTCCAGCATCAATTATAAGATGCCGGCGGCGTCCCAGTCCCGTAATTCCTGCGCACTGATGGCCGCGACGCCCGAACCGCCCCGTGGCAGTTCGAGCCACAAGAAAGGCACATTGGGTAATCGATCCTCAAGTGCCATCCAGGTTTCACCCACCTCCAGCAACATGATCCCATCAGGCGACAGTACTCTGGCTGCATCGCTTAGCAGGTTGACTGCCAATTCGGTGCCCTCCGCACCAGCCTCAAGCGCTATGCGGGGCTCAGCGCTGTACTCAGGCGGCAGCTCAGCCATCTCGGCGTGCGAGACATAGGGCGGGTTCGCCAACACCACGTCAGCACTGCCACTCCCGAGTGGACTCAAGAGGTCAGCGCGCAGTGCGCAAACCCTGTCAGCCCGACCATGCAGGGCAACATTTTCAGACGCCAGAGAGAGGGCCCGCTCATCGAGATCAGAGAGCAATACCGACGCCGTTGGAAAAGCCTCAGCGGCCACCAGGCCCAGACTGCCACCACCGCAGCACACATCCACAATTAGCCCGGGCTCTCGATCTTCAGGCCACCAGGGCGCCATTCGCTCTGCCACGACATGGGACACAGGTGACCGTGGGATGAGTGCTCTGGGGTCTGCAATAAATCGCAATCCCGCCAGATAAGCTTCTTGAAGGCAGTACGCCACGGGCAACCGCTGAGAACATCGCTGTTCGAGCAAATCCATCAGATGCGACTGCGCTTCGCCAGGAAAAGGCAGATCCAACAGCGACAGTGGCTGCTCTTTAGAGAGGCCCGCTGCTCCCAGCAGCAATGCTACGGCCTCATCCGAGACGGACTCATAACCGTGCCCACAATGAACGCCCGCTTCTTGCAGCGCAGCTTCAACTTGACCCAATTTTGTCCGGAAAGTCTGCATTGGATATGTCTATTATTTTGGACAGCTCATGATAGGCTATATGGTTGACGAAACGATTGTTGGGTTTTCTGGGTCCATAGAAAAAACCTCGTCAATGCAGTGCTTTGGCGAAGATCGCGAGAGAGTCTTAGATGCCACAGGCAAACCCGCTGGCCCCAGTCAGCGACCTGCGGACTTACGACAACGCCGTTTTATGAAGTTTAGGACCGCCCGCTGCTGACATCTGAACTAGTGCGCGGCCAGTACCAACCGTATTCAACTCATTGGGTAGAGGTACACATGGCAATTCAACCGATAGCATCGCAAATCCCAACCACCCTCCCAGGCTCATTGACCGACGAAGCCATCGCTGTCAGGGGGGCCCTGCTGGATCGCGGCTTGGAAACCCCGATGACGACCAATGATTTGTCCCGCGACCAGCAGTACGATGTGATTCGCAGCGCCTTTGGAGACATTATGCAGGCCTTGGGCCTGGACCTCAGAGACGACAGTCTCGAGGAAACGCCGCACCGCATTGCCAAAATGTATGTCGACGAGGTGTTTAGCGGGCTCGACTACTCCCAGTTCCCCAAAATTACGGTGATCGAAAACAAAATGAATGTTGAGGAAATGGTCTGCGTCGAGGATATTGACCTGACTAGCACCTGCGAGCACCATTTTGTGACCATCGACGGCTCTGCCAAAGTCGCCTATATCCCGAAAGAGAAGGTGATCGGTCTCAGCAAAATCAACCGCTTGGTGAGATTCTTTGCACAGCGTCCGCAAGTTCAGGAGCGTCTCACGCAACAGGTCCTCGTCGCTATGCAAACGCTGCTTGGCACCGAGGATGTGGCGGTCACCATTTCAGCGGTGCACTACTGTGTAAAAGCCCGCGGCGTGAAAGACGGTAATAGCAGTACGCGCACCACGTCTCTTGGCGGCGTCTTCAAATCGGACCCGGCATCCCGCGCTGAGTTTCTGAGTTAAGGCGTTACTGACCTATAAAGGTAGCAATCTGCTCCGCGATCTGCTGAGCGCCCTCCTCCATGTGGGCGTGATGAGATCCGGGCACGGTCACAACACAGCAGTTCGCTATCTCTGAGACCGCGCCCAGCGACGCTTCCAGCCCGCCTCTCAGCCGCAAACCCTCCTCCGCAACCAGCGCCAGGGTCGGCTTTGTCACGGCCGAGTAAAACGCGGAGCACATGCCGGGGCTCAACTTGACTGCCGAGGAATGATTCAAGCGCGGATCATGGACCAACGCCCAACCGTCCTCGGTCTCCCGAAGTGCTCTCGGCGCCAATAACCAGGCGCTACCCTCTGAGAAACCCAGTCGCACTCTCGCGTTGACAAAGCCCTCAACGTCATCAAAAAGCCGAGGTTGATGCTTTGACAGCCCGCAATGATCACGTTGCGCCTGCAAGAACTGCTCTACCGCGGACTCTTCAGGCGTTGGGCGCGGCAGCATGCCGTCCAACAGCACAAGCTGCGAACAACGATCCTCCAGTGCCGTAGCCAGTAGCACCGCGATCGCCGCGCCCCGGCTATGACCGAGGACTGCCAATTGATCGAGCCCCAACGTCGCAACAACCGATAGTAGCTGCGGTACGTCATCCCAAATATGATAGGTCGCATCCGACGAGCGGTGATCGCTCAGACCCTGGCCGGATAAGTCGAGGGCAATGAGGCGGTATCCGCTCAAAAAGGGCGCCAACACCGAGAAAGACAGCGCATTGTCGAGCCAGCCGTGCAACGCAAGGATCGGATAACCATCGGGGTCACCCCACTCAAGCCCCGCATAGGTGAGGCCATCGGCCATTACCGCAAATGCCCGGCCCTCACTCATATTTGGACCTTGCTCGTGAGATCGCGAGGATCGGGACAATGCCGCAGTAACGTCGCCCCACCCCGGGCAAGGCAAGTGATCTCTAACGTGGACCACCCGCCGGGCGCCAAAGGTGCCAGCGTTGGATCATCGGTCCAGAGGGCGATCGCCTTCGACACGAAGGGTTGATGGGACACCATAACAACATGTCCATGCCCTGTGTAATCTTTCTCGGAAAAAGCCTCCGGGCGCGCGCCCGGTGCCAGTGAGGAATCCACCTTCAGACTGCTCGGACGCAACAGCTCGCCCAACAACTTCGCGGTCTCGACGGTCCGCCGATAAGGGCTATGAAGCATCAGCGAGACAGAACCAAGAGCCGACTCGCCCGCCCATGTCGAATAACCGTGCGCCATCGCGATCGCTTCCTCACGGCCACGCGGCGTCAGTGCGCGAACTTCATCTGTAGCACCAGAACCTGCTTCACCATGGCGCCACAGCGTGAGTAGCACCTCAGGGGCTACTCATTTCGACCAGGAGCTTATTGAGACGGGCAACATAGGTCGCCGGATCCTCGAGCACCGATCCCTCGGCGAGTGCCGCCTGATCGAGCAGAATCTGCGCGAGATCAGAAAAGCGATCCTCATCCGATTCCTGATCCAATCGGTGTAAAAGCGGATGCTCGACATTAATTTCCATGGTGGGCTTGGTTTCGGGCATATCCTGCCCCGCCGCCTCCATGATGCGTCGCATTTGCGCACCCATCTCATGTTCCGCGACAGTCAAACAGGCCGGTGACGACGTGAGCCTCGTGGTTGGTCGAATACCCGCAACCCGGTCGGCCAGCACAGCCTGCATCCGCTCGATCAGAGACTCGCTGGCCTTTTCGGCTTGCTCAAGGGCCTTCTTGGCCTCCTCGTCGTCGGCGCTCTGATCCCATTCCCCCTTCGCTACATCTCGTAGCGGCTTGCCATCATATTCTGCCAAGTGGCTCATTAGCCATTCGTCTACGCGATCAGACAGCAACAGCACCTCTACGCCTTGCTTGCGCAACGCTTCTATGTGCGGACTATTTTTTGCCGTCGCATGATTCTCTGCGACAACATAGAAAATGGACTGCTGATCGTCCTTCATCGCTTCGACATATTGCTTCAGCGAAATACGCTGGGCAGCCTCGTCATCACGGGTCGTGGCAAAGCGAAGCAAATCAGCGATTTTTTCGCGATTAGTAAAGTCCTCTGCGGGCCCCTCTTTCAACACCGCGCCAAAGGTGTCCCAGAACCGGATGTAGTCCTCAGGCTGCTTGTTGGCCATTTTTGAGAGCATGTCCAGCACTCTCTTGGTCAACGCACTGCGAATGGCATCGACCTGCTGGTTCTTCTGCAGCAGCTCTCGCGAGACATTAAGCGGCAGGTCGCTGGAATCCAGTACCCCCTTCACAAAACGGAGGTACATAGGCAGGAACTGTTCTGCCTCATCCATAATGAAAGTGCGCTGCACATACAGCTTCAGGCCACGGGCCCCCTCCCGCTGCCAGAGATCAAAGGGCGCGCGCTGCGGCAAATACAGCAACGAGGTGTACTCCAGCTTGCCCTCCACCGCGTTGTGACTCCAGCTCAGCGAATCCTCGAAGTCATGGGAAATATGCTTGTAAAACGCCTGATACTCCTCGTCGCTGATCTCTGAGCGACTGCGTGTCCACAGCGCCTTGGCCTCATTGACCGCCTGCCACTCGGGTTCGGCTGGCGCATCGGCAGCATCCTCGTCATCCCCCGCAGGCGCAGGTGGCTCCGGCATCATCACCGGCACAGAGATATGGTCCGAGTACTTCTTGATCACCGATCGCACACGCCAGCTATCGGCAAATTCCTCGGCATCGTCTTTGAGATGCAACGTAATGGTGGTTCCAGCACTGTCCCTCGAGGACTCACTGATGGTGAATTCATCCTCGCCTGCGGACTCCCACTGGGTAGCGGTTTCTTCGCCTGCTTTTCGCGTTATCACCACCACGCGATCCGCGACGATAAAGGACGAATAGAAACCTACGCCGAACTGACCAATTAGCTGGCTGTCTGCTTTTTGATCGCCCGACAGTTGCTCCATAAAGGCAGCAGTGCCCGACTTGGCAATCGTACCGAGGTTGTCCACCACCTCATCCCGGGACATGCCAATCCCGTTATCGTCGATGGTGATCGTCTTTGCCTCACTGTCCGCTTCCACCCTAATCCGGTAGTCCCCCACACCGGCACCCAAACCCGCATCGCCGATGACCGCAAAGCGGTGTTTATCGATGGCGTCGGACGCATTGGAGATGAGCTCGCGGAGAAAAATCTCACGGTTCGAGTACAGGGAGTGAATCATGAGGTGAAGCAGTCGCTTCGCCTCGGTCTGAAAACCCATCGTTTGGGTAGCTTCGGCAGTCATGAGGAGACCCTTTTTGTGCAAGTCCCAATAAAGTGGGGTCTCACACGTTGTTTTCAAGCCTATCGGGTACCCTCGGGCAAAAAAAACCCGCTCTAAGCGGGCCTTAAACTGATGGGAGGGCTCACCAACCCGTGACCTCAGTGAGTGCCGCGCCGATATCCGCCAGAGAGCGCACGGTGCGAACACCCGCCGCCTCCAATGCGGCAAATTTCTCATCCGCAGTGCCCTTGCCCCCGGAAATAATCGCGCCCGCGTGACCCATGCGCTTTCCTTTGGGGGCCGTTACGCCGGCGATGTACGAGACCACAGGCTTGGTCACATTGGTGCGGATAAACTCCGCCGCTTCCTCCTCGGCCGTGCCACCGATCTCGCCGATCATCACGATCGCCTCGGTGCCGGGGTCTTCCTGAAACAAACCCAAAATATCGATGAAGTGAGACCCTGGAATCGGGTCGCCGCCGATGCCGACGCAGGTGGACTGGCCGTACCCCACATCAGTGGTCTGCTTAACTGCCTCATAGGTCAGCGTGCCGGAGCGCGACACAATCCCCACCTTACCCGGCAAATGAATATCTGCCGGCATGATGCCGATCTTGCTCTCCCCGGGCGTGATCACGCCGGGGCAGTTGGGTCCGATCAGCCGGACACCCAACTCATCGCATTTGACCTTCGCGTCAAGCATATCGAGTGTCGGCACGCCTTCGGTAATACAGACAATCAGTTCTATTCCGGCGTTGGCTGCCTCGAGAATGGAGTCTTTACAAAAGGCCGCAGGAACATAGATCACTGAGGCCTGTGTTTGGGTCTCGGCAACGGCTTCAGCCACGGTATTGAACACCGGCAAATCGAGGTGTGTCTGCCCGCCTTTGCCGGGGGTCACACCGCCGACCATCTTGGTGCCATAAGCGATCGCCTGTTCCGAGTGGAAAGTACCCTGCGAACCAGTGAACCCTTGGCAAATCACGCGGGTGTCTTGATCGATCAGGATACTCATGACGAAGCTCCCGCCGCCGCTACCACCTTTTGGGCAGCATCAGTCAGACTTTCCGCCGCCTGAATATTCAGACCACTTCCGGCCAACACTTCTCTACCGAGCGCCGCGTTGTTACCCTCAAGACGCACAACAACCGGCACGTCAACGCCCACTTCTTCAACGGCACCAATGACGCCCTCTGCAATCAAATCGCATCGCACGATGCCACCAAAAATATTGATCAGCACGGCGTTCACGTTTTCGTCGGAAAGAATGATTTTGAAAGCCTCAGTGACGCGCTCTTTAGTCGCGCCACCGCCCACATCGAGGAAATTTGCTGGCGCGCCGCCGTGGAGTTTGACGATATCCATGGTGCCCATAGCTAACCCTGCGCCATTAACCATACAGCCAATGGAGCCATCTAGAGCCACATAGTTTAGGTCCCACTGAGCCGCGTGGGCCTCCCGTTCGTCTTCTTGGGAGGGGTCGTGCATCGCTTCCAACTCAGGCTGGCGATACAACGCGTTAGAGTCGACAACCACCTTGGCATCGAGGCAATGGAGATTTCCCTCGTCGGTGATCACCAGCGGGTTCACCTCGATCAGCGCCAGATCTTTGTCAGCAAACAGTTTTGCCAAGCTCATAAAAATGGTGACGAACTGTTTCACCTGAACGCCGGACAGGCCGAGCCGGAATGCCAAATCCCGCCCCTGAAAGGGCTGCGCACCGACTAGCGGATCAATTTCCGCCTTGAGGATTTTTTCGGGGGTTTCTTCGGCGACCTTTTCAATTTCGACGCCTCCCTCAGTCGACACCATGAAGACGATGCGCCGGCTGGCGCGGTCAACCACTGCACCCAGATACAATTCGTCGGCAATATCGGTGCACGATTCGACCAAGATACGGGACACTGGTTGGCCGGTCGCATCCGTTTGATAGGTCACCAGTCGCTGGCCCAACCAATGCGCCGCAAACTCGCCCACCGCCTCGGGGCTGTCTACAAGGTTCACACCGCCCGCCTTACCGCGCCCGCCCGCATGAACTTGGGCCTTGACCACCCATCGCCCTCCGCCAATATCGTTGGCGGCCTTTATCGCCGCCTCAGCCGAGTCGACGGCGTAGCCAGTCGATACCGGCAAGCCGTAGTCGGCGAACAGGGCTTTGCCCTGGTACTCATGCAAATTCATAAAATCCCCCGGGGTAACGCCCGATCAACCTCACGTAGCTCCAGCATCGGGCAGCTGGCACCACGTCATTGCTCTGCTAACGCGAGGCGCGGTTCACCATATGGATCGCTCTACCATCAACCGCCAAAGCGGCTTCGTGCACCGCTTCAGACATGGTGGGGTGGCCAAAGATCATTAGCTGAAGGTCCTCTGTGCTGGCGGCCATCTCAATGGCGATGACAATCTGCTGCACGAGGTCTGCCGCAGAAGGCCCGACAACGTGAGCCCCCAATATCTGATCCGAATCCGCATCGGACAGAATCTTGACCAAACCCTCTGTCTCACCTGAGGCCATTGCCCGGCCGATTGCCGCAAAGGGGAATGACCCAACCTTGTAGTCGACACCCTCGGCTTTGAGATCCTGCTCGGTTTTGCCGACCGCAGCGACCTCTGGATGCGTGTAGATAATGGACGGAATCACGTCGTAGTTGAGTTGTGCGGCCTTGCCGTGGATGCGCTCCGCCACCATCACACCTTCCTCCGAGCCCTTATGCGCCAGCATTGGTCCGCGCACGATGTCTCCCACCGCCCATACGCCTGGCGCCTCGGTCGCGCAACAATCATTGACGAACACAAAGCCTCGCTCGTCGACCGTCACACCGGAATCGGCCGCGAACAATTTTTCGGTACGTGGCACTCGGCCCACCGCAACGATGAGTCGATCAAATTCCAACGTCTCACTACTGTCACCTTGCGTGTAGGCCACCGAAACGGTATCGCCGTTGACCGTGACGTCAGTGACCCGGGCACCCAGGCGGATATCTAGGCCCTGCTTGGCAAAGATCTTCGCAGACTCAGCTGCAATCTGTTCGTCCATGTTGGGCAGGAATTGATCCATTGCCTCCAGCATGACCACGTTGGCGCCAAGACGCGCCCAGACACTGCCCAGTTCGAGTCCGATCACCCCCGCGCCAATCACACCCACCCGATCAGGCACCGCCTCAAAACACAAGGCACCGGTGGAATCGACTACTCGATCGCCATCTACCGGCGCGGGCGGAATCGCAGCGGGCTCAGACCCTGCCGCCAGTACTATATTTTCAGCGTTATGGGTGCTCTTCTCTCCCGACGCATCTGTGACCTCAACCTGCCGCCCCGCCAGGAGCACCGCAGAACCGGTGATGACCGACACGCCGTTGGCCTTTAGCAGACCAGACACACCGCCAGTTAGTTGAGACACGATCTTGTCTTTGCGCGCCATCATGCCGGCCAAGTCGAGCGACACCCCCTCCACACCGATCCCGTGATCAGCGAGATGTCCCACGGCATCTGCGTAGCGGTGCGAGCTGTCCAGCAATGCTTTCGAAGGGATACAACCCACGTTCAGGCAGGTACCGCCCAATAACGGCTGAGCCTGCTCGTTCACATTTTGCTCTATCACTGCCGTTGACAGTCCAAGCTGTGCGCAGCGGATCGCACAGACGTACCCAGCAGGACCCGAACCAATGACGATCACATCAAATGGGTTGCTCAACGTTTACCCCCCTCATCAAATTTGCAGAAGAATCCGCGCGGGATCTTCTATTAGGCCCTTAACGGTGACCAAAAATTGAACGGCTGTTTTGCCATCGACCAAACGATGGTCATAGGAGAGTGCCAGATACATCATCGGCTGTATCACGACCTCACCACCCATCGCAATGGGCCGCTCCTGAATCGTGTGCATGCCGAGAATTCCCGTTTGCGGTGGATTGAGGATAGGCGTGGACAGTAGTGAGCCAAAAACGCCTCCGTTGGATACCGTGAAGGTACCACCGGTCATCTCCTCGATGGTCAGTTTTTTGTCTCGGGCTTTGCTGCCAAAGCTTGCAATAGCAGCCTCGACATCGGCAATGCTCATGAAATCGGCATCGCGCAAAACTGGCACCACCAGCCCCTCGTCAACCGAAACCGCCACACCGACGTCCTGATAACCGTGGTACACCACGTCATTGCCATCGATAGACGCATTGACCTCGGGAAAACGCTTCAACGCCTCGCAGGCAGCCTTAACGAAAAAACCCATAAAGCCGAGCCGGGTGCCATTGTGGACCGACTCAAACTCATCACGATACTGTCGGCGCAGCTTCATCAGCGGCGCCATGTTTACCTCATTAAAGGTCGTCAGCATGGCAGTCTGCTGCGTGGCACCCAACAGTCGCTCTGCGATGCGCGAGCGCATCCGCGTCATCGGGACTCGCTTCTCAATGCGCTCACTGGTCGGTCCATCCACGCTTAGATCTTCAGCCGCCGGCTCTCCGGCGGGAGCAACTGGCTCGCTTGGCTCGGGAGACCGCTGGGTGGACGCCTGCTTCAGATGGGACAGTACGTCCTCTTTGAGCAATCGACCGCCCTTCCCT
>CACNSR010000010.1 GCA_902623175.1 Halieaceae bacterium
TGCTGGAGCCTGTCGCCCGAGGGCTCCAGCTTCAGTTGGATATGAGGTGCTTTGAGCCTCACTATCACATTTGAGACCCGAAAGGTGGGTCATTAGTTTCGACTGGAGGGTAGAGACCATGTCCTCAACGTCAGTTAGCCCTGACACAGCCAATGTGGCTGCAGCACAAGTTTCAAGGCAAGTGACTCAATCATCGGCCTCGCCACAAAAAGTGGCCGTGGAAAATCCTGTTCCAGAGATTCAAGCGGAAGCTTCGCTTAAGGAGTCGATCCGCTCGGTCGCGGAGACGGCTGACTCTGAACGCGAGCATACTCTCCGGTCCATTACAAACGTCGCGGATGATATCAAGGAAGCCATCGAAACCCTGAATGACGCACTCGCAAAGGCACCTACCAAAGCCATCATCTCGCATGACGACCAGCTTAATCGCTACATTGTTAAGATTGCCGATGAACGCTCTGGTGAGGTTATTAGAGAGGTGCCGAGTGAGGCTGTGCTGAAATTTGCGAGGAATCTTCAGGAAATTAAAGGCTTACTTTTTGATAAGGCGCTCTAGTCTGAATGGCGGGGCTAGCACAGGTCGCTCGTACCGAGTATTTATAAAAAGCACCAGGCTCGTTGCCCTGATCTTGCTCGATGTCGCTGCGGGGACACACAATAGGTTCTGTAAAAATTCGGCGTTGCAGTGTCTCTAAACGCGACGTCTGTAAACCCCAAAACTGTCGAAAATTACTAATCCTATGCAGCGCTTCAGAGCTGACCTTCGCAAGCTCCGCCGCAGCGTAACTTTGTTGCCGTGATCAAATTTGCAATGAAGGCAAAGCCGTTTTGCATACCTAAAAGGGCCTTCTTCGATGATTAATGTAGCCTAGAAAACCAGTAAGCCGCCATGGGCAGATTAACAGTTCAGCTCACCTAAACCCATGCAAATTGAAAATAGTGTATTTCTCTAAACTCCAGGAAACGCTTGCGGGTGATCACTAATAAAACTGTCGCAGATAACATTTTTTGAATCGCCCGTATAAAGTTCACCCGCCACGGCGTTCAAAAATGACTTCTGTCTGCCGGTGAGCTGATCATCAAAGCAATCGCCGTTTACCCTCTTCTCAAATTCAGCGACCGCTCTTCTAATATCCTCTGGGCTATTATTTTCATATCGATAACCATAATCCGCGAGTTGTTTTCCTGAGAAGCATAATTGAATGGGTGAGGTATTCGCATCCCCCAATTTTCGTCCGTTGCATATGTCTGTAACGCTAATTAATTTATCTCCCTGATAAAGGAGCTTAGGAATATAGTGGCAGTGCTTTGGATAATTACGTATTGCGGGGGCGGCATTCACTGCGAGCATCGGCGTATCGAATAAAGCTGAAATTCCAAAAGGCCCCGCATAGGTGCACAGGAAAAACGCACTAACACTCAATAGAAAAACCTCAACCATGTCGCCGCAATCGGGATCTCTGTTGACGCATAGATCTAGATAGTGCGGGGAGGAAAAATCAAGCTCTTGATTAGTATCCGCGCCAATCCTAACTACTTTATAACCCTTTTGAATCAAATCCTCGACACAATCACGGTAAGTGGAAATATCTGCATCCCTAAAATCGTGATAAGAAAAATCAGTTCCCGAAAACCGGCGCTGCATGTACGCGCTATCTCTCATATGTAAACAAACCACCCGATCATCGGCATGAATACCAAATGCATGCAGGTAATCCTTCGCAATTTTCTCTGCGTCTTCGTTTATGGCAAGGCACGGCGGATAATTGTTGTAGATTCGGATCAAATTATTGAAACCGACCCTCGCAATTTCGTTATTCGACACCCCCCGGACAGTTAATTTTAAATCGTAAGGAAATTCGGCGAACGCGTCATCAGCCAACAATAGAGGGCGGCTCACGTAAAGACGGTAGAAAAATTCAGACTCTACAATTACCGACACCTGACCCAATAGTTTATACAAGTAGGAATTAGCAGGCTCGATACTTGGGGTTGAAATAAATAGATATAGACAACCTTCCTCTTGCTCACTTTTGGCGCGCGCCCAAGGTTCGACTTCCATGCACATATGACCAACTCTGCCGGTCGTCATGACATTTAGCCTGACATGAGTGTATTTGGGGTCGATCTGACTCAGTAGCGCGCTCTTAAGCGCCTGGCAATCTTTGTTATCTGGCTCTATGCTTAACGCGTAAGTCAAAGACAACAACGCCTCTAAAACCTGACCACGCTCCGTGTATGCTCTGTGAAGCAAGGTAAAGCCAACCACATTTGTGCTGTTAGCAAGTACAAACCGCTGGATTAAATTTAAGTCTTCTGTAGCCCTCCCCAATTTTTCTAGGGTATGCAATAAAAGGAGAAGATAATCACCATTATCAGGATCACGCTCGAGCAATCGCTGCGCCATGCTGAGCATTTTCACAGCATCTGATTCTTCGACAGCATGATTAAACTCATCGATTAACTGTTGAACCGTCATCCTCATCGTCATTCAGCACCTTGTGTGAAGGTCGTCAGGCCAGGAGCAACCATAGTTTCTATTTGAGCAACGTGCGTCCACGCCTACATAGTCATGTCTTAGTCTTGGCTTTGCAAACGAGTTCCCCAACTGCAAGCCTCTCCCAATGCTGACAAGCTTCTCAGATTCATTCCAGGATTTTTTGGTGCTGCTACGACACACGCCTCGATGTCACCTGAGACATCATTATCCAATCTATTAAAAAAAGGCAAAAGCAGGGACATACAACGCCTATGAGGGAATCGTAGGCGTAGACTATTTGACGGTGAATATCCGGCATCGGTATCCCCGAAGCTTACGGATCTAATCGGATGGCAAGCATAGCGCTCGGGCTGCCTCGCAGGCTAAAAGCAACTTTCGACACTCAACACCATAAAGTGAGTTATGCTGCTTGCGAACTTTGCCTCTGGTAAGTCCACTACGTTGTTGACAATGTAGCGGGCGATGCACCGACGAGCACGTAATGGAACCTTTAGACGCCGCAACACTGGCCGAGTCCTCCATCAAGATAGCGCGACATCAAGATGATGTGCATGCGGCCCTCGCCGGGGTTGTGCACGACTACTTTCCACTACCAGAAAGCGAATATTTTTCCATGGGGCTGGAAGAATACCGCGCCTTGATGCTGCAGGCTCAGTCGTGTCTAGTAAATAGTAATTTCATGTCGAGGATCGTAGACAGTATCAAACCTACTTTAGAGGACTACTTAGGAACCGCTGATTTCTTGGTTCAGAGCAACCTTTACCTTCGAGCATCTAGACCTGATATGCCAAAGCACTATGAAAATATTGATTGGCATAGAGAGTCGTTTTACGGGCCTAACCTAGAGAAGTCAGTCAACATATGGACGCCGATTTTGGGTGTTAGCTCCAAAAACAGTCTCAGATATATCCCAAAGAGCCATGTTATTCCCGACGACCAAATCATAACCTACAATGAAGGCACCTCAGTTACGCCTCGTTACTCAACCGGTCATAAGCTGGGGTTCAATTATGATCCGAAGGTAATACACAGCGGCGTAGATCTCGAAACCGCCCAAACATTGGTTGTGCCTGACAAATCTAGTGCCATATTCAGTGGCAACCTCATACATGGCGCGGCTATCAATCTGGATTCGCAGATTAGATTTAGCACTGATTTTCAGGTGATTAGAAAAGCCGACTACTCAGTCAACAATAAGAAATTCCACTTTAGTTCGGGCAAGCCATATTTTACTGACATTGAAAGTCACTAACATGAAGTTATCGAAACAGACCTTAAAAAATAGGACGCTGCCTGAGAGCGTTTATCGGTGCTAGAAAGCAAGAAAGACATTAGTCATATCATTTTTGGGGGCACTAGCGGTATCGGAGCGCTTCTGGCTAAGAAGCTATCGGAGCGAGGTTTAGGAGTGGCCATCACAGGCCGACAGCCTGAAGCCAAGGTTTCGGGTGGGATTTCATACTTGCAAGCAAACTTTGCTGATAGTAGCGACTATGAAACAGTAAAATGCTATCTAAGGCGTCAGCCTGCTTTATCCCATTTCATATTCAACGTGGGAGGCTCATTTGGGCGCCACGAGCGATTTCCGTCGGTAGAAAACTTTCAGTACCTGGCATACTGTAATCTTCTTTACATAATGGAGATTATTAATTTTTTAATAGAAACAGACACAATAAAAAACAAAAACTTTTCGTTCATGCTGACAACTGCATCAGAGAACTTAACTGGTAACCCGGCCTATGCCATCCTTAAAAAATCTCTACTGGATCTGACCATTGTTTTAGAAAGACATTTTAGCGAATCAGGGGTTGGAATTGCTCGGATATTATTGCCCCTCATTTTGTATGAAGACCGCTATTTGGCGTCGGAATACCTCAAATTAAATTCGGATCAAGCTCGTAAAACTTTTATAGAAGATAACTTAGATGGGTTTCCACCAGCTCGACCCGACAAGATCTCAGAGGAGATCGTCGAATTAATACTTAGGCTTGATAGGGCGCAGCCGCTCGAAGCCACATGGGCAATTTCTAAGGGCGGACGTTATGGATAGGTCCTGTATTAAAGTCGTTGAAGAATTTAACACCCACGGTTTTGCGAAGGTCCAGCTTCGAAGCCTCGCGCAGCTCCGAGAAGTCAGACGCCAATATGCTGAGCTAATGCGCAAATTAAGCGATCAAAAGAGTATGGAGGATTGTTTACCGACAGCACTAGAGCGATGTCATGAATTACCTTTGCGTACGGACTTAAATACGTTTCGCTTGAAGCTAATTAGCGAGCTGAACGACATAGCCGGCTTCAATTCCCAGTTGTTCCTAGACCCTCTACCCAAAATAGTTGAGCATCTCCTCGGTCCAGACCTGCTTATTCAAAGGCACGTCAACTTGGTCATACAAAGACCTCATGATGTCGATAACGCAGAGCTGCACTCAGATTTCCCGACTAACAGCGCTTTCGAGGTTGTTGTTTGGGTTCCTATGGTAGATTGTGACAAAAGCAATGGCATGTACCTCCAGAACTTAGCCCAAACAAGAGCGATGATAAATGAGCTAGAAGAGTCAGAAGGTAAATCCTGGGCGCGAGTTAAAGCTAAAGTTGAAGAGGACGCAATTGCTGTCCCAGTTTCTTTTGGGGAATGCTTGATCTTCATGACAACGTTGTTTCATGGATCGAAGATCAACACAAGTAACGTGACGAGGACGTCCTTCAACTTTAGGCTTAAAGGGATGTTTTCTCCTTGTGGGCAAAAAGACCCCTTTAATTTCTGGGAAATAGCCAAGATTTCAGCCTTCACTAAAACTGCGCTAAGTTTCTAGGGCACAAGACTTATGCAGTTGTATGCAATGCTTGATGGGGATTTCAACCCCCCAGCATTTGTGCAGCATCGTCTAATTAAGGAGTTCGCGGAGCACCGTGGATACACCATGGGATTCTATGGTGTTGAAGACCCCAGATATCGAAACGGTAGCCCTTATCTGTGCGCCAAGCTACCGCATATAATGGAGCACTACCGCGGAGTTATTTTCTACTCCATATTTCAATTGGATGGAGATGCCCTAGCAATGATAAAAGCCGTACATCAGTCCGGGCTCACTTGCCTTTTTGCCCTTCAAGGCCTTGAGGTACAGGACCTGCGGCCCGGGAACGAACTCTACATGCTACTCAGCGGGCTCACCTCTTCGCGCAATAGAAAAAGCACGCTTAATTTTAAAGGGCTGGCAGAGTCGAACTAAATGCAAATGAGCGACAGTCTGCGGTGTGAGATGGGCCCCACTCCCAAATTTATGGACTTGATGGCAGGTTAGCGGGGAGGCTTGTGCTACTTCAAAAAACCTTGTCCATATAGGATTGCTTAATGACGATCTTTGAAAAAGCCTTGCAGCTTGCTTTCGAGGCAATGCAAGAAGAAGTTGAGCTTGCCACTGCGATCATCAAAAAAATCGATCTAAAACACATCGGCGCCGATAACGCGGATCGGAAAAGCCGCAATTCGATTGAGAGCCTAGAGCTTAACCCCACGTAAGTTATGAGGGCGCTAGTTCTAAAGAATAAGAACAAACTATCTATTGAAGAGAGGAAATTAGCAGCGCTGTCTGGCTTTGACGTTTTGATTAAGGTCGAAGTGGCATGTGTTTGTGGCTCTGACTTCCGGCTCTTCAACCAAGAGAAAATACGCGACATTGTCTTGGGTCATGAATTTTCCGGGACTGTTTTGAGATCCGGAAAAGATGTCAAAGAAAAACTAATAGGCAAGAGAGTTACCGTATTTCCAATGTTTAGTTGCCTTGACTGTGAGTCATGTAAGAGCGGGCGACACAGGGACTGTGATAACAAGATCTCTCTTGGTTGGGATCGCGACGGAGCTTTTGCCAATGAGGTGGTAGTCGACTCTCGTTTTGTCATTGAGCTGCCTGATGACATTTCATTTGAAGAAGGTGCTTTGGTAGAGCATTTATCGTGTGGCTATAGAGTAGCTCAAGAAATACTCAATACCGGTGTTGCTAAAAATAGCCCCATTGCAATATTCGGAGACGGCCCTATTGGGTTAAGTAATATTTTGTTTTTAAAACAATTGGATTTTAATAATATCAGTGTCGTTGGTCGCTATGATTCTCGTTTAAAGCTTGCATGTGAGTTCGGTGCTTCGCTCGTAACTAAAGACATACAGACAATTCGTAATAGTGAAGTGCTGTTAGTTAGTGCCCCAAATGGAAGCGATCTGCTGGAGCTGATCAGTAGAAATCCTATTCATTATATTGTTCCCCAAACACGCATAAAGGAAGCAGAAGTTTTAAATGAAATCCTAAGGCGAAATATCAAAATGGGTAGAGGGTTTGCCTACTTTAAAGATGATTTTTATCGGGTGATTAATTTTTTACAGGGAAATAAAGAGCTTTCGAAAAAAATGCTTTCCAGAGAAATGACTATTTATGAATTCGCGAATGAGGTTAATTTTTCATCATTAAAAAAACCCGAGTATAAAATTTTTCTTAGACCCAACAAAAATTATGCCAACGGTCTGGAGCTCCACAGATCTTGATTTCTTCATCGGAGCCTCTTGTGCTCATTTCCTCAGAAAACTTCAATTCACGCATGCTCAGATGACAGCGGAATGGACGCTATCGCCTTTGGGCCGAGCGCGATAAGGCCACAGTCTGGCTGTTGCTGTACTTCGATTGCAAATGGCCGACCAGAACCTAAAGTCCAGCCGACTCAACCCTTTGCTGCGACGACGTCAATAAGCATGGACTTACTCAGCTCAGCGGCGGCAAGTAGCGTCTTGAAGCACGCATTCTCGGTGCCGACAGCTCGGGGCCGGTTTGCTTCGGACGCCTCCATCTCACTGTGCTTCGACTTCTATCCGTAAAAGCTTCATACCGAAAATCCGCACTGGCGCACAAAATCCGCTGCCCTGGCTTCTTACTCATGCACTTACTGAAAGCCAATGGTCCAATTTCCGGTGTATCGCCTGCTCTTCACTGTGAGACCTCCCGTGTGTCAGGGTATCGGGAACTCTCTCACAGACTTTGATTGCCTTTTCCGGGCGGAGGCCAGTGTAGTTATGGTGCGCAAACCAACCAAGCTTTCACTGCAGCTGTGAGCAATAAAAATACGGGCTCCGTTTTAATCCCTCTCATAAAGCAGTCTGGAGCGAGTGCAAGGTTTGTGTACCTGAATAGCTTCCGGTTACCAATGCGCCTCTTATGGTGTGAGCAATTGCCGGGCGACCTGCGACCCATCGAGAAACGAAAATCCGTTGTCCAAATCTATAATTTGCCCAGAAACACCTATAGCTGAGGACAAAATGAAGTTTGCAAAGAACGTACCTACTGACTCGCTAGTCAAAAGCGTCCCGATCGGCGCAGCTTGCTCCAGCCCGTCTAACGTTGCGGGGATTGAATTCCAGTATGTCATCGCGCGCTCTTTTAAAACTGTGGATCCGATTCTGATCGCATTGATATCGATCCGATCCTTCCCATAAAGTGCCGCGAGATAACGAGTAAGTGCTTCTTGACCTGCCTTTACCACGTGATAATACAGGTCCTGGTCGAGCAATACCTTTTGTGCAGCCGGAGATGAACTGAGTAGCACCCCCACGTGATCGGCAGCCGCTTTTTTAGATTTGACAACTTCTAGTGCTTCTCTGATGCTCCAGAGCTCAACTGCGCAGTGTCGTTCAAAAGACTCAACATCAGGGGGTCGGTAGCGCTGCAGGAATATAAGTGCATTCAGGTTCACCTGTCGATCTGAGTTGTAAACCTTTTCGAGTAAATTTGAAGTTGCTCCCTCAATCTCGAGGTCCGCTTCCATCAGCGAAAGATTGGCTTGGCCTTCGACAGACTCCTCTAAGTCATTGTCGATATGTCGGGTAACCAGCATTACCTTTTGACGGAGAGAGATATGGCGCGCGCAAGCGATCGCAATGGGGGACCGGCCACCAAAAACGATCGCAACTGGCGCGCCTGATGGCTCTGGGGAATTATCCATTAAAAACGTCCTTGGAATATGAAGGGAAGGGCATTATTACTGAGCCCTGAAAATGCAGACGAATGAGGTTGTCGACGATCTTGGGACCATGTTGCCAGGCAAGAATGATCACTAGAGCACCTGGATTCTCTGTCAGTATTCTTGGTGAGGCCACCTCACAACCTGTGCCTGGCGCGTAGAGGCCGTGCCTTGTGTCGTTGTCATCAATAATAAAATCTAAAGATGATTCGATGCTGAGCGCATAACACAGGGTTGTGGTGCTGTGAGATGCACCGTATCCAATTACCCGATTACCCTTAGAGCGTGCCTCCTCAATCGAGGATCGCACCGATTGGCCTGTCTTTGCCAGATGCTCTTGCACTCTTAACCACTGAGCATCCCTCGGAGTGTCGAGCCATATTTCACGTTTCAGCATTGTTTCGAAGATAATCGACGTCGAATGGTCGCGAGAGCTCTTTTGCATTTCAAGATAGAGCGAGCCACCTTTCTGCGGGGTTTCTCGACAATGAGTAATCGTCAGTCCCGCTTTTTCTGCCAGTGCCTGAAGATCTTGACATGAGTAATAACTGAGATGCTCATGATAAACGTAATCGAACATTGACACCGCGAGCTGCGCCGGATGGTAACCAGTTAACACTGTTGTCACTGTGTTGTCGTCTATAAGCGAGGCTATATCACAAAGTATTTCATGGGGATTAGGCAAATTTGCAAAAACATAGTTCAAAGAAATAACTCGTGGGGTTTGGGTAAGCAGCCCCGAGTGGAGCACGTTCGGTAGGGTGAAATAGTCGTTTATCACTGGTATACCCCGACTTTTGGAAATAGCCGCGGGTGTTGGTGCTGGCTCAACACCTAAAAGGCTGCATCCGATGTCGCCAAAGTAACTAAGCCAGGAGCCGTCGTTTGCCCCAATGTCAAGTATCAAGTCGTCAGAACAGATTTGGTGTCGGGCAAGGAGGTCAGAAATGATTTCTGAAAAAATCTCCGCTAGCCCGGGGCTTTTTCCGGAATTAAACAAGTAATGTTTGTAGCTATCCTCGGGATCTGTCGAGTAAGGAATGAAGCTATGTCCACAAGATTGGCACCTATCGACCTGTAAAGGATAAATCTTTAATGCCTTGGCCTCGCTTGAATCATCACAAAATCTGTCGCCCAATGGTGTATGAGGGAGCGATAAGACTGTTCTCCGGTTGGTAGAGTCACAGATCGGGCAAGGACGATAAGTAAGTGCTGAAGCATCAATACTCATAAGCATCGCCCCGATGTTCGACACAAAAGTTTGTTAGAGACGTTAGCTGATGCCCGGCCGCTTTGGGGAACATCGTCCTCAGCCTATCGTAAAGTTCTGGGGCACGACCCTCGCTTACCGCCACCAAAATGCAAGTCGGTTTGGATCGCTCGACGTCGCGAAGCGCTTTTACCGGGGTTTGTGATAACCCCAAAGTTCGACCATGTTTGCCCGGATCGTCATCTAAAATCGCCTCGATATGCGACGCAGCTTCGCCCAAAACGTCAACAAATAGCCCAGCTACGTGATTGGCGCCAAACAACAGTACCGTCGATTGCCTGCTCAAATTGCAGAGCCTTCTCTTGATGAACTGAATCTGACAAGGCAGTCCGTTTAAAAATCTCTCTGCGGATCTGTCAATCGGCAGAGTGGTATGCCTCGCCTGCCTTGATGAGGAGCGTTTTACAAATGTTAAGCAGACTTGCTCACCCTCACTTTCCGTTACCTGACTACTGAGTATCTCGAATCCGCTATTGTGAAGCGCGGCGTGGAGCGTCGTCTCAGTAAAGTACGCGCAATGCTCTTCCCACAACTGAGTCAAATCGCCTCGATTCAAAAGTTGCCCGCATTCGGGAACCTCGATTAGACAGGTACCCTGTTCGCCAGCGATGGACCATAAGCCTCCTAAAAAAGAGTCTAGATTGCGCGCATGTTCTAGAAGATGCCTTACTATGAGAATGCTTCCCGTAGCGATCGTAGCTCCAACTCTGCGCTCGCTGACTAATTTTTGTGCCTCTAAAGGGTGGGCGCCAGGCATTAGGACTTGATTGGCTGCGTCCCAGTCATGACATTCACTGACTAAGTTAACGAGAGACCAATCTTTATCGGTGAGACCGATGACTTGAGGCATAAGTGGATGACTCTCGGACTCATCGCAGGCCTCCTCAATCATGTTTGCGGCAAGCGCAAGGTGCGCCTCAGGCTCTTTATGCTGAGCATCACAGACTGCCTCCAATAGCCCGATATCACTTTCGGGCAAAAGTAAAAGACAGCCGGAGTAGGGGTTAATTTTGAACTGAAAATTAAAACAAGAGGGTCGTCCTTGGCCCTTGTCAATAAGTTGTGATGATGGTGATAGCTGAAGTTGCATTCTTGTGCCGACAATCAATCTTTGGGTAAGCGTGAAATATCAGGAGCTAAGTTCTCCTTCATATATAAACGGTTGAATTTTTATTGAAGGGGCCTGAAGTGGTTTCAAGGAAAACGGAGTCACAGTGCATAACCACGTCATGGACCACATTTTTTGCGACAAAACAAAATAAATCTCCTGAATTTTCCCGACTTTCGTCAGATAATCTCAGTGACCGCACGTTCTCTCCACTTTGATCGTATATGCGCACTGATAGGCTTCCTTGTATGATCTGTATGTATTCATCTTTTTCAGAATGCGCGTGCTTTCGAACTTCGTGCTCAACCGCGTGATAGACCAGCATCACTTGTAAAGGCGAGGAATCATTTTTGTGGAAACAAATTCTCGCCTGAGTCAGGTTGAGGCGATCTGCCTCAGCTTTCAGTAGTCGTACAAAAAAAAGTTTGTTGACGGAGAAATCTGAATAGTCGCCTATAAACCGGAGCGTCCCAGTGGTAGGGTCTTCACAAGAGACATCATGACTTTTGTAAACAGGTAAATCGGTCATATTTTTAGTGAATGGGATTGGTTGGCACTAGAAGTGTGAACTCAATACTACACCGGCACCTGCTAGCGGTATTTACAGCTCCTCCATGTAATAGTCTGTCATGAAATATGACGCCGTAACCGGGTGGCGGAGACAACAAAGTAAGAGAAGAGGGATCCAGTTGCGTCTTCAGCATGGGTTTTGTGATACCCCCAGATACAGTGCCCTCCCACTCAAGATCTTCCCGTAAATGCGAGCCCGGTTGAACTAAAAGCCCATTTAGGCCTGGCGCCGTCTCGACAGCAATCCAAACCTTAACTCTCCCTAGCCCGCTCATATCGTGACCAAAGTTGTCATTGAGCTCCCAAAACCAAGCATCGCGATGCATCGGTCCGATATCGTCCTTAGCCCCTGGTCGAGTTAATCGCCAATAGTAGTTGCCCCTCCCCAGCAGCTCCTCGTCACTGGTTTTTGATGATCCAAACGAGTTGCACAAAGCCATAATACCGGCGGTGCTTTCTATCCAGGCCGTGTCTGCGTCGCTCAGGATACGGTTGGCTTTGATCCACGTGGATCCATGTGATTCTTTGGGACCAAGCTTGTGATAAACCGAAAGCGGGTCGTCTTCTTTTTTTAAGAGTCGGTATGCTTCTGAGTCACACTTGGCTAGTACGTCAATGATTTGCGCATTGATGCGATTACGCAAGGAAATTACTTCGCTATCGCTAAAGATCCGACATACAGAATATCCAGATTCCAAATGTGGCCAAATCATCGCACGCAAGTCTCAAAATCCAGAAACCCGCAAAGATATAACATCAGCCAGTTACCGTCTCGGATGCGCTCTACCCCCTGCAATAGAACTAGGGAGCATTTGTGTATTCCTGTTGAAGTGCTGCACTAGTAATAGCTCTAGCAGACCGTTTCCGAGACCGATTGAAACAGTCCTGCTGAGGTCTGTGATTTGCAATAGAGCGAGCAGTTGAACGGAGTCTTGGCGGTAATCAGATTCAGCTTGAAAAACGCTATCGCTCTTTTTTTGGGGTCAGCGTACTGCAGATCGATCGGTCCTGTGGAGCCGGTTTCCATCCATCTAGCTAAAGGTGCTTGCCCGCCTATGTCAGCTAAGGTGATTGTGCGTTGAAGCATTAGATTCCTGAAGAAAACGGCATCAGAAGGGGAAACGATTTTTCTATCCATAACTCTTCCGCCAAACCTCTGTAAACAGCAATCAGAGAATATTTATTTGCTACATTGTTCGTTCTAAATTTTCTAGTGCACTAAAAAACTCACTGGCTTGTATCGGCACATTCCCCACTCGGGAAACTTGCATTGAAGCTGCTGCACTACCTAAAAGAGCTGCGACCCAATGAGAAGCGCCTGCCGCCAAAGCCATACCTGTGGCAGCAAGCATAGAATCACCCGCTCCAGCGACGTCTACGGGTTGGGGATTTAAAGCGGCCAAATTGCTGGTGGCTATGATGCCTTTCGGTGACTTGCTATGGACAATTATACCGTCCGCACCGAGCTTCAAGATAATGTTGTCGCACTGTGTGGAAGTGCGCAGTTTTTCGGCAATTCTCGCCAAACCACTGTCTTTGTCTCGGAGACCGATCCGGGCTTCGCGCTCTGTCGCGCAGACAAGATCAATGCCTTTGAAACGCGTAATGTCGCCGACTTGCGAAGATGACTGACTATCTACAGCTACGACAGTGCCCTCGCTCGAAGCTATGGAGATGCACTTTTCCACTAGTTCCTGTGGTAAACATCCGTAGTTAAAATCCGACAGGATGAGTAGATCGCAGTCTGAAATCGCGTCTTCGAAGGTCGCAAGCAGCTTCTTTTGAAGATCAAGGGAGATAGAGTTTTGATGAAGCTTACTTACCCTCAGAAGTGTGGTGTCGTCGGCGCGAAACCTTTGTTTGAGAGTGGTTGGTCTGCCGGCATCAACTACGTGCTGTAATTCGACACCTTGTCGCTTCAACATGCTCGCGGCAAATTCTCCTGTTTCGTCGGTGCCTAGAACCGTCAGAAGAACTGTTGATGCTCCCAGACTAGCCGCATGCGCTGCGACGATGCCCGAGCCACCAAGAAATTGCTTGCGGTCAACGGGGGTAACCACAAGCGAAGGGTCCTCCTGAGACATGCCAAGCGCCTCGCAAGTTATGTACTCATCAACAATTACATCGCCGAAGACACAAACTTTGAGTTGCTGGAATTTTTGAAGCGCTTGCTCAATTTGACCACTGTTTATCTTGTGTCGCCGCAGATACGGCTTCGAAAGGTCTGCAAGCAGTAAGTTGGGCGATGAAGTATCTGGCCGCATCATATTGATTACCGAGAGTGGTAATTCAGATGAGCCGAAAATTAGTTGGCCGCCGTATTCTGCAAGGACGGCTGCTTCGACATTGTCCTGGTGCTCAAATTCTCGCCCTTTTACAACAATGTCTGGCCGTAATTCACGAATGAAGGCTTCGAGTGGCGTCTCTATCAGTATTACTTGATCTGCCCAGCCGCTTGCTCGCAATGCTTCGACCCGAAAGGACTCGTCGATGAACACTCCGCCACCAGCCAATCTGTCGCTATAAACACCAACTATTAACCTTTTGCCCAGCTCTCTGGCGAGGGCGAATAATCGGATATGTCCGGCATGTATGACATTGAAGTTGCCAGAAATGAGCACTACCGGATGTGATATCTCGGTATTCATCAGGTTATGTTGCTACCGTTTGGCAATAGTATAGGTCTGAGGAGTTTGCCTTCGTAGAATAGATCAATAGCCACGTTGATCTCACCAAGGGAGAATTTATCCGTCATCAACGCTTCCAAAGGGACCTTCGCCTCTGTGAAAAGTTGTGCGAGCTTGGGAATATCGATATCCGGTGCTATCCCACCGCCCCAGCTACCGTTAATTTTTTTTCCGGTGATTAACTGATGCGGATCGATAGAGATATGCTGCCCTGCCGGGGGGTGAGAGGCGAACAGTAACGCACCAGATCTAGCCTTGATGAGCGAAAAACCTAACTCGATAGTTCTTGTTGATCCCGCGGCTTCAATACAAAAATCTGCGCCATTTGGGAGATGGTCGGTTACTGCTGCAAAAACACTCTCTTCAGATTTATAGTGAATCGCAGTCGCGCCTAACGACGCCGCCAGCTCAACTTTTTGAGAGTCAGTATCAATGGCTAGAATTCGTTTCACGCCGGTGGCAAGCAGAGCCAGAACGGCTGACATACCGATACCGCCAAGGCCTAGCACGATCACGGAATCGTGCGCCTTTGGCTCTAACTCATTGAGTACCATTCCTGAGCCGGTCGCAAGCGCACAACCAAATAGCACTGCAATATCCATATCCAGTTGGTTAGGTTTTGGTACAACGCGATTTTCAGAGACAATAGAGTAGTCACTAAAGGTGGTGACAGGCCCCGCATTAATTGTCCTACCGCCATGGGAATATTGAGGCGTAGCGGACTCGATGCCAGAAGATTTGATCCAAGTCAGAATGACATCGTCGCCCGGTGCAACTTTTGACACGCCCGCCCCTACATCAACCACCGTGCCCGATGCTTCATGGCCGAGTAGATGAGGAAGCCATTTGTCAGGCCCCCGGTGACCGCCAATCTCCATCAGCTGGCTACGGCAGATTGCGCTGTAAGCAACTTTTACCAGTACCTGGCCGCGTTGTAGTGGAGGGATATCGAGCTCCATCAGCTGAAGCGGTTGTCCACACTGCTCCAAAACAGCCGCGGTCATTTTCATAAGGTGGCGCCCAATGCGTTAGCCTCCTAGCATAACGCGATCTTCAGAAAGGGCCAGTAAATGTGGCGTCTGGCTGGTCATGCGCGCTTCTATGCTCTATCGCTTCGGTATTGAGAGTGGGCTTGTTCAGGGCGCCCAGCGCCGCGTTAGCGATAGTGTGGGCATTGGGGTAGTAGCCTTTGGCAAACGCATGCGAAGTTGGCGCCGGATAGTCCGGGAGACTCACCCTGACGGGTGCAGCCAGTAACGTGTCAAAGAGTTTCTCGTTAACCCTCGCCGAGAGCTCACTGGCCACTCCCGCCACGGGAGTTGCATGATCTGCGATCAGCACAAGCCGTGTTTTCTCAACAGAAGCAAGAAGAGTCGTGTAGTCGATTGGTCGCACACTGCGCAAATCAACTACCTCTGCATTGATGCCGTGCTCCGCCAGCAATTCGGCCGCGCGCAGGCATTCGAGTGTCATATAAGAAATACCAATCAGGGTGACGTCTGTGCCCGCGCGCCTGACCATCGCTTTATCTAGCGGTACTATGTAACCCGCCTCCGGCACCCGATCTTTTACGCCGTAAAGCCAGCGGTGCTCGAGGATTACTACCGGATTCTCATCCCTCACAGCCGCAATCAACATGCCCTTGGCATCGTAAGCGGTTGCCGGCATCACCACTCTCAGCCCGGGCACATGCGCAAACCAAGCGTGCAACGCCTGACTATGTTGTGGCCCCTGGCCCCAGCCCCGACCGATAATCATCCGGATTACCATTGGGGCACTCATATGCCCGCCAAACATGTAATGCCACTTGGCGGCCTGATTCACAATCTGGTCGATGGATACCAGCGCAAAGTCCACTCGCTGGTGTGTCAGAATAGGCCGTTGCCCCGTCACAGCACTACCCAAGGCTACTCCAGTTAACGCGTTTTCAGAGATCGGTACGTCAAATACTTTCCCTTCGCCAAATCGCTCCGGCAACCCCAGGGTGGAGCCAAAGATTCCCTTAGGGTCGGGCACACCTAGTCCCATCAAATACACGCCATCAATGTGCTCCAGCGCATATGCTTGAGCTTCGTTCAATGCTTCGGCATAGGTAACAAAGCGGTCTGAGGTGGTGTCTGGGGTGTGCAAGTTCGCGGATCTATCACTTGCATAAACATATTGGCCCAAATCATCAGTATTTGGAAACGGGCTGCTTTTAGCAAAGTCAAAAGCGGCATCAATTTCTGCAGTAATAGTCTTTTCAAGCGCGTTCCTGATCTCGGGGGCAATCGCTTCCTCAAGCTGCTTCAGGGCATCGCGGGTCCGCCAGGCGTCGATTTCAGCCTGTGGCCGGTAACCGAGGTTATCATCTTCGTCGGGGCCGCAGTGCTCTACCCAACGGTATACTGGCACTTCTAAAAAGCTGGGTTGCGATGTTTTACGGGTCAGCGAAATTAATTCCGCCGCTTGGTAGAAAACGGATAATGCGTCGTCGCCCATTACCGATTCGGCGGTTAATCCGTGACTTTTGGCCAGCTCACATAACCCGCGGCCCGCAGGCTGCCTAATGGATAAAGGGGAATACACCGAATACAGATTATTTTCACATACAAATAAAATGGGGAGCTGATGCACCGCTGCAAAGTTCATGCTCTCGTGTGCCGCGCCGGTCTCCATGGCGCCATCACCCAAAAAGACAACCACAATTTTGTCTAAATTTCGTTGCTTTATCGTGAGAGCGGCACCTACCGCGATGGGTATTGAACTGCCCACGATGGGAGTCGCACCAATAAATCCGGCCCCGATATCGGTAAGGTGCATAGATCCACCAAAGCCCTGTGAGCATCCCGTGGCTTTGCCGTACAACTCTGCGATCATTTTTTTAAGGTCACCCCCTTTGGCTAGATAGTGGGCGTGGCTACGGTGACCTGAAAAAACGTGATCGTGACGAGTCAGTGATTCACACACGGCCGCCGCCGCTACCTCTTGGCCAATGCTCAAATGCACGGGGCAGCGCATTTCTTGGTTTTTATATTCCCGCGCAATAGCTTGCTCAATCAGGCGTATTCTGCGCATGGAGCGGTAAAGTGCTTGCTGCAAATGAGCGCCATCACTCATGGCATAAACCAATAAAAATCGCCTGCGTAGCCAACTTCGGTAAAGTACGCCCTCCAATCATCAATGCTTTTGATGGTTTTGGCGGTTAAGTTCCACGCTAGCATGGCCTCTTGCTCCTCGGGATTACGAAAGGCGTCCACAGTGATAAATGTGTGTTTTCGCGAGACCCTGGTCACCTCGGAAAATGCTTGGGCGAGGGCAGCACCCTCGAGGTTATGGAGCGTGTTAATGGAAATCACAAGGTCAAAAGCATCGTCTTCGTAGGGAAGATCGGTGGCATTGCCCTCGGTCAGGTAGGGTTTCATTTCGGGCATGGCCTGCTCGATGGCATAGGCGCTAATATCCAATCCGCGAACGTAGATATCGGGTATCAAGCGCAATATATCGAAGAGCATAAACCCCTTTGCGCACCCCACGTCTAAAACGCGAGACCCCGCTTTAAGATCGTAGAACTCCTGCAGGGTGGGTATTACCGGCTCCCAAAAACGTGGATGGTAGTGAAAGCCACCGTAACCGTGTCGTCGATCGCCATCAAAAAAAGCTTTGCCAAATTGGCGGGCAATTTCACGATCGCTCTCTGTCTTTTGATCGCTCCTCGCGGCGATGTCACGTTTGCTTTTTGGATAATGCTCGAGCAAATCGACCTCTCGGCCGAGCTGAAACCTCTCTGTTACTTGGTGATTGTTATCCATTGGCCAAGCCGAGAGAGGCCATCCACTTCACCGTATGATTCTGCTCAGAGTCGACCAGCTCTCCCTTGGCGAATGCATTACTGAGCTCATCGACAGCGTGACCAATTGAAAACAACGGCTTGAAGCCCGTATTCAGAAGCTTGTCTGAGTTTTGTCTGTAGGATCTTGGATCATTCGAAGGGGTCGTGGTGATCGGTGCGCCCGTTTTGCTGGCAATCATTTTGGCCAACTGCTTGATGCTGATGTTTTCGAAACCCGCATTGTAGTTTCCCGAGGGGAGGTCGGGATGAGTCAAGAAATGCTCGTAAACCCTGGCCATATCCTGAATATGAATGTTGGGCCGCACTTGATCGCCGCCGAATACCGTAATCTTTTGATTCGCCAGCGCTTGAAAACTGAGCATATTGACCGATACATCTAACCGCATACGTGGAGACAATCCGCAGACTGTGGCGGGCCTGATGTTATGTATAGCCATCTCTCCCGCGTAGCTCAACAATACGCGCTCCGCCACCATTTTCGTTTTGTTGTAGGTTGATATGGGGAGCAGCTCGAGATCTTCGGTCACCTGTTCTTCTCGTTTTATGCCGTACACACTACCCGAGCTGGCATAGATAAACTGCGAGACTCCCGCACGTACTGCCAGGGTGGCCAGTTGTTGAGAAGCCAGCACATTCACCTCCCAAGAGAGCATTGGATTCAGATCAACGCTTGGATCGTTTGCAATATTGGCGAGGTGGATAATTGCGTCTACCCCGATGAAATCTGTTGCGCTTATATCTCTGATGTCGCCCTTTACTGAGGTTAGCCGAGGGTGCGTTGGAAGATGGTTACCAAACCACTGTGTATCAATCACTCGCACCTGATGATCTTGAGCCAACAGATGCGGTACCAGCACACTACCCACATAACCGCACCCCCCTGTGATCAGTAACTGCATGAGTCATTTCCTGTGTTGGTAGGCCAGCGGTTCGGTTATCAAAAAGGGCAAACGTGCTTCGGCCCACTGTTTCACACCGTCAATACCGCTGTCGAGGTTGGTTTGTGGTGTCCAGCCCAATTCGCGCTGTATCTTGCTGCTATCGAGTAGGTAAGAGTCGTCCTTGCCCAGCCGTTCCTCCGATTGCTGCGCCACTTCATCGAGTGAGAGGTCAAAGGTCGCGGCAACGCGTTCTACTAACTCTCTGATAGCGATCGGCTCGGTGTTTGAGAGGTGGTACGCCTCTCCCGGCACGCCATTGAGCGCTATTTGCTCCGTACCGCTGCAAACATCGTCTATGTGAATAAAGCATCGCTGCGAATGACCACCACCGTGCAGATCGAGTTTTGTGCCAGTCAGCGCGGCCATTAACGCTCTTGGAATAATGCGGTATAGCTGCTGGCCGGCGCCGTAAACATTGGCAGCGCGAGTAAATATGGCGGGGAAGCCATAGGCCTTAAAAAAACTCAGCAAGTGCAAGTCGCAGGCGGCTCTTGATACCGCATAGGGGGAGCTAGGTGCAAACTGGAAGTGCTCGCTCGTCCAGCCCTCGGTGTGGCCATACACCTCGGGAGTAGAAATATGCAGATATCGCTTTATAAACGGCATTCGCCTGAGCTGATCATGCAGCGCGACCTGTGCAACCACATTGGTTTGATACCAATCCTCTGGAGACAGCCAGCTTTCACCCACCATGCCCTGAGCCGCAAAATTGACGACGCATTCTGGTCGAGTGTCTGACACGAGCGCGCAGATTTGAGCCAGGTCCCGATTGAGGTCCAACTGCTGAAATTGAAATCGCGACGCGTCGCAACTAGACCAACGATACGGTAGATAGGCCTCATGAGGTTCTGCTGAGCGGCTGATACCGATCACTTCATTGCCACGATCCAGCAGATGCCTGACAAAACTGGCACCGCTGAAGGAATTGCTGCCAACGATTAGATATTTCATGTGGGCTGCTCAATACGGACGCTGTGTCTGGCCAGCCGCTCCAGCTCGCGATGTATTTCATGTTGGTTAAATCGGTGTTGCCAATCATCGCTAAGTTGAGGCGTGAATGGGTGCGGCGGGTCGGATTGTGCAGCAAGCAGAGAGGGAATGGTCCCGATGTCTCGATGAATGCCCGCGTGATGCCAACAGGCAATGCGACCCATGAACGCGGGAATTAGTTGTGTGCTGATGTCGTTAACGGTTGGGTTTTGATTCAGCCAATTGATGAGCTCGGGCTCGATTGCATACACAGCAGCATTAGCACGATTCCCGGGTGGTTCAGTTTGCTTCTCATGAAAACCGATTAACGTGTTGTTCGAATCGGTTTCAACGATGCCGCACTGTGTCGGCGCATCGGTGTCAAAAGTCATCATGGTCATTAATATGCCACGGCCAGTCGCACTGCGGTGATAATCAACGAAAGCCTCAAGATCACAGTCTGACCAGTTGTCTGCATGAATTACCAAGAGCGTTTTGCCTGACGCGCGGCCCTGATTCGCAATGGCTCTTAGAGACCCCGCGGTTCCAAGAAGATCATGTTCCTCAAAGGTTTGCACTCGGGCCGCATAACAAGGACGGCGAACGTATTCACCCACTTCGCGCTTAAGGTAATGAAGGTTAACGATGGTGTTTAAAGTGCCCATTTGCTGGATGCTCGCAAGCCAGTAATCGAGGAGCGGTCTGCCATGAACCGGCATCAAACACTTTGGCCATTTATCAGAAAGCGGTTTGAGCCGGGTGCCCAGCCCGGCCGCAAGGAGGATCACGACTGCTGAGAGCTCTACCGGGTTATTGATCTGCGTGTTCCGCAATGAAGTCAACCATCGACAGTAGCCAAATATGGTGCGTCATCTCTACCGTGTTGTAGTGTGATGAGTCCACCCATAAATTGATGTCACCCATCTTCCGAAGCGGATTGGTGGCATCGAAGCCCGTGAGCGTCATAATTTTCATGCGCTGCCGTCGCGCTTCTTTTGCTGCGTTAAGTAAATTGAGCGACTGACCACTGCTACTAATGAGCACAGCAAGATCTGCCGACTCGCCATAGGCCTTGAGCGCCTCCTCCAGCCAGCGCTCATAGCCGTAGTCGTTAGCGAAACAAGTTATTAGGTCAGCTTCGTTAAAGTTAATCGCTCTGATCTTCGCCGCTTTCAACAGGTCTACTGTTACATGGCTAGCCATGGCAGCACTGCCGCCATTACCTGCCAGAATAATGCGGCCACCCGCCCTACTCGTATCCCCAAATAATTTGGCTCCCTCAGCCAATATTTGCGTCTCGCTACTGCGTATGTGAGTCGCAATGCGTCCAAAATATTGATCAAAATAGGAATTGGTCATAAAGTTCCTTCATTCGGACCGGGACCATGGGCAAGCAACAGACTATCGGATAGCAATATTGTGCATCTGTATTAGCGATCCAGATAATGCCTCACTGACTCATCTCTGCTCAAATTAACGTCATTGACTATCACTACAATTCATTCAAGGCGTAACTCATTGTGGCGCGAAAATTTTTTTGTTTCCGACCACCGCCGGGAGGCGAGACGGAGGAGTGATTATTGCAACAACTGCAATACCGTCCCCGGCAATTCATTTGCCTGCGCAAGCATTGCCGTTCCCGCCTGCTGGATGATTTGCGTTCTGGCGAGTTCCGAGGTCGCCTCAGCGTAATCAGTATCCATAATGCGGCTGCGGGTCACCTCTGCATTAGTCACAACGTTAGTGAGGTTATCAACCGCATGAATCAGTCGATTTTGCGTGGCGCCAAATTTTGCCCTCTGAGTCGATACCGCTGTCATGGCCAGGTCCAATTTGCCAATGGCGCCGCTGGCCACCGTGATCGCGGAGGCAATAGTCGCCGCAGACAGTGTCTTGGAGGCCAATCCAGAGAGGCTTCCAGTAGAGTCGGTGAAGTTTCCAAAAGTTACAGCGACGGTTTGAGCAGCGTTCATACCCACCTGATAAGACACAGATGATAGGCCTGCGGTAGAAGCCCCTGCATTGCCGTTCAAAATTGGTCGCCCGTTCCACTCAGTATTAGTAGCAATTCTGTCAACTTCTGCGCGAAGCGCAGTAAACTCTGCATTGAGATAAGAGCGATCAGAGGAGTCAGTGGTACCAGTGCCAGACTGCAGCGCAAGCTCCCGCATTCTTTGCAGCATCGCTGTAATTTCGTCGAGTGCGCCCTCTGCAGTTTGCACCATGCTAACCGCGTCATGAGCATTGCGAATGGCTTGATCAAGGCCCCGTATCTGAGACGTCATCCTTGTAGATATCGCCAATCCCGCCGCGTTATCAGATGCCGAATTGATCTTTTTGCCTGTAGAAAGTTGCTCCATTGCGTTGCCAAGCGCCCGCTCATTTTTTGCAAGCGCGGCCTGCGCAATAGAGGCTGCGATGTTGGTATTTACAACAGCCATAATCTAGGACCCTATTTCTCGTAGTTCTGACGCGTTTTAAGGCACCGCGTCCTTCAGTTGTTCTCGGCGCAGCTATGGAAAGCCAAAACCGACTTCTCATACTAAGAAGCATGAAACGTGCCATAAATGAGTGCAAAAAGCGTAAAGCCGTGAAGACAAGCAAATTCGCAAAAAATCGGGAATGCTGTAATTTCGTTACAAATGACGGCAATTAGGCGCAATTCCGCAAGATTTACTATCTTTTTAATTGCGCGAGAATTATCGGAAGATCGCCTTCATTAACAATTGCAGCACTGGGCCAATCGATGCGGCATCAGATTGCCGGTTATGGCAGCTGGAAAACGCTGGTAAAGTAGGGATTGGAAACCGGGGGTCTTTTAGGCGCCACCTCACACCGACTATGACGTTAAGCATTGCGGCGATCAGACAGGTAAATCCGGGCTCGCTCAAGGTCGCTTGGCTCATCGATATCAACCGATGCCTCCCGAGACATAAGGTATCCCAAAGTTTCCGGTGAGACGAAAGATCTCGCAGCAATTAGCCAATCAATTTCAGCAATGTAAATAGCCCCGTTTAGTGAATAGGCAGCTGGCAGATCCTGCCGCCGCATCGATACGCTTGAGTCGATTTTCAGGAAAGCGTCGAGACGAGAATCTGCCGCCATTGAATAGACGAGGAAAGGATGATCCCTCGCCTCGGATACCGACACTGCAGTAGCGGCACCCTTAGCGATCAACAGCTCTAGGCAGTTATCTATGTCGGATGCCTCTCTCAGAGGTGAGGTCGGCTGCAGTACAACCACGAGGTCAAACCCCGAAGTTCTGTCGATGACATCTAGCACGACATCAATTGTCTTGGCGTCATCGGTCGCAAGTTCGGCTGGACGCAAAAAAGGCACGTTGCAACCTGCGGCCTTTGCCATCGAACAAATACGCTCATTATCCGAAGAAAGAATAACGTGATCGATATATCGAGACGAACTCGCCGCTTCAATGGTCCAGTTAATCAGTGGTTTGCCCATCAAGGACACAGTATTTTTGTTTGGAATGCCTTTAGATCCACCCCTGGCGGGGATCACTGCCAGCACTTTCTTGTTTTCTATCACCGCGCGTCGCTTTCTGATTAAAGGCGGACAATTCAGCCGCTGGAAATCTTTAGCGGCGTCGAACGAGCGGTTTTCAAATCATCGGGCCGCCCTACATCCAGCCAGGGTTCATACATGGGATATGCAACCACCCGCGCGCCTTGATCAGAAAGCATCTCAAATACCGTGGGCATGTCGCAGTAACCGCCTTTAGGCAGCATTTGCAGCACTGCAGGAGATAGTGCGTAAACCCCGGCGTTAACATGGCTTCTCAAAACCGGTTTCTCAGAGAATCCCTTAATTTCCAAGCCTTCCATCTCCACAACACCAAATGGATTAGTCCACTCGTGCAGCTTCACCGCCATAACCGCCTGTGCATCGTGCTGATTCAAAAAGCTCAAAAGCTCTGTGTAATCAATGTCCGTGAGCACATCACCATTGGATACAACAAAATCTCTCTGTGGCGCTTGCTCAATCAAACTGAGTGCCCCAGCCGTGCCCAATGGCTCATGCTCTTCAATGTATTCAACCTTGATGCCAAATTGCCGGCCATCACCAAAAAAGTCTCTGATCATTTCACCGTAATAGTTGATGCAGAAGATGAAATGCCTGAAACCCTGGCCGCGGGCGCGCTCCACAATGTGCTGTAGCATTGGCTTACCGGCGATTTCCAACATCGGTTTGGGGCAGGTTTCGGTAAAGGGCCGCAAGCGCTTACCCAAGCCCCCGACCATGAGCACCATGACATGGTCATGATCTTCGGCGGGGCCCAACTCATCCCAGAGGTATAAGCCAACCACGCGCCCCTCATCGTCTACACTGGGAACCTGCGCCACTTTGTTGGCACGCATCAGCGCACGGACTGTGGTCCAGTCCGTGTTCTCAGGGACCACCAGGGGGTTGCGGTTAATGACCTCGGCCACACAGTCATCCATCGACAACCCCCGGAGCAAGCCCCGTCTAAGGTCCCCGTCTGTAATCAAGCCAATTAAGCCGCCCTCTTCGTCGACGCAAATGCATAACTTGATCGCAACATCGTTCAAGTTTTGAAACGCCTGTTGAAACGTTGCATGTTGAGAAATTACGGCTTTTCGCCAGTTCACCGCTTCAATCACACTGCTACCCTCCCAACCTCGTCTGAGGTGGTATTGAGGTCATGAAAGCGTTTGTTGCCACACCGCGGCTCCCACGCGTCAATCACAGCCACCGTGAGCTTGGCCGCACCGCCCTGACCGTAGGGATTTTGGATCCCTTTACCGTTTCGCGAGCGCGTCTCTGGCCGAAGCAGCACACCTAACGCATTAAGAATCGCGGTCCGGTTAGGTGCGCAATCGATGACGCTCGCGGCTTTAAGACGGCCATCCTGGCGGGCCCCGATATTTACGGTCCCCAC
This sequence comes from Halieaceae bacterium, assembly GCA_902623175.1. GTDB lineage: Bacteria > Pseudomonadota > Gammaproteobacteria > Pseudomonadales > Halieaceae > Luminiphilus. Next base: position 24,799 of record CACNSR010000010.1, read on the forward strand.
TCCGAAAGCCGGCGCCTCGATGAGTCCTGAGGATGAATTACCCACAACGCCCGCAGACAGCGAAAGCACGGACAAATAAAGCGTCTGTCCCAGAGAGGTATGTTGACAAGCTCGCGGTGAGTGCTGCCTCACAAATTCCTGAACGAGGTCAAACAAACCGCGACCACCCACATCGGCATTGGGCATAGTGAAGACGAGAGACGCGTCCACCTGCTCCAACGCAGCCAGCAACTCTGTCATTTGTGACTGCGCGCTGGTGCCGACGCGTCCCGTCTCTGGGTGGAAGGTAATCAGCAAAGTAGTATCGCCTAGCGCAAAGCCAAGCCGCTCCTCTACCTCGGTACGCCCCAACAAAGGGGTATTAAGCGCCGTGTCGACGCCAAAGCCGCCCACGTTCCAGACCGTTTCGGGCGCCTCACCGAGCTGAATCACGCGCTGCCGATAATCTTCCGCCGCGGTAAAGTGCAAACTCGACATCTTGGTGATGGCATGACGAATTGTGTCATCCAATGACCCCACCGTAATCTCCCCACCATGCAAATGGGCTATCGGGATGCCAGCAAATGTGGCGCTGGATGCAGCCGCAAAAATCTCGAAGCGGTCGCCGAGTAGCAACACGAGATCGGGCTTCAACACCGCAAATGCGTCCGCGAACCCGGTCATCGCCAAGCCAACCGATTTGGTGACAGCGACCTCGGTATCGGCGCCGACCAGCATTTCAACTTTCCAGTCGATATCGAATCCATCGGCTTCGATGTGTCGCCAGGTGTAACCAAACTCGCTCGCGAGATGCATGCCAGTGGCAATCACCTGTAGCACGCAATGTTGAGAGTCTCGTAGCCCCGCCATCACGCACCGCAGTAAGCCGTAATCCGCGCGAGAACCCGTCACCACGCAGACCTTTTTCATAGCTCGATCACCTCGTCGGGCTTAAAAGGCCGAGAGGCTCGCTTACCAATCACGCCGTCCCATAACATGGGCGAGAGGCCGGTAGCGGGGCGCTTAACCGTCAAGTTTTCTTCAGAGAAAACCTCGTCAGCGCTAATGGCCCTAGCAGCAACAATTGATTTGCGAACCAATTGAATATTATTGCGCTCGCTGGCGGTGCATTGTTTTTGCGCACTTCCCAACGCACACTCAATCCGCCGTATCCCCCGTATCATTGCCTTAAGTGCGTCTGGCTCGAGGCTGGCACTGTGATCCGGGCCGGGAAGATTTTTGTCTAGCGTAAAGTGCTTTTCAACCACCGAAGCGCCCATGGCAACCGCGGCGATGGCCACATCGATGCCATCGGTGTGATCAGAGTAACCAACCGCCACACCAAAGGTATCTGCCATGGCATGCATAGCCCGGAGATTCACCTCTTCGATGGGGGCGGGATACTCCGTTGTGCAGTGTAATAAGGTGATCTTGTCTTTCGGTAGGCCTGCCGCCTCCAAGCATGCGATTGCTTCGCTTATCTCGTCCAAGTCAGCCATCCCCGTGGACATAATCACGTCTTTCTGAAACGAAGCGATACGCCTGAGGTAGGGGAGATTTGTGATCTCGCCGGAAGGCACTTTGAACCGCTTAGCACCGATGCGAGCGAGGAAGTCGAGGCTTTCTAAATCGAACGCCGTTGAGAAGAACCCAATGTCGCGGGCCTCGCAATGCGCGATTAAGGTCATGTGGTCTTGCTCGCTGAGCTGCAACCGCTGCAACATCGCCAATTGCCCGGAACAAAATGAGTTTTCGCAATCTGACGCTTCCGCCTGATATGCCGCCAACTCAGCATTGGCGGTAGCCAGGGCATTGGCGTCAAACGTCTGAAATTTCACGAGATCCGCGCCCGCATCTGCCGCCACATCGATAAGTCGAAACGCCTGTTCGATGTTGCCGTCGTGGTTAACACCCGCCTCGGCAATAATCAGCACGCGATTGGTTCTGGAGTCAGCCATGGGCGACACCCCGGTGCCCGCTTGAGGGTGAGCAAGTTGTTGACATACCGGATCGCACTACTGTGCCGGCGGGGATAATCGCTCCCTCATCAATTTCGATATCGTTGTGTAAGACCGCACCCGACCCGATGAAGCACCTTGGGCCAATCTTGACGCCGCCATTTACTCGGGCACCCGTGGCGATGTGGGTGTGATCTCCTATCGCTACGTCGTGCTCCAGAAGCGCCATGGAATTCACTATGCAATTTTCTCCGACCCGGCAGGCCGAATTGACCACTGCACCGTGCATGACCATAGTTCCCGCGCCGATATCGGCTTGGCGAGAACAGTAGGCATTGGGAGAGACAATCACAGGTAGGGAGGCGCCCACTTTTTTCGCCGCAGCAAAGGCGCGCTCCCTGATCGCTGACGTCTTAATTTGCCCTATAGTGACGAGCACACCAACACCTTTACCCATCAGATCCGCTAATGCATCGTCAGTTCCCAGTATTGGATAGCCCATCACGTCGCTACCTTCAAAAGCAGGATCCTCAAGCACGCCAATAATTTGGTGACTTCCCTCCGACTCGATCACATCGATGGCGGATCGACAATGGCCCCCACCACCCATCAGAATCAAATCACTCATGGCAACAACTCCGCCAGCTTGGCCGAGGAGGGCAGATTAATAATCCGCTCAGCCAGAGACTCGGTATTGGGGAGTAGGGCACGAGGAGCATCTGCATAAATGTCGAGGGTATGCATCGGTTCCCACACAGGCCTGGCCATGAACCCCGCATCATTGAGTGCCTGAACTATCACGTCACGGCTAGCGGCAGCGTGAGGCTCGAGCAACAATGTGTTCAACCAGTAATTGGAAACCGTATGCTCGGGCTCTCGCACGATTCGCAGATCAGGGTGCCCGGCAAACCCGTCGATATAAGCCATGGCGAGCACTCGTTTCCTAGCGATGCGATCAGAGAGTTCCTGTAGCTGTGATACGCCAAGGGCCGCATTGATATTGGGCATTCGGTAGTTATACCCAACCCTGTCATGCTCAAAAGCCCAGGGATGAGGGCGCTTGGCAGTGGTAGACAAATGCCGCGCCATGTCAGCGAGGTCGGCATTGTTTGTAAGGACCGCGCCACCCCCACCGGTTGTAATAATCTTATTACCGTTGAAGCTCATTGCCCCTAGCAATCCCATGGCGGCGCACTGTCGCCCTTTGTATTGGCTACCCAACGCCTCAGCGGCATCTTCGATCACAGCGATGCCAAAAGAATCTGCCACTTCGATGAGTTCATCCATCGCCACGGGATGTCCAAAAACATGCACGGGCACGATCGCCGAGATAAGACGACCAGTTTCACGATTGAAAAATTGGCCCGCTTTGCTCTCGCCCACTTGATTCAAGTGCTGCCGAAGTGCCGCAGAGTCGATGCCCAACGTTTCCTCGTTGATATCTACAAAATGCGGTACTGCGTTCAAGTGACTCACCGCATTGGGTGTGGCGACAAACGTGAGGCTGGGCAGCAACACCTCCGTGTTGGCCTCGACACCGGCTACCCGCAGCGCCACCTCCAAAGCGGCGGTGCCGTTAACCATGGCAACAGCGTGGGCCACGTCACATTGCTCGGCGAGCCTCACCTCGAATTCACTAACAAAAGCACCCACAGAAGAAACAAACGTCGAGCGAATGCACTCAAGCACCGTCGCCTCCGCTCGCTCCGAGAACTCGGGCTCGTGGAGCGCTATAGCACCGTCTCTAGCAGGAAAAAGTCCCTCCAGAATATCTGCGACTTCACTGGCAAGTTGCTCGGCATTGACCTGCGCATTCAGTTCGATGCGCGGCATCATAAGTTGTAAACGCTCGTCTTGTAGCGAGACAGGTTGCTCGGGTTCTGAAACCATTCTGCGGTCCGTTGCAGGCCGCGCTTCAGCCCCTCGTGGCCCTCAAATTCGGGGCTCCAACCGATCGAGTCACGCGCTTTCTTAGTGCAGGCAACTAGGCGCTCTACCTCCGAATTGGCGGGTCGTTCTCGCTCTTCTTGTTGCAGCACTTCTACCGAGGTGCCCATGACCTCGGCAATCAGCTTTACGATGTCTCGGATCGATATCTCGTATCCCGTTCCGATGTTGGTAACCTCACCAATACCCGAAGCGTGGCTCATGACCTGTATAAAACCGTTTGCCGTATCGGAAACAAACGTGAAGTCGCGGGTGGGATGTAGGGAGCCCAACTTGATCTGATTTTCACCCGCCGCGATTTGTCCAATCACAGTTGGAATCACTGCCCGAGCCGACTGTCGCGGACCAAATGTATTGAAGGGCCGCAAGACGGAGACAGGTAGATCAAAAGATTTGTGAAATGACAGCGCTAACTGATCCGCCGCGACCTTGGTGGCGGCGTAGGGTGATTGAGCATTGAGAGGATGATCCTCGGCTATTGGCACGCGCTGGGCTGTGCCATAGGTCTCCGACGTAGAAGTACACACCAAATGCTCAATGTTGTGTCGCCGCGCGGCCTGCAACACGTTGAGTGTGCCCGATACGTTGGTCTGCAAGTACGCGTCGGGGCTGTTGTAGCTAAAGGGGATGGCGATGAGCGCTGCCAGGTGCAAAACATGGCTACAGTCACTCGTAGCAGAATCAACCCCACTGGCATCACGGATATCACCAGATACGACCTCCATCTGACTCAGTACTGTCTCGTCAATGCTGTCTAGCCAGCCCCAAGAGTTAAAGGCGTTGTAGTAAACAAACGCACGCACGTCATGGCCTGCTCTCACCAGCTGTTCGGTGAGATGCGAGCCAATAAATCCATCTGCGCCTGTTACCAATACCTTGTTTGCCATGATTTGATTGCCGTAAACCGCGTCCGCTTTTTGTCCTGCTCATGCGGTCTTTCTCGTAATTAGTCTCGAGGCTCGCACGGAGCATCGAAGCCACTTATTGGGGGGGCTCGCTACGACGAAACCGCATTATTTGTTGAAGTTGCCCATATTGCTCCATGTGTCAGCAAGCGATTCCCGGGTACTGTTCAGTTGCTTCACCAGCGTCTCCATGACAGTAAACTGCGCCAGATATCGCTCGTAGAGCGCTTCCATTCGAGTTTCAAGCTCAAGCAACTCCTTGCTGTAACTCGACAACTCTTTTCTGGTCGATTCGGTTCGTTGCGCAAAAATGCCATCGATGGAGTCCGTCAGTACTTCCATTTTCACAATCGCGTCTACAGCCAAGCCCTGTGACTGGCCGTCGTAACGAGACTGGTTGTTTGTTCCCGCTGATAACATGATGGATATGTCGTCAAAACTGGTTGCGGCAACCGCGTCATAGGTTGTCTCGCTGAACTTCAGCTCCCCGTACTCAGTCAGCGTCACACCAATGTCCCGAAGACCAGTGAACCCCCCAGAAGGCGTCGAAGAATCCTGAGTCACAGCGTTATAAATGGTGTCTCGAACTGTCCTAATTACAGAGAGATCTCTAGCAAGCGCGCCACCAACCTCCTCATCTTCCGAGTCAGGATCAGAAATCTCGGTTAGCGCAAACTGCACATCGTTATAGGTAGCCACTAGGGCCTTCAAGCTGTCCTTTAGTGTGGTTCGGTCGCTAACGACGTTAATAGCAGTGGTTGCACCACCTGTATGAGTCGCATTGAGCGATAGGGTGACCCCATTGATCACATCACTAATCCTATTGGTGCTGCGAGTTACTGCGATGCCGTTGTAGGTAAGTGAGGCGTCAGCGGGATTCTGCAGTGACAAAGTGCCGCTATTGTCGGTGCTATTACCGTTGCCACTGTCGTGAAAGCCCAGATCAGCATCCGAATGGGTAGAGCTCACCACGAAGGTGTTTGATGCGCCAGTCGCGCCGGTCAATATAATTCTGTAATTAGATCCACTGGAGTCCTCGGCGAGCAAGGTGGCATTAACGCCCGCGTCTGCCGCATTAATTGCGCTTACCAAACCCTGGGGCGTGTCGTTGCCGGCGGCAATGGACACTGTAGTAGCGCTGCCAGTGCCGGGCGTAATAGTCACCGTAAACGCGCTGCCTCCATTCAGAGCCTGCGTCTTGGAGCTGTACTGATTAGATTTGTTTCTCTGTGCAGCAGCCAAGCTGGTGACACTGATGTCAGAGATGCCGCTCAGCGCCGAACCATCTGTTGCCGTAACCGACACCTTAGTTGTGTCAGAGCTCGTTGCAGTAGGTGTGGCTAGCTCACTGGCGTCGTTCAGTTTTTCAAACCGCTCAATCAGCGACTGCACGTTGAATTTAAGAACAGCCAGCCCGGAAATCTTCGCTTCAGCCGCCTCCTGCGAGGCAGAAATTTTTTCTTCGGCGGGCAATTTTTCAACGTCGGTCAGATCACGTGCGAGTTTGACAATATCTATGCCGGAGCCGCCTCCCAGCGTCTGCATAACCGAAGATGCGATGTTGTCAGTGGCCATTTAATATCTCACTCTTGCCCTAATAACTGCTCTTAACGAATGTAATTAAACAAAGTGAGCTGGCTCAATTTCGCAAAGCTAGCCTGCAGTGCCTGGAGGGCTACCGACTCCTGGGTGAGTTCTGTAACAGCGGTTGCATAGTCCAGATCCTCCTCACGCATCAGCAGTTCGTCTAAGCGAAACGTCGTGTCCTCAACAATTGAGCGCTGAGAGTCGACTTCTGCGATTCGCCCCGCCATGGTGCCGTAGCTGACAGTAAGCTTGTCGTTGATTCCATTTACTGTGGTTAAGGCTGCCCTGACGCCAGCACCATTATCAGCATTGAGTTTCGTGACTAGATCATCAAGGGCGGCGAAATCTGCTGTCGAAAATAGTTCTGGTCCGAGGGTATTTATCGTCATCTGTCGAACATCAGAGATGTTGACCTCAAATCTGCCGTAATCTCCGTTGTAGCTAACCGTGCCCGAGGAGCTCTCCACAAAAGCGGGGCTTGAAAACTTATTTCCAGAAAACAAGTAATTCCCGTTCAGGTCGCGCGTGTTAGTCAGGTTCAACAGCTCATCTCTCAGGCTCTTTACTTCCGCAGCAATAACCATCCGATCTGGCCCGCTCAGTGTGTCGTTACCGGCCTGAACGGTCAGCTCAGTGACGCGCTGCATAATTTGAGTCATTGACGTGAGGACGGTTTCCTCAGACGTTAAGCGTGTCTCCACAGCGTCAAGGTTTTTGCCGTAGACCGCTTGTCTCTCCTTCGCACTCTCCAAACGATTTATCAAATCCGATTTAGACGGATTATCACTGGGACTGAGTATCTGCTTACCGGAGCCCAACTTCGCTTGCATCTCAGCTACTTCATTTTGCCGAGTTTGCATCTGTTCGGCGTTAACTCTGTAGTACTGTGCTGTAGAAATTCTCATGACTCAATCAACCTACTTGGAGCAACGTATCGAACAATCGCTGTGACATCTGAATAACCTGAGCCGAAGCTTGGTATGCCTGTTGGAAACGAATAAGGTTCGCGGCCTCCTCGTCCAAGTTGACGCCCACTTTGGAATCTCTGCTTTCCATGGCTTGATCCCTTATTACTGCCATGGCCTCCTTCCCCAGCTCTGCCATTTGCGCCCTAGAGCCAGCGCCCGCAACCAAGTCCCTGTAAGCCTCAGAAAAGGTCTGCCCAGCAATTACGGGCGATTTCCCGAGCTCTATGAGCCTAAGCACGTTCTCGTTGCTACCCAATCCGTCCGTATTATTTTCAACAGTAAAGGTGTCACCAGCTTTCGGAATTCCATCGAACTGGACTCTAATACCTTGGTAATCGATATCAGCCCCTGGCACGTAAAGTCTGTTTGCAACCACTGTGCTAGTAGCGGTGTCAGTGATGGTATAGACCGTATCTGAACTAAAAGTGACAACAAACTGGGACGCAGGATAGGTAGCCACTCTCTCCGTTTGCGCGTCAGCGCGCGCTGTCGCCTGCACGCTGCCAGAACCTGTGATGAATATGGCCAAGTCGTCAGGCACTGGTCCGTCAACAATGACCCCAGTGTCTAGGGCCATTCGGCCCAGATTAGCTGGGGTACCGGTGCCAGAGAGGGTCAGCTTGATCTCTGAAGGCGAATTTAGGCCTAAGTTGCGATTATTTAAGTCGTTGAATCCAAAATCTATGTCTGGAGCAGAACTGGAGCCGGAAAGAGGGTTGCCATTGGCATCAACAGGCTTGTAGTTCGCCACTGTCGAGGACACCGAAATATCCCTACCAGCGGTAGTGGTATCGCGCAACGATATCCGATAGTTGGAGCCGTCAGCCAGCAAAACAGCGCTGACACCAGAAATGCCGTTTATCGCGTTTACTATGCCCTGCGGTGTATCACTGCCAGACGCCACTGAAACTGTTGTGGCACTGCCGCCGGTCGGCGTCACGGTAATGTTGAACCCTGTGCCTGAGTTCAGCGACTGGGACGGGGAAGTAAAGGTGTTCGAGAGAATTTCCTCTCCAACCGCTTTAATTTCGTAGTTGCCCTCATAAACGCCGGTTACCAAACCAAGAGCCGTCATCCCTGTGCTTCCACCAGAGAGGCCTAACTCGATATTTGCACCCTCATAACCTGAAACGTTGGAGAGTGTAATACCGTGCTCTGCCAGCCAGGCAGCCTGGACATTCGTTTGAGCCGACTTGTCGTTGATGGCCTGAATCATGCCGCCGATGGATGTGCTGTTCGTGTATGTAATGGCAACATTGTTAATCATCAGTCCAGCTTTGGCAGTATCTAAACTCTGCGTTTGAAGCTGGTTAAAAGCACTCGCTCGCACATTAACCGAGCCTAGTTTCTTAAACTCGTTGTTAAAGTAAGTGGCCATCTTGGCGGCAGACATGGTGCCACTTTCTGTTAGCGCGCCGAGCGCTATCGTTTGAGTAACGTTGCCATCCGCGTCCGCGGCTGCGTTGCTAGGATCATAGTATTTGGCGCTGAAATTCAGGGCGTTAGCCGCGATCAATGTCCCAGAGCCAGAAGCGGACACTTTTTTTGAGGTAATCAGAGCTGGCGCTACTACGCTCGCGGTCGTTCGAAGCCCTGTATCAGGGTCAACAATCGGAACTGAATTGCTTACAGTCTTGCCAGATACGCCAAATTGCACAGTGGTATCAAGGTACGCCGATGTTCCAGCTTTATTTAAATAAGTACTGCTGTATGAGCCTGCGCCAAACCCTGTGTCAAGAGACATAAGGGCATTAGCCTCGGAAGTGGTTAGAGCAGAGGTGCCTGCAACATGAACACCCTCCTTGGTGAGCACTTGAATTTGCTGGTCACCGTCTTTAGGAATATCGAAAAAAACTTCCGCCCCAACGGTTCCCTTTCCTATCTGAACAGCGGGTCTGAGACTATCAGCCTTCACAGTAAAATCGTTTCGTAATTCTGTTTTCGTGAAGTTGCCTAATTTGTACCCAAACTGAAAACCGGTGGCCCGGTCCTTTTCTGGTATGACATTTAGGGAGGCTTCCGCCGATGAAGGATTGCTCGCTCCAGGCTTCTGCCGCATCATTGAAGCGGCAGCAACCCTATTAACGTCACTCACTAACAACTCAAAAGTTTTGGCTGGGCGGTCCTTGGGATAAAAAATAACAACATCGCCATTTGCTGGATCGCCGACGAGCGAAAAGGTCATCCCCAAGGCGCTTTGATTCTCTCCTGAAGCTACTTGGCCAAGGCGCTCCCTAGTGAGCAGGTTAAGGATATCCCACGTATCTGTAGCCTCACGGTAGATAAGCTCTAGAGCTTCCGTAGGCGCTGCTAGGGGATTTGTCACACTGGCTGCAACAGATAGCGCTCCATTTACAGTTTCCAAAGAAGCTTCAAATGTTGTGTTAGCTCTAAAAAGATCTCCACCGAAGTCGCCATTTGCGTCAAGTCCGACCCGATGAACCGTATTTACTTCCTCGGAAACTGTCCGCGCCAAGAAGTCCAACCCAATTCGGACAGGTCGAAGTACCTCTGTCCTAAATGCTAGCGCGCCTCCGATTGAACCGCTTGGCGATCTGGGAAGGGGCCGCTTTGCGCCATAAGGATCCAAAACAAGGCGAAGATCAGAACCGTCAGATTTATCGTTGGAAAAGATTTCGACCTGTTTCGAATCGTTCGCTGTCACTATCTCGTAACCACGACCCGTACCACCAAAGTTGACTTGAACTTGCCCGTTCGGTAGTTCCAGAACACCCAGTTTTGCCAAAGCTGACATTTGCCTTAGCAACGCATCTCTCTCATCGAGGACACCGGGAGGCTGATCCGAAACTCGGGATTTTCTATTCAACTGGTTATTAACTTTCTCGAGCTGGGTAGACAGGGCATTTAACTCGTCCACAGACTGTCGGAAAGCCAGCTCGGACTCAGCAGCTATGTTGTCTATTTGGGCTGAGACGTCATTAAATCTCGCAGCTAAAACACCTCCTGTGTTCAGAAAATCTGTCCTCAGGGGTTTTGAGCCGGGATCAGTGCTCAGTTGCTCAGCAGCATTGAAGAAATCATCTAGCGCAGAACTAATGCTGACGGTGCCAGACCCCATGATGTCTATTATTCGGTTGGTATACTCGATAACAGGGTCATTGACCTCTAAGTCACTAGTAGCATCGCGAAGAGCTCGCTCTGTAAATTCATCGTAGGCTCTGGCGACAGCCTCAGCTTGCGCCCCAGATCCAAAGCTAAAAACGCCCTCTTCGACCGGAAAACTCTCGCCAATCTTGAGTTCCCGCCGAGAATAGCCCGGAGTATTGACGTTAGCGATATTGTTACTGGTGGTGGCCAGCGCCTGCCGATAGGCATTCACCGCCCCGCTACCAATTGCGAGGATATCAACCATCTATCGAGGCCTCGCTTTAGCGCACAGAGGCGAGCGATTGGTATGCACTCACCCCCATGCCTTTGCGTGCTGTTGCGACTCCACCAGGGTTCTCTAGTTGCTGAACTAACCAGTCGGTAATCCCAATTCCCTGAGATTTAGCCAGTGAAGACGAGAGTTCAGCATCAAACATCTCCTCATAGCTATCGCCAGCACTTGACTCCCATAGCCCACTTTTTAAGCCCTCGCTTGCATCGCGCATGGACTTCAGCATCATTTGAATGAAGAAAGCTTCAAACTGCTGACCAGCTTCTCGCGCTGCCGAAATTTGGTCTTTCTCCGCTCTCGCTCGCAACTTTGCGAGGCCTTGAAAGTCGCTGTAGCTTGAAACCACATTGTCCATCAAATCACCACCAACTCAGCCTTCAGGCTACCGGCACTCTTGAGTGCCTCTAAAATAGCAATGAGTGATGTTGTCGAGGCGCCGCTTTGATTAATGGCATCGACTATATCCCTGAGATCAACAGTCTCGTTAATTAGACCGGCGCCCAAAGTATCTTCAGACACCTCTATTGAAGAATTAGCGACATCACTAGTCTCGGCACCTTCGCCGCTGAATGGGCCTGGCTGCGATACCTCATTCAACGTGGAAACGCTGACGTTCACAGTACCGTGGGACACCGCGGCTGCGGAAATCTTTACTTGTTGATTAATGACTACCGTCCCGGTCCTTGAGTTGATCACCACCTTGGCCGCGGGAATACCAGGTTCCACGTCCAGATTCTCGATCATGCCGACAAAACTTACCCTCTCCGAGAGCCCAACAGGCGCGCGGACCGCGAGGGAAACTCCGTCCATCGCAAAAGCAGTGCCTGCACCAAAAACCTCATTTATCTTCTCGGTGATGGCTGCCGTGGTGGAGAAATCGTTGCTATTGACGTTAAAAATTAGACGATCACTCTTATCAAAGGAGTTATCCACCTGGCGCTCAACTGTAGCGCCGTCGGGAATGCGCCCCGAGGTCGGAATACCAATCTGTATGCTGGTGCCATTTTGCTCTTCCATGACACCAGTCACAGTCAATGGGCCCTGAGCCACCGCATAGGTCTGACCGTCAATGCCACGCAGCTCTGTCATCACCAGATTACCGCCGCGCAGACTGGTAGCCGTACCCAGCGCCGCCACATTCACATCTACTACCTGACCTGGCTTGGCGAAGGGCGGCAAAGTGGCTGTGACCATGACAGCTGCGACGTTATCAACCTGAATCGGTCGGCCTCGGGATTGCTGCAAATCATAATCATCGTAGGGGTTGGTTGTAACGCCTAGACTCTCAAGAATCGCTTTCAGGCTCTGCCCTGTGAAGGTCGGGTCCTTGCCATCACCGGTGCCGGCGAGACCCACGACCAAGCCGTAGCCCACCAACTGGTTACCGCGCACGCCGCCGACATTGGTCAGATCCTTAACCCTGTCTGCCTGAGCCGTGTTCGCCACCAGCGACATGATGAAGGCGCTGACCCAGAGAATAATGTGGTTGTGCATTTTCATACGCAGGCGCCCCATTTACAGTGGCCAGTACTTAAACAGCAACTGGGTAATCCATCCCGGCTGAGTTGATTCAGCTAAGTTGCCGGTTCCCCGGTATGAGATTTGTGCCTGAGCCATACGCATTGACGACACCGTGTTGTCTGGCTGAACATCCCGCGCACGAACAACTCCTCGTATCTGTATAAATTCTGCACCCTCGGTGAGCGAAAGCTGCTTTCGACCCTCAACAATAAGATTTCCGTTGGGTAATACCTCAGAAACCATGGCGGTAATAACGCCAGAAAGCGCATTCGCTTGAGCAGCCGAACCGATACCCTCTGAACCAATCTCTGCTTCGTTCAGGTCAATATCACCGCGGACATCTCCCCAGAAACCGTTGGGAGACAACAAAGAGTTGGTCCAGCTGCTAGATAGCGCGTCATTCGTTGCAACACGCTCAGTAATCAGCGAAGTGTTTCTCGATGCTTGTGTGGATTCATTTAGGACAACTGTGATGATGTCGCCCACACGCCACTGCCGTTGTCCCTGAAATAGAGACATATGCATGCTGTTACCCAAGATCGAGCCAGTGGGTAACGCATCAGCGGCAGGCTCAAGCGGCCTGATCGGCGCAAAGTCACTGTTAACCTCCAACGGTGGCTTTGAGGCGCAGGCTGCGAGACCAAAAACCGCAAGCAAAAAAGCAATTGTGCGCATCATCGAATCAGCTCATTAAAGATTTTGGTTCAGGAACCGCAACATGCCATCCGCCGCGGAAATCGCTTTCGAGTTCACTTCATAGGCCCGCTGGGTTTCAATCATGCTGACCATCTCTGCCACCACATTGACATTCGAAGCCTCTAGCGAGCCCTGCGCCAATTCTCCAAAACCAGCCAACCCTGGCGTACCGACCTCTACAGGGCCACTAGCAGTGGTCTCACGGTAGAGATTGCGACCAATTGGTTGTAAGCCGGCTTCGTTAATAAAGCGTGAAACCTGAATTGTGCCGATCTGACTGCTACCCCCACCACCGGCTAGCTCGACGCTTACTGTGCCGTCGCGACCGATAGTTATGGCCGCGGCATTGTTAGGAATGTTCACAGCAGGGACTAGTTGTTGACCATTAGCTGTCACTAGCTGACCTTGATCGTTGAGTTTGAAAGAACCATCACGGGTGTAGGCAAAGGTGCCGTCTGCCTGAAGGATCTGAAACAAACCCCGGCCAAGAATCGCCACATCAAGTGCATTCTCCGTGGACATCATATTGCCCTGCTCGTGCAATTTTTCAGTAGCGATGATTCTGGAGCCGGTGCCCATCATTAACCCAGTGGGCGCGATAGTCTGAGCATCCGCAGAAGCACCAGGCTGTCTAATGTTTTGATATAGGAGATCCTCAAACACTGCTCGATCGCGTTTAAAGGCAACGGTGTTGACATTTGCCAAATTGTTGGCAATGACCGTCATGCGCTTTTGCATTGCGGTCAAACCTGTTTTCGCTACCCAAACTGATGCATCCATCTGTCTTTCTCCTTACGACTACGCGTACCGCATCATGGTGGTACCGGAGTCATCTAATTCCTTCATTTCACTGATCATTTTGATCTTGATTTCAAACGACCGAGACATGTCCATGAATCCCACAAGCTGCTCAGCCACATTTATGGACGATCCCTCAAGCGACCCAGGCTGCACCTCGGGAACCGAGGGCCCACCCTGAAAGTCGCCTCCCTTACCACGTTGGGCAAGTGGTTCGTAAAGACCATCTGTGCGACGCACCATGCGAATTCCTGTCGCATCACGCAGGAAAAGGTTCCCAACAATAGTCGGTGGCGCATCCGGCTGAACAGGATCTGTAGCGGTGACCGTGCCATCGTTAGTGATCGCCAGCTCGACGCCAACCGGCACGGTAATTGGCCCTCCACCATCGCCGAGCACAGTGTGACCGTTAGCCGTTGACAGCAAGCCCGACTGATCGACCAAGAGGTCACCTCTGCGGGTAAAAGCCACCTGCCCATTGGGAGCCTGTGCGCCAAGCAGCGTTCCACCTTTTAAGTAGATGTCTAGTTTGCGTCCCGTAGTAATTAACGGGCCTTGGTCAATGACCAGCTCATCATTGGATCGATTCATTGGCACGAATCGCGTGTTTAAGCCCGGACCCGCCACTTGCGACGTTTCCGTTGCAAACTGAATCGACTGCTTGAACCCCACCGTAGAGGCATTCGCCAAGGCATTCGCGTATTTCAGCTTCATATGATCGAGCTGCTTCAGGGACGCCATCGCGGTAAAAACTAAACGATCCATTTTTATTCAGTCCTTAAGAATTAACCGCGCATCTGGATGATGGTTTGCGTCAAGGTCGAACTAGTTTCAATCGCTTTCGCGTTGGCTTGGAAGTTTCGCTGGGCGGTGATCAGTGCCACCAGCTCGGCTGTCAGATCAACGTTAGAGCGTTCCGTAGCGCCAGCACGGATGGTTCCAAAACCAGCGGCGCCTGGTTCACCAAGCTTCGCATCGCCTGATTGAGATGTGGCAGTAAAACCGCTATTTCCAACCTGCCTCAACCCCTTGGGAGTCGCGAAGTTCGCGAGAATGATCTTCCCGAGTGACTTCTGAGAGCCGTTTGAGTAACTCGCTACCACCAGTCCGTCCTCTCCAATATTCACACCAACCAGATCGCCTTCCGGCGCACCGTTTTGTGACTGGTTAAGTACTGCAAAGGGGCTGTTAAACTGAGTGCTGCCCTCATATGCAACGTTAATATCGTTACCGATAATGGTTGCAGACTCGAGTACCGATACTCCGATTGGTGACACCAACGTACCACTGGTGTCAAAAGTCAGTTCTCCACGATCCAGAAAGATAGGGCTCCAGTTCGGAATATCGTTTTCATCGAAGGTTGCCTTATCCGTTGTTTCTAGGTATTTGCCGTTTCTGTCCTGGTAGACATACAGTGGTGTGGACGCACCCTGAGTATCAGGCTTCAGCGTAATGTAGGTAGAAGTGGTACCAAACGCTGGGTCGACGTCCTCAAGACCAAAGTCAGCGGAGCCAGCAACCTGAAGAAATGAATCATCCGTTGCCGTCGATCCTGTAAATCTCAGAGAACTGGTTGTCGCATCAAATTCAACTTTTACACCAGACACCTGATTGCCTAACTTATCCGCCATGAGGTTAATTTTGGTTTGGAGCTCTTTTACGAAATCGCCGATTGAGTACTGCTGCGGGGTCAACGAAATTTGAGCAGAAATATTGTCCACGATTACAGTGATTGACTGATTGGCGGCCGTCACCTCGAACGGTTTTGTTGCATCAATACCCATCTGGTTACCAACAACAACGGCTGGGGTGGAACTCTGTCCACGAACCGCCGGTCGGTTTGCAACCGCGGAAAGTGCCTGTGCAACTTGCCGAGTATTTTCAGATTCAGGTGTGCCAGCGGTGACGTCCAACCCGAAAAGTCTTTTACCGACGGCGTTAGATGTCGCGGCATTTCCATTTGTATCCGTAGTCGCAACGTTCCGTATCGCGATACTGGATCCGTCACCTGTAGTGCCGGATGACATAACAAAAGAACCGTCAACAAAGGAGACTGTAACCCCGTAACGCTGGTTTCGTGTCTCCTGCATCAAGTCACCAGCCGGCAACATGGACTTGGTCAGTACCACAGCATTATCGCCGTCAGCAGACACAAGCTGAGCTTGAGTGCTTACTGCCGTTATTGCCGTGGCCCTGGCTTGCCTATCTGAAAATGCTGAGCTTGCGGCAAGGTTGTGGGCGCCAAACAGCTCACCTGTAATAGCCGTATCTGAAGTCAAGTGAATAGAATCGTCACCCGTCTGCGTTATACGCATCGCTTGACGGGCAAAGTCATACTCAAACTTGAGGTCGTCGAAGGTTCTCGTAGTATCAGCGCCACTGATAACGTTCCCTGCGTCGCCGGCACCGACTGGATGATCCGAAGCCCCAACTCCGCCGCCATCCATGTCATAGTTTCCAGCGAAATATTTGTTCATGGCGAACGCAAGCTCCTCAGGGGAGATCATGGTGCCGTTGGTTAATACAACGTCCCCAGCCTTTTGAGCAGCGATCAGAACGTCGGCTATCGGAACCCGCAGCTCACTTTGATTCGCTTCTCCGAGGTCTCGAGTGATATCAAGAGTGACAGCGGGTGATTTGGCTGCACCGTAGAGTTGCGCATCACTAGTACCGCCACCAGTGGCCGCGGTTAGATAGCCGGAAACGTCAAACTTTTTCCCGTCACCGAAGCGCTCCTGAATAACTTTCGTCAACTCTGTCGCTATTTCTTGACCAGACAACTGATTAGTGCCGGCTTTATCAACCAGGTGCTCTAAGCCTATTGATGTAAACGCTGATCCATCCACGCTTATCTGAAATAGATTGCGTAAATTTGTTCGTGTGAAACTTGACAAATCCAAGCCATTAGATCCGCCAGCCAAAGAGAGTGCAGAAACATCGGTCGCATCTCCAGCTCTCAGTGTAAGGGCAGCTGGAGTTGACTTGACAGGATCTGACAGCATGTCAAAAGAGAATTTGCGGTAGTACGTACCCTGGGTTACCAAGAACTCCGAACTATTTGCTGCTGTCTTCTGCAGAAATTCTAATTCGGATTTTGTTTTTATCTCTCCGTACTTGTTAACGAAGAAAACGTCGCCACCGGTATCCGACGCCTGAATTAATCCCGGAGTGATGAGTTCCCCATCAATATATACATGGGTCTGCCATTTGTTCAGCGGATCTTCCGAAGTTGCCGCCTGTGTTTTTACGTAGTAAACGGTTGCGAGATGCTGAGAACCAGAAGCCCCGAATACCGTCAGAGACGTCGTTCTGTGGTAGGTCTCTGGTTTATTTGGGTTGAACTCAAGAAGGATCGGTTCGACGTTAGACGGCAAGTTAAGGCCCAGCTCCACCTCGGTTGTAGCTCTGAATTCCGAAACTGTTTGGCGCGGAATAGCCAGAGCGCTCGGGGGTTGGCTGAAGTCTGCCTTATTTGTCGAATCGACTGGCAGTGACAACAATGCCTGCCCGGCCGAATTCACCATCTGATTCTGCTCATTGAGCATAAATTGACCGTTGCGTGTAAAGGTCCGGCTGCCATCCGATGATTGCAGGGGGAAGAAACCGTCGCCCGTGATCGCCAAGTCGAGAGAATTAGCAGAGAACTGAACGAATCCCTGGCTGAATTCCTGGGCGACCTCCT
This sequence comes from Halieaceae bacterium, assembly GCA_902623175.1. Classification (GTDB taxonomy): domain Bacteria; phylum Pseudomonadota; class Gammaproteobacteria; order Pseudomonadales; family Halieaceae; genus Luminiphilus. The sequence continues at coordinate 42,240 of CACNSR010000010.1, forward strand.
TGAGTGCGACACCCTGACCAACCACGGCCGCTGCTCGTTGCAATGGCGACGTTGCAAATATGTCACCAAAACTTGCGGTAGACCGTTTAAAGCCGGCAGTAGCCGCGTTAGCGATGTTGTTGGACGTGACTGCCAGCTCGGTAGTGGCTGCGTTTAGTCCTGTGAGAGAAGTGTAAAACGACATGTTTCAGCTCCTGCTAGTTTATTCTGCGATTGTTTGAATTTCGGCTAAGGACACCGTGTCACCACCCAGGAGTTGAAGGTCAAGTTGTTGACCTGCTGGGTTCCAAGAGACGCTACTTACAGTCTCTAAAATCGACACGGGGGCTATTTGCATTCGGCCATCTTTGATGGCGCTTGCAGTAATTTGGTATGTATCAACGGGTAGTTGATTGCCGTCCGAGTCCTGACCGGACCAAGCGAAGCGATGTTCGCCAGGTTCCAGCTCTCCGACGTTCTGCCTGAACACCAACTCACTGTTTTGGTTATAGACACTCATTGTTAGCATGTCCGCACCATCCTGCACGCTGACAAGCGTTTCAGTAGGTCGGCTACCACCTCCCTGACCGAATCCACCAGCTACGGCGACGCGCTTTCCGACGAGAGTTGATCCAGTGAGCAATGACTGCTCACGAAGATTCCCTACCAGCCGCTCTAAAGACGCCTGCATGCCTTTAATGCCCTCAACTGACGAGAACTGTGCCAGCTGAGCAACAAACGCCTCATTCTCCATCGGATCTAAGGGGTTCTGATTTTTGAGTTGCGCGGTAAACAACTGCAAAAACGCGTCGCGCCCCAGCATGTCGCCGTCCTCTCCATCCTTATAGATGGCATTGGCTTGCTGAGTCTGGTACTGCTCAGTGGTCAAGATAGAATCAATGGCTGACAAGACTTTCTCTCCTAGTGCTCAGTTTCAGAAGTCACGACTTCATTACTTCCAGCGTGCGCATCATCATTTGCTTCGCTGCGTTTATGACTTCGATATTGTTTCGATAGGATCTAGCAGCGGCGGTCATCTCGACCATCTCTGACACCTCGTTGACGTTGCTCTGATAAATGTATCCGTTAGCATCCGCGGAGGGGTTGCCTGGATCGTATGACCTGGGGGGAGGGGTAGGGTCGTCCGCTATGTTTACAACCTGCAGGGAGCCAGCGTAGCGAGTCTGGTCTCCGACAGTCTGATCTTCTAGTAAAGTTCTAAACACGGCTCGCTTGGCCTTATACGCAGCCTCCTCGGTCGCTGCAGTGTTCGCCGCGTTAGCGAGGTTCGACGCCGTTGTGTTCATGCGTACTAGTTGCGCTGCCAGAGCGCTCCCCGCAATTCCAAAAACTTTATCCATAGACATCGCTTACTCTCCTTTCAATGCGCGCTTGTAGCTGGACACGCGGCCCTGAAGAAAATCAAGAGTTGCCTGGTACTCCACAGAGGCTTTACCGAATTTGGCTTGCTCAAGCCCTATCTCGACAGTGTTGCCATCTACGGCCGTGTTATAAGGGACGGAGAACACCTCTCCGTTGTCCGAGTGGCCAGGTCCATTACGGTGAGACGCGTGTGTTGTGAGAAGACCGGCCGTCTCTAATCTCCAGCCGAGCACGGTACGAAAATCTATATCTTTGGCTTTGAACCCAGGGGTATCGGCGTTTGCAATATTGGTGGATAGCACTTCCATTCTGCGCGCCTTGAGCTGCAGAGCCTCACTGTGAATGCCATATAGTTTGTCCAACATGTCTGCTTACCGAGAGTTGTGACTATTCACTTTGTGACTTGCAGAATCTGTGCCAAAAACTTTATGTATCTGTTTTTGCTGATTTTTATGTAATTTTAGTCGTGTGAGAGAGGGTTTTCTGATGAAAAGCGGCAAAAGCATGCCGGTGGTTGAGTCCGAGCTTATTAGTCATACTCGCCCAGTGAACTGGAGTCGCAACATATCAACTAATGCCTCTGCATCTGCCCCGGCAATCGAATGGTGCCGATGGTATTGGCGCGACCGAAGCCGCGGGTGGTTAGCATTAGCTGCGCTCGGTAGCTTCCTCATGATCCCTCTCGGATACGCCAGCACAGATCAGACCATAATTAAGGAAAATGCCACTAGGCAGATACAGGAAGCCGCTGCGCAAGCTTTTCATACCGATCCTGGCAACGTAGAGGTCAGACTGGCCGACAAGCGCCTAGTGCTCCCAAATTGTGGCCAACCATTTGACGTACGCTTTCCCTTCAGCGACCGTGCCACCGTGCAGCTTGATTGCGTAAATCCCAAGTGGCGGGGATTCATTCAAATCCGGCTGAAAGAGGGCGTAACCGCCTTTCGCTACAACCTACCGTTAAATAAGGGGGCAATGCTCAAGCGTAGCCATGTAACTCGCCATCCGGTGGCGCCCGACGACAGCATTTCCAATCGCATCGTAGTTCTGGAAGACGTACTCGATCTCACCTTGCGAGAGGGGGTACAGGCCGGAGACATTTTATTGGAGAGTCATTTCATAGCATCGCCACTCTCTGGCTATAAGGCTCCTGCGGCGAAAGATGTGGGCGCTTGGGTGGCAACGCAAATTATCCCTAGAGGGAATAGGTTAGATGAAAATACATTCTCCTGGGAAATTATTGAGGGCAGAGCGCCCACGGATCTCATTCATTCCGGGGTAGATTTCGCTATGTTGGAGGCGCTTCGTGACATTATGCCGGGTGACAAATTGCGGCGATCTGCGGTTAAAATGGCGCCAGCAGTTCATAAAAACGAGGAAGTTCAAGTATTTATCATCCGTGGCGCACTGAGGGTGACTAATCTGGTACGCATCAGTCGTGACGCCACTATTGGAGAATCGATTGACGTGGTCAATGTTGAATCAGGCAGGCCTCTAAAGGCCAGAGTGACGGGAATTGGCCAAGTAGAAATTTTATGAATCGAATGTTAAAGTTCCGGGGTCAGACGCCGATATTTTGATTGAAAAAGGACAATTCTGCTGCCGGGTCGTCTGGGTGGCAGGGTTAATAGGAGGTTGAGCGATGCCCAGCATCACTGAAACTATGCGAAGCACGGTGCCGGAAGCAACCGGTAAAAAAGACCTGCGCGCAGAAAAAGCCTCGACCCCAACACCAGAATTGCAGAACCCTGAGGCCGATGCTGCATCGGGCGCGCCAGTTGATCAGGTTGAGCTAAGCGAGTCTGTTGAGCGCGCCATAGATGATGCTAAATTCGATGCTGCAAAAGTAGAAGCGTTACGGCTCGCCATTATGGAAGGCAATTACCCTCTCGACGCAAAACGCATCGCAGAGAACATGCTCGATCTGGAGCGAATGATCGGTTCCTGAAGCAGCCCGCGTCTCCCCGCTTACATGACTCCAACTCAGCAGAATCCTAGCGCGGATATGCTTCGTGATGGGATGCACAAGGCCAACGCACTTGCCGCTTTATTGCAGGAAGAACTGGCACTTCTAACAGCGGGAGACATAGACAGCTTCGAGGCGCTTCAGAGCCGGAAAGCCGAGATCCTGGAATCATTGTCAGCTCTAGTGCCCACCCTGTCTGGCGAGGTCCCGATAGAAGAAGGGCCCGATGCCGGCACGAGCACCGCACTGATAGACGATATCAAGGAGGTTCTTGCGACCTGCCGCGATGTTCACCTAAAGAACGCTATTTTGATTGATCGAAAAATAGAGGCAACGCGTTCCGCACTAGAGGTCTTAAGGTCAAGCCGATCGGCGGACACAGGTGAGACTTACGACAAGCTCGGCAGAATCAAACGGGGTTATAGCCGAGACAGACAGACCGACGTCTAACTCCCCCCGCAATCTCTGCTGGGCTAACTAGCCCCTTCCGGGCTCATCACCTCTCAGCCAGAAAACCCAAGACAGAACCACTGCAACAGCGCGATATAGAGACTCAGGCACTTCTTCACCGATGTCTACGCCGCTAAGCAAACGTTGCAGGGTTTCGTCTTCGATAACAGGTAGCCCCAATTCAAACGCGGCATCAATGATCGACATCGCCTCTTCACCCTCGCCTTTCGCAAGAATGCTAGGTGCCTCTCGCTTTCCGTACTCAAGCGCGATGGCCTTGATTTCATCGAGTTCTCTCATACCGACGAGTCCAACCGGTCGCCCAATCCCGAGACAGGGGATACGCTGAGGGGCTCCCTAAGGGTATCTCGAGCCTGGTTGAAGACAGCAAAGTGCTCGAGCTGTAGGCCAAAGTCCGCCACCTCTGCAAACAGCTCTGCACGGGAATCTCGCGCACGGGCAAATACGGTCGGGTCCGTTAACCAGGCATCAAGGGTCACCCTGTTGGCAGGCGCGTGCTCTACTCGCAACCACACATCAGAGTTCTCAGCGAACTGGGTATAAAAATTAATGATCCACGTTGGGCTGCCTGGCGGATTGCCCCTGGGCCCTCGCTGCAGATTAAGCTCTACAGGCGCGCCATTTAGCCAGGCCAGAATATCGGCATTGATGACATCGGAGCGCAATGCTGCAACCAAGCGATCTTGGCGGTTATCAATCTCGGTCAGAAGCCCTCTGGCACGCTCCTTGGTGGCCTGATCTGTGCCAAAGCCCAACAAGCGCATGAGTAATGAGGGCAGCGCCGCCTCACGAGCACCGCCCTCGCTCAGAGGCGGCAATTGCAGCACACCACCCCGAACCAAAAGCTCCCTAGCGCGAGCAATTTGCGCCTCAATCGACATCGCCGGGCTCAATATCAGCCCTATTCCAGCGAAAGCGGCGGCGAGCGAAGCAGGCATAGCCCGAATTGAATCGGGATTCATTAATTGCTGGAGTACAGAAGCTGGCGTACCTGAAAATTGCGTCGTAGCCGGCGTGGCGGTGGCGGTGGTTGGCGGAGTAGGCGTGGCAGCAGCGGCTGGCACCGGGCGCAAAACCGTCGCGCCATCAGGCGTCAACTGCACCCTGAAGAAGATACTTTGGCCTGCGTAACGTCTGAAAAAATCGGGGGCCAGCAGCGGTTGCGCTACACCGGCTAAATTAATGAACAGCTGTCCTCGATCAATCGATACCAGCCCTTTCACAATCTGAAAGTTGGCAAGCCCTAATTCCCGTGGCCCTGGCTGATCGATGCGCAAGCTCGCCGTGCCCTCCAGAAAAATGGGGGTCGGGCGTACCGTCATATTAAGGAGCTCTGGCCCAAGCATCGCGCGGTTACTCGAGGGTTAATCGGTGCTCACTATGGAAAGCGAATCCAGTCCTCATCGCTTGAACGATGTTGTTGGCGATCTTTCTTACCCGGCACGACATAGGCCATAACGTCTGCCACCGTAGGCATACGTAAGTTGGCGCCTGCCATCATCCAATGGGCATTTCCCCGACGAAACGCCGCCTTATTATTCTTCACAATTACTTTTTTCATGACATCATGGTTTACGCCCGTATCGCCCAGATGCACTGCCATGATTTCACTGAGTGTGTCCCCGGGCTGAACTTTGTACACGCCGTTGACGACCGAGCCGGCCGATGACGAGTACACTGAAGCACTCACTCCAGAAGGCGTTTTTGCTTCAAAGTCGTTCTCGCCGATAAACGCTCGCAGACGAGCGACATCGTTATCTGAAATAACGGATTGAGCCCACGTAATCTGTGCGACCGTAAGGGTTATCAGAGTAACGCAAGCAGTTAACCATGTGCGAACAATTATTTTCATGTTTGCTTTCCTTTTTAAGGCAAAGTACCCAACAGTTCTCCCTGAGATACGAGCGCGCCCTCCCCGGCAGGCAGGGGCTCAGCCTGTGCCCGATTGTCGTCTGCTCGAACCACCTTCAACATCAGCAGAGTATCCAGCGTCATATCACTCACAACGTTATTCACCATGAGTTCGCGGTCACCCACCAGTAACCAGGTGCCCTCTGTGACTCCACGCATTCGTCCGGCGTCAACACTGAAGCGATCTGGCCCGTCTCGGCTGACCATAAACAAACGAGGCAAACACTTGGTCGCATCGGTAAACTCCCCGGTAGCGTCTGATACCCAATCTGCGAGATCTTCCTGGTCTTGCTCCATCACCCACTCACCTGACTGAAAGGCGCGGTATGCCCCGGTATTAACCAAGGCTTGAAAATCACCCAGCGGGCTTCTCGCCGCTGGCTGCGCGAATGAGAGCGTAATCGCGAACTTTACGGGCTTGGACTTGGACGAAATGACATAGATCATCGACGACAGACCGGGATGATTGATGTAGAAATCATTCTCTTCCCGATCGTCTACAAGCATTCGCACAGACACCGATACGGCAAAGTCCGGCGCAGGACCGTCTGACCAGTCTCCGACCAGCGCCCGCGCATAAGTTGTGTTCTGATAGCTGTCGGGCTTTGGACCTACGGGCGCGAGCACACGGAAGCCTTCAGCACTAAGGCTCCGCTCCAGAGCTGAAACCAGTAGTACCTCTTGTTGTTGCTGTAGCGTGCCCTCGGAGGCTTGCCTAATCGGGGGAGACACCAACCGAATCGCCACTACGCCAGAATTGCGGCCTTGGTCCGTCCAAAGTTGGCAACGCGCTGCGTCGGACACCTGCGCAGCCTCCAGAGACTGCTCACCGCCCATGGCGTCCAGATAGCTCTCAACCTGCACACCCCGCACATCCGCCTCGCTGGAGAACATGGCGCGCTCATGTAATCGGCCCTGGTCATCAATGTAGGCAACCCCCTTCACACGCGCCCCTGATTCCAATGCCGCATCCAGAGCGCGCTGCTTGAAGGCAGAAAGATACGCAGAAGCCTCCGCATCATTGAACAATGCCTGGGAGCCATCCTGTGACCAAACAGTAGGGGTCTTCAGGATACAGCTGCCGATCAACCAGATCGCTAAAAACTTCCCACTTTCCACGTGAAATGCTCCGCCCTATCAGGACCTCGATGCCATTACGGCGCGCTCGAGGTACAGCACTCTCAGGTCATTAACGATACTCTTATCAAGCGACATTGTGACCTCATAAGTATCGGTGCCGCGCGGCTCAATTTGCACCAAATTGGCACCGTAAACAACGCCCTCTACCCGTGCGCGAAAACTATCGCTGCGAACGACCATGTCAGCCACGGTTGTCGTGGAATCGAGGTACTGACCATAAACCTGCTCTGTCAAGCCTCTGTACGCATCGAGTTTGGCCGCGCGGATCGCCAGCAATCTCCGCTGGGCGGGGATATCGCTAGGCTGCACATCGATCACCGCATACCCGGTAGCCGTCAGCGTATCTCGTCGCTCAACCATGGGCTCGACAAACGATGCGTCTGGCTCAAAATTCAAATAAGCCAGCGTTTCGAGCGTTTCGCAGCCGTTAAGTAAAGCAAAAACCAGAAGTGCCGACCATCCAATAAAAAATTTGCGCATCACGTTCCTCCAGGCTGCCGCCTACCTTCTCTTGACAGTGACAGACTGGGTACAACCAGCTACTGCTGGGTGCGTCCTTTTTTCGGTCACGCTCTGAAGTGAATTATCGGCCAATTCAGGCCGTGCTTTACCCTTGTCAAACGGATTAGATAAGCCGAACCCACCGCTGCGGATAATCAATTTTCAGGGAAAGAACCATTTCGTCTCGCCAAACTTGGTACGGAACTTGCAGCCACTGTAGCTACCAGTGGCCAAATTGGCTGAAATTAAGGGAGGTAGCGGACTGTGGAAGCCATGCTGTCAAATTTCCGACAGTTTTCCGACCGCTTAACGTGGTTCAGCGCGAAAAGTGTCGGTGCGCCGACACTGGTGCTGCTCATTCTGGCGCTATTGGTTGTGCCATTACCCGCTTTTGTACTCGACGTTCTGTTCACATTCAACATTATGGTCGGTCTGTTAATGGTGATGATCACCCTTAACACGCGGAAGCCGCTCGAATTCTCATCCTTCCCATCTGTCCTGCTGATCGCCACCTTGCTGCGGCTAGGGCTGAACGTGGCCTCGACACGGGTCGTGCTCGTGGAAGGGCACACTGGCACCGACGCGGCGGGTAAAGTCATTGAGTCTTTCGGTGAGTTTGTAATTGCGGGTAACTATGTTGTCGGTTTCATCATTTTCTTGATCTTGATGATCATCAACTTCATCGTGGTGACCAAAGGTGCTGGCAGAGTATCCGAGGTTATCGCGCGCTTCACTCTGGATTCTATGCCGGGCAAGCAGATGGCGATTGACGCGGATCTTAATGCGGGCATTATCGATCAGGAAGCGGCCAAGCAACGCCGAAACGAGCTCACTCAGGAGTCCGACTTTTACGGTTCGATGGACGGTGCATCGAAGTTCGTTCGCGGTGATGCCATCGCCGGCATCCTCATTCTGATTATCAATATCGTTGGCGGTTTGATCGTCGGCACGACACAGCATGATCTGAACCTGAGCGAAGCAGGGCGGATATACGTATTGCTGACCATTGGTGATGGTCTGGTCGCCCAGATCCCCTCTCTTCTTTTGTCACTCTCGACCGCCATTCTGGTCACACGGGTGACTACCGATGAAAGTATGACAGAGCAGGCGTCCAAGCAGGTCGCAGATGCTAATGGTGTATTCATTGCCTCTGGAATTGTGACGCTCCTGGGGCTCGTCCCAGGTATGCCCCACTTTGTCTTCTTGCCCCTGGGTGCTGCTGGCATTGGTCTGGGCTACTACATCAGGCAGCAGGCAGCTGAGCAACAAAAAAAGGCCGTGAACGCCGAGGCAGCCGCCGAGGTCGAACCCGCCAATCGTGAGTTAGATTGGGAGGATATTGATCAGGTAGAAGTCATTGCACTGGACATTGGCTACGGATTGGTGCCGCTTGCCAATACGCAATCAGGTGGGCAACTGTTGACGCGGATCCGTGGCATTCGCAAGAAGCTCTCTGCCGAATTAGGTTTTCTGATTCAGCCGATTCGAATCAGGGATAATCTCGACCTCAAGCCCGAGGTCTATCAAATCTCCCTTCACGGGGTCGTCCGCGGCTCCGGTGACGTGCGTGTCGGCAAGCTGCTTGCGATCAACGGCTCAGACACGCCCGCGCCCATTGAAGGGGAGCCGACAACCGAGCCCGCTTTTGGACTGGATGCGCTGTGGATTGAGTCATCCCAAGCTGAATTGGCCCGAGGGCTAGGCTACACAGTAGTCGACGCACCCACGGCTATAGCTACCCACATAAATGCCGTCATTCGAGAGAGCGCCAGCGAGCTACTGGGCCAGGACGAAACTCAGCAACTTCTTGACAAGGTCGCTATTCGCTATCCAAAGCTGGTGAGCAGTTTGGTGCCAGATTTGCTGCCGCTTTCGACAGTGACACAGGTGCTGCAGAATCTTTTGGCTGAATCCGTGCCGGTTAAAGATATGCGAAATATCATCGATACACTGACAGCGCACGCCAAAGAGAACCAAGACGCTAGCCACCTCACCTCGCTGGTGAGACCTAAGCTGGGCAGGTTAATTTGTCAGCCGCTTGTGGATGAGACCGGCACGCTGACCGTGATCACGCTTGCGCCTGACCTGGAAAAACTGCTCGAGAGCAGTCACGCCGGGACAGAAACCGATCACATTACGCTGGATCCGACGCTTGCCAACTCGATGATTGAGAGCTTGAGGGCAGAAGCAGAGAAGATACAGGATACCGGGACAGTCGCGACACTGGTGGTTTCTCCGGGATTAAGGAGCTGGATGTCTCGCTTCGTTCGCGTTCGCGTGCCAGATCTGACGGTGCTCTCCTACACCGAGATACCTGATGATCAACGCATCCAAGTACAGTCTAGCATCGGTGGAGAGACGGCCATCGAAGGGGAAACGGAGTAATAGATCATGCGACTTGAAGTATTAGAAGCGCCAGACCACAGCGCGTGTATGGAGCAACTGAGTAACCGCCACGGGGCTGATTGCTTGGTCGTGCACAGCTTTAGGGTCGACAGGCGTTACCGCGTTGTGGTGGCACTGGAAACTGAATCTCCTCAAAATGCTGATCTAGTGGAAACCGCAGTGAAAAACGTTGTTTCAGGCTCACGCCTTCGTTGGGATACCCTCGTCGATGGAGCGCCCACCTCCTCTGATGAGCAAATCGATAACAGGCCAGTTATTACAAATCTACCGAACCACGAAATAGCAGCACCAAACCCCGCACCCGAAATCAGCTCCGGTCTGTTGGAGCTTGCTGCCCGTGTGAAGGCGTTGGAGGCCGCTCACCAGCCTGCTGTCCTTGAACCCGAGTCCGAGGAGTTTCGAGCGGCAGTTTTTTCCGACGTACTCGCGGATGCCGTTGCACAGCGAGCGAGGGAGCCGGCACCAGGAGGTGAGGTGACCACGGCGGACAACTTGGCGCTTGGGAATACTTCCCCGGCACAAACCTCGATGGCGATATCCCGCTTCCCGTCACCGGTTAATGCACTAGTTGATCGAGTAGAGCCCTCTCTCTCGGTTACACTAGATGACGCGGACTGGGCAGAGGAGGCTCCGATACCCAGAGTGTTTACCTCAGCGGGTGCAGAGGGCTTTGCAAGCCTGCTGATGGAATGTGTTGCCGATTCTCGGAAAAGCCTACCCCTTTCTGGCCAGACTCAGCTTAAAATGGCCGCAGGGCATAGTATCCTCTAGGTGACTGACCGACCCAGCGGGCGACACTCACAGAGACGAGAGACATTATCATGCGTGTAATTGGTGTTACCAGCGGTAAGGGAGGTGTTGGCAAGACAACGGTCTCGGTGAACCTCGCTGCCGAGCTCGCCAAACGCGGCAAGAAAGTGGTTTTACTCGATGGTGATCTGGGTCTAAGCAATGCTCAGATCCTTCTAAACGCCAGAGTAGAGTACAGCTACGGACACGTCCTGTCGGGTCAGAAGACCCTCGAAGAAATCATGGTGCAATCTGAATATGGCGTCACTTTGGTGCCAGGTTCCAGTGGGTCATCTGCGCTCGCAAGGCTGACACGCCTGCAACTACTGGGTTTAATTCATGCGCTGTCAGCGCTAGATGACTGCGATTACCTCGTGGTGGATACCGCCGCGGGCATCAGTGACAATGTCACTGTCTTGTTTGGTGCCTGTGACATTAAACTGCTATTAATACAAAATGAGCCCTCGTCGATCGCTGATGCTTATGCGACGGTCAAAGTGTTACAGCAGGAGTTCAACCTCTCAGACATCATGCTGACGCCGGTTCAGGTGACCAACGAGAGAGAGTCTGAGAATATTCACAAGCGTATTAACAAAGTGACTGCGCAATTCCTCGGGCTATCTCTCGAGTATGCAACCGGGATTCGCAAAGACCCTGTCGTCCTCAACTCGGCAAGGCTTGGGCAACCGGCGATCCTTCACGCGCCAGAGAGCGACATTGCCAAAGACATTAGACGACTGGTCGACGTGATCACCGAGGCAGCAAGCAAACCCGCCGGCTCCAGCGATATCAGGATATCGGTAGGCGCAAAGGGCTAGACCATGTCAAAGGGCTATCAGGCATATGCTGACGCGTTATCGCAAGCCGAGCCAAGCGGCAAAAACGCCGCGGTGCTCCAGCATATCGGCCTGGTGCACAAAACTGCATTACATATCAAAGCCCGTTTACCTGAACACGTAGAACTCGAAGAACTTGTTCAAATCGGCATGGTCGGGTTACTCGAGGCCGCCAAATCTTATGACGCCTCACAGGGCGCAGACCTCGGCACATTTGCCAGCAAACGCATCCGCGGCGCCATTTTGGACGAGGTAAGAAAGCGGTCACCTTTGTCACGGACTGACAGCTCGAACATGAAAGCCGAAGAGCAGGTGGTCGAGCAGTTTATGGCCAAGCACGGCAGGCCGCCCACAGCGAGTGAAGTCGCCACAGAATTGGATACCTCATTAGAGGATTATCAGAAGCAGCGAGACCGATCGCAGAAATTCAGAACCACTTCACTTGCTGAGCTAGAGGACAACGGACAGGCGCCACTTTCTGAATCGGCCAGCCCTGAACAAGAAGTCGAAGCGGCAGACACCAGTGAATGGCTTGCCAGCGAGATCCGTGAACTCCCCGAGCGAGAGCAGATTGTGCTTTCTCTATACTACAACGAAGAGATGAATTTAAAAGAAATTGGCGCGATTATTGGGGTTACCGAATCACGGGTGAGTCAGATTCTCACCAAGGTAGTGGGCAAATTGCGCGACCGGGTCGCGTTTTAAGGTATTGGCTAGATCATGTTTGGAAAAAAATCAAAACTTGAACGTGTCAAAGCAGATGCGAGAGCTGATTACCTAAAATGTGCCGTATTGGATCCTGATGATCGATTGCATCGCGTGTTCTCAGCGAGAATTGCCCAGCGGGCCCGGCTCAACTTGGACAAAATTTTTGTGCAGGGCGCCAAAGCTGAGGAGAAGCGTCAACTCGAGCTCGCAGAGGCAATCAAGGCAGGCGCTGATCTGCCGCCGAGGATTGTTCACGAAGGTTATAACCAATTACAGGGGGTCTCAGGCACTGTGATCTCCTGGGTGCCTGAGGAGCTGGCCAACAAAATGTTCAATCTCGGCGCTGATTATCAGATTACAGAAATCAGCGCTCACGAGGCTATGCAGCACGCAGATACGATTGCCGAGACTCTGGTTGAGGACTTGCAGACAAATCAGGTTATTCAGCTGCTAAACCTACTGCGAGAGGACGACGTTGATGAGGCTGAAGAATAGGGCCCTGAGACTGATAAAAAAAGCAGGAACCTGAACCATGTCTCTAGAGAACATTGTCATTGCCGTCTCACTCCTGCTGGGGATAGTACTCCTAATACTGATCATCTATCTCATTAGCCGGGTAAACGATCTCGAGGCCAAGGCTTTTTCCAGTCAAGGAACGATAAACCCGGCAGAAAAAAAAACCGAGAATGAGTCACAAAAGGTGTTTGGAGGTCTCAGCGGCCGCCAGCTTTGGGATGAATGGGTATCGATAGCGAATGGTGGCGATGATCAGTATGGCATCAAAGGAGACCGCGACCGCTTTCTAGCCCTACTTGAACTCCATGTCCGCTCGCTCATTAAAGCCGGAATGGAACATGGCGCCACGGGTACTAATGAACAACCCTCAAACCCCCTCAAGATCAAGATGCTACGAGGAGAATTCGAGTCTTACCTGCCGTCCTCTCAGGCAAGCCGCCTCTACGAGCTTGGTCAGGAATTCGGTTCTAGCGAGGATGCCCAACAGCGCGCGGCCTTGGGGGCAGCGTTGACCGAGACCGTTGATGCAGTCTCGATGGGTATTGATGCCGGCTCCTCTTTTGTCGAGGGCGCCATGCGCGATGTATTAATCAACCCTTCGGAGTCCGAGTCGAAGCAGGAGTTAGTCCCCTCGGATAATCCTGACAACGTCTAACTTTTTTCATTTTGCAATAGCCCGGCCGCCGAGCAGTCTATTCCCGCACAGCACTGGGGGGAAAGACGATCGCCCCCTCTGGGTAAACTTTCTCGGATACCTGCGCTGGCTCTTCGATGCCATCGCTGCGCATCTGGGCTTGCTGCAGGGCTAGCTGCGCCTCAAACAGATCGGTGAGCTTATCTCGCTCAATCTCAATGAGTGTGGACACTTCGCGCTTTAGTGCGGCGACGTCTCCAAAACCTGACTCCAATTGCCTCACCCGTCTCGCCAACTCCGACAACTGCTCAGACTGCTTTTGCAATTGAGCCACCATCGCGCGGCTTGACTCTACGCCACTTCGAGTCACCTCACTGGTATCGATCACAGTTGAATTCACTCCGGCCATGGAAGCTTCCATTTGCTCAGCCAAAATCCTACCATCCTGTTCTACCTGACCAATTGCTTCAGCCAGCTGCGCTTGCCCCTCGTCCAGCATGGTTAGCTTCTGATCAAGCACAACCATCCGGTCAAGTGCAGAGTTCATGTTCACGACACGCTTGGTAATAGACAAGGTTGCGGCCTGCAGCGCCTCCACCTGACCCGACAACCGACCGCCCGCCACCATCAGTAGCACAGCACAAAGGAATACCACCACGGCAGCGCCCCCGGCGAGTCGTTTGGCGTAAAACTCCATCTTCCTGTTGGCCTGGCCAGCTGAGTCAAGCGCTCTATCCAGTCGCGTGTGAGTGTCAGCGTTAAGCTGTGCCATCGCATCGCTTACCGGGTTGGGTTGAGTCGACACGCCGTTATTCACGCTCTTCTGGCGGGGCAAAGTCAGTTCGTCGTCCGCTCCCGGGTTTTCTTCATCTACCATGTCAAGCATCTCCGTCTTGGGGGAATTATCGGTCTTTTCCCCGATATTTTTAGCGCGGAATCTTTGCCAGAAGCTGCTCCAGCCAGACCATCAGTTGGTCCCACAAAGGTGTCGCAATGGCCTGGCCTGCTTCCCAAATCGGCGGGTGCAAAGCACCAGCAACCGCCAGAAATAGCGCGACTGAGAGCACCACAATCAGGCTCGCGGATATCAGCGACCCCACTCGGGGGAGCAAGGCAGCCCAGTTAACCCTGATTTTGAGACCTTTTTTCCGCTCCTCCTCAGGCTGATCACCGCACGCTGTGATCTCCGGCGAATCGGGAGATTGTAAAGGGACGGTCGCGACAGACTTGGACTCGTCGTAATCCAATACGCTGTGCCTGGGGGCATCATCAACCGACAAACCCGCTGTTTCTGAGGCCAAGCTGTACCACTGTGAATACGTTAGAGAGGGCAGCATTTCGAGGAGAGCACCCCTCTCGTGGCACTCATTGAGATACCGCTCCATTGCCGCTCTATCCAATGGCGTGAGTCGGATGAGTTTATTACGCGACTTGAGCGACAACTGCTGGAGCGCCGAAGCGTCATGATTGTCGATCGTTGAAAAAGCCAACATCCCGACATTGGAACCCGGAAAGGTATTGACCAGAGACTCACAAGCCATCCACTCCTCGCCCGCATTTGGTCCAAAATCCGGCATCACGATGATATGGCGCTCGTTAGCTTGCTGGTTGCGGGCCTCCTCAATGCTAAAATCCGCCAAAACAGTATTAAACAAGGCCACAATGTCATCCACCTTCGGAGACATCATGCGATGCAACTGCAGTCCCGGCTCGAGTTTCAGCTGGTGGTAAAGGGCAAGGAAACAGGCGTCAATGTGGAATTCTTCCTCGCCCACAATGAAAACGTTGGACATATCCGTTAACAGGGCATCGCGCGCTGAAGCCAGAATACTTTCATCATCCGGGTGAGGCAGCGAGTTCAGTATCGGGGCATCTGTCGGGTCTGATGTCATCTAATGAAACACTCGGCTCAATGGTGAACTATCAACAAGGCTTACTGGTCATACACTTCAGAGCGCCGCCCCTCGGAGTCAAATACCATGCTGTCTGGCACTCTGGGGACCGGCTTGTCGCGCAGGCTGCTCGAACGGTTGATACTATTGATATTAAATATGTAGGCAATGACCTGAGCAACTGCCTCGAAGAGCGGCTCCGGAATGAAAGCCTCAATCTCCGTAGTGAAAAAGAGCGCCCTCGCCAAAACCGGAGACTGAAACAGCGGCACGCCTTCTTCGCTGGCTCTTTCACGAATGCGCTCTGCCATGACATCCGTGCCTTTTGCCACCACTTTCGGTGGATCCTCAGAGGAGGGGTCGTAAGTCAGAGCGACTGCAAAATGCTCCGGGTTGGTAATTACTACATCGGCCTCTGCGATCGCCTCGAGCATCCTAGCAGCCGACACCTCCCGCTGCTTCTGACGAATCCGCTGTTTAACCTCAGGCGAGCCTTCGGTGTCCTTGCGCTCGTCTTTGACCTCCCTCAAGGACATCTTCATCTTTTGATTATGCTGGTAGACCTGATACGGGGCATCGATCAGAGCAATGATGATCAGCGTGCTCGAAGCGACGAGAAAAGCCGTCGTGAGAATCGAGGCAGATACTGTGAGACCGGGCTCCAGTGCCATTAGCGAGATCTCCGCAAATTCCGTGATCGACGCGTCGATCAAGAGATAGGTCACACCACCGACCAAGAGAAACTTCGCAATGGATTTTCCGAGGTTTACCAACGCCTGTATCCCAAACATGCGTTTAAAACCCGCAATGGGGTTGAACTTGGAAGCCTTGGGTTGCAGTGACTTCCAGCTGAAGTTGTAACCCCCGATCAAACCGGAGCAAGCCAGCACCACCACGCCCGTCAGGATCAGTATCGGTAAAATCGAAAACAACGCCTCGACCATGGCATCAGCCAGGCGGGCGGCAGCGACCTGCGGCTCCAGTACAGCGAGGGAGTCAAATACAAGGCCCTGAGCAAAAATGTTGGCCACGTTCCCCAGCAGAGAACTACCAAACAAATAGATATAAATCGCCACACTGATCACCGAAGCTGCGATCGTGATTTCAGTCGAGCGAGCAATCTGCCCTTCTTCTCTCGCTTTACTGAGACGTCGGGCGGTGGGCTCCTCTGTTTTTTCTTGGCTCTCGTCCTGCTGATCTGCCATCAGGTTACCGCCCAGATGTTCTGTGCCCTCTGGAAGGCCTCCAGCCACAACCATTCAATACGATGGCCAATATTCACCAAATACACCAAAAAAAGAACCATGCCCGCCAGCACCATCGCCGGAAATCCGACGGCAAAAATATTGAGCGCAGGTGCCGCCCGCGTCACGATCCCGATACAGAGGTTGACCAACATCATAGTCAACATAATGGGCAGCGCTATCAGCACCCCCCCGAGGAAGACCATCGCTGTCCATTCGGTGAAGTTAACAATGGTCTCGACAAAGTTAATTTGGCCGCCTATGGGCATCACCTGAAAACTCATCAGTATCAGCTCTATCAAGATCAGATGACCGCCAATGGAGAGGAATATTAGGGTCGACAACACCACCAGAAACGAGGCAAGAACTGGTACACGACCGATATTGGGATCCACCGTTTGCGCCATACCAAGACCCATACTCATCGACAATGTCTGGCCCGCTACAACCAAGGCGGCATTCACGACTTGTAGCACGGCCGCAAAAAGTAGCCCTACCAGAAGCTCGCGGATGATCAACATCAAGCCCGCCGCACTGACGGGATCTATCACCGGCAAGTCTAGGGTAGGGTAGATAAAGATCGTAAGCACCACGGCGAGAGCAACACGAATGCGAATTGAAACGACCTTTAGAGACACCAGCGGCGCCGCGAGGAGCAGCGCCGAGATGCGCAATAGTGGAATTAAGCCCGTGGTAAGAATCAGGACGACATCATCAAGAATTAGATTCATCGAGTGAAAATTTGCGGGATCATGTCGAAGATCGAGATAAACATCTCGGACAGAATTGTGAGTTGCCAATCGCCGAATATTAGTAGCGCCGCAACCAAAGCCGCCAATTTGGGGATAAAACTCAGCGTCATTTCCTGAATAGATGTGGCCGCTTGAAATACGCCGATAATCAGACCCACCGACAGTGCAATGATCAACACCGGCCCCGCTACGTATATGACGGTCCAGATCGCTTCTCTACCAATACCGATGACTTCTGTCGTCTCCATATCAACCGGTCCTATACATAACTGCCAGTCAGCGAAGTCATCAGCAGCATCCAGCCATCGACCATCACAAACAACAGAAGTTTGAAAGGCAATGAGATGATCATGGGAGACAGCATCATCATACCCATGGACATCAGTACGCTGGCGACAACCATATCAATAATGATGAAAGGGATATAAAGCATGAATCCAATGGTGAACGCGCTCTTTAGTTCTGAAGTAATAAAAGCCGGCACAAGGACAGTCAGCGGTGTCTCGATCGGCGAGGTGATATCCGGGTTATCTGCGATACTGACAAAGGTCTGCAGATCCTTTTCTCGGGTTTGGCGCAACATAAAATCCTTCATAGGGATCTGCGCCGCCTCGATCGCCGGCTCCAGTTCCATCTCGTCATTACTGTAGGGCGCGATTGCGTCGTCATAAACCTGCGTGAACACAGGTGCCATGATAAAGATAGTGAGGAAGAGTGCGATGCCTAACAGAATTTGGTTAGGTGGGGTCTGAGCGGTACCCAGTGCCTGCCTGAGCAGTGATAAAACGATAATGATCCGCGTAAAGCTGGTCATCATCAGCAGAATTGACGGTAGCAGAGTGAGTACCGTCATCAGGCCAAGTAGCTGCAACGTGACTGAATATTCGGTCTCGCCCGCCTGGCCTTGCACCGCGCTCAAAATAGGGATGGTGCCCTGTGCCGAAGCGTCAGTCGCTGACAAGAACATCAGCAAGAGCAGCAAGAATCTGAACATTAGCCCCCCAAGTCGATGGGCCCGGTTCTGCTCCCGCCCCCGCGGCGGAATTGAGTCAGCCTGGCCTACTCAGCACCGCAACTTGCCGATTCTGGGGGCCCAAGTGCGTCGTTCCCATTAACATCAGCAGGCCACTTTGCAATGGTGTTGATATTAGCTGGAGTTGCACCAATTAAGAACCGTTCATTGTCGACTTCTACCAATACTAACTCGGCAGAGCGGTTCAGACGAACACGCCCAGTAATGCGGATGGGTAGCCAACTCCGACTCGAGCCTTGCACACGACGCAGTGTCCAAAAGCTAACCGCCATTGCGACCGCCACCACAAAAAGGGCAGTCACCCACCTGACCCAACTTAGCTCCTCAGCCACAAGTTGTTACCGGAACTCAGAGTTTTTCGACGCGGTCTTCTGAAGGCAGGATGCGAGTGAGCCTCACACCGTAACGATCGTTAACTAGGACTACCTCCCCCTGCGCGACCACTGTATTGTTCACAAGAAGATCCAGAGGCTCGCCAGCGTTTCGCTCCAGCTCGATAACGCTACCCTGCTTGAGTCGCAGCAAATCGCGAATCTTTAGGCGCGTTCGTCCCACCTCTACAGAGAGCGTAACGGGAACACTCTGGAGTACATCAGCGCTAACCATGGCGTCAAAACCCGGGCTCTCAGCATCCTCACTGAGCTGATCCAGCGACACGTCGGCAGTTTCCTCTTCTTCACTCATGAATATCTCCTAACGGTGTTCGAGCAAATGTTGACTAGCTCTCCGCCAGCTCAACGGCCTGAAGCAATCGTGCCGCCGTATAGCCATTTGCAGTACCTACCTCAGCCTCAAACAACGGAATGTCGTCCACCAATACGCGCGCTAAATCAAACTTGCGCAGATCTAATAAATCGCCCACCTGCATTTTATTGAAGTCGCCAAGCGTCATTTCGACCTCACCCAAAATAACGCGATGTTCGAGCTCGGCGTCAGAGGCCGCACCGGCCAGCTCTCGAGCCCACACATCATGATCTACGGACGGATCTTCGGAATCCTGGACTCGACCCCTGAGCACGTCACGAATAGGCTTTAGAGTTGCAAAGGGATAAACCACATCAATTGTGCCGCGCTCCTTATTAGACAGCTCCACCTCGAGGTGGCACACAATAACGAGATCGTTCTCATCGACAATTTGCACAAACTGCGGATTAATTTCGGAGCCGATGTGCTCGCACTGAATCTCCATGATGGGAGACCAGGCTTCATGTATGGAGGCGAAGACCACCTCGAGCATAATGTTGATAATACGGGTCTCGGTCGGGGTGAACATCCGGCCCGGGGGTAGCCCCTCAATACCGCGCCCAAACCCGCCAAAAAAGTTATCGAGCGAGGCAAAGATCACGTTGGGGTCAATGACCACCATCGACGTGCCGCGCAGCCCGGACAAGCGAACCGTATTTACGGATAGCGGTGCCTTCAAGTCCTGCAAATATTCAGAGAATGGGAGCGTCTTGACCCGGTCGGCAGTAATTCGCGGGCTGGTCCGCAGTACCTCGAGCAACCCCATCCGCAAGTGACGTGTGAACCGTTCGGTGATCATATCCACCGCAGCCAAATTGATACCAATAGTGGTATCTTCCGTCACCAAATTGTGAGGGCGAATCTCTGCACTGAGGGCAGCCTCAGGGTCAATCAGAGAGGCTGAATCATCATCAAACCCCTCGTCAGAGGCCAATGCATTGAGCTCCTCTTCGGAAAGTCTGCTGCTATCTTCGGCCATAACGCTTATTTCACCTGCTTATCTGGCTCACTGAACCACGAACTCAGTGAACATGACCTCTTCCACGCCGCCAAAATCCTCATATCTCTCAAGCACTGAGTTCACCGCTATCTTGAGTTGCTCGGCGAGATCAGATCGAAAATTGGGTTCGGAAATCCGGGTTTCATCAATCTTGCGCATCACGTCCAACATTTCGGACCGGATGGCAAACTCGTGTTTCTCCATATTCGCGACAACCCGATCATCATAATGGGTCATAATTGCGACTTTAACCTGCATCACCTTTCTGGAATTCACGATGTTCGCGACCAGCGGGCGCTCAATTTCCATATAGGTATTCTCGAAACGGGTCAGTTCTGGAGAATCGAGTGTCTCCTTGTCCGGGCCCTTGGCCAGCTCTTCCGCGCGGGCTCGCGCTTCTTCTGCGTCTAGTTCGAGCTGCTGCACAGTCGCTTCGATCCGCTCGGCAGAGTCGGGATCGAAATATCCCACGAAATACATAGTCGCCAATATCGTAATGGCCAAGGCGACAATCACACCTACGCCAATCAGGATATAAGTCAGTATTGGCGATTTTTTTCCGCCTTCACCCGCTTCTAATTCTTCGTCAGCCATGATGCTTATCCATCCTTATACGGGGCACGGTTCCCATTATGCCCAAAAATCAATCGAATCCAGATCCAGTCCCAACTCTAGGTCCTCGGATACGGTATCCGATGCGTGCGCCAAGAGCATTTTGTCGTGATCCTGGGCGCCGGCATTATTAGTGCTCGCCTCGCGGCCCTGCGATTGACCCTGCTGCGCGTCTGACCCTACATGCAAGTTCGCCAAATTAACGCCACTTTGCTGCAGCGCATCGCGAAGGCGCGGGAGGGAGTCACCCAGAAGCTCTCTCGTCACCGCGTTCATGGTATTAATTTGTGCGTCTAGGCGACCGTCACGCATTTCCATGACAACATCGATCGCACCAAGCTCCCTCGGGTGAACGTTGAAAGTCAGCCGATAGTGGCCCGCCGCGATATTGGCCGCCAGACGTTGACCTAGCGCCTCAGAAAGCTGCCGTCCAGCAAGCTCTCGGGCTGCAAGGTTCTGGTTTGGCGTAAATTGATTTAACCGAGCAGCATCGGAGAGAGCTGATCGATCTGATCCAGTCAGAGCCTGTCTGAAAGATAGATCGCCCTGGCCTGCAACACGCGCCGCGGCTGCGTCAAACACATCGCCCTGCACCAAACCCGCAAAAGGCGTCGGTTGGGTGGCCAGGGTTACTGCTGGTTTATCCGAAGCAGCAGCCAATCGTGCAAGGTCAAGGCTGCGAGCGCTCACAAGGTCACGCAGTGCCACAAGGGGTTCAGCCTTGGCGCCCTTCACTACCTCAGCGGCCACTGTGGCGTCTGTCTTCATGATCTCCGCCTTGCCATCGGTCGTCACGTTTACGCCACGCAGCGCGAATCGATCTAAGGTTGCGGCTTGTGGCAGCACAGCCGCCTCACTCATGGGCTGAGGATTGGGCGCCATCACCTGAGCCAGCGCACTCGCTAGGTTCTGGGACGCCGGTTGTACGGTGTCAGATTGAGCGCCTGCAATGGCCAAAGCGATGGGTTGTGGTTGCGAAACTACACTGGCGCGCAACGCGTTGATTTCTGCCTCAGAAGCGCCCCCTAACATGGCGGGGATAGTCGCCAAGGGAGTTGTCGTGCTGGCCGGCACCTGCTGTGCAACTGCGAACGCCGGAGATCTCAGCGGATTCTCTGTAAATGCCCGTATGGCCTTGATGAGTTCAGGTGCTATCTGGGCTGACAGCTGTCGTACGGACCGATCCACACTTTCTGTATCTGCACGCCATTGAGCCAACTCGGGCGCCACGCGTTGAACGATGTCGCGAACCCACTGCTTAGGAACCGCGTTGCCAGTCGATATTGGGGATTGTGCTACCCACCTAGCGACTGCAGACTCAAGTTCTGCGGTCAAGCCGGGCGCTCGCAGCGCAGTGTCCTCACTCGCCGACGTCAAGTCAGCGCGAGCCGGATTGACCACGGCCAAACTGGCATCATGCTGAGAGTCGCTCAGAGTCGCGGTAATCAGCTGCGTAATTCGGTCAGTCAGCTCTTTAACTGCCAACTCAGATTTAGGGTTTTCACCTTGGGGCATGACGTCCACTTGGCTGCCAGCAGCCCACTTTGCCACTGCGGGAGTTACAACCTCTCCGATGCGAGTCAATAGATCGTTATTTGGTGTGAACTGGTCAGCGCCAGGTCGAGACGAGACGAGTGCCTGCAAGCCTGCCGTAATCTGCGTCGCTAGGTTTACGGATGACGCTGCACCTTGCGCATCACCTTCCGTAGTCACCTGAGCCGTAGTCACCTGAGCAAGCATGGGAGCGATGAGCTGATCCAGACTCTCCACATCGATTTGAGCAGAGCCAGATTCTTGCGGTTGATTTGTTACCAGCCAAGAGGCAATCGCGGTTGCGACTGCGTCAGCCAAGCTG
Source organism: Halieaceae bacterium (assembly GCA_902623175.1). GTDB lineage: Bacteria > Pseudomonadota > Gammaproteobacteria > Pseudomonadales > Halieaceae > Luminiphilus. Next base: position 64,612 of record CACNSR010000010.1, read on the forward strand.
CGCCCCTGTACTGACGGATCCACCAACTCCTGGTCGGTCACCGGAAAGAGCTGGGCTAATACCTCTGGAGACAGGCCTGCCCGCTTTGCATATTTCATCACGGCGAGCCGCTCGGCAGGCTCACCCACCACATGCAGGTCAAATCCCGGTAGAGACGTCGTCGAAACACGCTCGGCGTTAGGCATCGACGCCACAGAACCGGCAACTGGGGGATCAATGGGCTCTTGAGACGGTGTGGTCGACGCGGATGCCGCCGGCAAACCCTTGCCGCCTGTGACAGCCGCTTGCGCCTGCTCAGATGCCACCAGAGCGCGCTTAAATGCTGCGCCGGCCTCGCTGCCAGAAGCCGGAGCGCTACTGGGAGCCTTTGATTTATTTAGGTTTCCTAGCAGCTTGGCTATGTCTGTTCCGATCTGGGGGTCCACAGTTTAATCGCTCGTCACATTGTTCAGTGCTAATGACTAATGCAAGTCGCGTGCCAAGTCCGATCGAGCGTAACTCTGTACAGCCCATTCATCGAGAGAATCGGTCTCCCGTCGCTCGCGATGGAGTCGACAGCTGTTCAACGTTTGCTGCTGGAGGTGCTCATATTTTTGGAGAATCTGAGCAGTGCGCTGGTTTTGCTCTTGAGCGCGACCAATCAGTTCCCTGACCTCAATAAGCTGCCCCTCGCAGTTGTTACGCAATATATCGAGATCCGCGAGAAAGGACTTCATAACGCGCCATTCGTCGATCTCTCGGAGGGTATTGGTATGAAGCTGGCGCCGGAAGTGCATCTGACGCTCGGCGACTTTGTCGCGGTTAGACTCAGTTTCCTTGAGATGCCGTCTTAGCTCAGTCAGTCGCCCCAATTCCTGCTGGTATTGTCGCTGGTATTTCAGCACCAGGGGATCCCACTTAGTGGCCATGCTGACCTCTCGCGACGATCTGCGCCATAGCGGCGGTCGCCTGCTCCATCGAGCATGCCTCGGTCGCTCCCTGACGCAGAAATTCCAGCATCATGGGTCTGATCGCAATGGCTTTGTCGAGCTCCGGGTCAGTACCCTGCTCGTAGGCCCCCACCATAATCAGATCCCTATTTGACTCATAAAGGGACCAAAGACGCCGGAATTCTGTTGCCATCTTGATTTCGTGCGCACCGAGCACCTTGGACGATAGTCTAGATATCGAACCGCGTAAATTGATAGCCGGGTAGAGCCCGGTATCGGCCAGCTCCCTTGACAGCATAATTTGTCCGTCGAGTGAGGCACGCGCCACCTCAACTATAGGGTCTGTTCCCTCCTCGTGCTCGGACAGCACGGTATACACACTGGTAATCGTGCCTGCACCATCACCGGGACCGCCACGCTCCACCAGCTTTGGCAAATCACTGAAAACCGAGGGTGGATAGCCCTTGTTTGTGGGCGGCTCGCCGGTGGCAAGACCAATCTCCCGTTGGGCGTGCGCAATTCGGGTGAGACTGTCGCAAAGAAGCAACACATCCTTTCCTTGATCGCGAAAATATTCCGCCACCAAGTGAGCCACTTCAGCCGCTTGACGTCGCATAACGGACGTGCAGTCAGAGGTGGCTAGGATCACTACAGACTTGCGCAAACCCTCGGGCCCGAGACTTTCGGCAAGGAACTCACCTGCCTCTCGGCCGCGCTCGCCGATGAGTGCCAGCACTACAACATCAGCGACAGTGTGACGGGTCATCATGCCCAGCAGCGTGCTCTTACCTACTCCAGAACCGGCTATCAGGCCGATACGTTGTCCTTTGGCAAGCGTCAAAACACCATTAACGGCGCGCACGCCAACATCCATTGGCGTCGATACCGGTTGGCGATGCAGTGCCGGGATACTCCGTCCATAAAAATTAGACACAAATCGTGGATGTATGAGCGGCTTGTCGTCCAGCGGATTGCCCAGAGGGTCTATTACCCTGCCAAGTAAATGTGCGCCAACTGGCAGACCAACGCGGCGATTGACCAAGCGAATCCGGCTCTCTCGCGACACCCCCACAGTTTCAGAAAAAGGGATCAATTTGAGGGTTTGGTCAGAGAAAGCCACCACTTCGGCGGGCACGTTGGGTGCCCCGGGATCATCCGTCTCAATTTCGCACATGGCACCCAGGGGTGCCTGGAGTCCGTCGCACTCCACAACATGGCCTGACACATGCCTGATCTTGGCCCACGTCCAAGCATCTGGCGCAACCAACTGAGGCCAACTTCGGTCCGCCGGCGGCTGTTCAATAGTGTCGCGGCTTGGGTTCATGAATCCAGCAACGAATCAGGGAACTGCGCTACCAGTTGTTCACGCAGCTGATCGAATTCGCAGTCGAGCAGTCTATCAATGACCAGATGGTCATACTGAACAGAGATATCCCCGTCTTTCAGGTCCGGATCGACCGTCAAAGAGACGGGTCGGTCAGCCAGCAGTTCGGAGAGCTGCTCCTCTGGCAGCACTGCTGCCATCGAGGAGGACACTTTGATTTCCACCGGTATACCCTCCGGGAATTCAACATTCTCCAGAGCCCTATTGAGATACGCTCGAAATACTTTTTCATCCACTCTGAGCGACTGCAAACAAACGGTTTTGGCGACATCGAGTGACAGATCTGTGACCACAGGCCAGATTTTGGGGAGCGCGTCCATCTGAACCTGAATCGCGTCGAAGAAACGCTCAGCAAGCGCTTCCCGCTGCTGGCTCTCCAAATTGGACTGCCTGATACCCTCAGCCACACCCTCCTGAAATTTGGCCTCGAGCAGCTGGTCAATATCGATTTCTTCCCGTTCCTCCCGTTCTGCCTCGTCGGCAGCCGCCGTCTCGGCGTCCTCTAGATTAGACTCCTCGGCCGATTCGAAGTCACTCTCATGCTCCGCGGTCTTGGTCTCACTGCTGATCTTTTGCCAATGGGCTTCTTCGAAGCCCATCGGGCGCGCCGAGAGATCCCCGGCAGCTGAGGCTTCACTGAAGGCTTTGGCGCGGCGATCAGCAGCAAGGAGTTCATTCAACTCCCAGACGACAGTGTCACTGGCTTTAGACAAAGTCATCTCCTCGGCCGGCGAGCACCAGTTCACCGGCGTCAGACAGCTTTCTTGCAATGCGCATGATATTTTTCTGTGCGTCCTCAACATCAGAGATACGCATCGGACCTTTAGACTCCATGTCATCAATAAACATCGCCTTGGCTCGTTGGGACATGTTGTCAAAGAACTTGTCGCGAGTTTCTTCGCTGGCGCCCTTCAACGCGACCATTAGCAAATCAGACTCGATGTTGCGCATCATCACCTGAATGGCGCGGTTATCCACCATCGACAGGTTCTCGAAGGTGAACATGTTGTCTTGAATCTGAAGCGTGAGGTCCTCGTCCAGCTGGGTCAGAGACTTCATCACCGAAGTTTCAAGATCGACTTTGACGAAGTTCATGATCTTTGCGGCTGTCTTCACTCCACCAAAGCTCGAGGATTGCGCGGAGGAATTACTGGAGAACTGCTCAGACATGATGCGCTCCAGCTCTTCCATCGCGGATGGCTGAACGGTCTCAAGGCTGGCCACACGCTGCATGACCTCACCACGATTCTCCGGGGGTAAGAAGCTAAGCACGTCGGCGGCGACGTCGTATTCCAGCACCGAGAGAATGATGGCAATCACCTGCGGGTGCTCGTTGATGATCATGTCCGAAATCGCCCGAGCATCCATCCAACGCAGAATCTCCAAACCCTTGGTTGATCCACCGGGCAAAATGCGGCTCAAGACCGTGCTGGCCTTATCGTCACCTAGCGCACGCTTTAAGACGGATTCGACATAGTCTGTCGTGCCGAGGCCCAGGTTCGTCTGTTGTTTGATAGTGCCGACGAAATCATCGAGCACCTCGCTCACGGTTTCCTGTGAAAGATCAACGACACCCACCATCGCCGAACCCAGAGCTTGCACCTCGCGAGGGTTCATATACCGAATGATATCCGACGCCTGCGTCTCACCCATAAGCAACATGATGACCGCCGCTCGTTCAGTGGTCGTCATGGTCTCCAGCTCCTCGCGAACAAAGTCCGGGAGCTCCTTTTCGCCATCTCCTGACGGAGTGTTTGTTGCTGCCTCTGCCATCATCCAGCTCCCTTAGACGGGTTTAATCATCCTCTTGAGTACATTAGCAACACGGCCTGCGTCCTCTGCAACCAGGAGTCGCACCACGGCCACCTTGTCATCATAACTGTTGGCCGTGTCGAGCATATCGGCTGAGATAGCAGACTTCTTGGGCTTGAGTTTGGCCTTAATCTCGTCGAGAGATTCTCCCTCCTCAAGCGCCTTTCTGTCAGCCACGCTGAGCTCACCATCTATCAATTGCTCCGCGAGCAAGGCATCGTTCTCCTCAATCTTGGGCATGTAGACCCGTAGGACCGGAGCGATAACCAACAGGAAGAAAGCAATCAGTCCGATCGACGTCATTCCGTGGCGACCCCATTCGATAATGGCGGGGTCCTTGTGCCAGGGCAACTGGTAATCCTGTGGCGGATCGCTGAAGAACGGCGCCGAGGTCATTGACAGTGAGTCACCGCGCGCCTCGTCATAGGGCAGGGCGGCAACGACCAGAGTGCGGAACCGCTCGATCTCTTCGGCCATAAATCGCTGTAACTCCGCGCTAGGAATAGGTGCCAGCGATGCTGCGGCACCCTCGAGGCCCGCCTCGGCATCGCCATCTACTTCCTCTGCGAGCAGGTCTTCAGTGACGGTGGACCCCTCATCGAGAGAGGCGTAGTAACGGCGCTTCGCCAAATCCCGCAAGGCTTCCTCATTAATGATGACGCCTGCTGTCATAGAGGTCACGCGACCTGTCTGTTCTTTCACAAACCGGATCTCTTTATCGAGCTCATAGTTACGCGTGGTTTGCTCACGCTCAGTGGTAGCGGTTTCGGTATTGGATGGGTTCTCGGCGACCTCACCCTCCGGCACAACTTCTGGCTGGTCGGGTGGAATGTTGGTGGTGCCGCCCGGCACCCCAGATGCAGCGATACCAGTCTGCGTATCTGAGGTAATCACCTCAGAGCGTACTTCCGCTCCGCCCCCCTCGAGATCCAGATACTGCTCAGTGGTGGTTTCACGCTGGGTGAAATCCATTTCCAGATTGACGACGGTTCGCACGTTGCCGCCACCCAGTGCCGGAATCAAAAGCTCGCGAATACGGTCAGCCAACTCTGCTTCTCGCTCTGCCTCAAAACGCGCGTTATTAAGGGCAGGGGTACCATCTTTTTCGGCATTGCTGCCAGTTAGCAAGTTACCGTAGTGGTCTACCACCGTGACATCCTGCGTGGCTAGATAGGGCACACTGGCGCTAACCAAATGGACGATTGAAAGTACCTGCGCGGGGTCAACGACTCTTCCCCGATACGGCTTGACGATCACCGAGGCTTTGGCAGGTTGCCGATCTCGGACAAAAACGCTTTGTTTAGGCGCGGCTAAGTGGACCCGGGCCATTTCAATCGTGCTGATCTCGGAAATCGTTCGCGCGAGTTCAACCTCGATCGCATTGTTGTATCTGACTTGCTCCATAAACTGGCTGGTTGTCATCGAGCTGCCATCAGCCAGCGAGCCCATGCCGCCCTCGGCGGCAGCCCTGGGGATGCCCTGCGACGCCAAAAAAATTCGCGCCGCTTGAAACACATTCTCGGGTACCTCGAGACGCCCGGTGGATTTATTGATTCGAACGTCGTAATTAGCGGACTTCAGCGCCTCAAAGGCCAACTGAACATCTGCCTGCTCCATGCCATCAGAGACGCTCCGGTAAGGCGTAGACGTCATTATCGACCAAAAAATTAGGACCACCAGCAAGGACAAAAGACCTACGATAGCGGGCATGGCGCGACGCACAGCAGGCTGTGATAACACGTCCCTCACAGCGGGCATCGCCTGAGCCTGATTGGCGGGAGTAACGCCGGCCTGCTCGGCAGGCACAGCGGCATTGCCCGTCTCGACGGGCGGGTTACTTCCGGTGTCTATTTCGGTCGCTGACCCCTCTATGAGCGGTCGTTCTTCGAGTGCTGCTTCCATCGTCTGTTACCCCTCGTCCATGCCTGACACATCAGACCGGCATACTCATGACATCTTGATAGGCCTTCAGGACCTTATTGCGAACCTGAAGCGTGGCTTCAAACGCAACCGATGCACGCTGCGAATCAATCAAGACATCGGTAACGCTGACGTCTCCCGACGCCTCAAAGGCTGTTTTGGTCTCGGCTGAACGCATTTGCGTTGCATTGACCGATCGGATAGCTGCCAACAGATCTGATGCGAAACGTGACTGCTGCTGTTCATTGCTGATACCCAAGGACGCGTCAGCGGCACGACTATTGGCCATTTCGGCCTGTCGAATAACGTTCATCACACCTTGCATATTGGTTTTTTCAATCATGAGGCACCTATCGATTGCTTGCTGTCAGCTTCTGCCGCCTTCAGCTTTTGTAATTTGTGTCGTAACGTTCTCGGGCTGATGCCCAGGCGCTCTGCCGCCTCTTTTTTGGAGTCGGTTTCCTGCAGGGCTGCTTGAATCAACTGCCATTCTGCCTGCTCTTTCGCCGAGACCAAGTCCTGATCGGATTGAATAACGTGCTCGTGGCTCTGCGGCTTTGCAATATCGGAAGTCGTGAATTCGTCGGGCGCGCTCGGAAGTGAAGCGGGCGAAAACTCAAGGGCATCAAAATAAATATGCTCGGACTGAATCACATTGTGAATGGCGAGCACCTTCGCACGACAAATGACATTGTCGAGCTCCCTTACATTACCAGGCCACTGATGCTGCAGGAGCTGCTGAATCGCTGCTTCGTCAATCTGCATAGCCATGCCCGCAAGCTGCTCAGAGGCGGCAAAACTGATCGCCAGTTGCCGGATGTCTTCGGGGCGCTCCCGTAACGGTGGTATGCCGATGTGAAAGGCGTTGAGCCGATAGAGCAAGTCTTCTCTGAACTCGCCTCGCTTAACCAGCTCAACCAGGTCCCTATTGGTGGCCGCCACAAGACGAACATCGAAGCTCACCTCACGTGTACTGCCTATTCGCGCGGCTTTACGCTCCTGAATGACGCGCAGCAATTTGGGCTGAATGTGCAACGGTAGCTCACCTACCTCGTCGAGAAACAGCGTGCCGTTGTGCGCCTCCTCAAAAATACCCGGCTGGTCCTTGATTGCACCCGTAAATGAGCCTTTCATATGACCAAATAAAATACTTTCCACAAGATGTTCAGGCATCGCGGAACAATTCAGCGCGATAAACGGGCCCGAAACTCGGGCAGAGGCGTTGTGAAGAATCTGCGCCACCACCTCTTTACCCACACCTGAGGGGCCTGATAAAAGCGCAGTCACATCTACCTGTGCGACTCGCTGAACCAACGCCAACATCGCTTTGCTCACGGGGTCACTGAATACCACCTGCTTCCGTTGGCCTCGCGACGGAACAGAAGGAGTGGAACGGGCGGCGGAGCGCGATTTAGTGGGGGTTTTGGGTGCTTCGGCATAGCTCAACACAGTATCAACCAGCGCCATCCAATCGCTGTTATCCGCGTAGGTGACAAACGCATCAAAGCCCCTCACACCGATGAGGTGCGCCAGGGTGGAATCTCCGGCGGGCATAAGGACTACCGAAGTCTTAGGAGCCTCCTCAAGAATCTGGCGCAAATAGGGCTCTTCCTGCGACCATGCAGGCCCCACCGCGACGCAGGAGGCGGTGATGTCAGCCGTCCGCTCGGCAAAAACCTCAGGCGCCTGAGTCAGCTGAACTATTAAGTCCCATGAAGTGTCGCGCAGGTACCCCTCGGGGAACCCGGTCCCGCGCACTGACAGCACATTCAACTGTTGTCTTGTATCTGACTGTTTCGACACCACGTAGCTTCCCGGTTGCGTGACTGATTACTAAGCAAGCAGGAGGCCAGCATGAGAGATTATAATTATTTCAGTTAGTTGCAAAATTTAAGAAGGCTCGAAGCCACCAAAATTGACAGTGGCGTCAATTTTTTGACACGCACTCTTTAGCGTTTTGCGATGTTAAGCCTGCCCATTTTTTCGATCAGGGTAGTACGCTTAACCCCTAGTAGCCGGGCGGCCTCGGAGATATTGCTATTGGCGTCCCCGAGTGCCTTCTGAATCAATTGACGCTCAAAATCAGTAACACGATCCTTGAGGGACGCCTCATCCAGCACCACGTGAGTAGGCGCCTCGGCAGCGGTTATACTCAGTACTCTGGCGAGGCCGTCTTCATCCTCACCTGCCGTGCTGACCTCACCTAATGCAACGGTGGCTGCATCCCACGCGCCTTCTGAGGCCGGCGCATTGGCTTCACAGTCTTTTGCGCCCATAAGACTAATCATCTGGGGTGGCAGGAAGTCCACAGGCAATTCGTAAAGGTTGATGTTATCTCCAGGATACAAGGCAGATAATCGGCGGCAGAAGTTTTCCAACTCCCGGACATTTCCAGGCCACTGGTAAGCCTGTAGCAGGCTCATGGAGCGTGCATTCAGCTTAATGGGGTCTCCCTGTAATGCATAAGCAACACTGAAATGATCGAAGAGCTCAACGACCTCTTCAGGTCGATCTCGGAGAGGCGAGACAGTAATAGGAATGACATTCAACCGAAAAAACAGGTCCTCGCGAAATTGCCCTGTCTCTATTAGGGACTCCAACGGTTTGTGGGTGGCTGAAATAATCCGCACATCAACAGGAATCTCCTTGCCAGACCCGACTGGCGTCACAACACCCTCCTGCACCACTCTCAAAAGCTTGGCCTGCAGATCAGGAGGCATATCTCCAATCTCGTCAAGTAATAGCGAGCCACCGTCGGCCAAACGCATCCTGCCTTGATAGCTACTCACCGCGCCAGAGAAAGCGCCCTTTTCGTGACCAAATATTTCACTCTCCAGCAGCTCGTTCGGAATGGCGCTGCAGTTCACCGCGACAAAGCTACCCTTGGGGTCTCGGCCGGATAAGCGATGGATCTCGCGCGCGACCAGCTCTTTACCCACACCCGTCGGGCCACGCACCAGTACCGGCGCGTCCGTGGGCGCCACCCGCTCTAGGTGCGCCAGCAACTCCCGCGTCACGGCACTAGTCCCTATCAAGCTTTGTTGCATCGCCATCAGTGGATCAGCGCCAGTGACTCATCTACATGGATCCGCAGAGGGAGCTGCAAGGCCGCTGTCCTGACTAAGGCTGCTATTCCCGGTATTGATCTGGGTCATATTCACGCCTGCAACGATATCGGGATTGGCAACTGGCTCAGCTTGCTTTCGGTGGCTTGTGTGCCCCACGCCAACCACGATGACCACATTGTCAATCATGTGTTGCGAATTGGGGTCCGACTGTGTTCGGCTAGAGATACTTTGGTGATGCATCTGTCCACAGACGTCCGTAAAGGAGGCACTGGCAAGCGGCTTGGCAAAAACAACCGGGCAACAACAGAAGAGAAGCAAGGTTGCGATGAATTTCAGTTTCATTTGACTGCTCGTCCCTTTCCCCAGATTACCGCCTTTGGCGCGACACATTCAGATAGGCAAGCCGATTTGAGTGATTAATGGCATATGGACGTGTCTCTTTTTGCACTTACGTTCATCGAGGCTTGCTGGCAACATACTCCAAGGACGAAACAGCGGCAACTGCTGAGCAGTGGCCGATCGTGACAAGGATATGACTGTGACTACCCGGCGTTATATTGGCTCGCTCTTCGAAAGATCCTCTCAAAACAAAAAGGCGGCCCGGAGACTCAATACCTTTTTGTTTTTACTGATCTCACTTAACCTTGTTGCCATCACGCTTGAATCTGTCGCATCCATCAGTGAAGTCTGGTCCTTCGAGCTGTTGATCTTCGAATTTGTCTCGGTGGTCTTTTTCTCCATCGAGTATATCTTGCGCATCTGGACGGCTCCGGATAATGAGGATCTCAGGGGCTCAACGCCGCTGCGCAAGCGTCTGGGCTATATCTTTAGCTTCACAGGCCTCATAGATTTGGTAGCGATACTGCCCACGTTGTTGCAATTCATCTGGGTAGGAGCAGACTTGCGACTACTAAGAGTCATGCGACTCGCGCGACTACTCAAGCTGAGTCACTACACCACCGCTTTAGAGGATCTGGTTTCCGCCATTCATTCGGAACGTCAAGCATTTGTCGCCGCCCTCTATTTGATGGTGGTCGCGCTATTCCTGTCGAGCTCTTTGATTTATGTTGCAGAGCACGATGCACAGCCCGATGCTTTCCCATCTATCCCAGAGACGATGTGGTGGTCCATAGTGACGCTAACGACCGTGGGCTACGGGGATGTGTCACCGATCACGGCAGGAGGGAAGCTTATTGGTGCCCTCACCGCAATGATGGGGGTGTGTACGGTAGCGCTGCTGACAGGCATCGTAGGTGCCGGCTTCTCCAAACAAATGTCCAAGCAATATGCGGAGTTTGAGCACAAGCTTCGGGAGGCGTTGGACGACGGCATCATCTCTAGCGAGGAAGCCGAAGAAATCGAAGAGCTAAGGGAGCGTATGGGTTTATCAAAAACCCAGGCGGAGGAGTTGGCGCATCATTTGATCGAGTCGAAACGCGGCGGTAATTAGCGCTGCGGAATGAGGAGGGCGCTCAGGCCCTCAAGCCTTGTCGCGGAATCGGAACATCACCGGCATCAGGCTAAATTCAGGCTCTGCGGTCAGATATTTTTGCTCCATCTCGGTCCAGCGGCTGGTACCGATGCGCCATCTCAAATGATCATCAAAGCCCGCTTCAGACTGCCAATAAGACATGGCCACCACAGTGCCTTCTTCGATATCCTCAGCCACATAAATCCAGTCACACGCTGGTGCCGCCATCGTGGCTTGGGCGACGACAGAAAAATCCGCCAGAAAAGACGCCTTATCAGCTTCTCGCACCCGGTAAGTGGTTTTGACTATGAGCGACATAACGATGTTTTCCTTTATTAGGGAGAAAAGTGTAGCCCCGGACATCTGTGGCTACAAGCATCGGAATAGCGGAAAAACTCACCGGCTAAAGCTATGAAGTCGAAGCCTTCAGCTTATCGAGCATAAGCATCATGCGCTCGTGCACTTTGTTAACGGCTTTCAACGGTCGCACCATGACCTTGAATTCGCTGATCTGCCGATCCCTTACCTGAATGATATCAACGCCGTTGATCTGAATGTCATCGATCGCACAGGTGAACTCAAGCACGGCGCGGCTACCATCGACCATCTTACTCACGTAGCAGAAGTCATCACTGAAAACCTGACTCGCTGCGCTCAAATATAAGTACGTAATATCTCTACCTCGCTGAGGCGTATGTACAACCGGAGACCAAAATATGCAGTCCTCAGCTAGTAGCTCAAACAAGCCATCGTGGGAGAAGCCCGACATCATGTCATACCACCTATCAATTACGTCTCTTACTCCTTGCTCCATTCGCGATCATTCTCCTAAGCGCGATACCTACAAAACGGTGTCACTGGCTGTATTGCTGCGCAAGATCTCGTTCTGCAGCTAGACGCATCTCATATGCTTGCTGCCCGCGAAATTTTTCAGCCCGTCTCAGCTGCATTTGGTATTTGCGCCGCCGATGGCGTCTGATGAGATCCTGAAAATGATAACTGTCCTCCTCCCCCGATAACCACGCCTCGACCTGAGCAAGATCGATCCCCAAGCGATACGCTATTCGCGACGGTCGAATCCTATTTACGTGAAATTCAGCCACCAGATCGATCTGCTGAGCTGGTGGGAGCTTGCAGTCGCACGCATAGCCTATAGGGGGGTTAGGGCTTCTTTTGTCAGCACATGACATAGTCAATCGACACTCTCGCTGTCTTGATGTGGCTTACTACTGTAGCTTTGGATTATGCTCAGTGCGGTATTTTGATGCCGCGCCGGTTGTCACGCCCACGCCATACTCTACCCGATCCATAGGATGCTAAGCCGCCAGACCGCTCAAATAGTATCGCGGCTATCCCCACAATAGCTGTCCGCTTGGGTCAGGACATGATTGGTCGGCTACTCAGCGCGGGGGTGGATCTATTTCAGCTGAACCTTAGTCACGTTGCCCAGGCTGACCATGAAGTGGTGGCGGAGCAGATCCGTCTCCAGCGTGCATTCTCAGTCACGCCCAATGAGAGAATTGGGCCGTTGATTATTTGTAATATGTATCATGGTGCTGCTTGCGTAATGGGCCTTGTAGCGCCGCGCCGCTATCGCTCGGACTATGAGCGGTATTGTGACATAGCACTAGTCGTCGCGATCCTGCCATACTTTACTGGATTGATATTGTCGAATACTGCCGCTGTAATCAGCAATAGGGAAGCCCGTGACAGCCGAACGGATTCAGGACCCCACGTCGCTACGCCGCACAAAAATCGTTGCGACAGTCGGGCCCGCGAGCCAGAGTCAGGACATGATTGGTCGCTTGCTCGGTGCGGGCGTAGATGTATTCCGCCTCAATTTCAGCCACGGGGCACAAGCTAATCACGCGCAGGTCGCCCAACACATTCGTAGACAGGCGGGCCACCATGGACGTTACGTAGGCATCTTGGCCGATCTGCAAGGACCCAAAATACGCATTGGCGGGTTCACTGAGGGCTCCGTCACGCTCCAGGCAGGCGATCCCTTTCAACTGAGCTTATCGATCCCGCCAGACGCTGGTGATCAGAGGGGCGTTTCAGTGGAATACGAGGCGCTGCCGGTCAGTGTCGAACAAGACGATATTTTGCTTCTAGATGACGGCAAGCTGCGGCTGCGCGTTGACGACGTCAGCGAGACAACCGTGGACTGTACCGTCGTGATCGGCGGCAAACTCAGCTCGCGTAAAGGTGTCAACAAGCTGGGTGGTGGCTTGGCAGCGCCAGCCTTAACCGAGAAAGATCTCAACGATATCCGCGCCATGCCGACCGTTGAGCCCGACTTTGTCGCAGTCTCCTTCGTCTCCAGCGCCGAAGACATTGTCTATGCTCGCAAACTACTGTCAGATCAAGGCCTGCGCCCTGCCATCATCGCGAAAATAGAGCGGGCCGAAGTGGTCGCTGATACAGAGCTCTTGAACAGCATTATTGACGCCGCCGATGGTGTAATGGTGGCACGCGGGGACTTGGGTGTCGAAGTCGGTGACGCCCAGCTCATCGGTATTCAGAAGAATCTAATCTCCACCACGCGAAAGCGTGACCGTATGGTGATTACGGCCACGCAAATGATGGAATCTATGATCAGCAACTCGATACCGACCCGCGCAGAAGTGTTTGATGTCGCCAACGCGGTACTGGATGGCACGGATGCCGTCATGCTCTCCGCCGAAACCGCGGTCGGGGATTTTCCTTTAGAAGTCGTGACAGCCATGGCGGACGCCGCGCTGGGCGCGGAACAGCATCCCGTTGCTCGCACCTCCAAGTATCGCCTCGACCGAGAGTTTTCGAGTGCGCAAGAAACCATTGCCCTATCGGCGATGTACGGCGCTAATCATTTCCCCCGCATGCGGGGCATCGCGAGCCTGACAGAGCGAGGCACAACACCCACCATGATGTCGCGGCTGAGCTCGGGCCTCCCCATATTTGCCCTGAGCCGCAAAGCCGATACACTGCAGCGCTTGGCGCTGTGCCGTGGGGTCATACCGTTGTTCTTTGACTCCACCGCCTTCGCACCCCAGGACCTCGAGGCACGCACCATTGAATTTCTGGTGGACGGTGGCTATTTGGCTCGCGGAGATTACATCCTGCTCACCATGGGCAGCGCGCATGGTGAGTCCGGCAAAACCGATTTTATGAAGATTTTGCCCGTCGAATAGGCTCACACCTAGCCATATTTGGGCCATCACCCGCAAAAAAATTCATCTGCGCTGGCTTAGGAGAGTGCTACACTGAAGGGGCTGGACCTCCAGCACGCTTTTTGCTGAGCCACTGCAGTCTTCGGTCTTCGGTTTTGTTCCCATCAAGCGCAACAGCCCGCAAGGGCAAATGAGCAATCGTCAACACAGGTAGTAAAAAACATGTCAACAGTAACGGGCACCGTGAAGTGGTTTAACGAAACCAAGGGCTACGGTTTTATCGCACAAGAAGATGGTCCAGATGTATTCGTTCACTTCAGCGCTATTCAGGGTGATGGCTTCAAAACCCTAACAGATGGACAGAAAGTCGAGTTCACGGTTACAGACGGACAAAAAGGCCCTCAGGCCGAGAACGTCGTTCCGCAATAACAACCGAAACAAAAAAGGCCCGCAAGGGCCCTTTTTATTTCTCTCTAACGTCCCCTAGAAGAGATCTTTTTCCAGCTCCCGCTGGCGATCTTCTTCACTGGTGACGTAGGCGATCCACTGCTTGGAATACTTGGCAGAACGGTCGTCTTTGCCAGCATCGCGGAACGCGCGCCGCGCCTTATCATATTCACCGAGGTTGAAGTATGCCATGCCAAGCACCAGCCTGGCTTGGTCAGGGCGTTTCACGCCACCTTTCTTCAAACCCTTCTCGACAGAGTCGGCGGCCTTGGTAAACTGATCGCCGTCTAGATATACGTTACCCAACCGGACGTAGAGTTCGCCCTCGTCCGACTTAGCTGCCGCCTTTTCCATCATCGGAATCGATTTGGCCACTTCGCGAGCCTGCGCCCAGGCGCTGCCGGCCAATTCGTAATTCTTTGATTTGTCATCGACAAACTCATCGGAGAAGCCTTTTTCAATGACTGCACCGGCGTAGTAAGGCACTTCTGCATTGAGGTACAGGTAGGCCATCGTCACCAACTCGCTGGAACGATCGAGGAACCCTTGCTCATAGGCGGCTTCCATCAACGCTAATTGACGCGGCTCGTCTTTCTTCTCGCCATAAAGGTGTGAGGCCTGCACCCAGTACTGCTTCTTTGGGTAGTAGATGATCAGCGTATTCAGCACGTCGAGCGCCGAATCAAAGTCTTCTTTGTCGAAGTAGAGGAATCGAGCGAGATTATACCACTGCTCTTTGGGCAACTTTCCTTCGCCCTCGTGCATGGCAATCGCAGTCTCAACGTTATCCAGCGCCAGATCGTATCGCTTGACCTGATAGTACCCTTGAGCGAGCAACACATAAGCGCCCGCATTGGGCTTCTCGTTCATCTCGAACCACATCAGGAGTGCATCGATTCCCCGCTGCCACTTTTCCTGAACAAAGTAGAGCTGTGCAATCGTGAAGCGGGTGTTGATCTCCATCGCCAGCGGAATATCGGGTTGTGCAATGACCTGCTCGTAGTAGCGCAAAGACTGAGGATAGTCCTCTTTGGCGTAGCTCAAAAACGCGTGCAGATTGTAGACGTTAGCCAGCTCATAGCTATTCAGCGCCCGCTTGCCGTCTTCGGAAATCATGTCATTCAGAAGAGCCGCCGCACCCGCATAATCCTTAGCCTCAGCAAGCGTTTGAGCCTCTGCGAGCCGCTCATAGACTTTATTCCGAAGTGCAGGGGTACGGCGGGTCTCGCGGGTATCTTTTTTGGGCTTATCCTGAGCGACCGCCTCGGATAGTAGGGCACCCGGGGCTGCCTGGTCCAATGCCACCGCACCACAGAGTGCAATCACAGAGAGAGCGGAAACGCGAAAAAGTGACGCCGTGGTCATAGCCAAACCTCTCATCTCAGTTTTCCAGCTCGTAGGTAAACTTGTTCTGTACACCTGCCACTTCGATCGGCTCGCCATCCACCACTCTCGGCTTGTACTTGAACTTCTCTGAGGCCTTCAGCGATGCCCGCTCAAAAATACCCTTGGGCTGGCAGTCCACCGCAAATGGATCTCGAATAGATCCAGTTTTGGTGACGGTGTACTCAACAATGCAGTATCCGGAAATTCCCCGAGTCTGTGCGCGTCGCGGATAAATCGGCGCAACCTTCACAATGGGAAGGTATTCACCATCACCAGAAGACATGCCTGAGGCATTCAGATTGAGTTTAATACCGGTTGTGGGCGCCGTGTTGGCCACGTTCATGTCGAGCTGTGTGTCAAACTGAATGGGTTCGAGCTCGGGTGGCGGCTCCTCGGGATCGTCAATCTTTTCAGGCTTCACCTCGTTCAGATTGGTCTCTATCGTTTTGTCCGGCACCACAATGTCAGCAATCTTGCGAGCCTTGACATCCTCTTGCTTAAAATCTCGGCTGACTAGGCTGTGCATAATGAAAAATAGTGCGATGGCAACCGGGACCGCAAGCGCGGCACTGACGGCGACACGAGCCGAACTACCCATAAACGTTAAGCCTCTTCATCCGTGGAAATACAGGGCGGCGCCGTCAAAATGGGCCGCACAACATCGATTAAGTCCTCGACTACGTAAGCCGGGGTCTCTCGATCTACCTGCACCACAATATTTGCTTGTGGGGCTTCTTTTTTTGCCGCCTCAGCGGTTCGCAATGCGCGCTCCAGTGGCAACTTGTTCTTGTTATAGAAAATATCGCCATTTGCATCAACAGCGAAAATAATAGTGCCGCGCTCACAGGATTCCTGCGTTGAAGCCTGAGGCTTGAACAGCTCCACCCCGGGTTCTTTCACAAAACTGGAGGTCACGATGAAGAAAATCAACATGATGAACACGACGTCCAGCATCGGTGTCAAGTCAATTTGGCTGCCTTCTTCGGCCGCGGCAGATCTGGGCTGGTCACGCATACTCATAATCTTACCTTCTACCGATCCGAGGCCCAGTTCACTGCGGCGACGCCAGATTCGCGGGCGGCATCCGCCACATCGACCACGATGCCGGCCTCAGCACCTTTCTCCACTTTGATGGTGACAGGTGCTTCAGGGTCTTCGGCCAGCAAACGCTGAATATTGGCGCGGACCGCACGGATGTCCACACGGCGGTTTTCCATCCAAATTTGGTTATCCGAAGCCACCTCAACCAGAATACTGGTTGAGTCCTCAGGATTGTCCGGCTGGTTGTCGTCAGGGCGATTGACCTCGACCCCCGCTTCCTTAATGAAGGATGCCACGACAATAAAGAAGATCAACATAATGAACACGACGTCCAGCATCGGTGTCAAATCGATCTCTGCGCCGCCCTGGTCCTGTTGTTTTGCTATTTTCCGCATCGTTTTCTTAACCTAGGGACAGGATCAATGATCCGACGTCAATTGATCTGTCAGAAGCTGTTGCTCCCGGTTGGTAATCCTCTGAAGATAGGTGTTCGCGAATAGACCCGATAACGCTGCGACCATCCCCGCCATAGTAGGAATTGTAGAACGTTCCACGCCGCCCGCCATGGACTTAGCATCGCCGCCGCCGGTCACCGCCATCACATTAAACACCTCGATCATACCGGTCACCGTGCCCAAAAGACCCAATAGCGGGCACAGAGCCACGCAGGTCGCAATCACGTTCATGTTGTCATTGATCAGCTCGCGGCTCTCCGATAGCAGACGCTCACGGATCTTCTTGGCGTTCCAGGATTTGCGCTCGCTACGCCCTTCCCAGGCACTGACAACTGCAGCGCGATCAGCCTTCCAAACGGAGGTGAAATACCACACCCGCTCGAAGATCAGTGTCCACATAAAGAATACAAGCGCAGCGATCAGCCATAGAACGTTCCCGCCTTTTTCCATAAAGGCAAGAATGACCTCAAAAATCCCCATCGACAGCTAGCCTCCCGGGCAATCAGTTGTGCGCGCGCTCGGAGTGCTCCGCCACAATGCCCGTGGCCTGCTCATTCAGCACATGAATAATGCGCTGTGAGCGACCGTTGACCACTGTGTGCAACAACACCGTCGGGATCGCGACCAACAGACCCAGTACCGTGGTGACCAGTGCGGAAGAAATACCGCCTGCCATGGCCTTGGGGTCACCCGCACCGAAGATGGTGATTGCCTGGAAGGTAATGATCATGCCCGTCACCGTACCAAGCAGACCCATCAACGGCGCGACTGCCGCAATGATCTTCAGCAGCGTCAGACCCTGTTCGAGCTTGGGCGTCTCGCTGAGTACGGCCTCGGCCATTTTCAGTTCTAGCGTCTCGGTATCCATATTGGGGTTGGTCTCGGGAACCTTGAGCACGCGCCCCAGCGGGTTGTCATCACGGGCAGAGCTCGACCTGAGCTGCGAGGACACCTTGCCGCCCACTGCGGTCAACACGACCAGCCGATAAATAGCCAGAATAAAGGCAAAAGCACCCACCGCCGTAATGGCATAGCCAACGTATCCACCCTGATGCCGACGCTCAGAGATGGTCGGGCTGTCAATGATCGCCGCGAGGAACGAGCCCCCGGTCGGACCAGTGGGGTCAATGCCGAACTGTGCCAGACCGGACTGAGAGCTTGCGAGATCCTGAGCCTGAGAATTGAAGCCACCGCCGGGCTGACGGGGCAACTCTGCGAGCTTGTCAACATTGAATGATAGATAGTTGCCGGCGGTATCCACGATATTGAAGGCACCGACTCGCACCACCTCGCGCTCGCTGAGCTCACCAGAAGGTGTTGCGACTTGCGCCGTGAACCGGCTGACTTCGCCTTGCTCACGGATCTCGCGCAGCAGTTCAAACCAAACTCGCTCGATCTCCTCAATGCTCGGCAGCTGGTCAGAGCCGGACATCTTGGCGATCAAATCCTTGAGAAAGCCCTCTCGGCCTGGATACTCGGAGCTGACGAGCGACACCTCAACGTTGGACGCGAGGTCGCCTGAGGCCGCCGTGAGGTGACCGAAGAGCTCGGAGAGCGTACCCAAGCGCTCGCGCAACTGTTCCTGCTTCGCAGCAATCAGCAGCTCGTTTTGTTCAAACTGCTTCTCGAGTCTCGCTGAGCGGCGTTCCTCTCGCCTTCGCTCTTCCTCTGCGCGCTTCAGCGCGGCAGCCTGATTGGCCTTGTCTTGGGTAAAACGAGCTTCTCGGGCAGCGTTTTCAGAGGAGGCTCGCGCCTGACCCCGCTTGACCAGGTTCAGCAGTTGGTCGAGGTTCTCAGCGGCAATCTCCTGAGGCGTCGGGGGGGGCGGTGCTTCCGCGTCAGCTTCCTCCTGAGCATAGGCCAGGGGTGCGATCAGAGTGCTCGCCAGTAAAATGGCAGATACTTTCAGCAGTTGAGAACGCATTTCAGTTCGCCTCCGGCGCAGATACAGGCATGTTCAAGAGCTCAATCGTCGCCTGCTTCTTGGCGATTCGAACCCCTTTGCGAACGGCAGCGGCATAATCGCCAGCTGACAGCTCTTCCCAACTTTGGGAATCTTTATTCCAGGCACCGGTTTCGGCGCCATCTGTGCTTTGGTAAACCAGCGCGACGCGGCCAATACGCAAAATATCGACTTCTCGGTCGGAACCACCCAGCTCAATCGTGTCGGTGTAGGCCTCAATACCGCGGCCGTACTGCAGTTCAATCGAGTAAAGCTCCAGTACCTGACGGAACGCCTCGGCGGAGGTCACGTCGGAGCGGTCCATGTTGGCCCGCACCGCCTCGATGTTGCCCAGGCGGGTATCGAGATCAAACGGCATGTCGAGATTGATAAACTGCTCCAGACCATCGAGCATGCGCGTAACCAGCGGTGGGATCTGCCGCTGAATCACCGACGCTTCGGCAATCGAGGCATCGATATTCCGGATGCGCTTCTCCTGGTTGGCTATCTGTCGCTCCAGACGAGCGTTATACACCTTCAGTCCGTCTACCTGCTTCATTACTGTCTTG
Organism: Halieaceae bacterium; assembly: GCA_902623175.1. Taxonomy (GTDB): domain Bacteria; phylum Pseudomonadota; class Gammaproteobacteria; order Pseudomonadales; family Halieaceae; genus Luminiphilus. The sequence goes on from CACNSR010000010.1 coordinate 84,188, forward strand.
TAATCAGACAGCAGGCTGGCGGTTTCGTCAGCCAGACGGTCAATCTTGGCTTGTGACGCCCTGGCCGATGCTGTGCGCTGCTTGCCGACCTCAACAATAGGATCGATAGACTGTGCTCCCGCAATGGACGCACCGCCGCAGATGCATATCGCCGCCAGCAGGGTTTTCAATCGAGTCGTAGTCATGGGGTTGATACTTCCTCTTAAAAGCAAATCAGAATAAGAGCACCGTCAAGCGGGCCCTCACTGAATCTAAGTCAGTGGCTTTTTATTAAATGGATCGCCATCCAACAGTGGGGGAGGGAATTTACCGTGTACGTTTCGGCAACGCAAATGGTTTCATGGCTTCGTGTGGGGCTTTTATCGCCCATTCATCACCCGTTTGAAGGCGGTGTTAGTTCGACAACGGTAAAGGCATGGCTGTTGCCCCCCTCAGCGGCATAGTGGCCCGTCTCGACTTCCCGCCAGCCGGCCAATAAATCGAGGTCAAAAACCACGTCTCCTGCCACTTGGCCCAGCACACGGGTCAACAGCACCTTATCGGCTCTGGGCAGCGCCAGACGGTAAATTTCGGCGCCACCCACCACCATTACAGCATCTGCCCCGTCAATCAGCGCCTGCTCAAACGCCCGCTCCATGGCCTCTTCCAGCGTGTAGCAGGTCAACACCCCTTCGTGGTGCCAGGACGCGTCCCGGGTGATCACGATATTGCGCCGTCCCGGGAGCGGGAAACCCACGCTCTCAAAAGTTTTACGGCCCATGATGACAGGTCGTCCTATCGTCGTGCGCTTGAAGTGCTGCAGATCGTCCGGCAGCTCCCATGGCAACGCATCGCCCCGGCCAATGACGCCGTTTTCAGCCGCCGCCATTACCAGCACAACGGGCAAATCGTTTTCAGAGCGCTGACCTGTCATATCGCCACCGGCGCCGGGATGTTGGGGGCAGGATCGTAACCCGTTAGCTGGAAGTCCTCGAATCGGTAGGCATAAATAGAATCCGGTTTTCTGAGTATCTTTAGCGACGGCAACGCCCTCGGGGTTCGCCTCAGTTGAGTGCTGACCTGATCGCCGTGGTTGCTGTAGAGGTGCGCGTCACCCAATGACACCACCACCTCTCCCACCGTCAGCTCGCACTGCTGTGCCAGCATATGAACCAGCAGCGCCACCGAAGCAACGTTAAAAGGCAGGCCTAAAAAGACATCGCTTGAACGGATATAAAGCTGCGCGGACAGCGCGCCGCGCCCCACATAAAACTGGTAGAGGAGATGGCAAGGCGGCAACGCCATGCGCCCTGCACGGACGTTCTCCTGCGGACTCACGGTCTCATCCGGCAGGTATTCGACGTTCCAGGCATGAAACAGAATGCGGCGGCTCTCTGGGCGGCGCTTCAGGCAATCCACAACGTAATCAATCTGATTGATACTGCCACCGTCCCGGGTAGGCCACGCGTGCCACTGCGCACCATACAGCGGGCCCAGGTCGCCCTCTTCGGTCGCCCACTCATCCCAGATACTGACGCCATTTTCTCGCAGCCATTGGGTGTTGGTATCGCCGCTCAAAAACCAAATCAGTTCGTTGACGACGCTTTTAAAATGCACCTGCTTGGTGGTCAGGATGGGAAACCCTGCCGTGAGGTCGAATCGCAATTGACGCCCAAACACCGAGCGAGTGCCCGTACCGGTGCGATCACCGCGGTCTATTCCGCTGTCGCGAATATCTTTTAGTAAGTCGAGATACGCCTGCATAGCAGCCTCATCGGTTGTAAGGGCGATAAGCCCAGTAAAGTAGACACAGTCCGGCGATCAGCATGGGCACACACAGCAGCTGCCCGCGTGTCATCCAGCCCAAAGCGTCGAAACCAATATGCGCATCGGGCTGGCGAAAAAACTCCGCGGTGAACCGGAGAACTCCGTAGCCCATCAGGAAAACAGCTGATACCGCCCAGGCGGGCCGGGGCCTGCGGCTAAACCACAGCAATACCAAAAACAGCAAACACCCCTCCAGCGCGAACTGGTAAAGCTGGGAAGGATGGCGTGCCAGTGCCAGCGGGTCGCTGGGGAATATCATGGCCCAGGGCACGTCGGTGGGCCTGCCCCATAACTCTTGGCCAATAAAGTTGCCGAGTCTCCCCAGCGCCAAACCCATCGGCGTCAACGGTGCGACAAAATCCATCAGCCGGCCCCACTGAATGTTGTGCTGGCGGGCAAAAAAGGCCATGGCCGCCAACACGCCGAGAAGACCGCCATGAAAAGCCATGCCACCCTCCCAGACGCGAAACAGCCAAAGTGGGTCAGACGCCAGCCGCTCAAAGCCATAGAAAAGGGCGTATCCCACGCGCCCGCCCAGCACCACGCCGATCGCCGCATAAAAAATGAGATCATCGACTTGGTCTCTTTTTAAAGGCAAATAGGGCTGCACGCTTCGCAGGCGCGCCAACCACCAGGCAAATGCCAGACCACCGATATAGGTGAGGCCATACCAGTGCACTTTGATCGGGCCCAGCGCCACCGCCACCGGATCTATGTCTGGGTAGGGCAGCACCTAAACGGCACTCCCACGACGCAGGAAAATATCCAGACCGCGATCGCCAAGCGCTTGATCCAAGGCGCTCACCACTTCCTGCGCCGATCTCAGGGGCCGCACGGTTGCCATTAAGTGTGACAACTCATCGCGGCTGAACGCGCTCAATACCCGCTTGATAACCGATAAGCTCCCCGCATTCATAGACAGTTGATCGAAGCCCATGGCCACCAGCAGCGGCGCGGCACGCGGATCTCCCGCCAGCTCCCCGCAAATGCTGACTGATTTATCGTAATGGTGTGCCGCGTCAATAATGTCACGCAAAGCAGCCAATACAGCAGGATGCAAGGCCTGATATAAATCCGCCACCCGTGCGTTGCCTCGGTCGACAGCGAGCAGATACTGGGTCAAATCATTAGAACCCACTGAGAGGAAACCCGCTTCTTCCGCCAGCGGACCCGCCAGATAAACCGCAGCAGGCACCTCAATCATCACACCAATAGGGGGCAGCGCCGCACTGAAACCCTCGCTCATTACCTCGCTGTGGCAACGCAAAATTAACTCTCGCGCAGACCGCAACTCATCTATCGCGGTCACCATAGGGAGCAGAATGCGTAGGTTATCCAGCCCCTCGTTGGCCTTGAGCATGGCCCGGACCTGCGTTAAGAAAATCTCAGGGTGGTCGAGGGTAACGCGAATGCCCCGCCACCCCAGAAAAGGGTTAGATTCCTCAATCGGAAAATAGGGCAGCGCCTTGTCGCCACCGATATCCAGTGTGCGCATGGTCACGGGGGAGGGGTGCAAGGCCTCCAGCTGCTCGCGATACAAATGACGCTGCTCTTCCTCGCTGGGAAACCGGTCGCGCAACAGGAAACTGACTTCGGTGCGATACAGCCCGACACCCTCTGCACCAAACTCCCGAGCGCGCTGCACGTCGGCTGCAACCCCCGTATTGACCCACAGCGGCACAGCGTGTCCGTCAGAGGTCGCCGCCGGCTGCTCGGCGAGCGGTGCCAACTCCTCGAAGAGCGCCTCATCCTCGGCCAGCAATCCCTCGAATCGCGACAGCAAATCGGGGTGTGGATTCACATAAACCCGACCGTTGTAACCATCGACAACCAGCTGACGATCGGGCAACTGCTTGAGCGGCAAATCCTCCACGCCCACGACAGCGGGAATACCCATCGCCCTCGCGAGGATAGCAGTATGGCTGTTGGCGCTGCCGCGCATCGACACAATGCCGACTAACTTTTCGCGCGGAATCTCTCCCAGCGCAGAGGCGGTGAGCTCCTCAGCCACCAGCACCGTCGCATCGGGATAGTCTACTTCTTGCCGGTTGGCATCCTGCAGATATCCCAGCACCCGGGTGCCAAGATCGCGGACGTCCACTGCGCGCTCGCGCAAATAAGAGTGCTCCATGCGCTCAAAGTGACGAATGTGGCGCAGCATGACCCGACTCAGTGCGCCCTGCGCCCACTCACCGGCTTTAATCAATGCCGCCACTTCTCCGCCCAGCGCAGAATCATCCAGAATACTCAGATAAACCCCAAACAGCGCGCGATCCTCGGGACCCAGTTCTTCCTCGAGGTTCTCAGCAACCTGCTGAATATCGCTGCGCACACTGGCCAGCGCTTCTCTGAATGCTTTTAGCTCAGCCCTACGATCCGATGATTCCCTGGATGGCACCGTTTGCAAGTCGGCATGGGGCGAAACCCATGCTGCGATACCGATACCGATCCCGGAGCACGCGGCCACCCCGGACAGGCGTGCGCCGCCCTCCGCATCCTCTGGCACCATCGCCGACTCCCGAATCACTCCCGCAAGCTCCGCATGGGCAATGAGGCCTGCCAGCTGCGCTGAGACAGTGATCAGAAAGGCTTCTTCGTCCTCCGAGAACGTGCGGTGATCGCCCTGCTGCACCACCAAGACGCCCAGTAGATCGCGCTGATGCACGATGGGTGCACCTAGAAAAGCATTGAAAGGCTCCTCGCCCAGGCCCTCAACCAACTGAAACTGGGGGTGCGCGCTCGCATCTTCCAGATTCAAAGGTTCTTCGCGGGTGGCAACCCAACCCACCAAACCTTCATCGAAACCCAATCCGAACTGACCAACCTTCTCCGAGTTCAAGCCCTCGGTCGCGCGAAAGACCAGTTTTTGTGTGGCTTTATCGTGAAGGTAGATCGTGCAAACGTCAGTGCGCATCGCGGCTCTGACCTGAGCGACGATCAGGGCAAGTACGTCCTCAAGGGAATCCGCAGCGTTCACGTCCTGAATCAGGCGACGCAGCACCTCCAGCATTAACGCTGCCTCCTGCTTCTGCGCTGGTTGCGTGACTTGGGCGCCAAACGGCCTGCCAGCTGGCTCAATGCCTGCCGGTACACGGCCTGCTTAAAGTCCACCACGGCTGTCACGGGATACCAGTAACTCACCCACTTCCAGTGATCGAACTCAGGGTCATCGTGGGCCGCCAGATCGATATCACTCTCAGAGCCTGTGAGACGAAGCAAAAACCAAATCTGCTTCTGGCCAATACAGACGGGGGCCTCGGTTTTGCGGATGAATCGCTCGGGCAGACGATAGTGAAGCCATCCTTGGGTGCGACCCAGCAGGTCCACCGACTCCCGGCGCAGCCCCACCTCTTCCTCCAGCTCACGGTACATGGCCGCCTCGGGGCTCTCATCACGGTTCATGCCGCCCTGGGGGAACTGCCAAGAGTCGCGGCCATTAATGCGACGCCCCCACAAAACCTGGTCCTCGTCATTACAGACCACAATCCCAACATTGGGACGAAAGCCGTCGCGGTCGATCACGCGTTCTTTGTCTTCTGCTTGCTCCAAGATCGCTTTCCGGAAGTTGATCAGATATTGGCCCGGGATTGAGACACAGACCCGCAGTCCGTATTCTTCCACACATCCTCCTTCGACGGCACGTGGGGAGACATCTTTCTTCGATAGCGAATCGGGCCACCCTATGTCACTGGCAATTTTTGACCTAGACAACACGCTGCTGGCGGGCGACTCCGATCACCGATGGGGGGAGTTTCTGTGCGATGCCGGCTTAACCAATGCCGACTCTTTTCGCCAGAAAAACGACGCGTTTTACGCCGATTACCAGGCCGGTAGACTCGACATGACGGCCTATCTCGACTTTGTGCTCGAACCGCTAACCGGAATGACGCGCTCCGCCGTCAGGTCACTACAGCGTCAGTTCGTTTCAGAGTACGTCGAGCCGATGCTACTCGACAAAGCATTTGCACTCCTTAACGAGCACCGCATTAAGGGGGATACGCTGCTTATGATGACTGCCACTCACACTGTGGTGGCCGAGCCAGTGGCGGCGAGGCTGGGTTTTGAGCACTGGCTTGGCAGCGGGGTCGGCGTGCTGGACGAATGCTATACCGGTAAAGCCGAGGGCAGTCCCTGCTTTAGGGAAGGCAAGGTCAGTCAGCTCGCCGCTTGGCGGCAACTCCACCCCGAGGCCGGAGAGCCGACGGACAGCTGGTTCTACTCTGATTCTCACAATGATCTGCCGCTATTGAGTGCTGTGGGGCATCCCGTCGCCGTAGACCCCGACGACACCCTGCGCGCGCACGCCGAAGCACACCAATGGCCAATCTTGTCACTGCGCTAGCACCAGAAACATCTGGGATGAGAGGCGATTCACTGGCCGCGGCAACAGCAGTGACTGTCAACCGCTCTGCCTTGGTGAGGTAAAAGCTCAGCGCACGCCGCAACAATCAAGCTTAGCTAAGCGCCTGCCCCATGAACCACCGTTTCAGCCAGGCCTGTTGGTCCACCAGGCCCAGTCCGATATTGCGCGCAATAACCGTCAGCGGATTCCGGCTGCCAAAACCGCGCTTGAATCCTTCCATCGCCACCATCATGGCGAGATTTTCGGTCTTTCGCTGGCGCTGATAGCGCTTTAGTGCGACCGGGCTGTCGATCGCCAAACCTTTGGCTTTGCCCGCGGTCAACTCTTCGGCCAGCACCCTGACATCACTGAGGCCCAGATTGATGCCCTGGCCTGCGAGCGGATGAAGGCTGTGCGCCGCATCGGCCACCAGCACCAAACCTTCATCGATATAGTCAACTGCATGAGACTGCCTGAGGGGGAAGCTTGCTCTCGGGCCGACGGCCTCAGCCCGAGGCCCGTCATCCCCCAGCGCCCGATTCAGCGCCGACACAAATGCCTCATCTGGCAACGACGCGATTGGCTCGTGCTGCAACTCATCCAGCGACCAGACGATGGCCACTTTATCCGCGTCCGCCAGCGGCAACAAAGCGAGCGGACCGGTATCAAGAAAAGCCTGCCAGCAGGCGTGCTGATGATGGCATGCCAGTGTCACGGTGCCCACGATAGCGCTCTGCTCGTAGCTCCAATCGCGCGTGGGCATGGCCGCCCAATCCCGTACTCGCGAACGCGCACCATCCGCCCCTACGGTGAGGGGCGCGCAAAAGGTCGAGCCATCCTCGCAGTTAATTTCCCAGCCGGAATCAGTGGGCGCCATGTCCTCCATGGCGCAGTCCCAAAGCACTTCAACGCCCGGACAGGTCTCTGCACACTGCAACAGCGCCTGCAGCGTCAGCCGATTTTCAACGATATATCCAAGATAGGGGGCTTTGACCTCGCTGGCGTCGAAGCCAATGCGGCCGCTGCCGTGACCGTCCCACACCTTCATGCGGGTATAACAACCGGTGCGATCGCCAGGTATGGCTGACCATGCACCCAGCCTTTCCAGAAAATCTATCGACGCCGGGGTAAGTGCACTGACGCGCAGGTCCCAGTCCGCAATTGCTCTGTCGGCCGGGGGTGGCGGCGGACGCTTCGCGCCATCGATCACCGTGACACAGAATCCCTCTCGCCCAAGCGCGGTCGCCAGCGACAGACCGGCGACCCCTGCGCCGACAATGAGGATATCGGGATGTGTCATCGCCCGCTCAGCCTGCTCAACCGAGAGCGTTGCCGGCACTGCGCTGACCGATGCCCAGGTTGGCAACCCGAGCGCGCGCCGCGGGAACCAAGTCGAGCAGAACCAGCGACAGATTTCTCGGTGCATCAAGCAGTGGACCCCGGCGATTGAAAAGCGTCGCGAGCAGGTCCGTGCTGCGTGTGATGAAGTGCTGCTCATCAGTTGCCTGCTCAAGGTAGCGCTTCAGACTGCCCAATTGGCCAATGGGCTGACCTTCGCGCACCGCGATCGCCAGCGCGGATGCCAACAGATCCGCCTCTCGTAGCGACAGGTTGAGGCCCTGGCCTGCCACAGGGTGCAGTGTGTGCGCGGCATTCCCCACCAAAAGAAAGCCTGACCGATATTGCTCAGAAGCAATCAAGCGCAGCAGCGGCCACTGGCTGCGCTGACCCACATCGCTAACTCGGCCGAGTCGCCAGCCAAAAGCATTCTGAAACGCGGAGATAAAGGTCTCGTTCTCCAAGCTAATCAGAGTTTCAATTTCCTTATCCGGTACCGACCACACCACATTAAAACGTTGCTCTGATCGCGCCAGGGAGGGCAGTGGCAGCACCGCCAGGGGACCATGGGGTGTGAAGCGCTCGAAGGCGCGCCCCCGCTGCACCCCGGGAAAGCTCGCATTAAACACCACCGCGTGATTGCCCGTGGGCCGCTCTTCCACGCCGATACCTAACTCCTCAAACCAGTCCTTGGCGACGCCCGCCGCGAGCAGCACCAGATCTGCAGTGAGTCGGCCACCCTCGTCGATTAGCACAGCAGGCTTCTCTGCACTAGTCGCCAGCGAAACACAGCGGACAGGCGCGCGGACGTTCACCCCCAGTTGTTCGGCGCGCGCCAGCAGTGCCCGACCCAGTTCGTGATTTTCCACCACGTAACCCAGTGCCGGCACGTCGAGCTCTTCGGCCGTCATCAGAGCACTACCAAAATGCCCGCGATGCGACACATGAATATCGCTTATCGCGCCGGTGTAGGATCTCAGCGAAGACCAAAGGTCCCAGCGCTTTAAAAGCTCAACAGAGTGAAGGTTCAGCGCTGAGCCCCGGGTGTCCATGGGGTTGGGTGTTCCCGATCGAAAGGGATGCGCCTCCAGCAACGTGACATCCAAGGTTGGGGCTGCTGTTGCCAGCGCAATAGCAAACGAGAGGCCTGCGAGACCTCCTCCGAGAATCAGGACCCGCTGCCCGTCGCTCATGATGCCTCAGACATCAGTGTTTCAATATCGTCAGCGCGCTTGGGAACATCCGCAGTGAGCACGTCGCAGCCAGTTTCTGTCACCGCGACGTCGTCTTCAATACGAATACCAATGCCGCGCCAGCGCTTGGCAACCTTAGTGTTGTCGGCCGCTATATAAATGCCCGGCTCGATAGTCAGCACCATCCCGGGCTCAAGCTGGCGCCAGCGTCCGCCGATACGGTAATCGCCCACATCGTGCACATCGAGACCCAGCCAATGACCCGCGCGGTGCATATAAAAATCCCGGTAAGCCTCATCCTTGATCAATTCCCGCTCTTTCCCCCTCAGGAGGCCTAACTTGATCAGGCCCCGCGTAATCACGCGCACCGTAGCATCGTGGGGCTGATTCCAGGTATTGCCCGGGCGCACTTTGGCAATCGCGGCGCGCTGCGCCTCGAGTACTACGTCATATATCGCCCGCTGCTCTGGAGAAAATCGGCCGCTGACCGGGAAGGTTCGCGTGATATCGGCGGCGTAGCCCTGATACTCGCAACCCGCATCAATCAGCACCAGGTCGCCAGACTTCATCCGCGATGCGTTCTCCGTGTAATGCAGCACACAGGCGTTGGCGCCTGACCCGACAATGGAATTGTAGGCCGGAAACCGCGCGCCGTGCTCAGAGAAGGT
>CACNSR010000011.1 GCA_902623175.1 Halieaceae bacterium
ATTGATTTGCGCACGCTGTCTCCGCTGGATGAAGGTTCGGTGTTGGAAAGCCTTGCCAAGACCGGGCGTATGGTGGTCGTGGATGAATCAAACCCCTACTGCAGTATGGCCTCAGAGATCGCGGGGTTAGTGGTGGAGCGCGGTTTCGATACTCTAGATGCGCCGGTCAAGCGGGTGACCTCACCGCACACGCCGGTGCCGGCAACGCCCTGCCTCGAGGCCAACTATGTGCCCAGCGTGGAGCGGGTCATGGCGGCGGTAGAAGAAACTTTGTCTTACTGACAAGAATGGAAGAAGCGACCCAGAGATGATCACAGTAAAAGATCTGATGTGGCGACTAAGCTTGATGATGGCCGCCGCGGTGTTGATGCCGATAGCTAATGCCGCGCCCTCCAGCACGAGCATACCCACTGACGGGTCGACGACAGAGGCGGCCGACGGCATGGCGCTGTATCAAGCGCACTGCGCTGCCTGCCACGACGGCCAGGTCCCGCGCGCACCGCACGTGATTACTTTTTCTACGATCGGTGCTGACACCGTATTAAATGCCATGAACAACGGTGTGATGCGCGCGCAGGCCTCGGCGTTGTCTGCGAGTGAACGCGAGGTGCTCGCAGGCTTTTTAGCCGGAGAGGCGATGGCCCCGCCAAAACCGATTCTGGCGTGTTCTGATCCGATGAGCGCGCTTGCCAAGAGCGATGCTGCAGCCATGCAGGGCTGGGGCGGTAATGCCGAAAATCACCGTCATAGCGATGGCGCTGTCGCAGGGTTGGACCGCAACAACGTGGATCAGCTCGCACTCAAATGGGTATTTGCGTATCCGGGCGCCTTGCGCGCGCGGTCACAACCCTTGGTGCATGGCGGCGTGATCTTTGTCGGGTCGCAGTCGGGTGACATTTATGCCCTCGATCTGGAATCAGGTTGCGCCCATTGGACCTACTCGGCGGGGGCCGAGGTCCGCAGCAGTCTGTCGCTTGGTGAGGTACCGGGTCGCGACGACCCGGTGCTCTACATGGGTGATTTCAGCGCCACGGTGCATGCCATCGATGCAAGCGATGGCTCCTTGGTGTGGCGCTCGCCAGTAGGGGACCATCCAGATGCGACTATCACCGGGTCCCCCAAACTTCACGGGGGGAGCCTCTATGTCCCTATCTCGTCGTCAGAGTGGGCCACCGCAGCTGATCCAGGCTACGCCTGCTGCACCTTTCGCGGTGGCGTGGTGTCAGTGGATGCTGCGTCGGGCGAGCTAAATTGGCGCGCACATGTGATCGAAGAGCCAGCAGTGGAAACCGGTGAGACGAATCCCTTTGGTTCGGTGCGAAAAGGCCCTGCGGGTGCCCCGGTCTGGAACAGCCCGACCATCGACGCCGAGCGCGGCGTTCTCTATGTCGGCACTGGCGAGGCCTACACCTCGCCAGCAGCGGATACGAGTGATGCGGTACTGGCGTTTTCTCTGGCCACCGGCGAGCGTCAGTGGGCGAAGCAGCTGCTGGGGGGAGATGCCTGGAATATGGCGTGTTTCATCGGCGAGGCAGCCAACTGCCCGGAGGAGGACGGCCCGGATCTGGACATCGGCGCTTCAACAGTGCTGTGGCCTGGCGGCGAGCGCGATTATTTGCTGGTGGGTCAGAAGAGTGGTGATGTTTACGCGCTGGATCCTGACAAGGGCGGTGCGATTGTCTGGCATAACAAAGTCGGTCGCGGTGGCTTCCTTGGGGGTGTCCACTGGGGCATGTCAGTGAATAGCGACTCTCTCTTTGTCCCAATCGCTGATACGACGATCACTGGGCGCTTCACCGGGCCAGTTTCTCCGGGTATACATGCGTTGGACCCGACCTCAGGTGAGGTTCGCTGGTACACGCCCAGCGTTGCTGACTGCGACGGCAAGTCGCCAATCCCCGTCTGCGATCAAGGCATGTCCGCCGCGATTTCCAGTACCGACCAATTGGTATTTGCCGGTAGCCTCGACGGCAACCTAAATGTATACGACAGCGTCTCCGGAGAGATCCTCTGGTCGTTCGATACCTTCGGTGACTTCGAATCAGTATCGGGCGATATCGCATTGGGGGGCTCTATCGAGTCTGACGGCCCCGTGCTGTACAAGGGGCATGTGCTGATCAATTCTGGGTACCAGTTCGGTGCGCGTATGCCAGGTAATGCCCTAATGGTCTTTGCATTGCAGCCGAAAGCGGACCTTGCGCAGAGTGCTGCCAATGAGTGATGGACTGGATGCGGTAACGATTCCCAAGTGGGGGATCGAGATGACCCATGGCACGATCGTTGCCTGGCATAAGTCCGTCGGCGATGCAGTCAAGGCCGGCGAGGAAATCGTTGACATCGAAACCGACAAAATCGTGAACAGTTTTGAGGCGCGAAGTTCTGGCACCCTGGTGCGGCTGCTGGCAGAGATCGGTGACGAGCTCCCGGTGGGGCATTTGATTGGCGTTATCGCGTCTGACGCCGTGACGGAAGATGCTATCGATGCCTTTATCGCTGCACAAAGTCGCGATGAGGACGCTGCGCCCGCAGCTGAGAAAACGTCTACCCCAGCTGAACCCACAGCATCCAGCGAAACTGACGCCGCGCCCGTGCGCATTGCACCCGCTTTACGGCGCAAGCTCGATGCCGCCGGTATCGACCCGGCGCAACTCACAGGCACCGGGCCCCAGGGTCGCATTGTGAAAGCCGACGTGGATCTTGCGGTCGAGCAAAGCGCGGCTGGCGCAGCCCCTGCCGCACCTGCGATATCGGGTGGCGAGCCGTTGCCCTCACAGCAAGCGACCGTTGCGCGCAAGCTCTCTCAAGCGCAGTCCACGCTGCCGCTATACCATGTCAGTATGGATGCGCAGGTAGATGAGATAATGGCCACATTGCCAAATGGCGCATCGGTGAACGATCTCATTGTTGCCGCGGTTCAGCAGTCGCTTGTGTCCCATCCAGAGCTCAACCAGACCTTTGACGGTGAGCGATTGACCGCAGTTCATGGACAGCCTGTGGGTATCGCCGTAGCAACAGATGCCAATGTGGTTCTGGCACCGGTGGTGCAAACGGCTGCGGACGCAGACCTTGAGGCACTGGCCAGGCATTCAGGTGAACTGATTAGCCGTGCCCGCGGTGGCAAGATAATGGCGTCTGATCAGGTACCTGCCGCCATCACCGTCAGTAACCTGGGCATGTATGGTGTGACGGCATTTACCGCCATGGTGACACCGCCACAAGTCATGGTGCTGTCAGTGGGCGCGGTGCAGCGAATACCCGTATTCAATGAGGCTGACGAAGTCGTGGCGCGATCTGTCATCACGCTCACATTGGGGAGTGACCATCGAGTGGTAAATGGCGCTCAGGCAGCGGCGTTTCTTAAAACAGTGGTTGCCGGACTCGAGAACAATTGATTTGAGACGGTGATGCCTTTAAGCGTCGCCAGCGATATCCAGTTGTGCGGCGCCATCCTGTGCCGCTTTCAGTGTCATCGCGTTGAACACATAGTCGACTTCACCTTCGGCGGTGAAATAGGTGACAGCGCCCTCACCCAGAAACAGCATCTCGGTTTCCACTACGCAATGCGCATCGCTATGCTCGGCAAACACCGGTTCAAAGCCATAGGTCCCGGCAGGGGCGATACCCACGTCGTAGATCAACTCGCCCCTCAGAATAAAAAACTGGCCGGTACCTTCGTGCCGATGCGCCTGAAATCTCGCCCCAGGATCCATGTGCACATAGAGCGCCCACTGGCCCGTTTTTTCACAGATCCGGAGCACCTTGAACTGGGTACCGCCACCCACGTCCAGCCAGGCGAGCTCGTGAATGTTGGCAAGTAGGTCGCCTGCAGGTGTTGTGATAATGGGTGCATTCATGAGATTTGCCTCAAGATTTATCGGGTAGCGTGAAGGCAATCAAGTAATCTCCCGGGGGCGTGCCCATGGCGGCGTGCCCGCCTGCGGCGATCACCACGTACTGTTTACCGTTCTCGCTGAGCTGGTAGGTAATGGGCAGGCCATGCCCCGAAGTCGGCAGTCGGCCTTTCCAGAGTTCTTCCCCGGTATCCGTATCAAATGCTCGTAGGAAATGATCGGTGGTCGCGCCAATGAAGGTGAGGCCACTGGCCGTGCTCACCGGGCCGCCGAGATTGGGGGATCCCCGGATGTACCAAAACGGCCAGGGCGCCATGTCCCGCGTGGTGCCCAGCGGCACCTGCCAATCCACATTGCCGGTTTGCAGATCAATGCCCGCGAGGGTCCCCCAGGGTGGAGGTGTACAGGGCACGCCGAGCGGTGAGACAAAACCGAGCCAACGCCGATTGCAGTAGGGTGTGCCCTCGGAGGGTTCGAGCAAAAACGGACCGTCTGCCACCGGTTCCGGACCTTCGCCGTCACACTGGTCCCGGGGAATCAGTTGCAACACCGTCCCCATGTGGAGCGTGTTGACCACCAGTTTCTGGCGGCCAGGATCGATCGACGGCCCCCCCCCAGTTTTGTCCGCCGAAGGCGCTGGGCATGTGCAGCGCACCCTCCAGCGAAGCGGGGGTAAAGGGCCCTTCATAACGTAAATTGGCGAGCGTATCTTTGCAGGCCCACTTGTCCCAGGGGACCAAGCCCCAGACAGGATCTCTCTCGCCCGGCAAATCGAATAACGAGCGAGGCTTGGTGGGTACTGGCTGGGTGGGGGACGTGTAGTCACCGGACACGGTCCCCTGTGGCATTGGTACCTCTTCGACAGGGAACAGAGGCTCGCCTGTCACCCTATCCAGCATAAAGACATATCCCTGCTTGGTGGTTTGGGCCAAGCCCTTGACCGCGCGATCCTCGATCTCTGTTTCAAACAACGTTGGCTGGGAGGGCACGTCAAAATCCCAGATATCGTGATGTACGGTTTGGAAGTGCCACTCCACTTCTCCCGTGGCGATGGTTAGGGCTACTACTGAGCTCGAGTAGTGATCGAGGTTGCCGCGGTGTCCCCCGTAGTAGTCGGGCGAGGTATTGCCGGTGGGGACATAGACCAGACCCAGTTCGGGGTCGACCGACAGGTAGGACCAGGAGTTGGTCGTGCCCTGTTGATAGCGCTGATCTGTGGCGCTATCTGTCGCCGACGAACTATCTCTGTCCTCGTCAGCCATGACCGCGTATGAGGGTTCAACGGCGACAACAGGCTCCCAGGCCCACAATAGTTCGCCGGTGGTTAAATCATAGGCGCGCACCACGCCACTAGGGACTGCGGTGGTGATGTTATCTGCAACCGAGCCGCCCGTGATCAACGTATTGCCGGTAATCGCCGGCGGAGTATTCAACATGTAGAACCCGGCCTCATAGGGGCCAAGGCCTTTACTAAGGTCGAGTTCCGTCACATCCCCAAACGGGCAGGTCTGACCGGTCCCTGCATCAAGGCCTACGACCCGCGCATCCATGAGCGGTGCAATGACCACGCGATGGCAAGGTTCCGTAGGCGGGACGCGTTTGTCAGTCCATTGGGTCACGCCGCGACAGCGTGGCATGGGAAAGCTTTCCAGATCAATGTCGGGAGAGTAGGACCAGCGCTCGGCGCCGGTTTCGGCGTGAATAGCCAGAATGCGGTTAAAAGGCGTGCAGAGATACAAATGGTCTTCGATAAGGACAGGCGTGGCTTGCCAGGACGACTGTAGTGGCTCCTCGCCGCTTAATCCACCGATGAAGTTCTCGCCCTCTCTAAAGTCCCCCGAGCGATGCGTCCATGCAATCTCGAGATCAGTGACATTGTCTGGCGTAATTTGCGTCGCTTGACTGAAGTGCCCGCCGCCCTCGTTCGCGCCGGGCAGAGACCATCCTTGATAAGGAGCGGTCAAAGTCAGCGGTGAGACCAGCAGTGTGGCGAGCAGCGCAAAGAGGGGCAAGATGCTCCGTGGACTGTTATGCGTCCTAGCTGGGAGACTCGCAGGGCGATCGTACGCGATGACGCGATACACAGAGAAATTTATAGCCACCTTGCTTACCTCACCACCACGGGCTCACCCGATGTTGGCGTGACATGATGACCGTAGCCAAAGGGCAAATTGAAACCCTCGGGGAGGTCCTCGGTCATATCGAGCACCGCGGCCAGTCGGCCCACTCCGACGTAGAGCGCGCAATGCATCAGTAGCTCCACAATTTCAGCTTCTGAAAAGAGAATTTTAAGCTGCTCAAAAAATACCTCGTCGATGGACAAATGATCACAGGCGAATCGATCCCCCAGCTCAACCGCAAGTCGCTCTCGATCGTCCAGTGACTCGGCTTCCTGCGGCTGTTCCAAACTACAGACCTCGGCCTCGGAAATATCGGCATTGGCAGCGCGGTAACGGATCGCCATGCAGCTTCGGCACTGATTGTGAAAGGCCACGCGCAGTCGCAGCAGCTCGATCAGGCGCTCAGGAAGCGTTCTTTTAGTTGTTATGGCCCCGCCAAAGCCAAGCAAACCCATTGCGAGTTCCGGTGCGTGGGCGAGCATCCTTGTTATGCCCAGCTCCAGCTCGGTCGCACTATCTGCGGCGACGAATGTTCGGAGATCTTCACTCCACTCGGAGGTCGGTACAAAGCTGATGCGACTCATGTGTCCCTCTTTTTATGTCATGCGCGTGCTTAGAATGGCATTTTAGAGGGGCGCTCGCGGCCTGACCACTTGTTCCGGAGGCTGGGGGGGGTCTGAAATTGATTGCGGTGTTAGCACGGTGGCGCATTCAGGTGGTTAACGTTCGCTGCGAGCCAAAAGAGGAGGGTTTTCAGCGCAATTTGCACGCGCAGAAACGGCGCTCTGGCGATGCTATCGCTGCGGCGACCAACCAATGTGCAGTGACAGCAAATTACGGCCAAAGAGGCTCGGTTGGTAGACTGGTTCAGGACGGTCCGGTAGCAACCAGAAGCGATCGTAGCGGCGGGTGAGTGCCTGAAACGCGCTGATGATTTCCTGACGAGCCAGTGCGGCACCTACACAGACATGTCGGCCCATGCCGAATGCGAGATGACTGCCCGCCTTTTTTCGCTGTAGATCGATTCGATCCGGTTCTGAAAATTGCGCTTCATCGCGGTTGGCTGCGCCAAAGCGAATATTCAGCAGTTCGCCTTCCTTGAGCATGACCCCCGCAAGGTTGCCACTGTGAGCGCAGCGCCTGAACATGCCCTGCGCCGGCGACTCCAGCCGCAAAATCTCCTCTGCCAATATCGGTATCAAGGTTGGTTCGGCCAGCACGTTATTGAGTGAATCGGGGTCCTCAATGAGCAGCTTTAAACCCGAACCAATAGCCGCTGTTGTGGTTTCGTTACCGGAGGCCAAAAGATCAATGGTGATGATGGTCATCAGCTCCTGCATGGTGAAGGCCTCGCCGTCCTGATCTCGGTAAGCAATGGCCTCGCTGATCAGATCGTCCCGGGGATTTTTGCGCCGTTCTGCCACCATGTCAGCAAAGTAGGCCTGCATTTCAACCACCAGCTTTGCGCATTCGATCCTGCGCTCCCGGGTGGCCATCATGCTGAACGGCTCGACGATGGCGTCAGACCAGATCTTGAACTGACTAATGTCAGCGCGCGGCACACCCAGCAGATCCGCAATGACTATCATCGGGAGGGGATGTGCGAAGTCCTGAATAAACTCCACCTCCGAACGCCCTTCCAGCTTGTCGAGCAGTGACTCGGCGATGGCATCAATGGCGGGTGTCGCAGCACGGACTTTTTGCGCAGTGAAGAGTTTCTCCAGAAAACCTCTGACCCGCGAATGCTGCGGCGGGTCTGATGTCGAGCAGGAGGCTAGCGGCAGCCAGCCTTTTTCCTCGTAGATATCGATGATTTCCTGAGGAATGCCGTCGTCGGGAAGGGCCATCGGGCTCACGCCGCTCAAATACTGATCCGGTGCCCTGATGATCTCGCGCGCTAATGTATAGCTGGTGACCAAGTGAAACCCGGTCGAGGGCATCCTATGCAGCGGGGCGTAATGCCGGAGGGTTTGATAGAGCCCGTAGGGGCACTGCTGGACCTCGGGATCCATCAGGTCGGGGAGCTCCAAATCCGCTACCCGCCCACCCTGATCTGACATGATCTAGCGTTAGCTCAGCTGGTTGATCACGTCGCCAAACAGCTCTTCGTCCGAGGGGATCACCTTATCTTCCGCCAGCGGCATCGATACCCAGGTTTCGTTAATGAGATCGCGCCAGGAGATGTTGTTGTTTGTTCCATTGCCGCCCCAGGAACCGCAGCCCAAAGAAAACGTCTGCCTCATGCCGTTCCAAACATTACCGCTGTTGGAGGCTGCCTGGGGTTGGTTCACCATGACGCGGGAGGTATAGGTGTTCTCGGCCAGCTTCATGATGTTCTCTTCGCTGCTTGAGTAGATACCGCAGCTGTGCCCCTGACCCTGATAGGCCTGAATGTTCTGCGTGAGCTCGATGGCGTGATCAATATCACGCGCGCGGTACAGCGCCATGATCACCGACAGTTTTTCACCAGAAAACGGATGCCCAGGGCCCCAGCCTTCCTCTGGCACGATGAAGAATTTCGTATCCTCTGGGATAGAAAGCCCCGCCATCTGCGCGATCTTCTCCGGTGGCTGTGCCACGATGGCAGTATTCAGATGGAGCTCTTCATCCCAAAGCGTATTGCGAAGCGCGACTTTTTCTTCTTCGTTACAAAGGTAACCGCCCTGCGCCTTCAGCTTCTCCAGCATAGCCTCATAGATGCTATCGAGCAGCACCACCGAGTTGTCCGATGAGCAGGACGCCGCTAGATCCAGGGTTTTCGACAGGCGAATTTTCTCTGCTGCTGCGTCGAGATCAGCTGTGTCATCTACCGTAATGACGGCGTTACCCACACCGACGCCTAGCGCGGGTGAGCCACTGGAGTAGGCTGCGTGCACCATGGCACCGCCGCCGGTAGCGAGCACCAGGTCGCACTGGCGCATTAATTCGTTAGTGGTCTCGAGGCTGGGCGTTTCGATGCCGATCACCAGATCCTCGGGTGCCCCCATTTTCTTCAGCGCGGCGCGCATCAGGTCACAGATCTTTTTGTTGGTCAGCTTGGCGCGTGGATGGGGTGCAACGATGATCGAGTTACGGCCTTTGACGGCGTGAATGCCCTTGATAACGGGGGTGGCTTCCGGGTTGGTCGACGGCGCCAGTGCGCCGATCACGCCCAGCGGCTTTGCAAGAACGCGGATATTGCGTTCCGGATATTCCTCAATGATGCCGACTGACTTGTCATGAATGATGTCGAGAAGTGTCGCACGGGTCTTACGCTGGATCTTCAGGAATTTCCCGTCGTAGTTGCCAAGCTGGGTCTCATCAACGGTGAATTGGGCAATCTCTTCCGCCATACCTGGCCTGGCCACGGACCATACCATGGCTCGTATCAACCCATCGACTCGCTCCTGGGAGTAGTGCTCGATCTGTTTTTGCGCGGCGCGCGATCGCGCAACCAGATCCGCGATAAATGCCTTGGCGTCACCATTATCTTGCGACATGACGGTCCAACCCCCAATTACCAAAAAACCGAGATCTAAGGGTAAACCGCCCGGCCGTCTCATGCCAGTAAACTCATTCCAAAAACTAAGTAATGATGCGGCTTGCAATCGATTTCACCGGTGTATCGAAACATCGGGTTGAGCCATAATCGGTTTATACTGTGCGTCCCGCGAAGCGAGATCTCTTTGTCCCGCGACGCACAGTGTCGATAGCCTCAAGCGGTTGGAGCACCCTGAGTGAATTTTGAACTGAACGATGATCAGCACGCTTACATCGCCAGCGCCAAGGCCTTCTCTGAAAAAGAGCTCGCGCCCCATGCCGCGCATTGGGATGCAGAGTCCATTTTTGCCACAGAAGCTCTGAAAGCCGCAGGCGAATTGGGCTTTATGGGCATGTACACCCCTGAGGCTGCGGGGGGGTTAGGTATGGGTCGCCTGGATGCCAGCTTGATCGTGGAAGAGCTCGCTAAAGGGTGCACGACCACCGCTGCGTTTTTGACTATTCACAACATGGCGGCCGCCATGATCGGTAAGTACTGTCAGCAAGTGGTGGTCGATGAATGGTGTCCTGAACTGGTGATGGGCGAGAAGCTCGCCTCCTACTGCCTCACCGAGCCGGGTGCGGGTTCCGACGCCGGCAGTTTGCGCACCAGCGCAGTGCTCGACGGCGATGCGTATGTCGTGAATGGCAGCAAAGTGTTTATCTCCGGTGCGGGCGAAACCGACGTGCTGGTGGTGATGACCCGTACCGCGGATGCGGGGCCCAAAGGAGTCACGGCGCTAATGATACCGGCGGATGCCGAGGGCATTGAGTACGGCAAAAAAGAGCACAAGATGGGCTGGAATGCCCAGCCTACGCGCATGATCACTTTCGATAATGTGCGCGTTCCCGTCTCGAATCGTTTGGGTGAGGAAGGCCAGGGTTTTGCCATTGCGATGGAAGGGCTGGACGGTGGCCGCATTAATATCGCGACCTGTTCCGTAGGTACCGCACAGCGCGCTATTCAGGACGCGACGGTCTATGTGCAGGAGCGAAAGCAGTTTGATACCGCGATCGCAGATTTCCAGAACACCCAATTCAGGCTGGCCGACATGCTGACTGAGCTGGTGGCAGCCCGGCAAATGATTCGGCTCGCCGCCAGCAAGCTGGACAACAAGGACCCGCAGGCAACCACGTATTGCGCCATGGCCAAGCGCTTTGCCACCGATGTCGGCTTTACGGTCTGCAATGATGCCCTGCAGCTACTGGGCGGCTATGGCTACATTAAGGAGTATCCGATGGAGCGCTACGTGCGCGACACCCGGGTGCATCAAATTCTCGAGGGAACCAATGAAATTATGCGCGTCATTATCGGCCGAAAGTTGCTGATGGACGGCGCTCTGGAGGTCATTCAATGAGCATCAGTCCATCTGAAAAAATCAAAGTCTCGATCGAGGGCAGTATCGCAACGGTTGTCGTTGATAACCCGTCTGCCAACACCTGGGACCGCGAGAGCCTGCCGGCGCTCAAAGCCGTGATCGAGGCCTTAAATGCTGAACCCACCGTTTACGCCCTTGTGCTGACTGGCGCGGGCGAGAAATTTTTCTCGGCGGGTGCTGACCTGAACCAGTTTGCCTCCGGAGACGCGAACGTGGCCCGGGGGGTGAGCGAGGCCTTTGGTGAGGCGTTCGAAACGCTGGCCGATTTCCGGGGCGTGTCGATTGCTGCCATCAACGGATTCGCGATGGGCGGTGGTCTGGAAGTGGCGCTCGCCTGTGATATCCGCATTGCCGAAGAGCAGGCGGCGCTGGCGCTACCCGAGGCGCGGGTTGGCCTGCTGCCTTGTGCCGGTGGTACCCAACGTCTGGCCCAGTTGGTGGGCGAGGGCTGGGCCAAGCGCATGATCCTCTGTGGTGAGCGCATTGGTGCGCAGCAAGCGCAAACACTGGGGCTGGTTGAGGAAGTCGTGCCAAAAGGTGAGGCACTGGAAACCGCAACGACGTTGGCGGCCAAAGTGGGTAATCAGTCACCCACTTCGGTAGCGGCCTGCAAGCGTCTGATTCATTCGGCGCGCAATATTGCGATCGCCGATGGTCTCGTTGCGGAGCGCGATGAGTTTGTCGCCTTGTTCTCGACCGAGGATCAGCAGGAAGGCACCAACGCTTTCCTCGAGAAGCGTGAGCCCGAGTGGAAAAATCAATGACCGACAGCGTGCTGGTCGCCGAGCATCCGGCAGGAGACCGGGTGATTGGGCAGCTCACCCTCAACGTTGAGAAGACGCTGAACTCCCTGACTCGCGATATGGTGGAGGTCATTACCGATCACCTTGAAGTCTGGGCTGAGGATGACAAGGTGGTCGCAGTGTTCATCGATGGCGCCGGCGAAAAAGCCTTTTGTGCCGGCGGTGATGTACAGGCGTTGCGCAACTCCTGTATCGAGACCCCCGGTGGCCCCTGCGACTACGCCGAGCACTTCTTTGCTCGGGAGTACCGCATGAACTACCTGCTGCACACCTACACTAAGCCGCTGATTTGTTGGGGCCACGGTGTGGTCATGGGTGGAGGGCTCGGTATTCTTGCCGGGTGCCGATATCGCGTCGTCAGCGAGCGCACGCGCATCGGGATGCCGGAAATCACGATTGCACTGTTCCCGGATGTGGGCGGTAGCTGGTTCTTGAACCGCATGCCGGGGCAGGTGGGCCGCTTTCTGGCGCTGACCTCATCCCACATTAACGCCACGGACGCGCTCTACTGTGGCCTGGGCACGAAATTTCTCGCCAATGAGCAGAAGGCCGATTTACTCGCAGACCTCACTACACAGGCGTGGTCTGGTAATACAACCGCGAATCACGAACTGGTTGGCGCTGTGCTCGCCGACGGCGTGGCCGGTATTGAACAACCCGATGCACAAATTGAGCCCCACATCGACACGATTAATGAGTGGATGGCAGGCGATGACCTCGCAGCAATTCATGCCCGCGTGATGAGCTGGCAGGGTGAGGACAATTGGCTGGGTAAGGCCCGTGATGGCTTTGCCCATGGCTCGCCGCTGGCCGCCAGCTGGATTTTTCGCCAGCTGAACCAAACCCGGGAGGCTACCCTCGAAGCGATCTTTGAGTCGGAACTGATATTGGGCTGCAACATCATGCGTCACCCCGAGTTCGCCGAGGGCGTGCGGGCACTGCTGGTAGACAAAGATCGCTCCCCTGCGTGGGCTTATCCGAATCTGGCCTCCGTGCCTGCCGACATTGTTGACTCATTCTTCACTGCGCCGGCAGAGATGCCGGAGCTCGGATTACCGGAGTAATAGATGGCCACGATCGCGTTCCTGGGTTTGGGCAATATGGGCGGGCCGATGGCCAAAAATCTGCTTGCCGCGGGTCATGCGCTCACCGTCTTTGATTTGGTCGAGGCAGCTTGTGCGGCGGTGGCGGCTGAGGGCGCCTCGATTGCCGCGTCCGCGTTTGAGGCTGCAAAGGGCGCCGATGTGATCATCAGTATGTTGCCGGCAGGCAAGCATGTCGCGGGCACCTTCCTCGGCGAAGATGGCCTTTTGGCCAAGGTGTCGACTGACACACTTATTCTCGACGCCAGCACCATCGACGCGGCGACCGCGCGTCAGGTTGGCGAGGCGGCTGCCGAGCTCGGCATCGATTTTATGGACACTCCAGTATCAGGCGGTGTGGCGGCTGCCGCGGCCGGAACTCTCGCCTTCATGTGTGGCGGCAGTGCAGCGGCATTTGATCGGGCCAAGCCGATTCTTGAAGGTATGGGTAGCGCGGAAAAAATCTTTCACGCCGGGCCTGCGGGCGCTGGCCAAGTGGCGAAGGCGGCCAACAATATGTTGCTGGCAGTGCACATGATCGGTACCTCAGAGGCGCTGGCCATGGGTGAAGCGCACGGATTGGATCCGGCGGTGCTCTCAGAGATCATGAAGGCGAGCTCCGGTAACAACTGGTCCCTACAGGTCTATAACCCCTGGCCCGATGTGATGGAGGACGTCCCCTCCAGCAACAACTACCAGCCCGGTTTCATGGTTGACCTGATGGTTAAGGACCTGGGCTTGGCCTGTAAAGTTGCCGAGAGCTGCGGGCTCAATAATCAGATGGGCAAACAGGCCATGGCAGCCTATTCAGATCATCAGGGTGAGGGCAACGGCCCGCGGGATTTCTCCTCTATTTTGGAGTGGGTTAAGGCACAGTAAGCTGGTTACGGCTTTAGTCCTGTGCGATCCAGTCGGGTCCTAGGCGGGCTTTGAGCGGCCCCAGCCAGGGCTCATAGTGCTTCCACTGTTCCAGCGCGGTCGAGAAAATCGGCTGTCGCACCTGCTCCGATGACGGCGTTCGCACATTGCGTTCTGTTTTATGGAATTCCAGGCAGGCCTCCTCAAAGGGTAGACCGCAGAAGTCGAGCATCCGCCGCACTTGGATCTCAAGGTCAGCCACCACGTCCTCATGCTGTACGCGCAGCACATAGCCGGGGATGACGTCGTCCCAGTGGTTCATCAGGCGCACATAGTCCAGGTAGTACTGAGCGATGTCTTCCTGGTCGTAGCTGAACATCTGCCCCTCGGCAAATAGCTGCTTGAAGCCGGAAAAGCAGCAGGACATGGGGTCCCGGCGCGCGTCAATAATTTTGGCGTTGGGTAGCATCAGCTTGATGAGCCCTATGTGGCGGAAGTTGTTGGGCATTTTGTCGATGAAGAAGGGTGCGCCCATCCGGTGTACTTGTGTTTCGCGGATGTATTCTTCTCCCAGCGTAGCAAGTTGTTCTGCAGACAGGTCCGCCAGATTAAACGGATATTTCTTATTGCCCTCTCGTTGACCCAGTCTGCGCAGTTTGCCGCTGATCGACAGCACATTGGGTAGCTCCAGCGTGCCGTCGACCATGCTGTGTGATGAGAGAATCTGCTCAAGCAGCGTCGAGCCCGCACGCGGCAGCCCGAGAATGAAGATGGGGTCGGGTGCCGTGTGGCCCGTTTCGCGCTCGAACACTTGCCGAGTGCACGCAGCAATCTGGTCGTCGCACTCCTGAGTGGTGCCCTCCGCTTTATATTGAAGCTGGGTTTTCTTGATGGCGTTGCCTTTGGCGTAGTGGTGAAAGGATTGTTGATAATCCTTTCGATCTTCAAATGCCTTACCCAGTGCAAATTGAAGATAGACGCGATCCTGACCACCGAGATGCGGATTCTCATCAAGTGCTTGCATCGATGACAACTCTTCATCATCAAACTGATAGACCTTCAGGTTCGCCAACGAGTACCAGGCATCGCAGTAAAATGGCTGCGACTTTAGAGCGTCGCGGTAAGCGGTAATCGCATCCTCTGACCGACCCCCCGTCTTCAGTGCGTGACCCTTTGACACATTGGTTACGGGATCATTCGGCACTCTGTCCAGAATTTTGTCGAACAGTGCCAGCGCCGACTCGTAGTCTCCCAGCTGCATACATTGAATGGCGAAGAGAGACTGCAATTGAGGATTATCAGGCGCTTGATTAAGTAGCGCTTTGGCTTCGTCTACCGAGCGCTGAAAGCGCTGCCGTTTGCTGAGGATCTGGACATAGTCGATGCGCGCTTGCCTGTGCTCGGGATCGAACTCTACTGCGCTCTCAAGGAGGAACTCAGCGTCTTCTAAAACGCCATGGCGGGTGGCAATTTCTGCCAGTATGCGCATCCCGTCGATATGCTGAGGATTCTGCTGCATAAACTGCCGGCACAATTGCTCGGCTTTGTGTAGCTTGCCTTCGTGAAGCAGGTCCCAGCTGGCCGAAAGAGCAGGCGGCAAGGACTCCAGCCACTGTAGTCTCTGATTGATCTGAGCCGCGCGTTCAGGTGAGCCTTTACCAATCAGGTCTCTCTGTGCCACCCAACTGGCCTTGAGACTGGGGTTGAGATGACAGGCGGTGGCGTAGGCATTGAGGGCCTCGGTAGGCATATTGGCGTCTCGATACAGGTGACCAAGTTCCTGAAAAGCTCTGCCATAGGAAGGATTGCCTTTTACCAGCTGTCTAAGCGCAGACTCCGCATTGGCGAAATCCCGCATCAGTCGAAAACAGACGCCCCGCATGTATTGACCCATAACCGAAGACTGAGAGCTGTCGTCAAGGCTATTGAGAGTCTCAAGTGCTTTGGCAACTTCCCCTATCTGCAGCAGCCGTTGCACGGCCCCTAGCGCATCCGGATCTTCGTTGGCAGGAGAAGCAGTCATGATGTTGTTTTACGCCGCAGGAAGTTAACAGACAAAAAAAGTGCCCCGATGGGGGCACTTTTTCAAGAGATGTCTCTAACGACTTTTTTAGAAGTCGAAGGAGACCCGAACACCCAGGGTGGTAGGAGGAGCCAGTGCCAAACGCTCACGGTCGTTGACGTAGTTGGCGCCCGTAACCACTTGCTCATCAGTGAGGTTGGTGACAAAGGCTTCGACCATCCACTTATCTGATGAAACGCCTGCTGTGACATTGGCCATCGTCCAGCTCGGTACTTCCATACGGTTAATGGTGATGATGTCACTGTAGGACTTGCCAGAGTGGCTGATGCTGGGCATCACGTGAGCCATCCAACCGTTACCCATGGTCCACTCGTAGCGCATCCAGACGTTGCCCTGGAACTCTGGCGCATAAGCCAGATCGAGGCCTTCCTGCACGTCAGTTGAGGGGGTCAGCACATCGGTTATCTCTGTGTCGAGGAACGAGAAAGCCGCACCCATGGTCAGGTTGCCGGTCGGAGCCCAGGTGATATCGCCCTCTAAACCGGTGACTTCTGCATCGGCAGCGTTGTCTGAGAAGAACAGGTTCACGATGCTGGTATCAAAGATCGTGGTCTGTAGGTCGGAGATATCCAGGAAGAACACTGAGCCGTTGAAGCGCAGGGTGTTGTCCAACATGTCGAGCTTCCAGCCCAACTCTATGTTGACCAACTCATCTGACATTACCTCGAATGGCACGGTGTAGTCGTTGGCTGCTTGGTAT
This sequence comes from Halieaceae bacterium, assembly GCA_902623175.1. GTDB lineage: Bacteria > Pseudomonadota > Gammaproteobacteria > Pseudomonadales > Halieaceae > Luminiphilus. The sequence goes on from CACNSR010000011.1 coordinate 16,396, forward strand.
GCGCCGCCAGGACGGTTCAGCAGGCCAGTTCTAAAGCCCTCTGACCACGTGACGTACCATAAGTGGTCATCATTTGGCCGCCATGAGAGCGTGACTTTGCCAATGACGCCGTCATCTTCAGCGACGTCTGGCGCGTAGATGCTGTTGACGATCCGCTGGTAGTTGGAGTCATCTGCTGAAGGCAGGTTGTTTGGTGTGTAAACCGGACTAGCTTCATAAGGGAAGAAGCCTGAGTAGGTCCAGCGGATGGACTGGTCGCCGTCGTAAAGATCGTTAATGTTGGTGCCGAACTTGTTGTAGTCGGTCCCCGACATATTGTAGAAAGAACCGTTTGCGCTCCCCGCCAAGTCGACTTCGTACTCGAAGTAGCGCAGGCCGCCGGTAATCGACAAGCTATCAGTCAAATCAAAGGTGACTTCACCGAAGACGCCCATCCGGTCATCCGTACGAAGAATATCGTTCCGAAAGATTGTGTCTCTTGGATACGGACCCGCTCCAACTTTGTAGCCGCCTTGGCCATCGTAGGGGTAGTTATAATTGGTCGGGAACCCGAAACCTGTGCCGTTGTAGCCGCCGCCCCACGCGTTGACAAATTTATTGCCGGGGTAGGAGAAGTCGACCATCTCGGTCAGCTCCATTTCACTGAAGAAACCACCTGCAGTGACACGAAAGCGCGCGTCTTGGTCTGTACTGAAGCGAATTTCATGGCTGGTGAACTCGCTGTCTACTTTATTAGTGGTGTACAAGTTAGGTGCCTGACAGGTTCCCGAGGGGGTACCGGCGCCAGCTGGCGAGTAGGTCGTGTAGGACACATAGTAGTCGCAGATGTAGTACGGGATGTACTGGCCGATGAACAGGTAGTCAGAGTAATCGGTACGCTGATCGGTCTCGCGATCGGTAAATGCACCGGTGTACAGGACTTCGAGAGCACCAATGCGGCCCTCAATGGTCCAATGCACGTTGGTGTACTCGTCCTCAACAAACTCCCTCTCAAACCGCTGGATCTGGTAGTCATCGCTGAGGTTGGGGTCAGTGTAGAACGTACCGTCACTCTCGATCTTCTGGGCCATTGCACCCGCGCTGATGCGCCAGTTGTCATTGATGTCCCACTGGGCTGCGATGCGACCGCCATTGTAGGTGGTGTCGTTGAAGTCATCCTCCACCAGAGCGGCGTTATTCGCTTCGAGGAAAGTGACGTTACTAAAGTCTGTGACGCCTTGTTGGAATCCTCCGCGGAAGCCGACTTCAGTCCCGTTGGAGCGGACCGCGCTACCAGACCGGAAACGCGCGCTTTCCGCTGCGGTCCGCGTGCCCGCGACATTATCGATATAGCCACCTTTCTCGTCGGTAAAGACCACACCGCGAATGGCAAAGTTATCACTCAGCGGAATATTCAACATGGCATTGATGTTGTAGTTGGCCTCACCGTCACTCATGGTCGATGCGCCAGCCTGAACGCGACCGAAGAAGCCAGACGGATCAGGTTTGTTGGTGATCAAACGCACCACGCCAGCCTGTGAGCTCGCACCAAACAACGTGCCCTGCGGACCCGCGAGTACCTCTACCCGGTTAATGTCAGTGATGTAGATATCGAGGTTCCGACCGGGCTGTGCCATCGGTTGCTCGTCGAGATAGAGCGCCACGTTGGGGCTGAGACCCGCTACACCCGAGGTGGTCAGGTTAGGCGTAGTCGATGCAACACCGCGAATATACATCGTGCTCTGACCAGGACCCGCGCCACCGGCCGATACATTGGGCAGCTCAATCAGGTAGTCGGAGAAGTTAGAGACGCCACGCTGGTTCAGCGACTCTTCTGTGAGCGCCGATACCGCTACGGGTACGTCCTGCAAGCTGGCTTCCTGTTTGGTCGCTGTGACCACCACTTCTTCCAGCTGTGCGTGAACCGGGCTAGACACCAATGGCAAGAGCGCTACGCTGAGTGCGGCTGCCAAAGGCGTGCGTTGAAAACGATGGGGATGAGACATACTGGCTCCCTTTTTTCTCATGGCTTGGAAAGATGATTATTGTTCGAAAACTACGACAGCGTAGGCTACCCGTTATAAGCGGTGCCTGCAAACGGAAAACTTGTTTCAAACAAGGCTTTCTGAAGCCTTTTGGCAAGCTTCGGGTACACTCTGACCACGCCTGATTTATGAGCTTGTTATGACCCAGCGCACTTCCCCCCGCTTCACCATCGATAAAGCGGTGTTCTTCCCCGCACTGATTCTGCTCTTTGGTGCCATCCTGATGGTGCTGACGATCCCCGAGAAAGGGAGCAACCCGTTTGCCGGGCTGCAAGCGCTGATTGTGGATACCGCAAGCTGGTTTTATGTCTTGATCGTGACGCTAATTGCTGTGATCGTCATTTATCTTGCGCTATCTCGCTACGGCGACATCAAGCTAGGACCCGATCATGCGGAGCCGGCCTACAGCTATATTTCCTGGTTCGCGATGTTGTTTTCGGCGGGTATCGGTATCGGTATGATGTTTTACGGTATCGCCGAGCCCGTCATGCATTTCTTGGCGCCGCCGAACGGACCTGGGGGCACGCCGGCTGCCGCCACCGAGGCGATCCAGATCAGCTACTTTCATTGGGGTTTCAATGCGTGGGCGATCTACGCCATCGTCGCACTGATTCTCGCTTACTTCGCTTACCGGCATGAACTGCCCCTGACGCTGCGCTCCGCCTTCTATCCACTTATTGGCGAGCGGATCCACGGACCAATGGGTGCGTCCGTGGATGTCTTCGCGGTGATCTGCACGACCTGCGGCATCTCGGTCAGTCTCGGTCTGGGGGTGCTGCAGATCAATACCGGTTTCAATTATCTGTTCGGTTTGCCGATCGATGTCTGGGTACAGGTCGGGCTTATTTTTGCCACGATGGCGCTGGCCACGATCTCGGTGGTCCTCGGGCTGGATACCGGTATCAAACGCCTGTCTGAGATCAATATCGTGCTGGCGATGCTGCTTCTGGTGCTCATATTACTCACGGGACCAACCGCCCTCCTGATGGCGGGCACGCTCCAAAATTTTGGTGCCTACGTCGCGAGCCTCGTTCCCCGCACACTCGATATGTATGTCTACGAACCCACTGACTGGTTCGGTGGGTGGACCATTTTCTATTGGGGCTGGTGGATCAGCTGGGCGCCCTTTGTCGGTGTCTTCGTCGCGCGCATCTCCCGCGGGCGAACAATTCGAGAGTTCCTCATTGGTGTGACGCTGGTACCCACCTTGTTCATCTGTTTGTGGATGGGGGTGTTGGGTGGCAGCGCCTTGGAGCTCATCACCAACCAGGGGTTTGAGGAGTTGGGCACCGGGGTGCAGGAGAATCCAGCGGTGGGTTTATTCCGCTTTCTCGAGTACCTGCCCGCGACCGAGATGCTGAGCGTCATCTCTTTGATAATGATTGTGATCTTCTTTGTCACCTCTGCGGATAGCGGCGCCATGGTGCTCAACATGTTGAGTGCCAAAGGAGTGGATAACACCCCCGCCCTGCAGCGTACTTTGTGGACGATGGTCATTGCGTTGGCCGCGTCACTCCTGCTCCTTGGCGGTGGGTTGCAGGCGCTGCAGACCGCGACGATTGCCAGTGCGCTGCCGTTTGCGATTGCCATGCTCGGTGCGTTCTGGGGCTTTGGTCGCGCCATCGTGGCCGACGGCGCCAAGCGCCAGGCACACTCTATTCATGCGCCACCCGAGATGGCGGCTGAAGGCTGGCGTGATCGCCTGCGATTGCTGCTGGATTATCCCGATGACCGGACCGTTCAAACCTTTCAGCGCAACACCGTGCACGCTGCGATGCAGTCGTTTGCCAGTGAATTGGCACAACGTGGCGTGGGGGCGAGAGTCGTGGCGGAAGATGATGCTCTCTCTGTACGCCTAGAGGTCTCTCATGGCGAGGAGGTTGACTTCAGCTATGAGGTGCGAGCAAGTCGTCACTCGCTACCCGATGCCTCGATCGGTGTGGCCGAGAGCAGTGCTCAAGCTGAGAGCTTCTTTCGCGCCGAGGTACACCTCGCGGAGGGCGGCCAGGACTATGACGTGATGGGCTGGTCTCAGGAGCAGGTCATTGTCGATATCCTCAACCAGTATGAGGATCACTTGCACTTCCTACACACGCTGCGGGAGTAGATCAGCGCCCGAATGGCGGTTTATTTAACTATCGTGACAGGGTGAATCGGCGCTTTGTTCCGATCGGGGTTAATCTTTAGCATGTGAGGGATCATGGCATTGAGCGCGGCCTGCCGGTTCTCCGGAGCGGGGTGTGTACTAAGAAACTCCGCGGGCCGCTCGTCGTTAAGGTCTCCCATTTTTTGCCAAAGTGTGACCGCGGCTTCAGGGTCATAGCCCGCCTTGGTCGCCAAAACCATACCCATCACGTCGGCTTCGTTCTCGGCATCGCGACTGTTGGGGAGTGTGAGGGCCACGTTGGCAAGCACCGAGGCCCCAGCCATCGCCACGCGACTGTTGTCTGAGGCTGCACCAATGACTGCCATCCCTGTAGCTGTGGCCATTGCCCGCGACATCCGCTCTGCGGTGTGGTTCGCCAGCGCATGCGAAATTTCGTGGCCCATGATTTGCGCAAATTCATCATCGGTGAGCTGGAGCTTGTCGAACAGTCCCGTGTAGACCGCCATGCGACCCCCCGCCATGCACCAGGCGTTAACGGTCTCCGCGTCATCGACAATAGCAACACTCCATTTCCAGTCTGCGCTGGTTGAGAAGTCGGCGACGGCAATAGATACCAATCGCCCAGTGATCCGAGCGACCCTCGCAACCCTTAGCGGATCGCCGACCAGTTTGTCCTCGTCGTCCAACTGCCGGACGGTATCCATGTAAGCCGCCTCTGACTCGATAATTGCGGCATCGGGAGAGATGATGATGAATTGAGTGCGCCCGGTCGGGCTCACCGCACAGCTGCATAGGAGCATTGAAACTGCAAAAAGGGCCCAGTATTTGGTGCGCATAATAATTTTGTCGCGGCACATTAGTCAGCTCTTTCTGATCCCACTGTCATAGTCAGCCAGCTTAGCGAAAGCCGTGTTCAATTTCTGGGTATTTATCACGCTGCAGCGCTTCATGCCAGCGGCATCTCACGTCGCGGCGGATTTTATCCTGGCTCCGACTCGGCGCCTGCGGTCACACGCAGCAAGCCGCGATACACGCCCTGCGCATTTGATTCGCCGGTTATCACGCGATACACATCCTCACTGATCGGTAAACTGATGCCTTTTTCCCGAGCCAGCTCAATAACCGTTGGGGCGCTTTTTACGCCCTCGGCCACCATGTGCATGCTGTCGATGATGTCCTCGATCGAACGCCCTTTTGCCAGCTCTATGCCGACATGGCGATTCCGGCTCTGCGGGCTGGTGCAGGTTGCGATCATGTCGCCCATGCCCGCCAGTCCCGCAAAGGTCTCGGCCTTACCGCCGAGCGCCTCACCGAGCCTGCTCATCTCGGCCAGACCGCGGGTAATTAGCGCCGCGCGGGTGTTGTCACCCGCGCCCAGTCCGTCGCCCATGCCCACCGCAATAGCAATAATATTTTTCAACACCCCCCCCAGCTCGCACCCGATGACGTCCTGATTGGTGTATACGCGGAACAGACCATTGTTCAGAGTGGGCTGTAACGCGAGGGCAGCGTCGTGCGCCTCGAGTGCCAGCACACTGGCTGCCGCCTGGCCTAGGACAATCTCGCGGGCGAGGTTGGGTCCGGTCAGGACCCCGGGAATGCTATTAGGCGCCACGTCACGGATGATCTCGGTCATGCGCATCCGGCTGCCCTTCTCCAACCCCTTACTCAAACTAATCACGGGAATGCCTCGCGGCATATCGGGAAGGGCGCTCACCAGCGCCTCGCGGAAGTGGCTACTGGGCACGGCAATCAATACGGCGTCAGCGTTCTTAACCGCCACGTTCAGCGCAGCCGTAGCGGTGAGCTTGGGGTTTAGCGTGGCGTCCGCCAGATAGCGTGTGTTGGTGTGGTGTTGGTTGATTTGATCGACGATCTGCGCGTCACGTGCCCAAAGCATGGCCTCGCATTGGCGGCTGATCACCGAGGCGGTGGTGGTGCCCCAGGAGCCCCCACCGAGGACGGCGATCTTAGAGCGTTTCACGGGCAACGTCCCTCAGGGTGCTGGCGCCGCGGTCGGCAATACTCAGTGCGCGAATCACCTCAAGGCGACGAATCAGCTGGTTCAGCGCCTCCGCCTGACGAGATCGGCCGTCGGCATCGTTGAGCAGCCCGCGGCTCACGAGCATTTTCCACGCATTTGCAAAAAGCAGTTTTCCAATCGAGGCCTCGCTGCTGATCCGGCGTTGCAAGTATGCCTGCTTGCCGTAGCTCATGCACCGCTCGATGAAAGCGTCCTCCTCCATCGGCTCTTCGCCTGAATGGCGTATCAGAATATCGGTGCCAATGCTGTAGGCCTCGGCAAAAACGGTGAGCGCCACGTGCCCCAGTTTGGGTGAGAGCCGATTCATGATAAGTCGCGCATTGTCGGGGCTCTCGCTCAACAAGGCCTGCCAGTCGGGCTCGTCACGACGTAGCTCGCCGTCGATCTGTTGCTCGAATAATTGGGTGTCAGGGTAGAAGAACTCGAATTTAAAGAGATCCCGTAGCTCTTGTACCTCGGACCAGAACTGCGAAAGTGATTCGCTGCTATCACGTTGCTCGCTGACAGCTAATAGTGCCAGCTCTGCGACCGCGCGCGTGAGAAAGAAATGCACAATGGTATTGCGGTAGAAGCTGGCAATGGGCGCCTGGCCGTCAGCGATGCCGTAGACTGTCTCCGGCCCGCCGCCGAATCGCGTGATGATGCCCTCTTCCATCATGTTCGCCAGCAGACTGCCGATCTCCTTCGCATAATTGAGGTTGAAGTCGGGAGACAGCCTAACGCCTCGGGCAGTAGCCCACTCGGTCATGATCGAGACCTCGTTGACGATTTCAGGCTCGGTTAAGGCCCGAGGAAAGGCGCCTAACAGCGCAGTGGAGACGACTGCTGGGAAAGTTGCGGGTGTAATGCGGTTGGCCTCCACAGCCACCTGAAAGGCGATCTTCGAGATCGCTAACTGGTCCTCGGGATCAGGTGCTGCGTCAAGGCGGACAGGCTCGCCGAAGTCCACATGAATTCGGCCCATGGGGCGGGCGAGACTTTTCAGGTAGCGCACCATCCAGCCCACAGATTCTGGAGCCTTGGGTGCGCCCGACTGCTCGCGGGCGTACTCTTCCGCATCTCTCACCAGGTCATAGGAAACCGACACGGGGATAATGTGAATGTCACGTGAGCCCGCGTGGTGTGCGCCCTCCAGTACGTATTTGAGTAGCCCGTATTTGGGTGGCATCAACTTGCCGAGCCTCGAGCGCGTGCCCTCAAATGACCAGGTCATCGGGAAGCGCTTTTCCATCAAATAGCCGATGTACTGCTTGAGGCTGAGTTTGTAGACCTCGTTGTCCTGAAAACTGCGACGAATGAAGATGCCGCCCGCCCGGCGTAGGAAGAAGCCCAGGATCGGGATATTCAGATTGGCGCCCCCGAAGAAATGCGGCATCGGGAAGTCATTGTCGAACAGGATTTTCGGCACCACGAATCCGTCGATGTAGGTTTTGTGGGTCCACAACAGGGCCGAGGGATAGTGGCGCACAATGTGTCTGATCCGTTCGAGGTCATTCGGGTCGTAGTGCAGCGTTTTCTCGTAGCCCAACCCCAGACCGATACCACACAGCTTGGCCCACACATCGAGCCAGAAGCGGGTGGGGATCGAAATCATCTCCCGCAGATATTCGCTGGCTTCCGTCCTCACCGCCTTGGTCGATTGTTCCGTCTCATTGGCGATGTCCAGCAGACCCGCCCGGAAGGCACGGTTGTTGCGAATACTCTGGTGAACATAGCGAGGCACTTTGTAGCGACCGCCAATTAACTGACGCTCCGCAATATCAATGACTACCGCGGCCTGCCTCGCGACAAACACCGCGAAGTCCTCAGGCTTATCGGCGTCCAATAATCCTGTTTTGGCCTGAAACCGTTCGGCGAGGTCGCGATTCGCCCCTGGTTCGCCAAGGGTGAGATGGACGCGCTCGGGGTTCAGTCTGGCGACACGATTAGCCAGCCAGCCAGGGGGTCTGCGCTCTCCGCCACGGAGAGCGTCGCGTAATCGAGGCCCGGTGCTGGCGCCTCTCTCAGCTTGTAACCACGATACCCTGAGCGGTGCCACTATGGCGCCCGGATGTTGCTGAAGCGTCTCTGATAGCTTCTCCACATTCAGCGTTTTGCGGTCGTCTCGCAAATCCAGCAACACGACCGTGTGGTTGGAAGCTTGGTTGTCGTGCGCGGCGATCCACTGCTCGAGTACCTGTCGCTCAAACCGCCGCGTCGTGTCTAGCAGAAAAATAACGTGCTGGGCGGAGGGTGGCCAGGGATTGTGGGCAAGCTGAACCTGCAGCGCGGTGGCCAGACTCACTCAGTGCCTCGTGGCCGGAGCCTCTGGGTCGAAGCCGTTCTTTGAGCCGGCTGACCGCGCTCCGTTGCGGCTGACACCGCGTTTGCCGCGACGTGCTGACGGCACACTGTCTTGTTCGCTCGGCTCGATTGCGGCCTTTTTGAGCCTGGGTTTACTCCGTCGGCCGCGCACCTCGGGCTTCAGGTCATCAGGCGTATAGCGTCGCGCGTTGGCGGTCTCTTCTGCGGAGAGCTCTGGCTGGCCCAGCGTTCGCAGAAAGGCATTTCGCACTTCGGCTACGTGGTCATCGATGTTTGCAACAGACCAATTGGTGGTCTGAATGGCCGGCAGGATGTCGATGTGCACGGTACCGCTGCGGAAGATTTTGTCCCCCTTGGGAGAGATATCTCCAGAGTTGTGAATGACGACCGGCACAATGGGCACACCTGACTGAATCGCCACGTGGAAGCCGCCCTTTTTAAAGGCTCCCAGTTTCCGCGTTGGGGCACGGGTGCCCTCTGGCGCGATGACGAGGCTTTTCTTTTCCTCTTGCATCGCCTTTACCAGCGGCTTCATGGTCTCGATCGCCGCCCGTCGGTCGCTGCGATCAATAAATACGACACCTGCTGCGCCCATCAAGGGGCCGACGACAGGAAGATTTTTTAGCTCCCGTTTACCGACGCCTACAATGTCCCGGCGGATTAAGCTGGCCATGATCAGCATGTCAGCATTGCTTTGGTGGTTGAACATAAAGATCGCCGGACGCTGTTTCCAGAGGTGTTCGCGGCCGCGCACATCGAGATCTAATCCGATGAGCGCGCTAGCGGTCTCGGCGAACAGGGAAATCGAAAAGTTGAGAGAGTCCCGCCGTGAGCCACTCAAGGCATAGAGCGGCAAGCCCATCATGAAGCTCCCCACGAGCGATCCGGTTGCGGCGAGTGAGCGCGCGACCTGACTGCCTGTGGCGTTACCGCGGCTGCTGAAGTCAGCCATCGGCCAACCGGCTTCGCGGGCGGTCTTCTTCAGTTCGCGACTGCCGTTTAACACTACCGGGCGCCCTGCTGTTTCCAACAATTCAATATCGTCGATGCTATCGCTATAGAAGAAACAATTTTCCAGATCGCCACCTTGTTGCGCTAGGAACCGTTCAGCGGCATGCACCTTGCCGATGCCAAAACAGGTGGGCTGCACGACACCACCCGTGAACTGCCCGTCCTCGACTACGAGATCCGTCGCATAGACATGCTCGATGCCGAGGTCTTTCGCCGCGGGCAGCACCTGATACGGTGTGGCTGAGCTGATGATTGAGATGCTGTGACCGGCCGCGCGGTGCGCCTCGATGAGTTGTCGAGCCTCGGGGTAAATCAGTTTGGCAATCGCTCTGCGAAACAGTCGCTCGCTGTTGGCCACGTAATCCGTCTCTGAGCGCCCTGCAAGATATTGGGCGTGGACCGCCATCAGTGCCGAGAAGCCCAAGGATCCAATGCCAAAGCGGGTGGTCGCTTGAGTCAACTGCACCAAGTCTGCTGGTGAGATCTCGCCTCGGGCGATTTGATCTTTAAGAAACGCAGTCGCGGAGTAGCCCGAGATGATGGTCCCGTCAAAATCAAAAACCGCGCAGGTTTTAGGGCCTTGCTCGGCATCAGCAATGTTGTGGAGCAGACTGGAAAATGACACGACAGACTCGACTTCGCGTATGCTGGCTATCAGACAGTATTAGCACCTTACACGCCTGTCTGTGAGAGCTCCAAACGTAAAAAACCCACAAGCTTTAATGCTTTAACGTGATGAAGAAAACGGGGCTTTGATCACGATGGATTACGGGTTCATGACGTTGCTACCCACCTTGCTGGTGCTGGGTCTGGCGATCTGGAGTCGTCGCACGCTTGAATCGGTGCTTGCAGGGGCTTTATTTGCCTTTTTCATAATTGACGGGCGCGGCTTTCTTGATGCCATGGCGGAGGCAACGCTGGCAACACTGATGACCGAGGATGTGGCCTGGGTCATGCTGGTCTGCGGGTTATACGGTGGTTTTATCGGGTTATTGGTTAAAGGCGGGGGGTCCTATGCTTTTGGCCGGGCGGTGATGAGGCGCATAGAGACCAAGCGTGGCGGCCTGCTCGCCACCTGGGGTCTTGGCTTGGTGATTTTTCTGGACGACTACCTGAACTCATTAACAGTGGGTGCAACCATGAAAGCGGTGACTGATCGCTTCCGCACTTCGCGCGCCATGCTTGCTTACGTCGTGGATTCCACCGCAGCACCTCTGTGTTTGCTGGTTCCTTTATCCAGCTGGGGCGCCTATTTCGCCAGCCTGCTGGAGCAAAACGGTGTGGCTTCTGAGGGTCAGGGCCTCTCGGTGTTCATCGATACCATTCCCTATATCTTCTACCCCATGGTTGCTTTGTTGATCGTCCCGCTGGTGGCGCTGGGGATTATGCCCCTGATCGGGGCGATGCGCCGCGCGGAGGCGCATGCCGAGACCACGGGTGAACTCGGTATTTTTGAAGACGATGCGCTGGCAGTGGAGGAGCGCGCGCGCGGCGGTATGAGCGTGTTCCTCTTCCCCATCATTGCGATGGTTTTCTTCACGGTGTTTCCGAGCATCGATTTACTGCGGGGTATCATTGCGGGAATTTTGGCGACCTTTGTCCACTATGCACTGGTGCGCGTCATGCCTGTGGGTGAGTTGTTCGATACCTGTATCGACGGCATCAAGTCTATGGTACCGGTGCTGGCGATGCTGCTGACGCTATTTGTGTTTGTGGAGGCCAACGATCGTCTCGGTCTCACGCCCTACGTCATCGATGCAGTGTCACCTTTCATGACCGCGCAGCTGTTACCGGTTGTGGTATTTGTAACCGTGTCGCTGCTCTCGTTCACCACGGGATCCAACTGGGGTGTAATTGCTATTACCATGCCCATTGCTTTCCCATTGGCGCAGGCCTTCGAGGTCAGTATTCCGCTAGTGATGGGGGCATTGTTCTCCGCTAGTGGCTTTGGCTCCCATGCCTGTTTCTACTCGGATTCGACGGTGCTCTCGGCACAGGGAGCGGGTTGCCGAACTCATGAGCACGCGATCACCCAACTTCCCTATGCGTTGTTGGGTGCGGCGGTCGCGGCTATCCTTTTTATTGTGATGGCGTGAGTGCTTTGTTGCAGATTTTGGCACACCCAGCGTTGTATTGGAGCTGTCTCTGGTCGCTTTGTACTGCTACCGAAGGTTGAGAGAAGAAACGATAATGAAACGCTTAAGATCGCTGTGGCTTCGCAATCAGGTTAAACCCCTTGTGGCGTGGCGCGCCATGCGCGAGTTGCTCAAAAACCCTGACGACACCACGCAGGTGTTCCACATCATTGAAGCGCTCAAGGGCGACAGCCTGGGTGCCGCCGTGGGGCGCTTGAGGTCAAGTGATCGCGGCCGCGCTCTCCTGCAAAAAAAGCCCGATATTGTCAGCAAGCTCAATGACCGCGAGTGGCTTTTAAGCCTACCCACAAACAGCATCGGACGTGCCTATTATGAATTTGTCCACGCCGAGGATCTCTCAGCCGACGGATTGATTGCTTCCAGTCACACGTCCGCGCGAGAAGACATTTATCGCATGCTATCTGACGATGAAGTCTGGCTGGCCGACCGACTGCGAGACATTCACGACCTGCAGCATGTTATGACGGGCTACGGGCGGGATCCGGTAGGCGAGCTGAGCCTGCTTTCCTTTATGAAGACCCAAACCCCTAACCGAGGCATCAGCTTTATCGTGTGGATCGCCAAGTGGAAGTATCTTCGCGAGGTGCCGCAGTTTGATGTGCGACCGCTGATTTGGGAAGGTGCCCAGATCGCCCAGCAGGCGATCTGGATGGCTGAGATCGAATGGGAGGAGCGGCTTGCTGAACCAATCGACGCGGTGCGAGCGGAGCTCGGGTTCCAGCCACCTCATCAATATCAGCGCCTTCGGGAGCAAGCGCCCCAACTACTCTTTGCGGCGTGAAGCCATAAGTAGTTCTGCTAACCTACGCTAAGTCTTGTGAGCAGGCGGTAGCCATGAACTTCGAGTTTTCTGACGAGCAGCAATTGCTGAGAGAGCAGGCGCGTGGGTTTTTGACCGACCATTGCCCCACCTCCGCGGTGAGGGCGGTGCTGGATGGTGACCAAGACTGGGACGCTGCGCTGTGGCAGAAGATTGCCGAAATGGGATGGACAGCCACGGTGATCCCCGAAGCCTACGGTGGTCTGGGCCTGAGTTATTACGAGCTAGCTATTATTGCTGAGGAAATGGGCCGAAGCGCGGCACCCCTGCCCTTCAGCAGCTCTGTCTATCTGGCCAGCGAGGCGATTCAGCGCTTCGGCACTGAGGCACAAAAATCAGCGTGGCTGCCCAGACTAGCCAGCGGTGAGTGTGTCGCGACCGTTGCCATGGCGGAGCGTGCGGGTCGTCTGGCGCTTGACCAGCTTGAAACCCGACGCAGCGGGTCGCAGCTGTCAGGCACGAAAGTCCCTGTTGCTGACGCCTCGGTAGCGGAGGCGGCGGTAGTGCTGGCCCGATCCGATGCCGGGCTTGAGGCTTGCCTGGTGCCGCTCCAGCAGGCTGGTGTCTCGGTGGAGCCGGTGCTGACATTTGATACCAGCCGCGGGCACAGCACCGTGACCTTCGACGGCGCCGAGGCCGAGATATTGGGGGAAACCACTCTCAATCCCCAGGACTGGGAGAGTTTGCTCGATGGCGCCGCAGTCTTACTCGCCTGGGAGCAGCTGGGTCTGGCGGAGACGGCGTTGACTCAGGCCCGGGACTACGCCCTGCAACGGTTCGCCTTTGGCCGCGCTATCGGCTCTTATCAGGCGATTAAGCACAAGCTGGCCAATATGTACGTGAAGAACACGCTTGCCCGCAGCAACGCCTACTATGGCGTTTGGGCTTTGTCCGAGGAGAGTGAAGAGTTGCCGCTGGCAGCTGCTACCGCGCGTGTCGCGGCGATACAGGCCTCGACCTTCGCGGCGGAAGAGAATATCCAGACCCATGGCGGAATGGGTTTCACCTGGGAATTTGATTGCCACTTTTATCTGCGCCGGGCGAAGCTATTGAGCCTGGCGATTGGGAGTGAGGCAGTGTGGCAAGACCGAGTGGTGTCGGCATTGGCTGCACAAAGCGCAGCGGTTTGAGGGAGAGAGCAGATGGACTTTAACGATACCCCTGAAGAAGCGCGCTTCCGCGAAGAAGCCTCCGCCTGGCTTGCCGAGAATGCGCCAACCGGTGACGCCTTTCGTGCGCTGTCCCCGCTGGAGCAGGCCAAGGTCTGGCAAAAAAGAAAATACGATGCCGGTTGGGCCTGTATCGGCTGGGCGCCAGAATTCGGCGGCCGCGGCGCCTCCGCAATCGAAGAGGTAATTTGGAATCAGGAGGAAAGCCAGTACGATCTGCCGGCCAACTTCTTCCTGATCGGCCAGGGCATGATTGGACCAACGCTAATGGCCTGGGCTAGTGATCAGGACAAAGCCCGCTTGCTGCCGCCGCTGGCCAGCGGCGAGGAAGTCTGGTGTCAGCTGTTCTCGGAACCTGCTGGAGGCTCGGACCTCGCCGCGTTGAGAACCCGCGCTGAGCGGGATGGGGACGACTGGGTGATTAATGGGCAAAAGATTTGGACTTCAGGTGCCCATTACTCCGATTACGGCGTGATCGTGGTGCGCACTGACCCCACTTTGCCGAAGCACAAAGGGCTCAGCTATTTTTATGTCGACATGAAGGCGCCGGGCGTTGAGATCAAGCCAATCAAGCAACTGACGGGAGATTCGGACTTTAACGAGGTGTATTTCACCGACGTCAGGGTTTCGGATAGTCAACGCTTAGGTGAGGTTGGTCAAGGCTGGCAGGTGTCGCTCACCACGCTTATGAATGAGCGCGCCGCGATTGGCGGTAGTTTTGGTCAGATGGATGTGTCGCTGGCCATGTCCGTGGCAGCGGAGGTCGAGATTGATCGTCGACCGGCGCTGGAGGACGCGGCGGTTCGTGCCCGGATTGCAGACTGGTATGTGCAGGAAGCCGGGCTGAAGTACACCGGCTACCGATCGCTCACGGCGCTGTCGCGGGGAGCCTTGCCAGGACCGGAGAACTCCATTGGCAAGCTCGTTGGTGCGCCTAAAATGCAGGCGATGTCGTCATACCTGATGGATCTTTTGGATGCTAGTGGCGCTATTACAGATGAGGCGCTGGCGGCCAAAGCGGGCATTATCCAGCGGGCTTATATGGGGGCGCCGGGTCTGCGCATTGCCGGGGGCACGGATGAAATTATGGCGAATATTATTGCCGAGCGGGTACTGGGTTTACCTCAGGAGCCTCGGCTTGATAAGGGCATTCCGTTTAACGAGGTGCCGACCGGGTAGCCAGTACCGGTTGAGTAAGCTCGCAGGAGGCGCGCACACTCCGCCTATGACGGAGGAGACGACCACCCAGTTGCCCAGGTTGTCAGCGGAACATGGCGTGCCGGCTGAAGACGGCGAGGCATTTAGCGTAGCAGAGGTCGACCAGCCCTCCGCATCCCGCATGCTGACGGCAGCACTCATACTGTAAATTCGGGTCGCAACAAGGTGGTGACGGTCTGACGAGTGCCCAGTAGTCAGTCGCCCAGATCCAGACTGAATTTTAGAAATATCTCATCGAGTTCGTAGCCCAGATCCCTGTAGAGTGCTTGCCCCGGATGGTTATCCCGCGCGGTCTCCAGGTCCAGCCGCGCCGCACCTTGCGCTTTGGCCCACTCACTTGCTGCGTTCATTAAGGCGCGCGCTATGCCCTGTCTTCGCGCGGACGGGGCTACGAACAGGTCATACAGCACGAAGTAGTCAACAAGGTCGACCGAGCAGAGCGCGGGATACAGCTGTGTGAACCCAATCAGTTGATAGCCATCATCTGCGGTGAAGATCGTTGAGCGCCCCCGCTCAAAATTTTCCGCAATCCAATTTTTCGCGGCGCTCAGATCCGGCGGACATTCATAGAATTGTCGATACTGATCAAAAAGGTCGGCGAGCTGATCAATATCATTGCTCTCTGCAGGGCGAAAGGTAACGGTGGCGTTCATAGCGATGTCCCTCATGATCCAATGACATCAATCTACCGGCTATACGCGGATTTGCAAAAACCGCGGTTCGGCGCGGTACAAACAATGCTTCCCACAGAACCGATAATCCAAATGGAGCTGGATTAGCAAAAAGTGACAGGCGCCACTCATTGTCATATTTTGCAGCAAACTGAGGCGATTCTAGTCGCGCAAACCCGTCAGCGTGTTGGTTCGCCTAATCTGTTTGGCTAACGTCCAATGCATTATAGAGTGGAGAGTATCGAGGCCGCGATGGTCAGTAACGAACAGGAAGCCCAACAGGTTGTGATTCGCCATATTGGCGGGTTCGCCTGGCCTACCTTGCTCTTACTGGTGAGTAGCGGAGCGATATATTTGGCTGCCGTGGCACACTTGCTGACGGAACCCACGTTTTCCTGGCGGGCGCTGGCGGGCATTGCGTTTTGCACCTACGCTATCTATACCCCGCTGCACGAAGCGGTTCACGGTGCGGTCACCGGGATGAGCCTCGAGCGTCGTTGGATCAATGAGTGGACCGGTTACTTTGCCGCCCACTTTTTAGGTATCTCGTTCACGGCTCATCGTCGCTCCCACCTGAAGCACCATCGCTCGACCAACCACCCGAGCGAAGACCCGGATATGGTGCTCTCAGCAGGTAATGCCAACCAACTCGTGCTCGCCTGGCTAAAAGGTGTTCCGAAAGAATGGTTATTCGCGTTTTCGTTCGAGCATTTCAACGACGCTGAGAAGATCACGGTAAGGCGTGAGTTCATCGCCATCATCCTGACGCGCCTGGTGTTGCTGAGTTTCTGTGCTGACCTCGGTACCACCTTGCTCACGCTACTGGTCGGACAGTTAATCGGTAACGCAGTGCTGGTCACTCTCTTCGCTTGGTCAGTGCATCACCCACACACCGAGCAGGAGCGAATGCACACCACCACGGTCTATCGGGCGCGAACAGGGCTCGATACGGTGATGACGTTGTTCTGGGGCTATCAGAATTATCACGCGATCCATCATCTCTACCCCAAGGTTCCTTTTTTCCGCTACCGCCGGGTATACAAGGCTCTGGAACCTTATCTGGTAGGTAGCGGTGTACCGGTCAAGCAGCTCGTATGATCGCCGCCGGGGTGACGTCCGTCATCCCGACATCCCATTCAGTTTTCGCCTAATCTCATCTGGGACTGCTCCCCCATAGAGCTCGAGGGGCGCGGCGCCGAGAGGCAGTCGCGGGGGGCTACGCTATATGAGCTGGAGAGTGACTGGGCATCAGCTATGCTCGTTAATATGGCCAAGGTCAGGCAGTACGAGCATTGTTCCACCATGAACTGCCGCGTGGTCTACGCTGCCCAAAGCTAAGCGGTCGGCTCGCCGTCAGTGTCGGCCGCTGGCCTAGCGTGCAGCGCCCACATTGTTTGCTCCAACAAGTGTTCAAACACGCTGAAATCCCCCTCGCATCCTCGCAGTGCTTCGCGACCAATCACGATCTCAATCGCGCCGTTGCGGTCCACCGCAACACAGGGCAGTTGGCCCCCGACCTGAGCTTCAACGTGACTGGGCAGCTCATCGCGATGCAGCCAGTTGAGAGAGGCCGCAACGCCTTTGCGCCTGCGCCAGTCTGATCGACCTAGTGGGTTCCAGCCGTGGGACAGATCACACAGCGCGCACCCGGTGATACCCAAGCACTTGTCGAAAAGATAGCGGACCTCAGCCATGAGGGAGCCGTCTGCGTCATAAATTGCATATAAAGTCGGTTCTGATGCCACGGTGCTTCCCTTCAACCCGCCACTCGTAGATGTTATACCGGTTTTAGTCAAAGCGGATGAGAGTTGGGAGAAATGGACTTGTTTCTTCGTGGTCGTAGTGCTGTGCGCCGGCACTGTTTCAGCCTTCTCCTGGCGATTTGCGCTGCAATCTGCCTGCCTGTGAACTCCGCAGGCGACGCCTTGACCTTGCGGCTCATGCAGCAGGATGAGCTCCCACAAATGGTGACCTCCCTCAAACAACTCAGTACCCGCGCCGGTGATATTCTCTCGCTAAGCTCTGAGACTGGTGAGGACTTTGCGTTCCGCTTGGAAACGTCTCGGCGGACCAATCACGGTAACAAGGTGATTCGAGGTGTAAACGAGGCTGGTGGCCGCCTGACAATGATCGTAACGTCAGACGGCCAGCTTCAGGGGTATCTTCGCGAGGGCAGCAGAACTTATCGGCTGGTGCAGGAAGGCGGAAACATCGTTTGGCACTTCGCCGATCCTTATCTGGCTCGCCCCGCTGACCGTGGCGGTGTGAGGTTGGAGCGATTCGATAAAACTGGACCCGCTAGTGAGTTGGATCGCAATCTCAAGCGCATGGAACGCAGAGCTTTAAAGAATCTCTCTGACGAAACGATCCATTACCCAATATTTGGTTCAGGCACGGCGACGCTGGACCTGCTCTTCTACCACGAGGCCGGCATGGAAAACCCGGAGGTGGTCGTGGACCTAGTGACAGAAATCACCAATCAGGCAATGGTGGACAGCCAGATTGCTCTGCGCGCAAATGCCGTGGCCGTGAAATCTCTTGAGATTGATCCCGCAACATTACAGGAGGATGTGCTCTTTCAGATGTATTATCAGGAGGCACCGTTCACCGATATCGAGAGTGACCGCGCCTTTTACGGCGCTGATCTGGTGGTGGCGCTTCGTGAGAACATTCCCGAGGATGACGATGCTTGCGGGATCGCCCCCGTCGGCGTTGTCGATGGTTTGCCATACCGATATGACTACATAACGGCCGTACAGTGGTTGCCAATTGAAGCCCCATCTCAATTTTATTGCCCTGATACCACTGCAGCTCACGAGATTGGCCATTTATTGGGCTCTTCCCATGAGCGCCGCATTGCGGAGGAAGGTGAGACCCAGGCCTATCCCTTCAGTTTCGGTCATTATCGCGAAGGGATTTTCCACACGATCATGAGCTACGGCTTTGAGCCCGAGATCGCGGTGTTTTCCAACCCAAACCTCGACAGCTGCGGTGGGCAGGCCTGTGGAGTGGCATCAGGTGACCCCGAATCCGCGGACAACGCGCGCGGGTTTACGCAAGCCCGCTTCATGTTGGCGGGGTACGAAAGCGAATCTTTGGCATCTGAGCTGGTGAATGTTTTCCCAATGATCACCCAGTCCTGCGAACGAAGTGACGGAAGCGAAGGCTTCCAAAAAGGGCCTGCTATCGATAATCAGTCGCCACATACTATCGATGTGCGTGCTGAGTCGGTATTGAATGCGGCGGGGGAGATGCTCAGCTGGACCTATGAACCTGGAGAGCTGTCTCTAGCGGCTGGACAATACTTGCCAGCAATATGTCGCGCCTTGGAAGAAGGCAGTCCCTTCGGTAGCGACTATGTAGAATCGTGGTTTACTTACTATGACCCGACTTCTGACAAACTGATCGAATCGCTCCACCTGCTGTGGGACGACGATTATAGCGGCGCTTATGCCGAGGTAAGAGTAGCTTCGTCGGCTGAAGGCGCCGCCGAAGGGCATACTAATCGTGTTGTGAAAACGGGAGAGTCCCTGACTGTGAATTTCATACCAGCCAGTGGCTTTGCGCTTTCCAGCGTTGACAGCTCCTGCGGCGGCAGCATACAGGGCAGCACCTTCACGGTGAATCAGGTGGCCAGCGACTGTTTGATAGAGCCGGTTTTTGAGGCGTCGGTAACGCCGATTGATACGCTGCGAGTGTCTCTGGAAGAGCCGGTAAGGGGTGATACCTACTCAGGCATTGGCAACTTGAGAGGTTGGGCTGTCGCGACAGTGGGCGTCGACCGCGTCGAAATTTGGATTGACGGAGCCTACGCCTTCGATGCGCCGTATGGTGGTGAGCGCGGAGATGTGGGAGATGTGTTCCCAGATATTAACGATTCGGTAAATTCTGGTTTTTCTACCGCTTGGAACTACAACCTAATGGACCTGGGGGAGCACACAATCACAGCGAGAGGCTATAACACTCAAGGCCAATACGCTGAGAGTAGCAAAACTTTTCGTGTGACCCGCTTTCACAAACCCTTCTTGAGTGCAGATGATGAGGTCGATCTGTCTGGTGCTCAGTGCTCGGTCTCTGACAGCCAGATTTCATTGGGTGATGTGGTAATGGATGATCAGGTCTACGACATCTTGCTGGATTGGCGCACCGCGGCTCAGGATTTCCAGGTTATTGAGATTCGCTAAGTTTTTCTGCAAGGGGTCGCAAATGTGTGATTCGAATTTGAGAGTGGAGTGGCAAGCATTCGGCCTGAAAGCGCCTTGATTTATACCAATATAGATTTCTACCAATTAGGCCTGTTCAACCCGAGTTTTTGGGGTTATTTTTACAAAGACTCTGTTAATCTTTGTCCAGACTTAAAAAAAACAGGCCTACCAATGGGTTTTAGCCGTTTGGCGGGTCCTGAAATTTTCACAACGAACATAAATTAATATTAATGAGGGAACCCATGAGAACGATTCGTAAAGCCTCACTCCTGGCTGTAGCCGTATCTATGGCCATATCAGGTCAGGTCAATGCGCAGCGATCAACCACCACCGAAATTGAGGAGGTTTTGGTAACTGCGCAAAAGCGCGAAGAGAATATGCAAGATGTGGCTATATCAATGTCTGCCATGGACGCCAATGCGATCGAAAAGTCTTTTGCGCGAACGATTGATGAGATTACCGGCATGTCCCCCAATTTGATCATTAATCCAATTTTGGGTAACGGAACTATCGGAGTGTCTATCCGGGGAATGCAGCATGCAGAGGTGGAAAAAAGCTTCGACCCAGCAGTTGCAATCTATCAGGACGGCATATATTTGTCCTCAACTACGGGCGCGCTTAGGAATATGTGGGACGCGGAGCGCATTGAAGTCTTACGGGGCCCTCAGGGTACTCTTTTCGGCCGAAATACCATAGGCGGGTTAGTTCATGTTATCCGCTCGAAGCCGACAGGCGAGTGGGGTGGTAAATTGGTAGGAACTTTCGCGCAAGACAATCAGACTGACCTCAAGGGCCTTATTAACCTGCCAGAGATGGGTGGCTTGTCGGTAAAGCTGTCTGCTGCCAGCATCCAGGGAGGGGAATATTTTTACAACCCAATAAGAGATGAAGACGAGGGTGATAATGATTTGACAATGATGACGGTCGATGCGTTGTTCGCCCCGACTGATAATTTTGACATCCGCGTTATATACGATTACATAGACGACGAAACGCCCACTAGGCCGTTGGCTGCGCTGACCGCACCTGGCGAGGCTTTTTACGGCCTTGCCTGTATCAATCCAGCTACTGGCGCTGATTCTGGAGAGTGCTTGGGTGCAGGCAGGTCAGATCAAGATTTGTATCGCAGCTACACAACTTATGATCAATACGCAGAACTGAGGACTGACTCCATAACCATTCATGCTAATTGGCAGTTTGCAGACAACCACAAACTGGCTTTTGTATTTGGCGACAGAGACACAGACGAACAGGCTCTAAACGAGTTTGACGGCACATCTACCGATGTTTTTTGGACTGATCGACCTACGCTAGAAAATCAAACTAGCTATGAGTTAAGACTTGAGTCTGACTGGAGCGACAGCTTGCGCTCCACCTTTGGCGTATTTATGTGGGAGAGTGATTATACACTGCAGCAAAATACAGGAATCCTTAACAACATAAATCCAACTCCAGTTACCAACTACTCGGCGTCGCCACTGTATAGTCAAGAAGTAGAGTCGACCGCTGTTTTTGGTCAGGTCGATTGGGATGTGACTGATCGCCTAATGGTGAGTGTGGGAGGCCGCTGGATTGATGAGGATAAGGAAGCTTGTATGACGGTGACAGGCTATCCTATTAACCCACTGCAAACATTGCTAGGGCTACCTCCCGGGTCTGTCGCCTATACCGATATTTCTGGACGCGATAAGACCTTAGACCCATATCCATATTTATTGGGTGGCAATGTGCAAGGCGCCGCTTGGGGCGCCAACTGCCCTTCATGGGCAGCTTCGGTTTACGACGATTCCTTTGATGGAACGGCCTCATGGGATGAGTTTACGCCTCGAATCGCAGCGCAGTATTCGTTCGACTCTGGTATGGCTTATGTCACTTATTCCGAAGGTTTCCGCTCAGGTGGTTTCAACGGACGCGCAACTGCGCCCAGCAATACGGGCCCTTATGATCCCGAGTCGGTAGAAAGTTGGGAGGCAGGTGCGAAGTTTACGATGTTTGAAAATCGCTTCCAAATAAACGTGGCGGCGTTCTCCATTGAGTACAAAGACAAGCAAGAAGATATTGTAAAGCCAGGAACTGACGGGCAGGCCACGTTAACCGTAGTCCAAAACGCGTCCACTGCGACCATGGAAGGGTTAGAGATGGACTTTAGCTGGGTTATTGCCGACGGTCTGTCCTTGAGGGGAAATGTCGGATTGCTTGATGCGTCATTTGACGATTTTCTGACCTCTAGTGCGACAGGCATGGTCGATTTGAGTGGGATCGCTATCCGACGAGCGCCCGATATGACTGCCGGGCTAGGGTTGTTGTTCGAACGGGAGATGGCTGAGGGCCACTTTTTGGTGGCAACCCTTAATTATACTTGGAAGGACGATTACTATATCTCCGCAAGCACCAACGGCGGAGATAAGACCATTCCAGTATCTGAAGGAGGGGCTGGTTACGCAGATAATCCGTCGTTAGTAGAAGCATTCGGTTTGCTTGACGCCTCTATCAACTGGGAAACCGAGAATTGGACGATTTCTCTCTTTGGTAAAAACCTTACAGATGAGACTTATCTCATGTCCTTTCTTGATGTAGGTGGGAATAATGTCGCCACCTCGGCTACTGACCCTACACCAAGATACGCGCCCGGAGCATGGTCATTTGGTACTGCAAACAGACCGCGATACTTCGGTGTGGAGGTTCAGCTGAAGTTCTGATTCGGGCTTGAATCTAAAAGGGCGCCTTTTGGCGCCCTTTTTCTTCTACAAGGCTATCGATGTGGCGCTTCGGGTTTCTCCAGCCTGTCGACTAGCAGCGGTCCTGTACGGATATTTTAATAGCACTGAGATGCTGTCTTACAGCGCTGTGGCAATGTCGTAACCTTCGCGCGTCGCGTTCATCAGCGACCGGGGTGCCTTGCAATCCCCTATAGGAATGACCTCCAGTCCTCTGGCGACAAGGGGTTCGCGCAAGCAGTCGTTGGGCACCCGGCTACTGGCGTGGATTACTGCAGTCACCGAATCTATAGTCGCTAGCGCGCCGTTGTAAACATTCCGCAAGGCGAACTGGCCCTCTTCCAATTGCGTGACGCCCTCTGGCTCAACATGGCAGATCAGCTCCACGTGCCTTTCAAACAAGCGCTTCAAAATACCTTGTCGATTGATCAAAGAGACATCGTTAGCGAAACGTTCACGCGAGGTGACCAGCGTAATCTGGTCGAAGCATTTCGCCATTCGCAGTGCGGTGGCGTAGGTCATTTCAGTGTGATCCTGGTCTACGATGACCGCACGGCCGGGCGCTTGCCCCATACCCTGTGTCAGCTGCTTGGCCATGTCACGCAGGCTGGGAATGAGGCCTTGGGTAAACCACTCTTCAGGCAGCCACTCGGGTCGAGCAGACCGAGAGCCGGTTGCCAGCAACACCACGTCGGGGTCACAGGACACGACGTCGTCAATGGTTGCCTGCCGGCCCAGTTCAAATTTCACGCCCAGCTGTTGCGCCCTAAGGTACTGGTAGTCATACACGCTAGATAGATTTTCTCCGCCGGGCATCTGGGCATGGAGGCGCGTTTTCCCCCCAAATGCTTCGTGGTCGCCAAGCACGGTGACCTTTTGGCCGTGAGCCGCTGCTGTGTGGGCTGCTTCCAGTGCCGCGACCCCGGTGCCGATGATCACCACATGCCGGCGCGACGTGACAGGGGGTGGCGCAACGAGGTGCTCGTCCGGCTCGCCCACTTTTGGGTTGTTATCGCAGGCTAATGCGCCGGCTTCGATGATGCTCCGCCAGCAACTGTTGCACGATACGCAGTAGCGGATATCTTCAATCTTGCCCTTAGTGGCCTTGTTCGGAAACGCGGCGTCGGTGATCAAGGGTCGCCCGAGAAAAACAACATCACTCGTGCCGTTTGTTAGGGCGGTTTCGCATTCGACCGGGTCCGTGAGGTAACCAATTGCGCCTGTCGCGATGCCCGGGTGTTCAGACCTCAGCGCTTTTATGTGCTTTAGGTATGGGTGCCGGGGTCCATGGGCATCGGGCAAGTGCAGATGTAGCGATCGCGCATGCGCACCCCAGACCCACGTCCAAAGATCAAAATCTTCGGCTTGCTCAGCCAGCAGCGTATTGATTGCCGACGCCATCTCAAGGTCTATGCCCCCCGCCACACCGTCGTCACCGGGAAGCTTCAGCGCGATGATGAAAGGGCGCCCACACTCGGCTCTTATCGCCGAGACTAGCTCGGTGAGAAATCGCGTCCGGTTCTTCAGGTCACCGCCATACTCATCAGTTCGCCGGTTCGACCAGGGAGATAAGAATTGATGGAACAGGTGCCCATGCCCTGCTGAAATCTCAACCCCCGAAAAGCCGGCCCGCTGCAGTCTTCGCGCGCCCTGAGCCCAATGTTCAATCATTTCCCTGATGTCACCCAGGGATAACACCGCCGGCACCGTCCAGCTCAGGTCATCCGGCAGTGGAGACGCCCCCACTGCCTCGCTGTTGCGCCCGACTGCGTGTCGGCCGCGCCCCGAGTCCTGAATTTGCCCTAACACATGCGCGCCTGACTCATTGATGGTCGCAGCAACCCGCTGCAACTGATCAAACCCCTCATCGTCCCAGCAGCGCAGTCGAGAGGGCAGTCTGCTGAAGCGCGTCATGGAAATAGGTTCGGTCACGATGGCGGCGGCACCGCCCGCCGCGCGGGCACGGTAGTAGTTGAGCAACCTCTCGGTCGGCGCGCCGTCTGCCACGTACTGAGTGACGATGGCTGCGTGGATGATCCGGTTTCTCAGTGTTACGCCACCGATATCAATCGGGCTGCACAGAGTTGGGAAGAAGGCATTCGCCATCATGAGTTTGGTCGATCTCTCCGCATATCGTTGAGGCTGACATCATGCCAAAGGGGCCGTCAACAGCGAGCCGGTGCGATCAATTGTCCCATGAATCGCTTGAGCGCAAATTGCCAGCATCGACGCCATGTCTTTTGTATGCTCTTCAGCACACCCTGATTAATGACGTGAGGACCAAATCATGACCACCATCGTAGTGCTGTTCAATTTGTTGCCAGAAGCGGATCCTGACGCTTATGAGAGCTGGGCCAGGAACGTGGATATGCCAAATGTCCGTCGGTTGCCGGGGTGTACCAATTTCCGGGTGCTCAAAGTGGTTGGTCTCCTGGGGTCGGATGCCGCTGCCCCTTATGCTTACAGTGAGTTGATTGAGGTTGACGATATGTCTGCCTTTGGCGAGGCCGTCGGCACAGAGGCCATGCAAGAGGTGGCTGAGCAGTTTCAGCAGTTTGCCGACAACCCCATTTTTATGGTGTCCGAGTCTCTGGATTAATCAGAACAGCGGGGTCTAGTATAAAGGTAGATCTGGCGGCCCAAGTTCTGCAGGTTGACAAACTGGTGCTTGTCTTTGATGTCGACAAGATATTCAGAGATGGAGCCGCATATGGCTATACGTGCGCGGCGTCGCAATCTCCCCAGCACACTGTCCAACAGTGATCCCCCGACATTGTCGAAGTAAAGATCGATTCTCTGCGGAAAGGCGTCATCCAGTGCAACATCGACGTTGTCGGTTTTGTAGTCGATGACCTTGTCGTAGCCCATCTCCGCTGTCAGCCGCCGGCACTTCTCAGGCCCTCCAGCAATGCCCACGACGCTTTGGGCGCCCAGTGCTTTCGCGATCTCCGCGACATGACTGCCAACGCCGCCCGCTGCACCCGACACAAGAATGCGATCTGCTGCCTTAACCAGTCCGATTTCCCGCACCCCAATGAGCGCTGTGATGCCCGAGAGTGAGACGGCACCAATACCATGGGATAACGGCAGGTCGGTTGGGAGCAAAAAGGGAGCGGGTCGATAGGACGTATCGATGAGCGCGTACTCCTGCCAGCCCACGCGCGCTTGCACAATCGCCCCTACGGGGAGGCCGTCGCAATCGCTCTCAATCACCTGCGCGACGCCTCGCCCTGGCATCACTGACCCCAGCGCCAGCGGTGACTCAAAGTCAGTTTCATTGCGCATGTAGCGCAACATGACCGGTGCTACGCCAAGGTAGAGTGTTTTAACAACGGCCTTGTCAGGCTCAAGCGCCGGGATGGGAACTTCGGTCAAATCAAAGTGAGAGGCATCGGGTATGCTTTCGGGGCGAGCCGCTAAGCGCCACTGTTTTTGCATTAATCGCGCTCTGCCTCAGGAAAGCCCGCGCTCGATTCTGCCCAGCGCGGCTGGCATGAGTGCACGAAAGCCCGGAATTTCAATTCAGCCCCGAGGGCGCGGGCCATGTGACATCAGGTGTTGCCTGGTCAATGTCCGCCGCGATTTTCCACTGACCATCGTGCTTTTTATAGACTAGCAGTGACCGCCCGGCGTCTTTGTAAATGTCACCGGTCTCTTTATCGATTGCCTTCAGCCAATACTTGCTAATGATGTAGGCGATATCCCCGTGGGTTTCTCTGAGCTCATAATCCAGCTCAAAAATAGACTCTGCTTTGCCAATCCGGGTTGAAAAGTAATCCCTGATGGCATCGATGCCGAATAGTGCTGGCTGCCCGTGCAATGCCACCACGGCGTCATCCATGTAGAGCGTCATCAGGCCTTCAAGGTTTTCCTGCTGGTAATATTTCGCCCACTTCCCCCCCTCGGCTGCTATTTCTGTCTCGAAGTCGGCGCTCGCGCTGGGCGCTAATGTTGTGCTGAGTAGAATCGAGAGGAGCCACCCGATGGGAGCCAGCCTGCCCCGTTCGAGGCGCCAAGCCGTCACTTGAAGACTCCGAGTGCGGCGGCAATCAACGCGAATGCGTAAATCGCCAGTACTGCAATGTAGACAGGGGAGAGCGCCCGGGAATAGGCCGCGTTCATGTCAGGGTCCTCAGGCGACGTTGCGAGCCCAATAAACAGATCGACGGCCGGTTTGAACAGCAGATCCAGCAGCACGCCTGCGCAAAAGATCGCGCCCACAGCAAGCACCTTCAGCGCCAGCCAGTCCGGTATCTCGCCCCGCAGCAACAGCATCATGCCGGCTCCACTGACAGCTAATGCCAACACCAGGTTGAGGAGCCAGTTAATCTTTGCGGACTGCTCCTGAGTCCTAGAATCGGCGGACAAAAAGCCGCGCCAGAGAATCGCCAGCCAAACGGCGGCAAATGCCCACATTACCAATAGGTACTGTGGCGGCATATCCAGCCAGCCACTAGCTACCGCCAACTGGCAACCTGAGGGAATGATTAGAGTGAGAGCAGAGCGCGGTAAACGGTCCAGCACCATGCCGAGTTGCAGAACGGTTTGTCTGGTTTCCATGCTGAGCGTCGCACGTTCCGACCACTTGGCCGCAATGAAAACGCCAACGTCGGTGCCCACCCAAAAAACCAGCAGCAAGATATGCAGATACAGCCAAAAAGCATCCATGATCAATCCTCTTTTTATTGTTCTGTGATGTTTGCCCCGGATTCCAGCACGTCTTTGATCAGCTGGAATCGGTCCTGCCCCCACTCTGCATCCTGAGCCTGACTGGGTTCAAAGGCTTCGAGTGCCTCTTGAGTAATTGCCCCAGACTCAATCAATAGTGATTCCAGCGTTTTGACCCGCTCACTCAAAACCGAATGTTCGGTCATCAGACGCACGATGATGGCCAATAAGCGATCTATCTCCGGGTCCGAGAAGAAGGCCGGGCGGCCCGCTTTGACGGATTTTTTATCGCTCATCAGCTATCGCCGTTTTTTTGAGCGCCAAAGGCGTACCAAGTGATGGTGTCAGAGAGGCGGCCCGTATCAGCATCAAATGACGCACCCGCGCCCGACGCCTTGGCAAACTCAGCCTCGCTGACATAGGTAAATCGCGGCATCGTCGCCTGAAAGAAATCCTGCTCTGCGAAGCCTGCGTCAGTGCACAGACCCGGATAACTGAGGTCACGGAAATCTTTGTAAAAAGGTTCGTTGTTATAAAAACAGTCCCAGTCGAGATAAAATGCGTCGTAGGCGCCCAATGCGTCATTTGGCGGAAGCTCCATATTAATGAGCACGCCTCCCGGCTTCAGGACGCGATGCGCCTCGTTGAAGAAGGCCCTGATCAGTTCAGTTGGCAGTTCATGCAGGAACATTGAAGAAAACACCACATCCACGCTGCTGTCGCTATACGGCAGGGCATCACAAAGCGCTTGCTTGAACTGAATAGGGATACCCATCGCTTCTGCACGGGCATGGCCATACTGTAAACAGGGGGACGCTGCGTCTAGGCCGTGCACTTCTGCCTCCGGGAAGGTTTGTTTCCACGGCAGCGTGTTGTGTCCGATTGTGCACCCGACATCAACAATCAGCTCGGGACTCAAATCCCGCCATTTCAAGCGTGTGAAGTTGGCCATGGAGTGTCCGATGTCATCGAGGTTCTTCCCCATGACGCCAAATGAAAAAACGTCCAACCCATTGTCATAGACAACACCGGCTTCGGCACCCTGACTGTGGCCGCCCTGATAATTACCCGGCATAAGGTGCACATCCATCGTGTCGATGTAAGCAGGCAGAGCGACGTTTTCGTTTAGCGCCAGAGAGCCACCGTGGGTGGCTGAGGTTGCGATGTTGATGTCATTGACGGAGTCGGGGTCTGATTCGATCGCGCGCAACACAGACTGCCATACCAGTTCCTGAGTGGCGCAACGCAGGCTGGAGTACCACTTAAATAAACCTCGCCCCTTGAGAAATTGATGAACCGCCTCGCCAGAGGTATGGCTCTCGCCCTTGTCGGTACTGGCTTGCTCGTAGTCTGCCTGCATTTGCGCGGCGAGATCGGTGAGCACCCAGGCCCGCATGGAGGAGGTGAAGCGCTCTCGTGCTCGCTGATTAAGATCTTTATTTAGTGCCAAGGCATGTTGCAGTCCCGCCATGATTCAGGCTCCCTCTGTATACCGCATCGCGCGGTAAGGCCGCGTTGGCCATTTAAAAGCCAACTTGATTCGCCAATAGTGATAATGATATACGGATATAGCAATTCCTTCGCAATTACTTCAAGCGTGATAACAACAAACACCCAGGGAAGTCATTTTATGAAAAACTATATTCAGCGCTCGGGTCTACCGATGCTCGTTTTAGCGGCAATTACAACTGTGCTACCCAATGTGGCATCTGCTCAACTTGAGGAGGTGCTTGTTACCGCGGAGCGGAGGGAGGCATCCGTTCAGGATGTCCCGCTTGCCGTCAGCGCCTACAGCGAAGAAATGATAGAGCGGCTGCAGATTGACGATACGCTGGATCTCATAAACGTGGTGCCCAACCTGTTTGGTGGCAACAATACAGGCTTGGGAACCGCCAACATGTACTACCTGCGTGCGCAGGGTAACGACGAATCGATCTCTACATTTGACCCACCAGTCGGCACCTACGTTGACGACGTGTACATCACGAGGCAGAACGTCAACAACGTTGCTTTATTTGATGTTGAGCGGATTGAGGTGCTGCGCGGTCCGCAAGGTACGCTTTACGGGCGCAATACCACGGGCGGTGCGATCAGCGTGGTTATGAAAAAGCCGTCTGACACCATGCAGGGTTATGTTGAAGTTGGTGCGGGTAATTGGGGCAAGACCATGGTGCGTGGCAGCATTGATTTGCCGCTGAGCGACAATGTCCTGACCAAATTCTCCGCCTACTATGTCGACACTGACGGTTACCTTGAGAACCGCACCGATGGCAAAGACTACAACGAGGCAGATCTCACAGGTATCCGCGCAGCATTGCGTTGGCTGATTTCGGACTCAATGACCTGGGATATCGCAGTGGATGGTGGAAAGTCAGAAGTGGCCAATATCCATGGTTTTTTGGATGGCGATGACCGTTACTCGCTCTCCGTTCTGGGCAGTGGGCTGCCAATGGGCGGCGGCATGTCTGACTACGGTAACGAGGTCGACACGCTGAATATCACCTCTAATCTCACGTGGGACGCCATGGGCGGCACGGCCAATCTGATTTTTGGTGCGCGCTCGATCGAGCAAGACTTTCTACTGAACTTCCCTTTCTCGCTCGATTTCTTCCCAGACTTTTTCATCATTGATAATCAGGGCGAGCACGATATGTATTCGGCCGAGTTGAAATGGTCCGGGGACATTATGGACGGCCGGGCTTTCTTGCAGACGGGTGTGTATTACATGGACGAGGATAACGAAGTTGATTTCGTCGATTATTTAGACCTTGGGGCGGTTGGTGTTCCTGTTCCACCGTCCACTGTTTTCACAACTTTGGCCGATCGTGTGCTGAGCAATACCACGGAGAGTTTCGCGGTTTATGCTCAGGCGGATATTAAAGTTGGGGAAAAGGGCACATTGACATTGGGTGCTCGCTATACCGATGAAGAAAAGACGGTAGATTTTCAAGGTACAGTAAATTCTTCGGAAATGATTGGTCTCGGTATTCCTCTGTCGCAAAGTGAGCAAGAGGTCACACCACGGATAGCCTATGCGCATAAGTTCAGCGACAACTTGATGATGTATGGTTCAGCAACCAGAGGCTTTAAGTCAGGAGGTTGGAATGCCAGAGCCTCAAGTTCTGCTGGTTTACAACCTTTTGCGCCGGAGACGATCTGGTCCTACGAGTTGGGTATGCGTGGGGATTGGATGGATGGCCGGTTGCGTACGAATGTCACCGCATTCTACTCGGATCTTGAAGATCTGCAGACAACCGCCGCAACGCCTGATGGCCAGTTTTTGACGACCAATGCGGGAGCTCTAGAGGTGCCCGGCATTGAGGCCGAAATCACGGCCTTACCTGCGGATAATTGGCAGATTTTCGCGGCGCTGGGTTGGCAGAATCCGAAGTACAAAGATCTGCCCGGCGGTTGCATAACGCCCAATGCTAACCTTGCTGCTTACGATGTTGATTGTAATGTAGCGGAGCCCAAAAGAAGCCCACACCAGACCTATACAGTTGGCACCTCTATTGATTTCTCTCTTGGAGGCCTCACTCTTACACCCAACGTGATGGTGCGTTATCTCGGGGCACAGTACCCGGCAACTCGGAATCAGGGTTATAACGAGTCCGTTACTTTAATAAATGCTGGCGTGAAGCTCTCGATGGATGGGTCGCCTTGGGAACTAAATCTAGAATGCAAGAACTGCGGTGACAAAACTTATACTCAGTCGTTCTTGTTTACTCGTTACTACAATATTCCCATGACCTATCTGGCAACGCTAAAGTATAGCTTCGGCGGTTAATTTTCTTTCGCACCGGTCTTAGTCTATTGGCCATTAAAACAATGCCCCGCCGGGCCTCTCTCGAGCGGGGTTTTTTTTGCTATTCGGAAGCTACAACTTGGCGCTGATGTCTTTGCGGGCAGCGTGAATTTGACCGTGGCATACCCCGGTCGAACCATGATGCGCTAGAGCAATAACCGAGGCGCTGATTTAATGCACTTCCTCTCCACCACTCACATTGATGGCCTCACCGGTGATGAAACTTGCGTCATCGGAAGCTAAAAAGGCGCATAGTGCTGCCGTATCTTCGGCTTGGCCGATCCTTTGCAGCGGGATACGATTAGCCATCTCCGCTAGATAGTCCTCCTCTGTCATACCTTTGAAGGCAGAAAAGTAGGCGTTTTGGGCGCTACCCAGGCCCGTTGTCACATGGTTGGGGCATACTGCATTCACTGTAATGCCCGCGGCACCGTAGTCGATAGCGGCCGTCCGGGTCAGACCGATGACCCCGTGCTTAGCGGCGCAATAGGGAGCCATATGTGGAAATCCTGTTTTCGCCGCCTGGCTGGCAATATTTATAATCCTACCCCCGTTTCCGGCGGCCTCCATGTGCGCGGCGGCGGCTTGAGTGCAGTAAAAGACGCCACTCAATGTGACATCAATCACCAGATTCCATTCATCCGGTGAGATTTCTCGCGTGTCCTTCATGACAAAGCCGATACCGGCGTTGTTGATCAACACATCCACTCTGCCAAAGTGTTCCATCACTGCATTGAAAAGTTGTTTGACCGACCGGGCTGAGCGGACATCGCAGGCGTGGCTGAGGACGTCGGCGCCTCGGGAGCGCAAACTTTCGACGACGGCGTCCATTTCGTCGGGTTTGGCAAGGTGACTCGATCCGGAGCCATCCACATCGGTGACAATGAGCCGGTAACCATCTTCACCCAAGCGACGGAGAATGGCTTCCCCCAAACCGCCGGGTCGCCCGGACCCTGTGCATACAGCGACTTTTCCTTCTGCCATTAGCTTTTCTCCTAAGCATTTCTCATCCAGTTTGGCGACTCAGTGGCGGGGTATTGACATTGTCGAATCAATGAAGCCGATTGCGTCTCGGCAATCAGCCACGGCGATGCGCCAGCCACCAGCAGAGCACAAAACCGATGCCTGCTCCACCAAAACACACCATGATCAGCGCGGGCTCGGTCTCATAGAGTGTGGCTCCCAACCATGAGAAGAAGCCGGCCATGCTCATCCCTACGGAGCTTGAGAGCCCCGCCGCGCTGCCGCTCCAGCGAGGCACAGCGTTTACTGCGCCGAACATCGTCGCGGGTGTGAGTATTCCTGATAGCAGCATGGAGCTAAAGAGTGGCACTAACACAGCGGCCAGTGTCAGTCCCTGCCAGGCGATCAGCCCTGGCGCGCTGAGGGACACCAACAACATGCCCAGTACTGCCCGATGCTGCCATCTAGGGATGCCCAGTGATGACAGATGGCTCAGCAGGAAAGAGCCGGACACATACACCATCGCAGAACTGGCCCAAACCAGGCTGAAGCCTTGCATCGACAGTCCGAATTGCTCATGAAACAGTACGCTACCCGTGGCCAGCAAGGTGAAGACCATGCCCTGTAAAAATCCAAAGGCGCCGGCGTGACCCCAGAACCGCATAGAGCGAAGCAATGACAGGTAGCCCTTCAGAGACGCCGTCTGGCCATCATCTTGGCCGACAGGTTCATCATGGGGAATTGATTTGACACACAGGAGCAGAATGCCCGCTCCCAATAGAGCCAACACGACGAACACGGATGCCATGCCCAGTAGCGACGCTAGATAGCCCCCAACAACAGGGGCGATCACTGGCGTGAATCCCATCGCTGCGGTCAATAATGCGAAGGCTTTCAGTGCCTCGTCAGGGGGTAGGTGATCACGGATGAGGCCTCGTGCGACGACCGTGCCGACGCCGACGCCAACGGCCTGCATAAAGCGGAGAAAGATCATTGCGCCCAGCGTGTCGGCAAAAATCAGCAGGATGCTGGCGCCCACGAAAACGGCAAATCCGCCCAACAGCAAGAGTCGCCGGCCGATGCGGTCGGTGATCAATCCAAACAGTGGTTGGCTCACTGCCAGGCCAATGACGTAAATCGAGAACACGTATTGCAGGTCGCTGACGCTGCGATCGAGAGAAATGCTCAGCATGGGTACCAGGGGCACCATAATGGAGATGCCAAAGGGTGAGAGGCTGCTGATGGCGGCCAGCAGCCAACGCGAGACGTTCAAAGTGGATGGACTCAAGTGGGCGTCGATCAAAAGGTAATCACGTGAAGCCCGAGCGCGGCGTTTACGAACAATCCGATCCAGATCACCCAGACATAGCGCCGGACCACACCCATATGGGTGATCATAGCGGCATTGCCGGCATCACTGGGCCCCTCGCTCACCATACTCGCATAGGCGATGGCAAAAGGCTTGAGCGCAAAGCGAACGGCGATACCGCAGGCCACCAGCACGGCGAACACGGCAATCTTGAGCGCAATCCACCCGGGCATACCGAGACTCAGTCCGTATGCGCCGCCTCCCAGCAGACCGAGAACCACGGCAAATCTCAGCCGCAGGTCCCAATGCGCAAGAGAGGGCAGCCGGCGACCCATTGGGCTGTGAATGGCGGCGACCAGCCCCACCCAAATCGCTACCAGCAGCCAACCTCCGAGCGCGATTTCGCTTGGCAGCAACGTCGGCCAGCGTAACGCCGCAAGGTGACAGCCCGAGCCGAGAATAATCGGCATCGCGATACGCGGCCCCATGTCGCACTCCATCAGGATCTTGAAGGCGGTCTGACGGGACTCGACGCCGAGGTCGCTGCGCAGTACGTGTCTGCTGGAAAGAAATGTGCCGAGATCGCCCCCCAGCCAATACACCAGAGCCAGTACATGGACATAAAGTAGAAGGGTGTACATGGGTGTGCTCCTCAGCGTGTTGGGACTTGCCGCGACCTTGTCTGGGTCTTAGTCGGCTGCCGCAAATAACCAATCTGTTTGCCTTGACACGAAGTTGGCCCAGCGGGCATTTACCGACTACGCCAGCCCTGCAGGGCAAAGCCACTCTATGCGCTCACCGTCGGGTGTCTCTATATCGAAACAGTGGAGATCGGGTGTCACTGAGGGTCGCATCTCACCCATGCCACTTGGGGGCGGGCACTCACGACGCAGTGAGAGCGAATGCCATCCGCAGAGCAGGGCGCTGCCTGAGTCCTGTGGACGCAATACCCATTGGTCCAGTTCAAACAGTTGTCCGGGGCCCAGCGCGATTGGCGCGATGTCGTGGCGGTGCTCCTCATCCAAACCATTGGAGCGCGACAGAATCGAGACCCGCGCCGGCATGGGTGATGGAGCATCGCACTGCAGGAGCTCTGCATAGAAGGCGATCGATTGTTGGATATCCGTAACGGCATTGATCATCACGAAGCACTGATTCACTTGGCGCGTCGGAGTTGGCAGCGCGAAGCCCGGTACCTCACCGGATACCTCGGTGAAGTAAATTAGTTCGCCTGCTGAGCCAGCCACCTGCATCGCGCGAATTTGGTCAGAAAATGACAGTGCAGCCGGCGGGTTCAGCACCGTGAAGGCGGCGGGCAGTTGCTCGACCAGCATATCCAAGTCCTTTACAAGCACTTCCATCGCGGACCAGCCGGGCGCCGCAAAGGGCGCGGGCACTTCACCCTCCCATTCCACCATGGTGAGTGTTTGATATGGATCTTCCGACATCATAATGCTGTGGTGAGGTAGGCCCTTCAGCTTGGGGTCGGACAGTGCAGTCGTTGCAGCAACGCTCTCGCGTGCGTCCTTATACCCCAGCGCGTGGTAGGCCGCCACAGCCTCTGCCAGCGACGGCACGCGCAAGGTCATATTCTCGATCATCGCGGGTCCTCGCCAATCAACGCGTTCACGGTGTGTCCTCAATGGTGAGCGCTGTCAGCTCGTAGTGAGTCTGCATATAGCCTTCGGCTCTTGCTCTGAGAAGCAGATAATCATCGTCAGCGGTGCACCATACCTCGTAGGGCGGGTGCTCCTCGGGCAGGTTACCCGCGGTGCCGGTCACCTGAAAGTGCCGGGCCTGAAATTGTCCCGCCGCCACCTCGATAGTCTCTTCACCAAGATAGACCAGATCGAAATTTGTCACGAAAAAGAAGGGTCCGGTGGCGCCGCGATGGTCGGGCGAGGTCAGGAACACGTTCTTCAATGAGTGAATTCCAGAGCCTTGTTCCAGCGGATAAAGCCGCATGAGCAGCGCATCGCCGATGATGGGGTGGCTCTGCAGCCAGCCCACCTGACCCTCGGTCTCAAGCTCTTGACTGATCCGCCCATCGCGCGCGTTGAAGGTTTCACACTCGGCGTAACCCTTGGCAAAGCGCATCCAGCCCGAGCCTTCGAACTGTCCGCCAACCGATAGCCGCACCGAGCAGTCAATCGGGCTGGAGTCGGCATGCCGCAGCGCGAGGCAGACGTCTCGCGTCACCTTGGGGGCGTCGTCAATCTCACAGTGAGCGAGCAGTACATCCGTGCCGTCTGGCTGGCAGCTGAGCGAGAAAACCTCGCGTCCTCTCACCTCACCCATCCGTTCCGGTTTGCGGCTGGTGTACTCGATTGCTCCTCGGATAAGCTTGTGTCCCATGAATCCCCCTTTGGGATCTGATGGCCTGATCTGAGGCTTCAGATCTGCCTATGTATTAATGATATGTTTTTATATCATGTCGATTCGCGCTCCAGCAAAACAGGAATAACAATGGAAACCAGTGACCTCACCGCGCGCCAGATTTACCAGCAGATCAAGGACAACCCCAGCCGTGCGCGCTTCGGGTTTGGCAAGAAAGCCATCCTCGTCAACGTGGATCCACAAAAGGCTTATACCCGCACAGACCTGTTCAAAACCGCCTACGAGACCGATCCCAGGCAGCTGGACTACGTCAATCAGTTGGCGACTGCGTTTCGGGCGCTGGATTGGCCGGTAGTCTGGACTTATGTGGCGTTCATGGAATCGGGCGAGGATTGCGGCATCTGGGGTACCCGTACCGATACCCCAGACTCTCTGCAGAACATCAAGTTCGGGTCCGAGCGTGCCGAGTTTGATGATCGCCTTGAGATCAATCAGGAGAAGGACGTTATCTATTGCAAAAAGATGCCCTCGGCTTTTTTCGAGACCGCACTACAGTCACTTTGCGTGTGGCACCAGGTAGACACCCTGATCATTACCGGTGGTTCCACCAGCGGCTGCATCCGCGCCACGGCAGTAGATTCCTTGTCGCGGGGGTACCGAACGATCGTCCCCGAGGAGTGTGTTGCGGATAAACACGAGAGCTACCATTTTGCGAACCTCACCGACTTGGCCATTAAATATGCAGATGTACTGGGTGTGAGTGAGGTGCTCGACTGGCTTTCTCAGCAGGGCTGAATATGAGTGGTAGCGCACAAAACGCCGAGCTCGATCTTTACGATTACAGCGCTTACGAGGGTCGGCCAAAAATAGAATGGCCCAGTGGGGCGCGCCTTGCGTTTTGGGTGGCCCCCAATATCGAGTTCTACGAACTTGATGCCCCGGTCAATCCGCATCGCAAGCCCTGGCCGCATCCTTACCCCCCGGTGCCCGGTTACAGCATCCGTGACTATGGCAACCGGGTCGGTCACCAGCGTCAGATGGCGGTGCTTGATAAATACGATGTGCGCGGCTCGATCAGTTTGTCCGCTGCGCTTTGTGAACACCACCCCGAAATTATCTCACTGTGTGCAGAGCGTGACTGGGAGTTTTTCAGCCACGGTATCTACAACACCCGCTACACCTATGGCCTCACGGAGGACCAGGAGCGCGAGATGATTGAGGATGCCATGGCAACGATCGAGCGCGCGGTCGGTCAGCGGCCCGCAGGCTATTTGGCGCCGGCGTTGTCGCACTCCAACCATACCATTGATCTCTTTGCCGAGGCGGGCGGGCGTTACACCTGCGATCTGTTCCACGATGATCAGCCTACTTGGGTGAAGACCCGCAGCGGCAAGCCGTTTGTGTCGATACCGTATTCGCTGGAACTCAATGACACCATTGCCTACGTGGTGCAGAAGATGGAGCCGAGACGTTACGGCGAGATTATTCGCCGCGCTTTTGATCAGCTCTATGCAGAGGGCGCGGAGAGCGGCACGGTCATGTGTATCCCGACCCACAACTATCAGGTCAGTTGCCCGCATCGACTGCGCGCCTTTGAAGAGGCGCTCGAATACATCACCGGCCATTCCGATGTGTGGGTCACCACCGGCAGGGAGATCGCCGAGTATTCACTCTCCTATCTTCAGGAGCAGATTGGCGGCGGTGCGGAGTCGGCGAAATGAGCGACGAGCTGCTCGATTACCCGCGACGCCATTACGGCATGGACCACGAACGCTATGAGTGGTCGATGCTGCAGGACCGCAAGCCGGTCATCTGGCCGGACGGCAAGCCGCTGGCGCTGTGGATCAATATCTCGGTGCAACACTTTCCGCTTTCAGGTGATAAGCCCGCAGTTCCGCCGCCGGGCGCACTGACCATGCCTTATCCCGATCTCCGCCACTACACGCTGAGGGATTACGGCAATCGGGTGGGCATTTATCGCCTGCTCAAGCTCATGGCCGAGTACGAGGCGAATCCGTCCTTGGCAGTTTCGGGGGCCCTAGCAGAGCGCTATCCGCAGCTGTTGAAACGCCTCGACCAAACGCCTTATGAATGGCTGGGCCACGGGTGGAACATGCTCTGCATGCACGCCGGTGAAGTGGACGTGGATACCGAGGCCGGATGGATCGCTGACTCGCGCCAGGCGCTTGAGCAATTTACCGATCGGCCCATTAAAGGGTGGCTGAGCCCTGGCCGGCTCCAGACAGCCAATACCCCCGAGCTATTAGTGAAAACCGGCTTCACTTATCAGTGCGACTGGGTGAACGATGAACTGCCCTATACCTTCAAAACCACTGAGGGTGACATGATCTGCCTACCGTCTTGTCTCGAGCTCGACGACGTTTTTGTGCTGAGCCAAAACTTGCACAGCGAGGACAGCTTCGCCCAGCAAGTGATTGACGCCGCTGATCTGTTGATCAAGGAAGGCCGCGAGCAGGGGGGGCGTTTACTGGCCCTGAATCTTCACCCTTGGCTGGTAGGCCAGCCACACCGCATTCGCACGGTGCGGGAGATGCTTGAGGCACTGTTGGTAGCGCGCGGCGCGGCGATATGGCATGCGTCGCCCAGCCGTATTATCGAAGCCGCGCAGGCGTAATCGTTATGTCTCCTTGGTCGTACTTAAAAAGGCGACAGAAACAACGGTAACCCAATAGAAATGAGCGAGGCGCTGGCCGAATGTGAGGTTTTGCTCCAGCTGATTCTGCGCTTGCTGATTCGGTCCGTGCGCCAGCACTCGGAACGGCGTGATGCTCGACAGTGGAGCGGACTTCATCATTGGAGATGCGCTTTACGCCGTTACCGCGTTTGCCGGGCGTGACCAGCCTCCGATCACAAAACCGTGGTAACTTCGGCACACTCTAACGGGGGCTCCACTATGGCAGATAGTATGACATCGAACGAACTGAAAAAAATTATGCCACTACTGGCGCGCCATGAGGGCGTTTGGGAAGGTACGTATCGCTTTTATAACTTACAGGGCGAACAGATTGACGAGCACGCTTCACGTTTAATTTGCCGCTTCCCAGAGGCGGGTCACCCTTATCATCAAACCAACCACTATCGCTGGGCCAACGGCAAGCGAGAGGAGCGCGATTTCCCCGCCATGGTCGAAAATGGCCGCCTTAAATGGGACAATGAATTCATTAATGGTTGGGCTTGTGACGTGGCCTTGGACGATTTCAATCGCACAACAATGCTGAACTGGACCCGCACCGGCGAGCCAGATCTCTATTTGTATGAAATGATCCAACTCTCAGATGACGGCATCTCGCGGGCTCGGGTTTGGCAATGGTTCAAAGCCGATCGCTTATTCCAGCGCACGCTCGTCGACGAGACGTTCGTGACCAAAGACTGGCAAGCCTATGAAGGCCAAGAATTCTAAACAAAACAGGCCGGGCCATTCCCCCCTGCTCAGTTTCTCCCAAGATAAGTTAATCATTGGTCGTTGCACTCTGCCGCGGTGCTCGAGCCTTCGGCAATAGCTCAATAACGCGTAGCCAGCGGAGCATAGCTAGTGCGGTTATGCCAATCAGTTTCGCCCCCACAAAATACAAAATGATCGGCGTTGCAGGGGCCCCCTAGCGCGTTAAAACGCTACAAAAGCTGAACACTCAAGGCCGTCTAGTATGTAATACGCCTATTTTGATATATCATTAGGCTTTAGTGGTCGTTGCACCGCTCAGGAACGGGGACATGAACGACATTTTCAGCTCGCACTTGATTGGCCAAGTATCCAAGTCCTCGCCGACGCCGCTCTATCACCAGCTCTATTCCCTACTGAAGGCAAGAATCCTTGACGGCACTCTGGCGCTGGGCCTGCGGCTACCTCCTGAGGAGCAGTTGGCAAACCTGTTCAAGGTGTCGCGTATCACGGCCAAGCGCGCGATGGATGATTTAGCCAGCGAGGAGTTGGTCGAGAGACGGCGTGGTCGCGGCACCCACGTAATTTATCAGTACTCTCCGAAGCCCGTTCAAGCACCGCTGACAGGTATGCTGCAGGAAATCGAAAGTATGGCGCGTAACTCTTCGGCGCAGATTCTCGATTACGGTATGCGCGTGCCGCCCTGGGCGATCCGTGAGGACCTGCGACTCGCCGACGGCGAGACGGCCTTGCACCTGTTGCGGGTCCGCGAGCGGGACGGCATGAAGTTTGGACACTACAACAGCTGGACTGCAGGAGTCGATATCCCCGCAGACCCAGCGATTTTCGAAAATACCCCGCGACTGAGTTATTTCCGGCAACAGGGTCTTGAAGTCAGCCATGTGACCCAAACCCTGTCGGCTGTCTCTGCCGATGCGCCGGTGGCGGATGCCTTGGGTGTGGCTGAGGGAAGTCCGCTACTGAGTCTGACCAGACGCTCGTATCAAAAGACGGGCGCGGGTGACGAACAAATTCTGGATTTTCTAGAGGTGCTGTATAACCCCGCTCATTTCCAGTACTCCATGGATCTCACACTAAACTGAGCGCTCAGATCAGCCCGGCTTTTTTAAGGCCTTCGATCACCGCTGATTGCTGCCCCATAAAGTGCGACCGGTCTGGCACCGTAATAGCGCCATCTGCATTGACCAAGTTGTCTTCGGGATAAAAATGCTGCTGATCGTACGTTGAGCGGAACAGCGACAGGCGCTGTCGGGCCAGCAGGTTGGTCATGGCGGGTTTACTGCGGGCTTCACGCAATCGTTCGATATCGATGAGCGCATGGCCCACCATCGACTCGCCGGTATACGCCTCGGTCATCACCTGCCCTTTAAAGTCGACGATCTGCGAGTGACCCTGAGTCGAGTTCTGCGGCACGGGTGAGTTGTGGATCGCCGACGTATTGCTGGAGACCACGTAACACATGTTCTCGTAGGCCCGCGCGCACTTGGCGACGTTCTTTGGTGTAGGGAGGGGGCTACCGACTTCACTCGAGGAGTGCAGGATCACCTCTGCGCCACGCGTTGCCAATGCGCGCGCTACTTCCGGATACAGGATCTCCTCTGAGGCGACGCAGGCCAGTCTGCCAAGCGGTGTATCGGCGACGGGGAAGAGCCCTTCGTCTCCATATACGTCGCAATATTGCGACAGCACGTCGTGGGGCGTTGGTGCAAACATCGAGATCAAGCGGCGATAGCGGAGGATGACCGCACCTTCATCACTGATGATAAAGCTGGTTTGGAAGTAGAGATCGGGAAAATGCGGATCGAGCTCGTAAGCGTTGCCTGAAAGATATATACCTCGGCTGCGGGCGATCTCGCCCATGCGCGCATACTCGGCGCCATCCATCGCGATGCAGGCTTTGGTCCGCCACTCGGGAATCGATTCCCCCATGGGAAAGCTGGTCAAGAAATATTCCGGCAGTACCACCAGGCGCAGGGTGTCTCCACTGAATGTGCCGATGAAACCCTTACTTCCCGCAATCAACTGGTCGACACGATCCAACGTGCTCGACATTGCCTGCTCGACTGCCGCCCGATCAGTGAGACCGTTCACAGCATGGCAGTCCATCTGTAGCGCAAGTGCGGAATAGGGTGTCATGGTGGATTACTCCAGCGGCGTCTGCTTCAGGCCGTCTACTAGCATGACGCGGAATTCGCCGGTACCGGCTCGCAAAGGCTTTGCCGCCTCGTAGGCATCGCTGTACCAAAACGCTTTCGCCTGATCCGCCGAAGGCCAACGGTGCATCACCAATCTTGTCGCACCCCAGTCGCCCTCAAGCGGCGTCTGCTCGCCGCCAAGGACTAGATACTCGCCGCCGAATTCAGCCACGATGTCGGGAACCACTTTTGCGTAGGCACCAAACTTTTCCGGGTCGTCGAGGACGGCTTCAACGATGATATAGGCGGTCATGGGCGCACCTTGCCAATTCGGGCTCAGCCATTATTGTTATGCAAAGCAATATAGCACGGGCAGGCAGGTCCCTGATGAGAGGGCCTGACGTCCGTAATCAGGACAAGCCGAGCGCGCCGGGATTCATGATGCCATCGGGGTCGAGAGCGGCCTTGATGCCGTTGACCAGGTCCAGTGCCGGCGCCTTAAGTGTGCTGTGATAGTGGTAGGCCTTGCCCAATTGCATGTGGCTTGCGCCTTCCGCGGACAATACGTCAACCACTTCGCTCTTGACCTTATACACCGCATCCCAGGCATCGGGGACAGCATCAAACTGATTGAGTCGGGCAAGGTGGTCAGGCTCAAGGCTATGCTTGTGTAGCGCATTCAGCTCGTCGGGCCAGAAGAAAACCGGCTCGAGTACGGTGATCTGCTCACTGACCACGGCAATCAAATAGCCTGTCTCAATGTTGAACTGCACCAGTGTGTCGCGGTTGCGTTCATACACCGCCTCTACCTCGGCCAGTACCGCCTCACCGCGCGAGTGGGGTACCAGACCATGTACCGGTAGCCAGCGCTCACCCTCTGCGCCCACCATATTGTTGACCGGGCCGAAGGGGTTGGCCGCGAGTATCCGTGGGATGCTGTCGGCTAGTTCTTTGCCGCCTTCTGCTGAACAAATCTCACGAATTCGCTTTACCTGATGGTCGGCTTCCGCTTCTGTTCGGCCTTCGCTGATCGTGAACATAGCCCATTCAACGTCGTCCATGAAGCGTCGGCCGGAGAGTGCGATCTTGGCGCCCTGTTTGATCTTGTTCACGATGCCGGATTCGTTTTGCAGCACACCCGTCAGTTGCTGGGCATCGGCCGCCAGGCTGGCACGCTTCATGCGCTGATGCTGCAGGTAGGGGTCGAATCCAAAGCACTCGGTGGTCAGGGACTCGCGAGAGATCTGGGCCATGGCCCGGAGCATGGGACCCGACTCCTCGAAGGCGAAGCTGGTATACCCTTTGGCGCCGGCGAGCGGCACCAGTGGCAGCGTGGCGCGCACCTTGATACCGAGGGCACCGCAGTCTCCGAGGAACACGCCCGTCAGGTCAGGACCAAAGTGTCGCGTGAAAGGTGCTGCGCGCTGTTGAGCCGCCGAACCCGTCTCCAGCAGATCGCCTTTGCCAGTGACAACACTGACCGAGAGGACGTTGTCAGCGGCGGTGCCGCTCTGACCGCTGCCCCAAAAAATGCTGTTCTGGGAGAGGCCACCCCCAACCGTCGCGTAGCGTCCGGACAGCGTGCCCCAATAGGCGGTGCGCACACCGAGTGGCGCGAGGTGCTCATACAGCTTTTGCCAGCTGCACCCGGCCTCGACCGTTACATAACGATCTTCCAGATTGACCTCGACAATGGCGTCCATGCTGGCCATATCGATCAACACGCTATCGGGCGCGCTGGCGATGTAACCGCTGGTATAGCTCATACCGCCCCCGCGGGTGACAATTGGCGTGCCGCGCTCCAGGCAGGCCCGCACCAGCGCCTGCACTTCATCGATGTTGCGCGGCCGCACAACCGCACAGATAGGCGGTCCTACAGTGAAGACATCCTGAGAGTACAGCGTTATCTGCTCGGGATCCGTGGTGATGATCTCGGCAGGTAGTAATTGGGTGATGGTGGATACCACTGCGTTCATTCAGCGCCTCCTGCCCCATATCAGTAATACACTATGAGCCGCAAAGGGTAACAGACGTTCGATGATGTCGCCCGGCGCATTAGGCAGCAGTGACAGCGCCACCGTGAGACCAAAACCTATCCAGATACCCGTGACGCGAACGCTGTCCGGGATCTGCCAGCCCAGCAGACGAGCAAACAGCGTGGGCCCTAGCGCTGCCCCTAGCGCGCTCCACGCAAACAACACCCGAGA
The DNA here is from genome assembly GCA_902623175.1 of Halieaceae bacterium. Taxonomy (GTDB): domain Bacteria; phylum Pseudomonadota; class Gammaproteobacteria; order Pseudomonadales; family Halieaceae; genus Luminiphilus. The sequence continues at coordinate 59,687 of CACNSR010000011.1, forward strand.
GAAGATAGGTGCTGGCAGAAAGAGCGCTACCAATACGGCAAGTAGCACGACAATGAACACTGCCCATCGCCCTCGACGTAATACCCGTGCGCTACCTTGCAGTGCCTCATCGGTGAGGTCGTGGGACAGTGTGCTGGCGCACACTAGGAGCTGGCTGTCGGCGGTGGACATGATCGCCGAGAGCACTGCGGCGAGCAGAAGACCTGCGAGAACCGGGGGCAGCACCTGTTCTGACAGGGCAAAAAAGACCTGTTCATTGTTGTTCAGTGAATCGAAGATGCCACGCCCCACCAGTCCCGTCAGGACCATCCCCGAGAAGACAACGAGATACCAAATGAGGGTGATGCGTGCTGCGGTGCGCCGCGCACGATGATCCTTGAGCGCCATAAAGCGTACCATCAGGTGCGGTTGCCCAAATGTACCGAGACTGATGGCCAAGGACCCAATGGCAAATCCGATAGCCGACAAGGTCGCCGCATCGGTTCCCCCATTGTTTTGGTTGCCAAGTTCGATGAGCTCAATAAGGGAGGCAAACCCTCCCGTCGAGATCACGGTTCCCATTGGTAGCGTGATGGCTGCCAGGCACATAACGACACCTTGTAGGGTGTCGGTCAGACTGACCGCCCAATAGCCGCCCAGCCAGGTGTAAATCAGAATGACCAGTGCGCCGCCTACAATCGCCAGCGTATCGCTGACGGCAAATACTTTGGTGACGGTGAGCCCGGCGCCTTGGAACTGCGCGGCGACGTAAAAAACAAAGGCAATCAGAATAACGACGGCCGCGGATCGCACGAGGGCGTTGCTGCGGGGGTTATCGTTCGGCTCGCTGAGATAGTCTATGAAAGTAGTCAGCTGCCGCTGATGACTGGCTTCCAGTAGCCTCGGCGCGATCCACCACCAGGCCACGACCATTCCAGACAGGCTTCCCAAAGCGACCCAAATAACGGATGGACCCATAGCAAAGGCAGCGCCGCTCACCCCCAGTAAGGTCCACGCTGAGGAGGCACTGGCGCTGTAGGAAATGCCGGTGATCCAGGGACCCACCTCGCGGGCACCCAGAAAAAAATCGCTGCTGGAGCGAGTGCGTCGCGACGCCCAGAGGCCTACTCCCAGTAGCAGACATTGGTAAGCCAAGACGGCACTCAATACGATGGTGCTGACGTCGTCGGTCGTATTCACGATAGCGCGCCTCCCCTCCACTTGGCGGTATGATGCCACTCAGTCAGAGATAAAAGGGGGCTCCGTTGAGAGAGATTGGCTTCTCCCACGTGGTAATCACTACCTCGAACGCCCCACAGCTGGGCGGGTTTTTTGCCGCCCTGGGGTGGCACTTGCACAGCACCGCGCTCTTCGCCGATGCGGCTGACTTTTGGGGCGCAGACATGACCCAAGTGGCCGAGCGCTGGGTCGCGCCCAGTGGGGCATGTGAGGTTGTATTGCTCCCCGTTACGAACACAACTGCGGTGCTTCGCCCTCTGGATTGCGCGGTGACCACTCCCGGTGGGCTGTTTGATATCAACATGCGCACCTGGGACAGCGACTGGGCGCGCGAGTTTTTGCACACCCATGGTTGGCGTGAGCTGGTTCCGGCAGTGGCTTGGCAGTTCGGCGAGGTGCAGACGAGCGAGGCCCTCTACATTCAGGATGACGGCATCGTGATGGCCGTGATGCAGCGCCTGAGCCCACCCCTTGAAGGTATCGAGTTTGACCGTATGAGCGATGTCTTTAACTCCACACAGATGGTGAGCAATGTCGAGACGACGCTCGCTTTTCTCAAAGTCTTGGGATTCGAGCGGTTCATTGACCATGCGGGCCCACTGCCCGGGGAGGGCCCCCGGGTATTGCAGCTTGAGCAGCACCCCGCTGACACCGCCGGCATCCACCTGAGCATCGCCCACCCGGAGGCAGCGATGTCAGGTTCGATCGAACTAATTGATGTGCCGGAACACCCCCTACCTTGCCTTCCGGTGCCCAGCACGGGCGGCCGCGGCCTGCGCGCACTCGCCATCCCCTGTCATGATGTGTCGGAGACCTATGCCGCAGTTAACGATAGCGAGTGGTCGGCACAGGTCTGTCAGCCACTGGCAAAGCGCAACCTGCCGGGACTGCTCAGCGGTGAGTGCTTCGCCGTGACCGGGCCCGATGGCGGGCGACTCGACCTTTATCAATTAGCACAGTGAGCATAACCTTATGTTGAAGTCGATCTTGATGGTCTGGGTGTTGGCACAGAATCTTGCGCTGACTCAGGAAGCCTATGAGGACTATCTGGGTTATCGATCTGTCAATGAGGGTGTGATGTCTGCCGAACTGGCAGCCGCGATCGGTCGACCTGAGCTCGCGGAGAGACGCTTTGTGACTATGATGCCGCGCTCGGGCCCACAGGTAGGTCTGCGTCTCGTCGAAGGAGATGTTTCCGGATATGCGCCAATGCAGCGAGTAGGGTGGAGCGCCATTGAGCTGCTGGTGCAAGACCCCAAACTACTCGAGACCGAGCTCGACGGTTCTGCGTTTAGACATTTGAAGGGCCCCGATTTTTTGACGGAGCAAAAAAACATTCTTGCGATGCAGGTGACCGGCCCCAATCGGGAGCTGTTTTATCTCACGCACATGATTGATCCCTCGAAGTCCTTTTTAAGGCCTCAGCCCAGCCAGGAACCTGTAGGTCACACCTTTATCATGGTCACGGGCAGCCTGGATCTGGAGGCCAGTCTAGGGTTTTGGCGACGGCACTTTGATAACAGTGTCGTCGGTCCTATTCCTTATCGCATTGGCGTGCTGTCTGATGCCTACGATCTGCCCGAGGACACGTTGCACTCTCTGGCGGTGGTGTCTATGTCGGATGGCTATGGCATTGAAATCGATCAATACCCTGACCAGGCGACCGCCGTGCCTGCTCCCGAGGGTGAGCGGGGGGGTGTGATATTGGTCAGCTTGAGTGTCGACCCCGAGGGTCTTAAAGCGCCTCTGCCGTGGCGGCTGCCTTATATCGATACCGCCGGAGCGGTCGAGGGTGGGGTGATTACCTTGCCATCTGGTGCGCCCATAGAGATCTCACTGACTACCGCGATGTTGCCAGCGCCTACTCATTAGACTTATTGTTATACTTATATATCTTTTACAGGGTCTTGCCCCGATTCAGGCGCAGTGAGGCCCACGAGGGGTTAACGGGTTCGCTGTGGGCACCACTCTCTTTGACAAGCTGTGGCAAGAACATGAGGTGACGACGCTGTCGGAGCGTCAATCCCTGCTTTATATCGATCGTATTTTTCTACACGAGCGAACCGGCAGCGTTGCCTTGAACGGCTTGCTTGAGAGACAGCGCTCGGTGCGCAGACGCGAGCATGCGTTCTGCACGATGGACCACATTGTCGATACCTTGCCGGGGCGTGGCGACGATACGCTGATGCCCAGTGGCCGGGATTTCATCGTCGCAACCCGACACGCGGCTCAGGAAACCGGTATTCAACTGTTTGACATCGCCGATGCTGATCAGGGCATCGTGCATGTGATCTCGCCCGAGCTTGGCATCGCACTGCCCGGGTTGTCACTCATCTGCCCGGACAGCCACACCTGTACTTTGGGCGGGCTCGGTGCGCTCGCCTGGGGCGTGGGTTCGACCGAGGCCGAGCATGCGCTGGCGACCAGTACACTGCGCGTCACCCGACCTCAGACGATGCGCGTCAGCTTCGCAGGGCTGCTCGGTGAGGGCGTCTCCGCAAAGGATCTTATTCTTTTCACTATCCGTGAGCTGTCAGCCTCCGGGGGTGCGGGTTATGCCATCGAGTTCGCCGGGCCCGCTATCGATGCTCTGCCGGTCGAAGCCCGGCTCACGCTCTGCAATATGACCACTGAGCTCTCTGCCTTTACCGGGCTGATCGCGGCCGATCGAAAAGTGCTCGACTATTGTGTGGGCCGCCGCTACGCGCCGCAGGGTGAGCTTTGGGATCAGGCCGCCCAACACTGGCAGTCGTTGCGCAGTGATGAGGGTGCAGTGTTTAATCAGGAACACAGCTTCGAGATTGGGTCACTCAAACCCCAGCTCAGTTGGGGCACCAGTCCACAACACTGTGTCGACTGGGATGACGCAATCCCCCACGCCAGTGACGCCCCCGACGCGTTGGCGTCGGCGGCCTGGCAGCGTGCGCAAGATTATATGGGAGTGACTTCCGGCAGTCAGTTGTCCGATTACGCCCTCGACGCGGCGTTTATTGGATCGTGCACCAATAGTCGATTGTCTGACTTGCAGCTGGCGGCCGCCTATCTGGAGCGCACCGGCCACAAGGTTGCAAAAGGGGTCAAGGCGCTCTGCGTGCCCGACAGTGGTCAGGTCAAGCGAGCTGCTGAGGCCGAGGGCTTAGACGACATTTTTCGCAGTGCCGGTTTCGAGTGGCGGGAACCGGGTTGTTCGATGTGCTTCTTCGCTGGCGGTGAGAGCTTCGGCAAGGGGGTACGAGTGGCGTCGACCACCAACCGGAACTTCGAAGGTCGGCAGGGTCTTGGTGTCAGGACACATATCGCCAGCCCGCTAACGGTAGTGGCCAGCGCCTGCGCCGGACACCTTGTGGCGGACACGACCGCATGACGCCCTTCACTCAGCACTGCGGGGTGGCGCTGCCGCTGCTGCGCGACAATATCGATACTGATGCGATCATTCCCTCGCGGGAAATGCGGACCGTGTCGCGCTCCGGTCTGGCAGCGGGGTTATTCGCACCCTGGCGTTACCTAGACGCTGATGCCCGTACCTCCAATCCTGAGTTCGCGCTAAACCAGTCTGAGTATAGCGGTGCTTCTATTCTGCTCGCCGGCGACAATTTTGGCTGTGGCTCCTCGCGGGAGCACGCGGTTTGGGCGCTGATGGAGAGTGGTTTTCGCGCGGTTATCGCGCCGTCTTTTGCCACCATTTTTCGCAACAATGCCCTGCGCAATGGATTGCTGACGGTGGCATTGGCGCAGCGCGACCTTGATGAGTTGGTGGCATGGGTCAGTGTTGATCCCGCTGCGAATGCGATTCAGCTGGATCTCGAGGCCTGCACGATCGAGTCCGATCCTGAGAAAGAGAAGAAGGTGTTCTCGGTCGACCCCACCGCGCGGGATATGCTCTTAAAAGGCCTCGATGAAATCGGACTGACCGAACAGTCGATGGATCTGGTGTCACGGTTTGAGGAGCGAGATCAGGCGCGGAGACCCTGGGTCTACCTCGGCAGCGATTAGCCGCCCAGCACGCCCTCGCTGGTAAGCGCTGCGATGGCCTCGTCGTCCAGCCCCAGTTCTTTTAATACTTCTGCATTGTTGGCACCGGTTTTAGGTAGGTCCCGATGCAGTGGCGGCTTGTGGTTGCCAAACTCAACGGGCAAGCGCGGTAGCGTGGTCTGCTCTCCTGCATGATCACCCTCGGTCAGTTGCACAGGCAGCAGACCGCCCGAAGCAGTCAGATGCGGGTCGTCAAACAGGTCACCGGGTGTGTTGATAGGCGAGAAGGGCAGGCCTGCCCGTTCCAGCCGCACGCTGAGCTCCGCGAGTGAGAGCGGGGCAAACAGTTCTTGAATGGCGGGCAGTAAGGTCTCTCTTGCTGCAACGCGGCCTGCATTGCTCTCGAGCGCCGTTTCTGCGGCCCAATCGGAGAGCTCGAATTCTTCACAGAAGCGCTGCCACAAGGTGTCGCTGACAATACCCACGAACAGCCTCTCTCCCGAGTCGAGTTTGAAAATGTCATAGACGGCCCAGGCCGATTGCCTGACCGACATGGGCGGTGGTGCATCACCGCTGACGGCTTGCTGTGCCATGTGTTGGCCCACCAAAAACGCGGTGGTTTCAAACAGGGCGCTCGTCACGTGGCTACCTTCGCCGGTTTCCCAACGACGGTGCAGTGCCGAAAGAATGGCGATCACCCCAAACATGCCGCCGGTAATATCAATCACCGATGAACCAGCGCGGAGCGGACGGTCTGGTAAGCCTGTCATATACGCTAGTCCGCCCATCATTTGGGTGACCTCGTCGAGCGCAACCCGATTCTCGTAAGGGCCAGAGAGAAAACCTTTCAATGAGCAATAGATAAGACCCGGATGGTCGGCTTGTAGCGACTCGTAATCGAGGCCTAACTTGGCCATGGTACCGAGTCGGAAATTTTCCAGCACGATGTCGGCGGACTGAATGAGTTGCAGTGCGACGTCGCGGCCTTTGGGATGCTTGAGGTCGAGGGCGATGGACCGCTTGTTGCGGTTGTACATCGGAAAGTAACCCGCGCCGGAACCTTTCAGGCGCCGGGTATTGTCCCCTTTCAGGGGCTCGACCTTGATCACATCTGCCCCGAGATCACCCAGTATGACGCCCGCTGTGGGGCCCATGACCATGTGGGTAAATTCGACGACTTTGATTCCCCGCAGTGGAGCTGCTTGCTCCTCCGCGCCCCGGGACCCCGCCATTACTGCCTCTCCGGATGATTTGTTATTATGTTATATCATTAAGCTCTTTCTACTGGCAAAGCCGAACATGACAGATCATCTGGACAATATGGCCGTCATTTTGGCCAAGCGCCCCGAGGGATTACCCAACCCCGACGACTTCCAGCTCGAGAATCGGCCGCTGGGTGAGCGGCCGGCGGGGCAGGTGCGGTGTCAGACGTTGTATCTGTCTCTCGACCCCTACATGCGCTCTGTCATCGCGGGAAATCACATGGGGCATGGCGTGGATCCCGGTGACGTGATCGCCGGTGAGGTCGTTGCCCGAATCGTGGACAGTGATGACGCGGACTGGCCGGCTGGAACGGTCGTGCGTTGCCATGCTGGCTGGCAAGCGTTCAGCGATCAATTACCTGAGGCATTGGCCCGGGTCCCCGCGGCGCTGAGTCGGCCTTCTCTGGCGCTGTCGATTTTAGGGATGCCCGGGCTCACCGCGTGGGCCGGCATGGTTCACCAGGCTAAAGTCCGCGAGGGCGATGTAGTGGTTATTCCCGCTGCGGTGGGTGGTGTGGGCGCGATGGCGGCCCAACTCTGCAAGCGCGCCGGTGCTGCGACGATTGCGATTACCAGCGGTAGTGAGAAGCGGCGTATCGCCATGGAAGTATTGGGCTACGATCATTGTATTGACCGCATCGACGAAGACCTTGCAGAGGCGCTAGCGAAGATCGCACCGGATGGCGTTTCCGTTTATTTTGACTTGGTGGGCGACCCCACGTTGACCACGGTGGCGCAGCAGCTGTCGATTGGCGGTCGCGTGGTGTTGTGTGGCCTGATTAAGGACTATAACGGCGACCACAAGACGACAGGTCCGCCTCCCGGGTTATGGATTACCAAGCGTGCGACGGTCACCGGGCTAGTGGTTTATGACTACGAGTCGCAGCGCTCGGCCTTTGAGGAAGAATTTGTGCCCATCGCCGAGGCGGGCGAACTGGTGGCCAATGAAGAAATACATGACGGACTCGCCGCTGCCCCCGACGCCTTCTGCGATCTGATGCGCGGGAGTAATTATGGCAAGGTGGTGGTGCGAGTCGGCGAGTGAGCCACCTCGACATCCGTTAACAAGGGAAGCGTGATGACACACATAACGATCAGCGAGGTCGGACCCCGAGACGGTTTGCAGAGCGTCGATACGATCCTGTCAACCGAGGGGAAGCTCGCCTGGATCGAAACCGAGTACGGTGCGGGTGTCAGAGAGATTGAGGTCGGCTCCTTTGTATCTCCAAAGCTGTTACCGCAGATGGCCGACACGGCGGCGGTAGTCAAGGGCGCGCTTCGGCACCAAGATTTGGTGATTGCTGTGCTGGTGCCCAACCTGCGCGGGTGTGAGGCGGCACTAGAGGCCGGTGCTAACAAAATTTCGATTCCCCTGTCTTTGAGTGAGACCCACAGCATCAAAAATGTGCGGCGTGATCACGCGCAAATGTTAGAGGAGATCTCGGCTTGTCAGGCACTGGTCGATCAGGTCCCAGAGGCTGACCGCCCCGACTTCGAGGTGGGCCTGTCGACGGCGTTTGGCTGCACGATCGAAGGCGCCGTAGAGGAGGCCTTTGTCATTGATATGGCGGAGCGTGTGCTGGGGCTAGGTGTCGCCGAAGTGGGTTTGTCTGATACCACCGGCATGGGTAACCCGTCTCAGCTGGAACGCTTGGTCACAGGCATCTGGCAACGCTGCGGCGAGTCTCATCTCACTGGCGTGCACTTACACAACACCCGCGGCTTGGGTCTGGCCAATGCACTGCGCGCCGTCGAGTTGGGCATTACCACGCTCGACAGTTCCCTCGGCGGCTTGGGCGGTTGCCCGTTCGCGCCCGGGGCCAGCGGTAATATCGTCACCGAAGATCTGGTGTTCATGCTCGAGTCGATGGGCTACGACACGGGGATTGATCTAGAGGCGTTGTTGAGTGTGCGGCAGGAGGTTGCCAAGCTGCTGCCTAAGGAAGAGTGGTTCGGCTTTACCGCGGCTGCGGGATTACCCAAACATTTCGGTGATGTGCCGCTGCAGGAAGCCAGCTGACATGGCGCCGTCGACGGTGCCGGTCCGCAACCCGCGAACCGGGGAGTGGGATCACGAGATTCCCGTCATGTCGCCCGAGGATATCGCGTCGAATACCGCCGCTTTGCGAGCAGAGCAGGCCCAATGGGTCGCACTGGGTGCATCTGGCCGCGCGGCGTGCCTGAACCGGTTTGCCGACGCGGTGATGGCCGAGGTCGGCCCGCTGGGGCAGGCGCTCTCGGTCGACACCGGCCGATCCACCTTCGCGCAGTTTGAGGCGATTAAATCTGTTGAGCTGATTCGCCTGTGGGCCGAGCGCGCGGGGCCAATCCTTGATGAACTGGCGGGCGCCGGTCAGTCGGGTCAGGTCCCCGCCGTCCATTATCAGCACCGATTGATTCCATATCAGGTCGTCGCGGTGATCAGTCCCTGGAACGTGCCACTGCTGCTCGCCATGATCGACAGCCTCGCGGCGCTCTCAGCGGGCTGCTCGGTCTTGCTGAAGCCTTCTGAGGTCACGCCACGATTTATCAGACCATTACAGCGCGCACTCGACGCGGTGCCCGAATTGGCGGCGGTGCTACGCATCGTCACCGGCGGGCCTGAAACCGGAAAGGCGATGATCGAGCAGGTGGATGCCGTCTGTTTTACCGGGAGCGTAAAAACCGGCCGGCAGGTGAGTCAGCAAGCGGCGGCCTGTTTTGTTCCGGCGTTTCTGGAGCTGGGCGGCAAGGACCCCGCTATTGTCCTACCCGATGCCGACATTCCGCTTGCCGCCCGCGCGATCATTCGCAGCGCGATTGGCATGACGGGTCAGGCCTGTCAATCACTCGAGCGTATCTATTGCCATGAAAGTATTGCCGAGCTGTTTACCGAAGAGCTCCTCGCGCAGCTCAAGGTGCTGTCTTTAACCTGTACCGAAGATGGTGCTGGTGATATCGCGCCGCTTATTTTTGAGCGACAGGTAGAGACGATTCAAGCGCAGGTCGACGACGCACTGGCGAAGGGCGCGACCTGTTTGCTGGGCGGTAAGCCGGTAAGGGCCGGTGGCATCTGGTATCCCCCGACGCTCCTCACCAACGTCAACCACGACATGCTGATCATGCAGGAAGAAACGTTTGGCCCTGTGATTCCCGTCGTCACATACGGCGATGTAGAAGAGGCCGTCTCGCTTGCCAACGATTCGACTTTTGGACTCTCTGCGGCGGTGTTCTCTGCCGACGCTGATGCCGCGAAGGGCGTCGCTGAGCGTCTGCAGGTCGGCGCCATCAGCATCAATGACGCCTCCTTGACCGGTATCGTCAACGATGTCGAAAAAAACAGCTTTCGTTTTTCCGGCATGGGCGGGTCGCGCATGGGGCCTGCAGGACTCACCCGGTTTTTGCGCAAGCGCGCCTTGCTCATCCAGACCGGTGAGCCGGCGCCAGTACAATTATTCTCGGACACGCCACAGACAGAGTCTTTATAGGGGGAAACACCATGACCATGGTATGGGTCGATCTCAAACCCGGGGAGGGCGGTGTTCAACCGATCCTCGATTTCCTCACGGAGATTTTGCCGGATACGCGGAGCTTCGATGGCTGTCAGGACCTCAAGGTTTACATCGAGGGCGACGGCGAAGGCATCGTGTTTATCGAGTACTGGGACAGCGCCGAGCACTATCAGCGCTATCTCAATTGGCGCACCGAGACCGGGGTGCTGGATCGACTGGTCGACATGCTGGCCGCACCGCCGGTCATTCGCATTGCCGAAGACTCCGGCATTTAGCGTGATGGATAACTGGCGCCGGCTCCCTCGCTCATTCCTGATCGGAACTTTATTGGCCTTTATCGGAGAAGGGCTGCCTGCAGTCGCCGCTGCGAAAGCGATCACTTCCTGCGACAGGGAGGTGGGCCACCCCTCTGATCCGGACCGCGTTGGGCCCGGTGTGTCATCTTCCAAGGTGGATACCGAGCGCGCCATGGCGGCTTGTCGGGGCGACCTCGAGACGGATCCTGACAGTCCCAGGCTGCAGTACCAGTTGGCCAGAGCGATCGTCTATCACGCAGACAGACGTGGGACCTCCTACGAGGGAGGCATGATCTACAAGGCGCAGTCGGCGGCGGCTGATCACACTCAGGCGATGTTTGTTTACGGGCTGATGCTGTCCCGTGAATCACGAGCCTGTGAGGCGGCGCCCTGTATGCGGCGCGCAGCTGAGGCGGGACTCAAGTCAGCGTGACTGGCCTGCGTTGACAACGCGGTGGGTGGCCGCTGGTCGGACTGCGGCATGGTGCTGGATGCGGATCTGATGGTGGTGTTCTCCACGCCGCCGTTGATCAGGTGTCGGGGTACTACGAAAACATGTTGTTGGGCGTCCTGCGGCGGGAGCTGGCCGGCGCGACATCACCCTGACCGAAGTCGCCCTGTGGTGAGTCAGTGCCGGCCTCGGTATTGTTGGTGAACAGCGTGTCGCGCGTCAGGACACGAAGCCGTAGAGCACCCCGGCAATCTTGCGCAGCTGAATTTCTTCAGCCCCCTCGGTAATGCGGTAACGGCGATGGTGCCGGTAGATGTGCTCGAACGGCTTGTGCCGCGAATAGCCGATGCCGCCATGGAATTGCATCGCGGTATCAGCAGCATCACAGACCAGACGGTTGGCGCGGTAGTTACACATCGAGACTTTATCGGTCAGCTTTTTGGCCACGTCGACTTTATCCATCTGGTCCATCTGCGCTGCAGTTTTATAAATCAGCAACCGCAGCATTTCGGCCTCGGTTTGTAGCTCCACCAGCGGGAACTGTATGCCCTGATTGGTTGAGAGCGGCTTGCCAAAGGGCGCTCTTTCCTTGGTGTAGGCAAAGGTCTCATTAAGACAATACTGGGCGGCACCCAGAGACGAGGCGGCCTGACGAATCCGACTCTCGTGTACAAAGTGCATGGCGATCCGCAGACCCTGATCGACATCGCCCAACACGTCGCTATCGGGCACGAACACTTTTTTCAGAGTGCAGTGAGGGTGATCGGTGGGCATGTTGAAGGTCCACAAATACTCCCCAATTTCAAAGCCTGTCGCTTTCGTGGAGGTCACGAAACAGCCGATGCCCTCAGGGCTGCCATCCTCGCCAGCGTGTCGCGCGAACACCAACACATGGCTGGCCTTATGCAGGCCGGTGGTCCACATTTTTTCGCCGGTGATTAACCAGCCTGCGACGCCGTCACGCGTGGTGCGCTCGGCCCGCGTTTCCATCCAGGTGGCGTCGGACCCGTGCGCCGCCTCGGTCAGACCGAAGCACCAACCCAGTTCACCTTGCAGTAGCGGCTCCATCCATCGTGACTGCTGATCGGCCGTGCCGAAGTCGCGCAGCATCATCGGCGTCATCAAATTGCCGACGATCGAGGTTTCGTTCTGAAGGTCGTTGTGCAGGCCTAGACCTTTGCTGGCGAGATACTCCCGGATGCGCGCCATCGCCAGATTGCTGCCATTCTGCCCGCCAAATTCTTCGGGCAGCGCGTAGCGAAAGTGCCCGGCTGCATCCGCACGCCGGCGCATTTCTTTGAGCAGCGCTGCCCAGTCTTCGCGAGGCAAGCCGTCTCGATCCCAGTCCGTGCGGGCGTGCTCGCGCCGGTGGTCAAAGAAGCGGATGTTGTCATCCCGTGCTTCGAGAGGCTTGATTTCTCGTTCAATGAAGTCATCGAGCACGACGAGGTAATCCTCGATGGACTGGGGGATATCGAATAAAAAAGGCTGGCTCATACGTGCCTCGATGATCGGATTTCTGCGACAGCGTCCCGTCTGGTAGCGCGGTGAGGCCAATCGGAAAGAAGCCGCCTGCCGCGGGCGCCCTGGGCTATCAGTGATAAGACGTTAAATGTTTTCACGACTCACTCCGCCACCTTTCCTCCGCCACTTTGCGACTGGCATAGCGGGGGTTATTGATCGCGGCGACCAGAAGTTGCCGCTGCTTCAGGTACTCAAAAAAGTCGGTGTCAGCATCGACCTCTCTCGCTGCGAGCGCCCGGGATAGTTGCTGCAGCGCGGTGCCTGACCCTGAGTCACCCGGGAGCCATTGCTGCGCGGCGGCGGCATCCAGCGCCGCCAGCTCCGGGCCCACTTGTTGTTCCCGGTCGATGATGCCCAGCACGTTGGCGGCCACACGGGCATTAAATTGATCGCGTCCGGATAGTGCGGGCAATGCGCTGTCCATTAGGAAGCCTTTGACCGCCCCCAGTAACTCCGAGATGGTGACGTCAGAGGCGGTTGTTTGCTCGCTGTCCTGACTCATGCGTTTTCCCATTCTTCTATTAATAGCAGGATATCGAGTTCTGCTTCCGACCGCCGGCGCGCCACCGCGGCGCGCTCCACGTCGCCATTGCCGCTGTGCCATAGCGCGCCCATGGTCTGGCAGACCAAACCCCAACTGAGTGCCGCGAAGATTTCCCAATAGCGGATGGTAGACAGCTCGGGCGTCCACCCCGCGGTCGATGCATAGCCGGCGATCAATTCGTCGTAGCCACCAAAGCCACCCACGGGGTTCTGTAGGTGCCCGAATCGCCAGACGTTGGCGCAGAGATATCCCAGATCTTCCTCTGCCGGGCCTTGGTGTGTGAGCTCCCAGTCGAGCACGCCTGCCAGACCCTGTTCATCCACCAGCAGGTTGCCCGTGCGGAAATCACCGTGCAGGAGAACGCAGGGAGCCTCGGTTGGTGCGTGATCAATGAGCCAGTTCAACCCGAACTGCATCACAGGAGAGATATCGCCAAATGCGTGCAGTCGCTTTTGCGCCGCGGCAAAGCGCTTGTCCAGTGTGGTGGGGCCAATATTGGCCGGGAGGAGTGAGCAGTCGATGCTGTGAATGCGTCCGAGTGCCTCGCCACATTGAAACGCCAGCCGGCTTCGCGCGACTTCATAAGTGTCGTCCACCAGCCATTTCTGCGGGATGCTCTCTCCGGCAATAAAGCCCATTAGAAAGGCCTCGCCAATGGGGTGCGAGGCGTCAAAGACTGCGTGAATGTCGGGGACTGGCACCGACGTCGAGGTCGCCAGTTGTATGACTGCTGCCTCATCTACCAGCGACAGTCCGAGAATATTGCCCTCGAGCTGATCGACAGAGTCAGCTGAGAACGGTCGCCGCCGCAAGATCAGTGGCGTACCGCCCCACGTCAGCCGCCAGGTCTCGTTGTTGGCGCCGCCCGACAGCCTCTCAAGCTGCATTAACTCCTTGCCGGAGATTTTCCCGGCGAGGTGCTCGCTCAACGCGTTATTGAGTAGCGCCGTCAGTTGATCGGGTGACATGGGTGAACACGTTCCGGACACACTGCGCGAGGCGGGGCAGCGGTCAGCCCTTTTCGATCTTGAAGGTCAGCCCTGCGTGCTCTTGCAGCCGCGCCATCAGCGCGTCACCCATCGCCGCGGCAGGCGTCCATAGCCCTCCAGAAGCCAGATCCGGGTTGACCAATAAACACATCGCCGCCTCGGCCAGCATTTTCGATGTTGAGCCGTAGCCGGGGTCCCGGTCTCCCTGCACGCTGCTGATCATTAATTCCCCGTCCTGGGTCTCGCCTGCAAAGATCGCGTCGTAATTACCGTTCTCGCGCTCCTCCTTGGTGGGACCCTCGCCCGGTTGGAGGTCGCTTTTGGCGACTGAGTCGTCTTTGGCTACATAGTCAGCTGCGGCTTTGCCCTGATCGCCATCGCCGGTCAGAAGCATTTCGTCGTAGCGGAAATCTTCACCGTATTGGTGACCCAGCAAAAAATTGGAGCGGTGGATATTCTTGGTGTTGATCGGCGCCATGATGAAAGGCGCACTCCAGCTCTTAAGTTCTTCATCGTATTGCGGCGCAATGCCGGCGGGTTGCTCGGGTCCTGTGAACCCCTCTGTGAGGGCAAAGGGGTTGGTCAGGACCTGAATGATGGCGGGGTTAGCCTTGGCCGAGGCCATCGTCGCGCGCATAGACGCGATAGTGCCGCCGGAGAAAGTGCCGTTCATGGCACGGACCCGGCCTTTGACCGTGGCGATCGGCTGGCCCGTTTTGGCGATGGCGTGTTGTTGTAGCCGATACACACCCAAGTCAAACGGAATGGAGTCGAAGCCGCAGCTGTGAACGATGCGCGCGCCCGATGCTTTGGCCGCGCTGCTGTGCTGCGCGATCGTCTCATGCATCCAGCTCGGCTCTCCCGTCAGATCCACATAGTTGGTGCCGCGCTCGGCACATTGCTTGACCAGCTCGTCACCATAAAGCTGGTAGGGCCCGACGGTGGTAATGACGACCTGGCACGCGTCGACCATTTGCGTCACCGAGGCGGGGTTGTCCACATCCACTGCAAGGAGCTCGACGGCTTCACTGATGCCCATCTCCGCGCGGACAGCGGTGAGCTTCTCCAACGACCTGCCCGCCATCGCCCACTTCAAGTCTGATCCGGCATATTCGGCCGCGAGATATTCAGCAACCAGACGGCCGGTATAACCCGAGGCGCCAAAAACAACGATATCGAAAGGCTTGTCTGAGAGGGACATGACTGGGAAAGCTCCTGCGCTTAAAGAAACGGGACGGCAAGAGTAACGCCTTGGCTGACGGGAGGGGGAAATTTTTAGGTGTGAGAGGGCGAACCTGATTCCGTCGGTCGGCCAGCGTGACTATGATCCCTCTATGAATGAAGACCTGCGAACCCGCCAGACGATCGACCGATTACTAGTGGCCATCGAGTCCCGCGACTTACGCGCTGTTCATGCTGCGCTACACCCCAACGCGACCTGGCAAAATGTGCCGCACCCGGCTGCCAAAGGCCGGCCAGCCGTGATGGCATTGCTGGCCAATATCCTTTGTTGGTCGGATCAGGTGCGTTGGGATGTGATCTCCTCCTCAGTCGAAGGTCGGGTCGGTTGGTATGAGCGAGTTGATCGTTTTTGGTTGTTGGGCGAGGAGCATGCCGTTGAGTGTAATGGTGTATTCACAGTTGATCCCGCCACGGATACTGTCAGTGAGGTCAGGGATTATGTTGATCTCGGTGAATGGCGAGATCGCGTCACGCCGGTATGGCAGAAGCTAGCAGCGCGATCTGCTGAAGAGGTGGTGTTAAAGCATCTGAGCGCAGTGGCTACGCGCGACCCGG
>CACNSR010000012.1 GCA_902623175.1 Halieaceae bacterium
CAGGAAAAGCTGGCGAGCTTTATCGAAAATCATCAGGGGCCCGTGTTGCTCTGTGCTGAGAGTCAGGGGCGCCGGGAGCTGCTGCTAGAAAATCTGGCCAAGGCGGTGTTGCACCCCAAGGCCTGTGACAACTGGCCGGCCTTCTTAGACAGCCAGATCAATTTTGGGATCACCGTCGCGCCGGTGGATCGTGGGCTGTATGCCGGCCCCGGCCAGCCTACCGTGATTTGCGAGGCGCAGCTATTCGGGCAACGCGTGGCCCAGAGGCGCCGCCGCACGAGGCAGGAAGAGACCGATACCGATGCCATCATTCGCGACCTCACGGAACTCAGGCAGGGGCTGCCCGTTGTGCACATCGAGCACGGCGTGGGCCGTTATCTCGGGCTACAGATACTGGAGATTGACGGAGACCCCGCCGAGTTTCTGTTACTCGAATACGCCGAGGGTAATAAGTTGTACGTGCCCGTAGGCTCGCTCCACCTGATCAGCCGCTACACCGCAGGTGACCCGGGTACCGCGCCGCTCCACCGGCTGGGTAGCGAGCAGTGGGAAAAAGCGCGCCGCAAGGCACGGGAACGCGCCGCGGACGTAGCGGCGCAGCTACTGGATGTTTACGCCAGGCGCGAGGCCCGGGTGGGGCACGCCCACGAACTGGACGAGGCCAAGTGGCTACAGTTCTGCGAGGGCTTCCCCTTCGAGGAGACGCCTGATCAGGCCGCCGCCATCGCCGCTGTCAAAGACGACATGTGTGCACCCAAGGTAATGGATCGTCTTGTTTGCGGCGACGTGGGCTTTGGCAAAACCGAGGTCGCCATGCGCGCGGCCTTCATCGCCGCACAGAATGGTCGCCAAAGTGCGATTCTGGTGCCCACTACCCTGCTGGCCAACCAGCACCACGCTAACTTTCGGGACCGGTTTGCCGATTGGCCCTACACCGTGGAGGTAGTCTCGCGCTTTCAGTCTGCCAAGGACCTTGAGGGCATCATTGCTCGAGTGCAAAGTGGTGAAATCGATATTCTGGTCGGCACCCACAAGCTGCTGCAGAGCGATTTCGGCTTTCGCGATCTCGGCCTTCTGATCATTGACGAGGAGCATCGCTTTGGCGTGAAGCAGAAGGAGGCGATCAAGGCACTGCGCGCAGAGGTCGACATCCTCACCATGACAGCGACGCCCATTCCCCGCACCCTCAATATGGCACTCGGTGGTTTGCGCGATCTCTCCATCATTGCGACGCCGCCCGCGCGCAGACTCTCGATCAAGACCTTTATCCGCGAACACAGTATTGCTCTGATCAAAGAGGCGGTTTTACGCGAGACTTTGCGTGGGGGTCAGGTGTTCTATCTGCACAACGAGGTCAAAACTATCGAGGAGAGAGCGCGCAAACTCGGCGAGTTACTACCCGAACTGTCTATCGGTGTAGCCCATGGGCAGTTGCGTGAGCAGGCGCTGGAGAGAGTCATGTCAGACTTCTACCACCAGCATCACCATATTCTGGTCTGCTCCACGATTATCGAGACCGGCATCGATATTCCCAACGCAAACACTATCATCATTGAGCGGGCCGATAAATTTGGCCTGGCGCAATTGCACCAACTGCGCGGCCGGGTCGGTCGTTCGCACCACCAAGCCTACGCCTACCTGCTCAGCCCGCCGCGTTCCGTGATCACCTCCGATGCTCAGAAGCGCCTTGAGGCTATCGAGGCTGCGGGCGATCTAGGCGCTGGCTATCAATTGGCCTCCCATGACATGGAGATTCGCGGTGCAGGCGAGCTGCTGGGCGCTGAACAATCGGGGCAGATCCATCAGGTCGGGTTTTCTCTCTACCTCAACATGCTGGAAAGTGCCGTTGCGGCACTCCGCCGGGGTGACCTCCCAGATATCGATCAACCACTGGACACCGGCACCGAGGTGAAGCTCCATGTGCCGGCGCTGATTCCCGAGGACTACCTCCCCGACATCACGACCCGACTCGTGCTTTACAAGCGTATTGCCCAAGCGAGCAACGGAGATCAACTGCGCGAGATTCAGGTGGAGATGATCGACCGGTTCGGCTCGCTACCCGAACCCGTGAAAAACCTCTTCACCGGCGCATTAATCAAGGTGCGCGCCCAGCAGCTGGGCATCAGCGAAATCGATATGACAGATGAGGGTGGTAGTATCGAATTCACCGCCGCGACTGTTGTGGAACCCGCCGCTATCGTGAATCTGATCCAATCTGATCCGCTTTGCTACAGCCTCTCCGGAAGCGGCAAGCTCAGAGTGAAAAAATCCCTGCCCACCCTCTCCTCAAGGGCCGAGTTCGTCGACGCCCTAATAACACCATGGCTGGAAGCGGCATGACGATGAGCATTAAGCCTCTGCGCGACAGTCTGGCGGCAGTCCTGACGCTGACCAGCCTCGCGCCACTCGCCGCGCCTCTGCCCGGTGGCTTTCAGCACTCGGGTTGGTATCAGTTTGAAGTTGTGGTGATGGTCGACACACGAGCAGAAACGCTGGAGAGCGAGACCTGGCCGCTTTTACCAACGGTCGGCTACCCCGCGCGTTGGCGCTGGCTTCAGGACACCGCCACGCAACGTGCGCTCGAGGCAGAATATCCCGATGCAGTGGTCACCAGCAGTCCGGCGGGACATCTGACCGTGCGCCTTCCAGCGCCTCAGATCCCCCCATGGGAGCCGGACACAGAGATGCTCACCGAAGGCGATATGAGCGTCATCAACGACTTGGTTGTGATCAGTCAAGACTCGAACACCTTCGCACTGCTAGCCGAAAAAACCAGGGAAGGGGAGATTGGCGAGGCCGAATCAGAGGCGCCGCGCCCACTGTTACCGTTTGAACAAAGCGCGCCCGCAGAGGAGGAGAACTCGCCACTGCTCTCCTTGGAATCTCTGGGTGTGGCCATGCCAAATGAGGTTGGCGCGGACGCCCCGATCAATATTCCTTTTGCGCCCGAGATGGATGCCATATCTCTGAACCCCATCTCAGTGGCGGCACAAGCGATACCGACACCCGCACCCTTTCTGCAACGCCCTCTCGATCAACTGGCGCCGGGCCTCGCGCGCTACCGACGCAACAGCGAAGATGACGTGATCGCCGCGGTTTCGTGGCTACAGGGCCCCGATAGCAACACGCTGCCGATTCTGCTCGAAATGGATAGCGACAGCGGCTACCCGATAATGCAGGGCTTCATTCAGTTGGTGCCGCGGGGCAACACCTGGCGCCTCGGTCTCAACTTCTGGGCTAACACGCACGGACATTACTTGCCGGAGATTTTTGAGATGCCCAGACCACCGGCTTCACCGCATCGGATTGCCGTGTTGGCGACTGCCGCCAGGCCAAACCTGGAGGCCAGCCGCGGGATTGATATCAGGGGCATTGAGCAGCAACATACGGCGGGCGGCTTTTCACGGGCGGGCGCCGGCGAAGCTGACGCCACCTCAGAAACCAACGATGCATCAATGGCTGTAGAAGTCGAGGTGCCCCTCATCCCGGAGTGGCCGTGGCGGCATCTCGTGCATGTTGCCGACACCATCCCGCTGACAGAGAACCGGCTTCGCTACTTCGATCACCCAGTGATCAAGGTGCTGGCTATCTGGCGGGAGCTGAGTTGGTATGAGCTGTTCATTGAGGGTCAGGCACTAATGACTGCCCAGGATGATGTCAGCAACCCAAGCGCCACGAAGCTCTACGCTGCTGAAAATTAACGCGCAATCCAGCAGACTAGCTGGCGGGCGCCTCGGCTTCTGGCGGACTGAGTAACACCGTTTGCGTCGGGAATGCCACCTCGGCACCATGCCCTTCGATGATCTTCAGTATCTTGATCAAAACGTCCTGCTTGACCCCGTGATAAGTCGCCCAGTCGGTAGTTTGCGTAAAGCAATAAATGAAGAAGTCCAACGAAGAGGCGCCGAAGGCGACAAAGTTGACCATCAGCGTCTTGCCCTCGTCGATATCGTCGTGCGCAAGCAGCATCTCTTTGACCTCGGCCACCACTGGCTCCATTGCGCCGGCATCGTCGTAACGGATGCCAATGGTCTCGTAGATGCGTCGGTTCAGCATCCGCGACGGGTTCTCCAGCGCTACGGTTGAGAACACCGAGTTCGGCACATAAAGGGGTCGCTGGTCAAAGGTGCGGATGCGGGTCACCCGCCAGCCAACATCCTCCACGGTGCCCTCGATCTCCCGATCGGGAGATCGAATCCAGTCACCGACCGCGAAGGGGCGATCCAGGAAAATACTGAGACCACCCAAAAAGTTGGCCAAGAGGTCTTGCGCCGCAAAACCGACCGCGATGCCCCCAACACCGCCAAAGGCGAGCAGGCCCGACACAGACACGCCGAGGGATTGTAGAATCATGATTCCGGCAACCACCCACAACACTATGCGACTCAACCGCGCGACCGCGCTGATCGTTGCGCGGTCACTCGAGGTCATCGCACCGCGGTGCTCGGCGAGTAACTCTTCCTCGACACCGCGGCTCAGACGATGCACAAGCCACCCAAACAGCATCAACAGAGCCGTGTCAGACAATCGAAGCAGCGCTTCGCGAATGCCATCAAGCGCAGAAAAAAGGCTGAGTGACAGTAAGCCGAGCACCGCCCACATCACCCATTGAATGGGCGGGAAGATCGCGTACAGGACCACATCGTCCCACTGCGTCTCGGTGCGATCGGCGGCCGTAGTCAGCTTGCGGACAATGTGATAGATCGCGTAATGCCCGACGACCCCCATGATCATAAGCGATGCAAATACGACCACACCAACAGGGAGGTGTAACGACGTTGCCAGAGGCGTGAGCAGCTCTTCCAAAAAGACCATCGTAAAGATTTCCGCCGGGATACAGGTTCTATCCTAACGCAAACTTTAAACCGCCCTGTCTCAAAGCTGTACAAATACACAGTCTGTATATATCATCAGCAAAACTCACACGGAGACTCACACTTGAAGCTCACCGCGCGACAGGAGCAAGTGCTCGACGTGATCAGGCAGCACGTTGCCGACACAGGCTACCCACCGACCCGGGCGGATATCGCCCGCGAACTTGGCTTTAAGTCGGCAAACGCTGCCGAGGAACACCTGCGGGCATTGACCCGGAAAGGCGCCATAGAGATGATTGCGGGCGCTTCACGAGGCATTCGGCTGACTGAAAGATCGGGCCTGCCCATTGTGGGGCGGGTTGCAGCGGGCTCCCCGGTCCTCGCCACAGAGCACATTGAGGATTACTGCGAATTGTCTCCGGGCTTCTTCTCGCCGCAGGCAGATTACCTGCTGAGGGTGACCGGTGACAGCATGAAAGACGTGGGCATCCTCGATGGAGACCTGCTGGCAGTGCACAGCACCCCGACGGCGCGAGATGGCCAGATTGTGGTCGCGCGAATTGAGGATGAAGTGACCGTTAAACGACTCAAGCGGTCCGGGCAACACACCCTGAAGTTACTGCCAGAAAATGAGGACTTCGAGCCGATCGTGGTGGATCTGCGCAGCATCGAGTGCGCCATCGAGGGCATCAGTGTCGGCATTATTCGCCAGCAACGTTAACTTCCCACCCTTCTTTATCTCGAGTGCGGAGCTAAGCAGTCAACGCAATTTGTGAGAGAGGGAGAGCTATCCGAGGCGTCCTCAGTGGGCCCCTGACGTGGGAGGCGGGGCCGATTGCCCCGCTGTGTCAGCGCGCTACGAAATTAGTGCAGCGTGTAAGTTTCTGACATTTCCGCGGTCTCGACTTCCAGATTGTTGACCTCAGCCAACTGAGCCGCCGCTTCAATGCCAGCCTGAATCATGACCTTAGCAATTTCCAGATTGTTGCCCATGAGGTACGCATTGGCCTCATCGGAAAACTGGATGCTCACCAGCGGTTCGGAGTCACCCTCGGCGCGCTGAAGCACCACTTCACCATCACCCAGATCAACGATTTCAAGTAAGGATGTAGACACTAAATACCCTCTCTCTTAGGAAGAGCCACCGGCTACCACAACCAGTGATACTCCACGTTAACACTCTGAGCGGGCATCTGCCACTCGCGCACCGAGAGGTCGACAATCAGGACCCATCAATGGCGTCGGGCAGCTCCTTTGCCCAGGCTTCGCATTGCGCCACATTAAACTCCGTCTCCACCCCGAGACTATCCGAGCGCCGCACCACAGGTCGATCCGAGATGGGCGCCTTCAGCGCCGCAACCCAGGGACTTTGCTCCGACTGCGCGAAGGCCTCTACCTTAACGGGGCGCACCATTCCGGTCGGCAACGGTGGCAAATCACTCACCGAGCGCGGCGGACTGTCAGGGAGCTGTCGAATACGACAGGCGGCGAACAGCAACCAACCGCAACCATCGAGCAGCTTGGCCTACACCGGACTGGCGTAGGCTTGACTCACCCGATTTTGCGGAACGTTGCCTAGCTGCAGCTCGGAGCGCCAGCCCGACAACAGAATATTGGCGTGGCAGAGGCTTTGATTGGCGTAAGCGAGCGGGTGGCTCAATCCGCGGCCTAATCTGCGGGCTTGGCTTTCGCTTTTGCCTTGGCTTTCGCTTTTGCCTTGGCTTTCGCTTTTGCCTTGGCTTTCACTTTTGCCTTGGCTTTGGCCTTTGTTTTGGCTCTGGGCTTTTTCGCTGTGCCCTCTTCAACCCATTTGCCATTATTAAACATCGCACGCCAGCCACTGGGCTTGCCGTCACGCTCCGACATCACATACTGCTCTTTCGTCTTCCGGCTATAGCGAATCTGACTGCGGTTACCCTGGTCATCGACATGCGGCGCGTCAAATAAAAAGTGATACTTGGGATCGATCTCGGCCTGATGCGGCAGCAACTCGTCAACAAAGGGTGGTCGGGTTTCGCGGTGCTTAGGAAACTGACTCGCTGCGAGAAAGATGCCCGAGGCACCGTCTCGAAGTACGTAGTAGTCTTCCACCTTCGCACACTGCAGTTCCGGCATGGGCACCGGATCCATTTTGGGCGGCGCAGCCTCGCCATTCCTCAATAGCTTGCGGGTATTGGTGCATTCCGAGTTGGTGCAACCGAAATACTTCCCGAAGCGTCCGGTTTTGAGCTGCATATCCGCGCCGCACTTGTCGCATTCAATGAGTGGCCCGTCGTAGCCTTTAATACGGAACTGGCCCTGTTCTACCTCATAGCCGTCGCAATCTGGATTGTTGCCACAGACATGGAGTTTTCGGGACTCATCGATCAGGTAGCTGTCCATCGCAGTGTTGCATTTGCCGCAGCGTCGCTTGGTCAGCAATAACCGGGACTCAGCCTCGTCGTCCGCATCGATGCTGATTGCCTCGTCTCCCGGGATCAAATTCACAGTGCTCTTACAACGCTCTTTAGGCGGCAGGCTGTAACCCGAGCATCCCATAAACACACCTGTGCTCGCGGTGCGGATCTGCATCGGTCGCCCACAGCTGTCACAGGGAATACCGGTCGGCGTAGGATCGTTCGGTTGCATCCCATCGGGCCCATCATTAGCCGCTTGCGATAGCTTGCCGCTAAACTCAGCGTAGAATTCGTTGAGTAGATCGGTCCAGGGCAGCAAGCCCTCAGCCACTTCATCAAGCCGCTCTTCCATTGTCGCGGTGAACCCGTAGTCCAGCAAATCACTAAAGCTGCCCTGCAGACGCTCGGTCACGATGTCGCCCATTTTCTCGGCGTAGAACCGCCGGTTCTCGAGTTTAACGTAGCCCCGATCCTGGATGGTGGAGATGATGGCGGCGTAGGTAGAAGGACGACCAATACCGCGCTTTTCCAGTTCGCGCACCAAGCTCGCCTCGCCGTAACGCGCCGGTGGCTTGGTGAAATGCTGTTTAGGATCAAACTCCGTCACGGCCAAACCATCACCCACCGCTAGCGGCGGCAGCATGGCGTCATCCCCCTTGCGGGCGGCGGGCGGCTGCACCCTAGTGAAGCCATCAAACTCAATTACCCTGCCCTTGGCAGTGAGCCGGCAGTCAGCTGCCGTGACTACCAAGGTGGTCGAAAGATAGCGGGCAGGGGTCATCTGGCAGGCCACGAACTGACGCCAGATCAGGTCGTACAGACGCTCTGCATCGGGCTCCATGCCCGACAGCAAGCTGCTGCGCAATGTAACGTCCGACGGGCGGATTGCTTCGTGGGCTTCCTGAGCACCCTCACGCGAGCCGTAGCGAATGGGGTCGGCGGGCAAATACTCCGCCGAGAAATCTTTTTTAATCAAATTGCGACACGCACTGACTGCCTCATCGCTGAGATTGGTGGAGTCAGTCCGCATGTAAGTAATGTAGCCCGCCTCGTAGAGACGCTGCGCGAGCGTCATGGTCTTCTTAACGCTGAATCCCATGCGCGTGCTCGCCGCCTGTTGGAGCGTTGAAGTGATAAACGGCGCCGGGGGCTTGGAGCTCGTTTTGCGGGACTCAAGATCCGTGACGCTAAAGCTCGCATCGCGCATGGCATCCACCGCGGCCTCGGCTGCTGCCTGGTTTTTTGGCTCAAATTTCTCGCCACCCCGGTGAGTCACCATGAATCTGACTGGCTCAATATCACCCGCGGCCAGTAGCGCGTGGACCTCCCAATATTCCTCGGGTACAAACGCGCGGATCTCCCGCTCTCGCTCCACAATCAGACGCACCGCGACCGATTGAACCCGGCCTGCAGACAGCCCGCGTGCGACCTTAGCCCAAAGCAGTGGACTCACTTCGAAGCCGACTACCCGGTCAAGAAAGCGCCGCGCCTGCTGGGCGTGCACGCGCGCCACATCCACTACTCCCGGCTCCTTGAAGGCGTCTTGAATGGCCTTTTCGGTAATCTCATTGAAGACCACCCGGTGGTAACGGCTGGTGTCTCCACCGATCGCTTCCTGCAAATGCCAGGCTATCGCCTCACCCTCTCTGTCGAGGTCAGTCGCGAGGTAGATGGCGTCGCTGTCCTTGGCGAGCTTTTTCAGCTCAGTCACCACTTTCTCTTTACCGGGCAAAATCTCGTAGCGGGCTTGCCAGCCGTTATCCGGGTCAATGCCCATCCGTCGGACCAACTGCTCGCGCTTTTTTCGAGCCTGGTAGCGCGCCTTCTCGTCAGGCGCCATTTTGCGGGTGATGGCTGCCTGAGCAGCGCGCTCCTTCGGGTCAGTGGGCTTGGCACTTCCCGAGGTGGGCAGATCGCGAATATGGCCTACACTGGATTTCACAATGAAATCCTTGCCCAGATATCTGTTAATGGTTTTCGCCTTGGCGGGCGACTCCACTATGACCAGTGCTTTACCCATAAATTGCGCTTGCCTGCATTGATTGAAGCGCCCGGACAGAGTAGCGGCCGCTGAAAGGTGGGCATCTATAAGGGCGATTGCGCTCGGGGTCAAGGCCCCACTGGAATCTTGCCATGTTCAAGCCGGCCCCCTGAAAGTACCGTCTTACTCAGCAGAATCAATGGCTTGCGAGAGCATATTTAAGCCCTCAACCCCCTCTTTCTCGTTCCAGAAAATACTCACGGTCTGCTCCGATAACTCGACAAAGGCGGCGCCTGAAGGCAAAGCCGACAACCATTTAGGGGCCGTTGATACGCCCGTCGTCGGGGACCACTCACCGCCGACCGACACGAAGCGCGCATCCTGCCCAGCCACGTGAAGACTCGCCGGTAATCGTTTTTCATAGCAGGCAAACTCATCGTCGGACTCGAAGCGAAACCGGGGTGGTATGGGTGGCAGCGGGCGCAGGGAAACCCGCAAGTTAAAGGCTCGAGCCTGATCTCGCAGCGCCGCTCTCGCGCGCTGAGACTTGTTGGGCATCGCCGACATCAGCGGCGCGATGACCACTGCCAAACCCAATACAATCAGCACATAAACCACATCGATACTCCGGAGAGACAAGCCCGTTGTTTTTGACTACATTTGACGTCACCAGTTTGACGCGACAACAAGGGAGCGTCGGAGAGAGTATGCCCTACCAAAACATTCTCGTGGCAGTTGACCTCGGCGCCACCACCGAAACCGTCATTCAGCGGGCGGCGTCACTGACCAACCAAAATAACGCGCAGCTGCATGTGCTGCACGTGATAGAACCGCTGGCCATCACATATGGCGGCGATATCCCCATGGATTTCTCTGCCATTCAGGAGGAGATTCAGGGGCAAGCCAAAGACCAGCTGGACAAGCTCTGCGCCACGCTGTCAGTGCCCGAGAGCAACCGCCATCTGGTGACGGGGCGCCCTGAATCAGAGATTCCCACTCAGGCCAAAGCCGTTGCCTGCGACCTGATTGTGGTGGGCTCCCATGCGAGGTGGGGTTTGGCGCTACTGTTGGGGTCAACCACCGACGGTGTCATGCACGGCGCCGAGTGTGATGTGCTCGCCGTAAAAGTCGACGCGGCGCTCTAACGCACAGGTCGCACTGACAAAGGACCGTGGCCGAATCGGCGCCATCAGCCCACAGCTGTACCGACGCTGGCAGACGGAGCTTGGGCGACTAGCGCGAGACCATGGCGATGAAAAGTCCGCTTTATTCGCTTACCCACCGATGAAGCAACGCTTAAATTGAGTGCCTAAGCCGATAGGTTATTAATCGACTGACCGCAGGGTCACGGATTGCTCCGACATGTACTTTTCCCACCAATAATGAAAGTTGCGGATCCGCCTTTCATGATGAGAAATCCAGAGCCCCGTCATCCCGCGTGAGTGCAGACCTCTCTGCACGCCAGCAAGACACGACGCATCCTGATCCAACAAGAGCCCTGAGGACTGCTCGCCATAACGATAGAAATTATGGTCAGGGCGCTCATCAACACTGCCATCACCCAACTCGACGAACAAGTTGACTGCGCCGGCTTTAGCTCCAGCTGTAACCTCCCCTTTGGGAACACGATTAAAAATCATGCGATGGAAATACATCTTGTCAGGGTCAGTCGGATGCGGACGATGTCGGAACATCCACATCTGCTCGCCAAAAAGATTAAACGTGATATTCGGAAAAACGTTGTAGTGGTAGTCCGCCGTTAGCTGATCGTCGGTAAGCTTTGAAAAATCAAGGCTGTTTTCATTAGTCATTGAGCGTTTGTGCGCCGCCACTGCACCGCGCAGGTTGGTCACGTCACCCTCGAAAGACTCGACCGGAAAACCCTCTGATTTCAGATATTCCACCATCGTCTGGTTGAGCGCTTTATCCTCGCCAATTTTTCGGGGGCTGGGAATATACATGGGCGCAAGATGCTCAGGGACAATACCGAGATATTCGAACAAAGGTTCGATATCTGGGTCCATCGATATCCAGATAAACCCTCCCCATGCTTCACATCTGACCTCTTTAAGGCTCAGCTCATCTGCGGGCACACCTTGAGGAAAGTCATGCGCCTCGGGTATCTCTTTGATGCTGCCATCCAAATAGTATTGCCAGCCATGAAAGCCACAGCTTAGGTAAGGGGAATTTCCACACTCCGATGCCTTCAGTTGATTTCCCCGGTGCTGACAAACGTTGTAGAACGCGCGAACAACACCATCCTCTGCATGGGTTACGAGAACTGACTCTCGAAGGTTTTCGAAAACAAAAAAATCGCCGGGCTCGGCAACATCGCGAGCCGCACCGGCCAGCAACCAGGTCTTCGACCAAATGCAGTCATCTTCCAGCTTTAGAAATACCGGATCTGTATAGCGATCAACGGGAATACGCTCAAACCCAAGCTCAGGCTCCGGTGCTTTGGCTGTAGGCGTAAATACGAAGTCAGCGGGCTTGTCTATTCATTATGCTCCGTGTCTGCTTCTCGACAGCGCGGATCAGGTTATCAATCAGTCACAGCAGTAAGCAATGCGTCCCTCCGGGCACAGATGCTGGCAGGGTGCTATTCGCCCATCACGAACGCCCTGAGCTGCGCCCCGTCGAAGGGCCACCCCAACTCGCGGCCCGATGCATCCTTCACGACCGGGATTCTGAAGCCGTACTGCTCCATCAAACCCAAGTCGTCAGCGATATCTACCGCCCGAAAAACATGCCTCCCCTGCTCGAGTATCTCTTCGGCATGCTCGCAGAGATGGCAGCCGGATGTGGTGTAGAGTGTAAGCGGCAGCATGATGAATTCTCCGTTGGGGTGAACATGCCTGAACAGTCCGATGCAGCATGGCATCCCGGCAAGGGCCTGACACTCTATGGCCGAAAGCCCGCGCTGGAGGCGCTGGAAGACGCGTCGCTGACCATTCACTGCCTGCATCTGGCCAACAGCAACCGGCCGACCGGCATTATCGCCCAAATCATCTCAGAAGCAGAGAACCGGGGTATCGCCATTCGCTACCACGACCGGCAGGCACTCTCGCGGATATCGAGAAACGGCCGGCAGGATCAGGGGGTTGCGCTCGACGTCGTGTGCCCCAACTTAATGATGCTCGAGGCCTTCATGGATCTCCCGGAAAAGCCGAGAACCGTCCTAGCGCTTGATGGCGTGACGAATCCACAGAATGTCGGGATGATTATTCGCTCGGCGGTCGCTGCCGGGGTGGACGGAGTGCTGTATCCCAAACGCGGCATCGCCTCATTGGGACCCCTCGTCATCAAAGCGTCAGCGGGAAATGTCTTCCGGGCGCCCATCATACGCTGCGACTCGACGGCGGCCGCGCTGACCACCCTCAAGGTCTATGGCTACCAGATCGCTATTTTGGAAGCCAAGGCGACAACGTCGCTGTTTGAGTTCAAAGCCGCCGACAACCTGGTCTGCGTGCTTGGGGATGAGAGCGAGGGTATAGGGCGAGAGGTCGCGGAGTTGGCTGACACCCGCCTCACTATCCCGATGGCAAATGGTGTGGAATCACTAAACGTCGCGGTGACCGCGGCGCTCGTTTCCTTTCATCTCGGGCAGACCCCAGACTGAGGTCCACCGTCGGGCAGTGGTTCAGTAGCCCCCGGGGGCCGATGCGTTGCCGTTGCCTACCGCCAGCCAAGCTTGCTGTATCACGTAGGCGCGAATGGCGTCAGTATCTTCCTTGGTGAGGTGCCCGGAAAAGGCGACCATGCCCTGCTTCTCCAGTGCGCCCTCGCGCACAACCTGATCCCAGGCCTGCTCACTTGCTGAGATCGCCGACCAGCGAAGATCGGGGATGACGCCGCCGCTGACCGCAAACGCTCCGTGGCAGAAGTGACAGTTCTCTGCAAAGCGCTGCATGCCCAGCTGATGCTGTTCGGGCTCGCCATACATCGGGGACTTGGGTGTCGCCACCACCTGATCTGCCAGCGGCGCGGGCATCATCTCGTTGCCACCCAACTTGAAGGTAATGACTCGTGCGGGTTCTTTACCCGCTGCCTGACCATAAGTAAATCCGGCAATTAGATTGGAGACGCTGCCCCAGCCGGAGAGCACGCTTAGATATTGCTCTCCATCGATTTCGTAGGTCATGGGTGCCGCCGCCGCGTTTCCTACCAACTGCTCGGCCCAGAGACGCTCACCGGTCTCGGCGTCGTAGGCGACCAAATCGCCAAACTTGTTGCCCTGAAATACCAGACCGGCGTCTGTACTCAGCACGCCACCGTTCAACGGCAGCGCAAAGGGAACCGCCCAGCGCGGCTCAGCCTTGACCGGATCCCAGGCCAGCAGCGAGCCACCATCCATATCAGCCACGGCATCGAGCGTGCCCGCCGGATACTCCACCGGCCATCCCGCGGCCGCGTCGTAGCCGATATTCCAGAATGACTTACTGTCCTCGACGTTGCGGGTTTTGTCATAAAAAAAAGGAATCTCGTTGACCGGAATGTAAACAAGGCCAGTGTCGGGATTAAACGCCATCGGGTGCCAGTTATGCGCTCCCGTCGGACCAGGTATCACGACAGTCAGCGCCATATCAACCGCGTCCTGTATCAGAACAGGTCGACCGTTCTCATCAAACTCCCCGGTAGTCCAGTTCTGCTGCGTAAAGGGTGTGGCAGAAATCAGCTCGCCGTCCGCGGCATCCAGTACATAAAAGAAACCATTCTTCGGCGCCTGCATCACGACACGCCGGTCTGCACCACCCTCACCCAGCGGCAGATCTGCAAGCATGATTTGCTGGGTCGCGGTGTAGTCCCAGCGATCCCGGGGTGTCGTCTGGTAGTGCCAGCGGTATTCGCCGGTATCGGCGTCGACCGCTAGAATCGACGACAGGAACAGATTGTCGCCATCGCTATTCGGATCGCGGATATCGGGATTCCAGGGCGACCCGTTACCCACGCCAATCAGGATCTGATCATTGACCGTGTCATAGACAATGGAATCCCATGCGGTACCGCCACCACCATCGGTCACCCAGGCACCGTCGTCACCCCAAGTTTCGTTGGCCAGCTTGGCGAGGATGGCATCAGAAACAGCACCATCAGGCTTTTTCTCGGGGTTGGGCACGGTATAAAAGCGCCATACCAACTCACCGGTTGCAACGTCGTAGGCCGTCACATAGCCCCGGACACCCAGCTCTCCCCCTGCGTTACCAATTATCACTTTGTCTTTGAAAACACGCGGCGCTCCAGTGATAGTGTAAGGCTTGGTTTGATCCACGGTGACCTCACTCCAGATCACCTCGCCGGATGCCGCATCCAACGCCTCAAGACGGCCGTCAAATACACCAATAAAAACCTTGCCGTTATGCACAGCCACGCCGCGGTTGACGACATCGCAGCACCCTTTGACAGCGTCCTCGCCCGAGACCTCGGGGTCATAGACCCATAGCTCCTCACCGGTCTTGGCGTCCAGTGCATACACCACTGACCACGCGCTGGACACATACATAACCCCGTCCACAACAAGCGGGGTCGCCTCGGCACCGCGCGGCTTAGCGGTCTCGTACACCCAGCCCACACCCAACTCAGGGAGCGTGTCGCGGTTAATCTGTCCCAGCGCCGAGTGACGCTGCTCGTCGTAGGTGCCACCGTAGGTCAGCCACATCTCGGGCTCTTCCGCTGCCGCGGCAATGCGATCCGTATCAACCTGCGCAACGGGCTTTACCCCCGACACGGCCCCGGAGGGCGCTGTCGTGTCGTCGGACTGTCCACCACATGCGCACAGCGTGGTGGCCAAACCGACGATAAAAGCGAAACGTGCGATACCGAACATGGCGCTCTCCCAAACTATTTTTCTTGTGCCATCGTGACGTTAGTGTAGCCAAATCAGGGCTGTTTGGGGTGGATTGAACGCGCGCACCGGACGGCGGAGGAGATCACACGACGAGGACTTCACGACGCGGTTTTTGTCGAGCTCAGGGGGGATCTGACGGGGCCCTGCCATGAAGCAGAGCACATTACTTGGACAGGAAAGACATCCCATCTTCCAGACCGCGCAACGTCAATGGGTACATCTTGCCGTCCATCAGCTGCCGGGTGATGGCAATCGACTGGGTGTACTCCCATTCATCCTCGGGGACCGGATTAATCCAAATGCACTTCTCATAGGTTTCCCGAAGCCTGCGCATCCAGAGCTCCCCCGACTCTTCATTCCAATGCTCTACCGAGCCGCCGGGCTGCATGATTTCGTAAGGTGACATCGAGGCGTCGCCCACAAACACCACCTTATAGTCGTGCGCGTATTTGTGCATCAGATCCAGCGTGGCCTTGCGCTCATTGAAGCGACGAATATTATTTTTCCACACGCTCTCGTAGACAAAGTTGTGGAAGTAAAAGTATTCAAGGTGCTTGAACTCGGTCCGTGCCGCAGAAAACAGCTCCTCGCAGACTTTGACATGGGGGTCCATTGACCCGCCAACATCGAGGAACAGCAGCACCTTCACCGCATTGTGGCGCTCGGGCACCATTTTGATATCGAGCAAACCCGCGTTCCTAGCGGTGCACTTGATGGTGTCGTCCAGATCCAGCTCTTCAGTCGCCCCGGTGCGCGCAAATTTACGGAGCCGACGCATCGCGATTTTGATATTGCGGGTACCTAACTCAACGCCATCGTCGAGGTTCTTGAAGTCGCGGCGATCCCATACCTTCACCGCGCGTTTGTTTTTGCTCTCACCGCCGACGCGAATACCTTCGGGGTGGTAGCCGTCATTACCAAACGGCGATGTGCCCTCGGTGCCAATCCATTTGTTACCGCCCGAGTGACGTTTTTTCTGCTCTTCCAGGCGCTCTTTGAACTGCTCAATCAGCTCTTCCAGGCCACCCAGACTTTCGATCTTGGCTTTGTCCTCTTCAGAGAGCTGCTTAATGAACTCCGAGCGCAACCAGTCGTCCGGAATCATCGCCTCAATAACATCGTCGAGGGCCTCCAGGTCCTGAAAATGCAGCCCAAAAGCGCGATCAAAGCGGTCGTAGTATTTTTCATCCTTGACCAAAATCGCACGGGATAGCGAGTAGAAGTCATCCATGTCGCCGAAAGCGAGCCGCTGCTCCATCGCCTCCAGCAGATCGAGCAACTCCCGGGGCGTTACAGGCACCCCGGTGTCTTTCAACACATGGAAGAAATTAACCAGCACTGAACTAGCGGGCCTCGCGCCGATGCATGAAGGCCAGTCGCTCCAGCAACTGCACATCCTGCTCGTTTTTCAACAGCGCTCCGTACAGAGGCGGTATTGCTTTGGTCTGATCACGGTTTTTGAGGATCTCATCGGGAATGTCATCCGCCATTAGGAGCTTCAACCAGTCAATCAGCTCTGACGTCGAGGGCTTTTTCTTCAGCCCAGGAATCTCACGCAATTCGAAAAAGACCTCCAGCGCTTCCTGCACCAGGCTCTTTTTGATCTTTGGGTAATGGACCGCAATGATCTCCTTCATCGTGTTCTTGTCGGGGAAATTGATGAAGTGGAAGAAGCAACGGCGCAGGAACGCGTCGGGCAGCTCCTTCTCATTGTTGGAGGTGATAATGATGATCGGCCGGTGTTTTGCCTTGATCGTCTCACCGGTTTCGTAGACGAAGAACTCCATGCGGTCCAGCTCGACCAGAAGATCATTGGGGAACTCGATGTCGGCCTTGTCAACCTCGTCGATCAGCAACACCACCTGCTCATCCGCGGTAAACGCTTCCCAGAGCTTGCCGCGCTTGATGTACTGGCCGATGTCCTCAACCTTGCCATCCCCCAGCTGTGAGTCTCTTAGCCGCGACACCGCGTCGTACTCATACAAGCCCTGCTGCGCCTTGGTGGTGGACTTGATGTGCCACTGGATCAGCTCTTTACCCAGACCTATGGCCACCTCTTCTGCCAGCATGGTTTTTCCCGTGCCGGGTTCACCCTTGATCAGCAGGGGCCGCTGGAGCGATACCGAGGCGTCAACCGCCATCCGCAGATCGTCGGTCGCGACGTACCGCTCTGTACCTTGAAACTTCATAACTCACCGCTCTTGTACGAATTAATGAAGCCGAGCAGACTAACCGAAGTCCGCCTGACAAACCACTCACGGGCTGGTGCGGCCCGCCTGTCTCCGCGCCCAGAAAAAGCCACCGACTGCACCTAACAGCGCACCGCCCAGCAGCCACAGCGCAGGGACGAGGGCGGACTCGAAGCCCTCGCCAAATAGCGTATTGAACACGACGATAATCAGCGCGGGCGCCATCGACTGAACCTCAGGGGCCGGAAACGCGGGGACCAACAAAACGCCCCCTATTGCCCCGAGTGTCGCGCCGCTTAAGAGGGTAAGCGGCGTGGCGAACCACAGTCTGCGCATCAGTACGACACCGATCACCGCCACCACCCAGTAGATCAGTATAGCGGTGAGGTAAGACTGGATAGTCAGCATGGCGTCGGCTCCGGGGTATCGGAAGACGGAGAGAGCTGGGGCGGTAGCTGCAAAAAATAACCTTTGGCGACGATCTCTTCCATCACGCGCGTCGCGCCATGCGCGGCGAGCGGCTGCTCGGCCGTCAGCGTCAGCGATAGCACCTTTTCGGCCGGCATAAAGACCTCCTTCAGACCATCGGGCCACTCACCGGGAGGCAGGCCTTCAGGGAGAAACAGAAACGTGTCCGGCCGTCGCGCGGTCTTAAAAACTTCTACCTCCATGGCAGCGGGTAACGTCATGACGCCGCCGTCTCCTTCAAGCGCTGACGTAAAGGCGCCACCACGGTTTCTGCTCGCCAGCCAGACCAATTCTCAGGTGCCGTTAAGGAGGGGTTCATCTGCTCACGAACCAGGTGCTCCAAATCCGCTTTGGGCATGAGCACCTCGGCTGGAATATCCATGCTCTCGGCAATTTCCTTCAGGCTCTCGGACAGCATAGACACCGATCTGCGTTGCTCACTGGCTAGCGGCTTCAGGATCACGGCGGGTGGTTGATCTGTGTCGGTCTCCGCTGCGCCGACAATACGCGCCACCAGCTCATCCCCGGCCCGTCGCACCAGTCCCTGTGGCATGTCTTCTACCGCAGCCAGTTCGCGGACCGACCGCGGGACAGCCCGCGCTACGCCCATGACGATCTTGTCGTTCAGTATCCAGCTACGGGGGCGGTCTCGGTAACGCGCTTCACTCTCGCGCCACTCGACGACCTCCGCCAACACCCTCTGTTGTTCCAATGGCAGACGATAGGCCGTTTTGAATTTGGCGATGGGCGGCTTACCGCCCGGGCGTAGGCGGGCCCCCTCTTCAAATACCCAGTCCAGACAATTGCGCTCCATGGCCTGATTTTGCAGCTGCACACCCATAGGGTGCAGATACGTCACATCCTGCGCCGCATAGAGCGCCTGCGCATCCGTAAGTGGTCGCTGCAACCAGTCGGATTGGGTTTCATCTTTGGGGAGTTCGATATCAAAAAAGTGTGCGACCAACGCGCGGTAGCTTTGCCCTGCACCCAGCCCTACCAAAGCAGCTGCCCGCTGCGTATCGAATAGCGGAGCCGGCAGCACGCCGAGCCAATGGGAAAACACCTCCAGATCCTCACTCGCGCTGTGAATCAACTTGGTCTGGGAAGGGTCAGTCAAAAACACCCGCAACCCGCTTAGGTCATCAAGTTTTAGCGGATCAATCAGATAGGGCTCATTCCCCCAGCACAACTGCAGCAGGGCGACCTGAGGGAAAAACGTATCGCGACGCCGAAATTCGGTGTCAACCGCCACCATGGCGTGATGCCGATTGTCGGACAGTAGCGAGTCCAGTGCCTCGCTTCTTTCAATTAGCGACCAGCTCACTCGCGCACCACCGTTCTGCCGCTGAGTGCGTGTGCCAGCGTATTGACATCGGTGTACTCCAACTCGCCCCCGAGCGGCACACCATGAGCAATCCGTGAGACCGTGATGGCGGCGGCGCGGGCCCGCTCACTGATGTAATACGCTGTGGCTTCGCCCTCTACAGTGGGATTGGTCGCCAAAATCACCTCTTTGATCTCGCCACCTGCAAACCGCTGACACAGCGCCTTGAGGCCCAATTGCTCTGGTCCAATACCATCGATAGGCGACAGATGCCCCATTAGCACATAGTAATGCCCCCGGAAGCTGCCGCTCTGCTCAATCGCCATGACGTCGGCGGGCGCCTCCACCACACAGAGCGTGGTCGGGTCTCGCTTGTGGTCGGAGCAGATCTCGCAGATTTCCAGCTCGGTAAAATTGCGGCAGCGACTGCAGTTCTTCACCGTAGACAGCGCCACTTCGATAGCCTCCGCGATCTGCTGGGCTCCCTCACGATCTCTCTCCAGCAGATGCAGGGTCATGCGCTGAGCTGACTTAGGCCCTACGCCGGGCAGGTGCCGCAAGCCTTCAATCAATGCTTCAATAGACGGGCTTAATTTCATATCAATCAGTCTGTTATCGACCAAAGGTCGTGCGGAAGCCGACTGATGGCACAGTCACTCATGCGCGACTCTCGGCATCGGCGCCATGGCCCTCGGGCTCACCGTCGGCCAGGTTCGGCCGGATGCTGCCGGGAATGATCTGGCCATCGAAGGCCTTCATGAGGGTGTGCAACGCATCATCGCTGGAGATGGCCTGCTCGGCTGCGGCAAGGCGGGCGGCTGCTAATGCCGCCCTGTGATTGGCTGGCGTCCGACCACCATGGTCAGCCACTGAAATCTTGGCGCCGACAGCGTGGCCCAAGTGACGCGAGAGCGCCTGCGCCAGCTGAGCCGGGTGACGTTCGTTGAGCAAGGTTGCGTCTAGTTCGGCCAGACAGAAGCTCAGGCTCTCCCCCGCCACCTGACTTAATTCTAAGTTCAGGGCGATGTTTTGCAGGATACCGCTGAACTCGAACGCCTCGAACAGCTCGGGCCAGGTGTCTGTCGTGAGCTCCGCCAGCCTCACACGCCGAGAGGGTGTCTCGTCGGTCTCTCCCTCCTGCGTGATCTGCAGAGGCGCCCCCGAGACGCCCGGCTGGGACACAACGGCCGAGCCATTCGCCGTGCCATTTATCGAGGGTGCTTGCCGCGACTCAGTAACTGCCGGCTCGCAAAAAAGATCTTTGGGCGAAGCACCCTCCTCTTGGGACACTGCCTCCTTGGCGGGCACACCCACACTCACCGCTTTACTCTGGGCGGCCTGGGTCGCAGCGTTATCAGATTCAGCGGGCTCTGGGCGATCTTTCGACGTCTCTGGTGCGTGTGTTGGCACCTGCCCGTTAAGTGAGGATGTGGCAGAGGGCTCTGCTGACGATGCTGTCTGCGCGGTGTGCTGAGTATCGGGATTATGGTTTGCTTCCGGCGTCACATCGAGAGCCACCGGCGATACCGGTGGTTCAAGCTTTTTTGCCGTGGAGTCCCCCGCCGAGGGTTGCGGCTGAAAAACCGCTGCGGGCCGGAAGGCGATCATCCGCAGCAGAATCATCTCAAGCCCAGCCCGGGCGGATGAGGCGAGATGCACCTCCCTTCGCCCACCGACGGCCATCTGCCAGAACAGCTGGGTGTCATCAATAGTGGCCCGTGCAGCAAGCTCAACGATGCGAGCTTGATCCGGCCAACTGGTGTCCAGGGCATCGGGGACCGTCTGGGCAATCGTCATTTGATGCAGGATGTCACTGAGCTCATCCAGCGTTGAGACGAAGTCGGGCGCGTGCTCAGCGATTTGCGACACCAATGAAAGCACCGCAGCGGGATCTTCGTCCAATATGGCGGCCACTACATCCAGTACCCTGCCGCGGTCAACGGTGCCCAGCATTTCGGCCACATCAGCGCCGACCAGCTTGCCTTCACCATAGGCGATGGCCTGATCGGTCAGACTCAGCGCGTCGCGCATGGATCCTTCTGCAGCGCGAGCTATCAACGCAAGCGCTTCAGCATCTGCACTTACCGACTCGGCCCCCAGAATATGCTCGAGGTGCGCGACGATCTGCTCAGGCTGCATGTTCTTCAAGTTGAACTGCAGGCACCTGGAGAGGACAGTCGCAGGCAGTTTCCGCGGGTCAGTAGTAGCCAGCAGGAACATCGCGTGGGGTGGCGGCTCCTCGAGGGTTTTCAACAAGGCGTTGAAGCTGTGGTTGGACAGCATATGCACCTCGTCGATCAGATAGATTTTATAGCGCGCATGGGTCGGCGTGTATTGCACGTTTTCTAGAAGTTCACGCGTGTCCTCGACCTTGGTCTTGGACGCCGCATCGACTTCAATCAAATCAACCGATCGGCCCTCGGCAATTTCAGCGCAGGCACCACACTCCCCGCAGGGCATCGCGGTGACCCCGGTGTCACAGTTGAGGCATTTGGCGAGAATACGCGCAACGGTGGTCTTGCCCACACCCCGCGTACCGGTAAAAAGGTAGGCGTGATGGAGTCGACCTGATTCCAGCGCGTTCACCAGCGCTTGCAGCACATGCTGCTGCCCGACCATCTCGGTGAAGTTTCCGGGTCGCCACTTCCGGGCGAGAACCTGATGAGACATGCCAGACCATCCGCGATTAAAGGAGGCGACTCGGACAGCCACACCTCGGCACCCGAATCAGTAACTACCGTTGCTCCCTTCCGGGCCTGGCGGGGTTCATCACTTATCGCTGCGAGGGGACCATCCGAGTCACCACTGAGCCCGCCTAGAGACGAGACCCGGTAGTGTCGCGAAAACCCTGCAGACACGCAAGCTGGAAGGCCAAAACCCGCTCTCTTCACAAAATGTTAATCGTATTTACATTTAATGTGAATCCGATTAACATTCGATTCCGTACCAACCCTCTTTTCGACCATTCGAGACTGAAGCTTTGAACCCGAATCTGATTAAATCCCTGTGGGCCGTGGCTTTGGCCATTGGCCTCAGCCTCGGCGGCACCGCGCTGATCAAAGCCAACAAGGTGACCACCACCTCAGTCGAGCGCACACCGATGCCAGTGGCGGCAACGCTTTACAGCCAGCAGGCCACTTTTACTCGGGATGCGCGATATCTTGGCGTGATTCGCGCAGGCTCAGACAGCGTAGTCGGTTTCGAGGTCTCGGGGGTGCTCACCAGCCTGACCGCGACCGAGGGTATGCGGGTGTCACCAGGTGATGTGCTCGCACAATTAGGCACGGATCGCAGACAGGCACGTCTGGACGCTGCTGCTGCCGCCTTCGAGCGGGTCGTGGCAGAGCGGGCGCAATCTGAGGCGCGCGCTGAGCGGATTGCACGACTGGTAGAGGCTGGATCAGCCTCAGAGCAAGACTACGACGATGCCAGATTCGCGGTACAAGCCCTCTCGGCCGCCGAGAACACCGCGGCCGCCCAGCGGCAGTCGGCGCAACTTGAGCTCGAAAAAAGCACGCTGCGCGCGCCCTATGAGGCCGTGGTGGCAGAGCGACTCGCCCAGACAGGCGCCGTCGTCGCGCCCGGTACACCAGTACTCCGACTAGTGACCGCTGCAGGCCGCGAGGCTCACGTGGGTGTGCCTGCTGATGTCGCGCGGCGACTTGTATCAGGACACACCTACTCGCTCTTGCTCCAGGGCGAGCAGGTCACGGCAGAGCTCCGCTCTATCCGTGACGATTTGGACCCCAACACCCTCACCGTAGGTACGGTTTTTGATCTGCCGGTCGATGCCCGTGTTGCGGTGGGAGAATCGGCGCTACTGCAGATTGCCGAAACGGTTAACTCCGCCGGCGGCTGGCTGCCTATCTCGGCACTGCTGGAGGCCCCCCGGGGTCTCTGGGACGTCCTCACGATCACACCGGATGCTGAGGGCAAGCAGCGAGCACAGCGAGAGAGTGTCGAAATTCTCTACACCCGAGGCAACGAGGTGTTTGTGCGCGGCACCCTCGCAAACGAGGTGGCCGTGGTGGCCTCGGGCTTACAACGCATCAGCCCCGGGGATCTGGTCGAACCCGTTTTCGATAGCGCCATGCCCAATACGGCAGCGGCGCCAGGCTCATGATCGCGAAACTGCTACACGCCAACACGCGCTATCTGGCGCTGGTAATTCTTGCCATTCTAGTGGTGGGCTATACCAGCCTGAGCGGCATGGCGCGCAAAGAAGACCCGGCCGTTACGCCGTGGTTCGCCTCAGTCCAGGTTTTCTTCCCGGGCGCGAGCCCCGCAAGAGTTGAGGCGCTGATTACCAAACCGATGGTCGATGCCCTCCGGGAAGAGTCCGATGTCATGGAGGTTGATGGCACGTCCGCGTCCGGTGTGTCACTGATTTTCGTAGAGGTCGACTACAAAGCACCCCCGGCCCGACTGAAACAGATTATGGCTGAACTCCGCGACGTCGTTGACCGCGTGGCGATGACGTTTCCCGCCGGCACTTCGCCGCCTGACTTCGATGACGAAATCTGGACTGAATTCGTCAAGATTATTGCTATCAGCGGTGCTGACGGGCGCGAATTGTCGCCCGCGCAACTGCGAAGACAATCACTGCTGTTCGCTGATGCCGCACGCAGCGTGCCCATGACGCGCCGAGTCAAGCTATACGGGCTGCCCCATGAAGAGGTGCGCGTCGAACTCGACGAGACAAGGTTGTCGATGCTGGGCATTTCGATTGGCGAGATCTCCGCGGCGCTCGCTGAGGCCGATGCCAGGGCCCCTGCCGGCCAGCTAACCGGTGCAGGCGCCGCCTTGACAGTAGAACTGACCGGAGAGTTCACTGACCTCGAATCCGTGCGTAACGTGATCGTGCGCGGCCTGCCCGACGGACGCGCCATACGAATTTCTGATCTAGCTACGGTGCGTAAGACCGAGGTCACGCCATTTGAGAGCCTGTCACTTTCTAATGGCCAGCGCTCAGTGCTGATCGCCGCTGAGATGCAGCCGGGTTACCAAGTGGACCGCTACGGTGCGACATTCGATGCCTTCCTTGAGTCCTATCGTGCCGCCGCTCCCAATGGCGTGAGCATTGAGACCAGCTTCGATCAGGTGGGCTATAGCGTCGAGCGTCTGCTGAGCGTGGGTAAAAATTTATTGTTAGGCGTTATGCTGGTGATCGCGGTGCTACTGGCCACTCTAGGATGGCGAGCGGCACTAGTGGTCGCTGTAATCCTGCCGCTGTGCACGCTGATGTCAATGATCGCCCTCTTCTACCTGAAAATTCCGATTCAACAAATGTCGGTGACGGGACTCGTAGTGGCACTGGGCTTGTTGGTTGATGGTTCCATCGTGATGACCGACGAGATTCGCAAGCGCCTGCTCGCCGGTCTACCCCCGACCGAAGCGATGCGCCACGCCGTATCGCGCATGCGGATCCCGCTGCTGTCCTCCACTCTGACCACAGTGCTAGCTTTCATTCCAATGATCCTACTTCCCGGCGCCGGGGGGGACTTTTTAGGCTCGATCGCCGTAGCGGTCGTGGCGATGCTAGTGTCCTCTTTTGTGCTGGCAGTCGCCGTGACGCCAGTTCTGGCTTCCCGCTGGCTGCCCTCAGGCCTCGCGCTAGAGCGGCGGTGGTGGCGCGCAGGGGCCGACAACCAAAAATTGACGGATGCATTCCGACGCTCACTCGATTGGTCTATTCGCAACCCTCTAGGCGCCTTCGCCCTCGCCCTGACGCTACCGCTGACCGGTTTCCTGAGCTTCAGTACCCTGACCCTGCAATTTTTCCCCGGCACCGACCGCGATCAAATGTATCTGGACGTCAAATTGCCCGAGGGAGCGTCGATTAACGATTCGCTGGCACTGGTCGAACAGCTCGATCAAAAGCTTCGCGCAGAGCCACTGATTCGCCGGGTCGACTGGTCGATTGGCGAGACTCCGCCGGAGTTCTATTACAACCTGCGTGCGAATACAAAAGGCGTACCGAGTTGGTCCCGGGCGCTGGTGTTAACCACCGATGAGAACCAAACCGACGCACTGATCCGAAGGCTGCAAAAAGAAATTGACTGGGAGTATCCCCAGGCGCAGATTCTGGTTCGTGGCATCAACCAGGGGCCGCCGGTCGACGCGCCATTAGAGATCCGACTTTTCGGGCCCAGCACAGAAGTGCTGAAGACACTAGGAGAACAATTCCGCCAGCGCATGTCCGCTCTGCCCGATATCACCCATACCAGAGTGTCCATGGCGCCGGCGCCGCCCAAGGTGGTCTTTGATCTCGACGAATCCGCTTTGAAGCGCGCCGGGCTCAGTAAGGCGGAGGTAGCGCAGGGCATCGAGAGCGCGCTGAAGGGTCGTGTCGGCGGCGAGTTACTCGAGGGGACCGAGCGGCTGCCGGTCCGGGCGATTTTGAAGCGCGAGGAATGGGATAGCACCGATGACCTCGCCAATATCCGGATTCCCGTGCAGCGCCGAGGCAGCAATACGCTGGTTCCCGCTGTGCCGCTTAGCGCACTGGGCAGTGTGTCGCTTATTCCCGATGAAAGCCCTATTGCGCGGCAAGATGGCGATCGATTGAATAACGTGCAGGGATTTCTCAAGCGCGGCGTCCTTCCCGAGGAGGCTCTGAAAATGCTGGCGGCAGACTTACAGGCCAATCCGATCGCCCTCCCCAGCGGTTACTTTTTGGAGTTCGGTGGCGACAGTCAGGAACGCGGCGAGCTGATGCAGGACCTGATGGCGCCCATCGGTACAATCCTCGCCGCCATGCTGGCGACTATCCTGCTGACCTTTAACTCCTGGCGACTGACCGGCATTGCCTTTGGCGTCACCGGCTGCTCCTTTGGCCTCAGCCTTTTAGCGCTGGCAGTCTTCCAGTACCCG
The DNA here is from genome assembly GCA_902623175.1 of Halieaceae bacterium. Classification (GTDB taxonomy): domain Bacteria; phylum Pseudomonadota; class Gammaproteobacteria; order Pseudomonadales; family Halieaceae; genus Luminiphilus. The sequence goes on from CACNSR010000012.1 coordinate 25,891, forward strand.
TTGGGTATTCAGGCACTGATTGGCGTCATTGGCTCAGTAGGTGTCTCGATTAATGCTGCAATTATCATTCTCAGCGGTCTCAAATTGAATGAACAGGCAAGCCTTGGCGACCCCGATGCGATCGTCGATGTCGTCATGGACGCGAGTCGACACATCGTCTCAACCACTGCGACCACATTTGGCGGCTTCTTACCTCTGATTCTGGAGGGCAGCCAGTTTTGGCCGCCTTTCGCGATGGCCATTGCTGGCGGAGTGCTACTGTCGACCATCGTTTCTTTCTATCTCGTACCACCGCTCTACACCCTACTTATGCATCCCGGAAGACACTTCCTCAAACCCAAAGTAGCGGTTGACGTTTCCGAAGCACCAATCGCTATGCATGAGGCAGCATGAACCAGACGCGCTGCAACTATCACCATGGCGACCTGCGCAATGCGCTCATCATTGCCGCGGCCGAACTCATTGAGCGCGACGGCACCCTGGATTTCTCGATGGCTGAAGCGGCAGCCAGCGCGGGTGTCAGCGCTGCTGCGCCCTATCGACACTTCGCGGATAAAGAGGAGCTACTGCGTGCAGTGCGAGAGTTGGCGTTTCTTGGGTTGGGCTATGCCGCTGATGACATAGTTTCTGAATACCCTAGGGGCTCGGCGGAAGGCATTCTTGCGATGGGCCACATGTACCTCGCCTATGCTCGGGAAAAGCGCGCTTTCTTCTCGCTCATGTGGGAAGACCGTGGGGACATTGCCGAGCGGCGAGATAATGTGAGCGAGGAGCACGGCGGCTTTATGGTGCTGGTTGATCTGGTGAGCACTTTTTGCGAGGCCAACGGACACGCATCAGTGAACAGCCTTCACCTAGCAACCCAAATCTGGTCAATGGGCCACGGCATTGCCACCCTGGAGGCCAACCAGTTGCTCGACCTGTTCGACCGCTCGATTCAACCCGAAACGCTTTTAGATGAAAGTGTGCGCACCATGTTGGCTGGCGTAGTAAGCGCACCCGCTGCCTGATCGCTCCCCTGCACCATTTTACTTGGCCCCACTCTGCTGGGGTGGGATACTTCGCCCGCGCCGCCCGTAGCACAACTGGATAGTGCAACGGCCTTCTAAGCCGTAGGTTGCAGGTTCGAGTCCTGCCGGGCGGGCCATCCATTCGAATAGCGATTCCCATCCTGCGGGGACTAGGCACTGAGCATGAATTCCGGCAGGATTTCGCTCAGACATTCCTCTGCACGCGGAAGCATAATGCCCCGTCACATATTGATCGCCGATGGCCCAGCGCAACCTGATGCAACAGCGATCGATACGTTTTGGGCGGAGGCCCAGAGAAGCTTCCCCGGGCTCGGCGAGGACTATCAGGTCCGCTCCCTCGGCATTGACGCCGAGACAACCGCACAAATTCTCGAGTACATCAAAACCCGCGACAAAGTGGCGACCTTTAGCTTGCCCTGGGTGATCGAGGCGAACGGCTTCCCCTACTCTGAACCCGGTACGCCCATCGTGCTCTGTGACTACGTGGGCACACCGCATCTCATCGTGCGACTCACCGATGTGCGCGAAACCACCTTCGGGGAGATCGGTTACGCGGAGTCTTCTCTCGATGGCCCGCCCGTGCAGGACCCGGAGGTGTGGATACCGCTCCATCGCAAATACTGGAATAGCCTGCTGGCCGCTTATGGGCGCGAGTGCACTGACGACATGCCGGTGCTGATCGAGCCTCTGGATTACATTGGCGAGATCATCTGATGGCCATCCCAACACACAGCCTCTACATCATCATTGGTGCTGGGATTCACGGGATCAGCACCGCCTACCACCTGGCGCTGCAACTCAAAGCGACCGGTAAGGGTGACGGGCGCGACATCATCATTCTCGACAAATCGGTTATCTGCTCTGGCGCGACGGGTATTGCCTGCGGGGTGATTCGCAATAACTACTTTCAGCCCGCCATGCGCGAACTCATGGCCCACTCGGTGAACATCTGGGAGAGCGACCCAGAGACCTACAGCTACCACCCTGTGGGGTACATGCAGATCAGCTGTGAATCTATGCGTGAAGATGTGGCGGCAATCCACGCACAGCAACAGGCGATTGGATATGAGTCGGTTCTCATCGAGGGCGCCGTAGGGAGTGAGCGCTATATGAAGGGTCTGTTCTCGGACTGGCGCGCACAGGGTATCACGTCTGTACTTCATGAGATGCCCGGCGGTTACGCCAATAACTCCCGCGCCATGTACGGCCTCGCAGCGAAAGCCGAGGCGCTGGGTGTGCGCATCATCAGCGGCATTACCGTCAAAACGCTCGAGAGCGACAACACTCATGCTATTACCGCAGTCGATACTGACCGAGGCCGCATTGAGTGCAATTACGCCGTGGTCGCGGCGGGCCCCTGGGTAAGGAGTTTCTGGGAAATGCTGGAGCTCCCCATGGAGATCGGCATCCGCAACCCGGCAACCAGCGAGGTGACCGAGGGGATTCCCATGTGGGTCTACTGGTCACTGCAGGAAGGCACGCTGGGCGTCGATCCCACACTTCAGGTGACCAATGACGGCGCCATGCCACCCGTTATTCATGTGGATACCGATGCGCCGCTCCATTCCAATGAAGATGGCCGGCTGATTACCGATCAACTTTGGGGTATCTACTACAAGCCCGACTTCCATTTTGGTGGCGTGCAGGGCGGGGCCGCACCCTTTATCGTCGACAAGCCCGCGGCAGACATTTCAGTGGACCCCTACGGGCCGGCCTCACCGGAGTTTGTGGTGGGTGCAGAATTCGCGGAGATGTGGGTGTCGGCACTGGCGCACTGCCAAGAACGATTTTCGGGCACCCTGCCCCGATTCAAAAAAGAACCCTCGGGTGGCATCGGCGCGTTCACCCCGGACAGCTTTCCGGTGTTCGACACCATGCGGGAGAACTGCTTTGTCATCGCCGACTCCAACCACGGCTACAAGATGATCGGCGTGGGCGAGTTGGTCGCCCAAACTATCTGTGGTGACAAGCCCGGACTCCTCGACCCGTTTCGCTTCTCACGCTACGCAGAGGGTGACCTTCACCCTGTCTCCAAAAGCCCTTTCCCATGGAGCTAAGCAGCTGTTTAAAAGCACTTTATTTTAAACGTTCAACCTCAAGCCCGAGTCAGCTCGGGCAAAGAAAAAAGGGATTTTCCCGGCCTTTAAGCAGGCGTAAACTGCCGCCCATTAACCTCACCGCGCCGATATGAAGCCCACTGATCCCATCGCCTCCACCGCTGATATCAGCCCTCACGGCACGGCTGATCCGGCCATTTCTGAGAGTAACGCAATACCCAACCGGGCTTACACCAGTTACGACGAATGGCTGAAAGAGCGGGATACGGTCATCGCTCAAACCTGGGCGGGACTGGGGTTGAGCAGTGACATTGCCCAACCCGGTAGCGTCTACCCTGTCATGTTTATGGGGCTGCCGCTGGTGATGGTGCGTGACCAACGTGGGCGCGCTCGAGTGTTTCACAATGTGTGCCGCCATCGCGGCATGCAACTGGTCGTCGAGGCCGGTGACGCAGGCTTGGTCATCCGGTGTCCGTATCACAAGTGGGGCTATGATCTCAGCGGACAGCTGAAAACCACCCCCAATATCGGCGGCATGGGCGTACACGAAGTGGCTGGCTTTGATTGCGCTGATCACGCTTTGACCGGGGTTCGCTGCGATGAGTCCATGGGCGTGGTCTTTATTAACATATCCGGTGATGCACCCGCATTGTCAGAGCATTTGGAGCCGCTACTATCGCGCTGGCACGACCTCGCGGGGCCGGCATTCGACCAGCAACTCATCGCCGACACCAGTGATCATGGCTCGATGGAACTGCTGCTCAACAGCAACTACAAACTGGCGGTGGAGAACTATTGTGAATCCTACCACCTGCCCTTCGTCCACCCCGACCTAAATACCTACTCACCACTCGATGCGCACTACAACCTGACCGTTGATCCGCTCGCCTCAGGGCAAGGCACCCGGGTATATGATTTGACACGGGGAGACAGCGAACCGCTGCCGCAGTTTTCAGAGTGGGATAGTAAGCGCCTCAAAACCGCGGAGTACATGTCGCTCTACCCCAACGTTTTGCTGGGCATTCAAGCCGACCACTTTTTCGTCATTCTGCTGATGTCAGAAGCCGTAAATCAGACCCGGGAGCGGCTACAGTTTTTGTATGCCGATGCCGCCGCCATTGATGAGATTTACAGGGCGCGGCGTGAGAACCTGCACACCGCCTGGAGCATTGTGTTTGCTGAGGACATTTCGGTGGTAGAGGGCATGCAAAGAGGCCGCGCCTCCCCTGCTTTTGATGGCGGACTGTTTACACCACTCATGGATGTGCCCACGCACCATTTTCACCAGTGGTTTCTCTCGCGTCTGGAGCAGAACACCACTCGCGTGGTGAGCTGACATAAAAAACCCCGCAACAAGGCGGGGTTCCCCATACAACGACTTCGACTCTCCGACCGGCGTCACTAAGACGCCGATGCAGTGCGAGTCTCGCCATTAGCGGCGAATCGCAGTTGCGGCAAATGCGAAGCTCTCGCAGGTGCCCATCGCATTCCACTTGGCTTCCAACTCGGATCCGGTCCAGCTCTCGGTACCGGCCGTCATGGCAGCTTCGTCGCTAAAGAGGTCAAGCCAGACAAAATCCGCATCGTCCTGCTCGAACTGTGGCTCCATGGTGTAGTACCCATAGCCTGCTGCATCACCCTCTTCGAGCCATGCGTCGTACTCGGCACGGAAGGTCGCAAAGGTGGCCTCATCAGCGCCTTCGTTCATCTTGCAAAAACTAAAGTTGGGCATGAAGGAACCGCCTGCAGGCACCGGCTCAAGATTCTTGTCCCAGCCACCGACAGGCTTGAAGGTGAACACATTCTCGGCCTTGTAAGAGAGCGCACCGTCGAGCTCAGCGGCCCATGCCTCTTCCTGATTGGCGTTCCAATGCTTCCACCCCGCCTCCCGCGCCTCACTCGAAGGCCACAGGAGCACCCAGATCACATCGAAGTCTTCTGTCTCAAACTGAGGGGTGAGCACGTTGGCACCCATCATGTCGTAGCCACCCGCGTCGATGCGGCCGTTCCACCGCGCCACGATGTCCGCGAACTGCTCCTCTGTGACATCCGGTCCGACGTCGTTCCAGATGTAATCGACAATCACATCATTAGCTGGCGCACTGGCTTCGGCAGGCGCCTCCGGCGCCTCACTGACTGGCTCCTGGCTCTGACCGCATCCCACTAACAGCGCCAAAGACGCCAAGACTGCAAATAGCATTTTCATAAAGACCTCCTGTTTTTTGTTTGACGCGACACGCGCTTAGTTCGAGTACAACAGCATCACGCCTCGGTCTCAAGTTTGGGAATGCACCAATTTAGTGCCCGCTTGATTCATTTGCGAAGCAGCGAATTTCATGAAGTAATGCACAGCGGCGGTCTCAATAAGGCTGAGACCCAGCCATTAATTGAGTCTGGAGCGTCACATTTTGGGGTGCTGACTGACGGTGCCCCCTTCGACCGCGTACTGCCCACCGGTGCAGAAACTCGCCTCGTCAGAGGCCAGAAAGACCGCCATGGCGGCGACCTCCTCTACGGTGCCCATACGATTGAGGGGCGACATCTTGTTACAGGCTTCTTCTACTTCAGGCGCCTGCTCGATGGCAGTCTTAAGAATATTGGTCAACGTTGCGCCGGGGTGGATCGAGTTACACCGGATGTTGAACCCCTCATTGGCGCAATGCACCGCGACAGACTTGGTCAGACCTACTACGCCCGCCTTGGACGTCGTATAGGCGACATCAGGTATTGCCAGATAAGAAGTAGACGACGCTGTATTAATAATGGACCCGCCCGAACCACCGGGATTGTCGCGCATCAGCGATATGGCCATCTGGCAGCCCAGCATCATACCCAAAAGGTTGATGCTCATTAGCTGCTGCCAAGCATCAACCGTGACGGCGGTGATATCTTGACCAGTCACTACACCAGCGTTATTCACAAGAATATCGAGCCGTCCCCCGTCATCCCGAATCTTTTTCTCAAGCAACTGCCAGCTATCGGCCGAACTGACATCCAGCAGCGCGAAATCAGCGCCGCACTCAGCCGCTATACGGGATCCATTGGCCTCATCGACATCAGCAAGGATGACTTGGGCAGCCTCAGCACAGAAACGCCTGACCATCCCCTCGCCGATACCTGAGGCACCTCCTGTGACCACTACGACCTTGTTTTGTAATCGATCAGACATCCTGCATTCCGCGTTAAAGGACTGCATTGGAGAGTAACACTCGCGGTTGGACGGTTCTGCCCCGATAAAGCCGCTACCTTGAACGAAGTGAATACCGACAGAGCGCGACTCAATGTGCCGATGGCGAAGCGTAGCGGCGGTTAGAGGTCCGGCTTTTACTTCCGCAAAGCCATCCTGCAGTACACTGCTCGCAAGTCCTCGCGTGAGAGCCACTATGAGCACTGCCTCAGTCGCCACTATTTATCGCTACCCCGTGAAGTCCATGATGGGAGAGACGCTGAGCGAAGCAGATATCGGAGAGGCCGGCATACCGGGTGATCGCGGCTGGGCGGTGCGAGATGAGAAACGTGGCGGCATCCGAGGCGGGAAAAAGATCCCACAATTGATGACCCTGGCAGCACAATCTGGGCCCGCAGCGCCGCTCATCACTGCCCCGGATGGAGACTCAGCCTCTGCAAGCTCTGAGGTCATTAATGAATGGCTCAGCGACAAGCTGGGTCACCCGGTGACTTTGTGGCCACTGCTCCCTGCCGACCAGCTGCACCATTATCGTCGCGGCGCACCCGATACCGAAGATTTTGAGCAGGAGCTGAGGGCAGTATTCGGGCGATTACCGGATGAGCCGCTCCCTGATCTCGCGGGATTCGAAGAACTACTGGAGTTTGAGTCGCCGCCAGGCACCTATTTTGATGCGTTTCCAATATCTATCATGAGCCAGCAGTCGCTGAACACCATGAATCAGCTAGGGGGTGAGTCGCAATTTGACGTCCGACGCTTCCGACCGAACCTGCTAGTCGACATCCCCGACACCGATCACCCCTTTCCCGAGCAAGCTTGGGTAGGCAAGACCTTGTCGGTCGGCAGCGTGACGCTGAACATCGACATGACGTGTCCGCGTTGCGCTATGACCACACACGGCTTCTGCGACCTGCCGCAAGATACGCAAATCATGCGCAACTTGGTGGCCAATAGTGAAGGCAATCTGGGAATTTATGCGTCGGTAGTGCAGGCGGGCAAGGTGACCGCAGGGGATTCAGTCAGCGTGATGTGACGCCTTATCGGCGTCCGTGGTCATCCCAGCGGAGCACCGTTAAGTTCGAGACGCCCAGCAAACGAGCCGCTTCATTAAGCGTATAGCCTTGCTCGATGTAAGACTGGAGTGCTCTCAGGCGACGTTGATGCGCTAGATCATAGACCTGCGCGGGGGTTTTGCTCGCCGGTGAGCTCTCCTCATCTCGATCGGTGTTACCACCGTTGACGCGCTTAATGGGCGCACGGTTGCCTAGTGGGAAATGACTGAATCCGAAGATCATGAGCGATGCCTGAGGGCGGTTTCGCAGGTTGTACCCACCCCAACGCCGATTGGATCAAACAAAATCTGGACAAAGGGGCTTTGTGCTCGAGCTCAGGGCGCGAAAGGATGCTTTTAAGCTAGCTCACAGGCTTATCAGGCGCACCTGAATCAGCAGATACTCAGCTGGAAACCGACATCGCCCCTATAAACACTGCTGATAAAAAGAGATTGAGCTTGTTCATTTTTTCTCCCTGCCAACACGGTTGATCGCTTCTAAGGTTGCTGACATCCAGATACAGTGCTCTCTCGCGCGACGATGGATTCCGACTTGGCATAACCTGCTAATCCGCGCCCGGCATCGATGACGAAAAAAGTGACAATCTTCGAGACAGCTTTTATGTCTGGAGCGGGTGATGGGAATCGAACCCACGTTTAAAGCTTGGGAAGCTCTCGTTCTACCATTGAACTACACCCGCCGAGCAGCAGGAGCTTACCCTCGTGTTGCCTGGTCGGCAAAATGGGCTCAGCCGAGATCCAACGCTTTGAGTGCGGCCAGCAGCTCGGTGTGGTGGTCTTTGGTTTTGAACTTATCCATGACCGCCTTCAGTTTGCCGTCCTTACCAACGATGAAGGTCGTGCGCAAAATGCCGTCGAACTCGCGGCCCATGAACTTTTTAGGGCCCCAGGCGCCGTACTTGTCCGCGGTGGCGTGGTCTTCGTCACTAAGCAGCTGGAAGTTGAGCTCGTCGCGCTCAACGAATTTGGCGAGCTTATTGACAGGATCCGGGCTGATACCCAGCACCAGCGTGTTTAGGCCCTTCAATGCCTTGGCCGAGTCTCTGAGGCCCTGCGCCTGCACCGTGCAACCGGGCGTCATCGCCTTGGGGTAAAAGTATACCACCACCGCCGACTTGCCCTTGAAGTCAGTGAGGGAGACTGTGTTGCCTTTATGATCTGAGAGTGAAAACTTGGGCGCCAGATTGCCCACCTTGGGAAATGCCATATCGGCCTCCGAATAAAGTCACTGTGAGTGGTCCTGTTACGTTGGCTCATCCGGCAGGGATCAGCAAACCGTCGACGTACTCGATTCTCTAGCGCCGCGGATATTCGATAACAGTGTTGCGGATCGGGTACTGCCCTATTTTTCGATCTTCGAGAAACTCTCTGAGCAGTTCCCTGACAGTGGGAAACGCCAGCTCCTCCCAGGGGATCTCCTGCTCGGTAAAGAGCGCGCTCTCCAGCGACTCGGGGCCGACACCAAAGTCATCGTTTTCAATGCTGCAGCGATAAAACAGATAAACCTGGCTGATGTGAGGCACATCAAAGATGCGATAGAGCTCTAGATCAATGGCCTTGGCCGCTGCCTCCTCCCACGTTTCGCGAGCCGCGCCCTCGGCAGAGGTTTCGCCGTTTTCCATAAAGCCGGCGGGTAGCGTCCATTTTCCAAAGCGCGGTTCGATAGCCCGCTTGCAAAGCAAAATACGGTCGCCCACCGTAGGCAAACAGCCCACGATCACCTTCGGATTGATGTAATGAATGTGGCCACAGCTTTGGCAGACATGCCGTTCGCGGTTATCGTCCTCGGGGATCTGCAGGGCAACCGGCCCACCACAAAAGTTACAAAACTTCACTGGGCTTCCCCCGACTGCCAGCGCGCCCGGCGCGCAATATCACTATCGCGACTCGCCACCCACTGCTCTCCCGCGGGCCCTTGTTCACGCTTCCAGAAGGGCGCATCGGTTTTCAAGGTATCCATTATCAATTCGCAGGCACTGATCGCCTCACCCCGATGGTCCGCAACCGCACCGACCCACACAATCGTCTCCGACACTGCCAACAGACCGAAGCGATGCACAATCCGCCAATTGCGTAGCCCGAAACGCTCGGCCGCCAATTGGCCGAGGTCCGACAGCACTTTTCGTGCCATTTCCGGGTAATGCTCCAGCTCCAACTCGGTCACCGCATGCTGGTCGGAATGATCGCGAACGTATCCTGTAAACGTGACGACTGCGGCACCCGGACGGTCCCCAACAAGCTGAGTGTATTCGGCCGCGACGTCAATCGCCTCGCTTTGGAGCGCTACCGACACGTTAACCCCCGGTCATCGGCGGGAAGAACGCGAGCTCGTCCCCCTCAGAAACTACCGCGTCAGTGAAGACCACCTTGTGATTGAGCGCGTGCACCAAATTCGGCTGGTTCAGGGCCTCTTTCCATGCCGCACCGCGCTGGGACAACAGCGCTTTAATCGCCGCCACATCTAATTGAGCAGACGCCTGGGAGATATCGGAAATAGCCAGCTCAAACTCGCTTTCGCCCAGTGCCTCACGCAGCGCTGAAAACAATTTAATCGTTATGCTCACGCTGCCACTCGCCACTCACGCCACCTGACTTACGAGTCAGCTGCGTGTTCTCAATGGTCATACCGCGATCCATCGCTTTGCACATGTCATATAACGTCAATGCTGCAATAGACGCTGCAGTCAGCGACTCCATCTCCACACCTGTTTGGCCCATCACTTTGCAGGTCGCCTCGATCTGCACGCCAGGAAGATCCTCATCAGGCAGCAAATCGATCTTGACGGAGGACAAGGGCAGAGGATGACACAGCGGAATCAACTCCGAGCACTTTTTGGCCGCCTGAATGCCGGCAATGCGCGCCACCGCCAACACATCCCCTTTGGGTGTGTTACCGCCGACTATGGCTTCCAGTGTCGTCGCCTGCATGCGCACACAGGCTCTCGCGGTGGCCTCGCGCGCGGTCACCGCTTTTTTGCTCACGTCGACAATGTGCGCCCGACCCGCATCGTCAAGATGCGTCAGGCGATCTGAGTTCTCAGGCATGGTCCAATGCTACCACTCCGGTGCGATAAACGGCATAAGCTGGCATGATGCCCCACTTCACAGGGTTACCCCCCGGACACCGCATGATCGCCGATCAGACCCCAGCACCTTGCATCTGTTACCGCTGGACGGTGCTCGTGATGCTGACGCTGGTTTACACCTTCAATTTTATTGATCGTCAGATCCTCGTCATCCTGCAGGAGCCGATCAAAGCCGATTTAGGGCTAAGTGATGCGCAGCTGGGCTTACTGACCGGCTTCAGCTTCGCGCTGGTCTATGTCACCGCGGGCATTCCTATCGCCTGGGCGGCCGATAGAAGCAATCGACGCAACATCGTCGTCGCCTCGCTCGCCTTTTGGTCATTTATGACTGCCATCTCCGGCCTGGTACAGAACTTTGGCCAGTTACTGGCGGCGCGATTGGGCGTAGGCGTGGGAGAAGCCGGCGGCTCTCCGCCCTCACACTCCATGATCAGCGACTATTTCCCGCCAAGCAGCCGCGGTACGGCATTGTCGTTTTACAGCATGGGTATCTACATAGGTGTTCTGTTCGGTTTTGCCGCAGGCGGCTGGATCGCCGAAAACTTTGGCTGGCGCAATGCTTTTTTCGTAATCGGTGTCCCAGGCATTCTTTACGCGCTAGCAGTGCTCTGGGTCGTCAAGGAACCGAAGCGCGGCCAGTTCGACGTGGGTGGCACCCCCCCTAAATCCAGCCTGAGCGAGACTATGAACTGCCTGCGCGGCCGGCCGACCTTCTGGTGGATCTCAATAGGCTGCGCCTTCACCGCCTTTGTTTCCTACGGCAACGGCAATTTCATGCCCTCTTTCCTGATGCGCAACCACGGCCTGTCTCTGGCCGAGGTGGGCGCCACTCTTGGCTTGATATCTGGCCTGTCAGGGGCCATCGGCACCTTTCTCGGCGGCTTTCTGTCTGATCGCCTCGGGGTGAGAGATATTCGCTGGTATGTGTGGCTACCCATACTCGGGGGACTCACGGCCATGATTCCGGCGTACTTCACCCTGCTAGGCGAGAACACCACACTCATTATCGCCGCGATGATCCCCTCTCAGATTCTGGGGGCGCTGTATCTCGGGCCATGCATCGCCACCTGCCACAACCTGGTGTCACCCGGCATGCGCGCCATGGCCTCCGCTATCTTGTACTTTGTGCTGAACATCATTGGCCTTGGGTTGGGTCCCTTAACCGTCGGTATATTGAGCGATGCCTTTTCAAGCACTTATGGGGACAACAATTTGCGCTACGCCATGGCCACCACCCTCACCATTAGCCTGGTGGGTGTCTTCTTTTTATCAATGGGCGTTCGCAGCCTGAAGCGGGATTTGGAAATCAACCGAGAGGCACTGGCGCACGCAGAGTGACCCGACAGAGTACGTTATGCAATCACCGGACCAGCCATTCAACCAAAACACGTGACAGACGACAGTAATATTTGACTTTAAACTACGGAGTGAGCCCTTATGAGACCCGCATAAAAAGGAGCATAATCATAATGAAAGCTCTCGCACTCACAATCGCCACCGTTGCACTGATATGTAGCACACCTGCCGCGCAGGCGGAAAAAGCCGTCAGCTTTGAGCGCAGCTATGTGACCCACGAATGGGGTCAGATCCACGTTCTGACCTCGCAACCCGAGGTGCCCGTCAACCCGACTCCGCTGGTCTGTTTCGCGCCCAATCCGTACTCTGGGAACTACTACCGATTGTTCATGAAAGCCTTAGGCAGCGATCGGACCATGCTGGCTCTGGATTATCCGGGGATTGGACAGTCGGATACCTATCCGGGCGAGCTGGATATGGGCACGCTAGCCGAAATTATGGCCGACAGCCTGACATCACTGGGTTGGGGACCTGAGGGCGCCGGTCCAGTCGACCTATGCGGCTATCACACCGGCACTATGCTCGCGACCGAGCTGGCGATCACGCATCCAGAGCTGGTGCGCCGCATCATCTTGATGGGCATCCCCTATTACGACGCAGCAGGCAGGCAAGAACGACTCGATCGGCTTGCTCGGGTCAAGCCCTGGCCCGATTCCTTCGCCGCCGTGGCCCAGGACTGGATATTCGCCGTAGAGATGCGCAACGAAAAAGTGTCGCTGGAGCGCGCCTTCGGTAACTATCTGGAGTCTGCTGGGGCGTGGCAGGGTAAGGCCAGAATCTATGGCGCAGTATTCCAGTACCTCGCAGAAGAACGCGCGCCATTGCTGACCCATCCTGTACTAGTACTCAACCCTCACGGTAACCTGAAAGAACCCTCCCGAACCTACGCTGAGCTGATAGAGGACGCGACGCTGATCGAATTACCCGACCTCAAATACGGGATTTTCGACGCCGCACCAAATGTACTGGCCTCCCATGCGCGACCGTTTTTGAATCAGCGTTGACCTGAGCTAACGACTTCCACCCTTCAATCCAGCCGGTTCGAGGGTGGATGCTTGGATTCAAAACGCATATTGATGTAACTTTATATCAAATAAAAATTCTTGCGGAGAATGCGTTAATGAAACTCAAGTTAACTGGTCTGCTACTCACACTGTTGATTCCCCTCGGCTTGTCCTCACCGGCTTTGGCGGGGCACCACGAAAAGGAAGAGGCCGGCGATCCCATCGCCGCGGCCGCAGAGTACCCGCTGTTGCTGCGCCGCACCACGCTGATCGTGCGTGATATCGAAGCGTCTCTGAAGCTCTACCGCGATGGATTGGGCATGGAGGTCATCTATGATCAGGAGATCAACCGCCCACACTCCAGTGAAGATCGCGAGCAGCGCCTCAGGCTCATTTTCCTCAAGGCCTCACATGACTATGTAGGCGTCATCGGGCTAATCGACTACGAGTACGGCTACCCTGATCACCCCGCTCACACAAAACCCGTGCGGCGAGAGGGCTTCACGCCCGGCAACGCCGTTTTAATCTTCAACACCGACGGGCTAGAGAAAAGGTGGCCAAACATTGAAAACGCGCCAGGCGTAGAGATCATCAGTAAACCCAAACTAACGTCATATCCCGGCTACGGGGGCAAGGACGAGATCCGCGTACTAGTATCCAAATTTTATGACGCAGACGGCTACATTTTGGAGGTCAACCAAATTCTCTCTGACTGACTTGCGCCGCGACACAGGGCGCCAGTGAATGGGGCGCCCGGTATATCCCTTGCAAGTTGAAGATGAGGGGAGTACTTTACTCTTGCGCCGTGGCGCTATAAATAAAAAAACCTGGGGGAAAAAGATGTCTGAACTCGACTTATTCGGTTTCATCGGCATGAACCGGTCGGTATTTGCTACATTTTTCTTGTGTGGCGTATTGATGCCACTGGCCGTCGTAGTCATCGCCTATCTCTTCAGAAACTTTCCGACTGTCGTTCGTAGCGGAGCTATGGTGTCCACCTTGATTGGGGTTGTCATGCTGACCTTCTTCTCGATGAGTTCGCAGAATGCCCTGTTCATGATGCTTACCATGCTCAGCGAAATGGCAGGAAACGGATCCGAAGTGGCAACGGGCTTCCTGACCTCGGCCGGAATGCCGATTGGGGAGACTATCAATCCACCTGGTTGGATGATGGCGCTGTCGTTGGTGCAGGTAGTGATCAACCTTGTCCTGACCGTTTATGTATTCCTGTTAGCCAAATGGGATAACAGCTGACATTCAGACTTCTGTGCAATGTCTTCCAAGGGGGCTAATGCCCCCTTTTTTTAGCCGCTTATTTGAGTTGCGACACCCTGAAATTCATAGTCTTGGCCACAAAGTCTGCCTCGCCCGAGACAATGTTGATCACGCCATCCGACACCATGTCTAGTGAGTACATCTTGAATATGCTGCCCTCTCGGCGATACACGCCTTGCAGTGTGGCGGTGGCGAACTGCTCACCATTTTGCGTCCACGCAAAGCCCGTAAATTCCCCCGAGTCACCCAAACCGAGCTTGTCAGTGAATTCATAAGACAGCCAAACTCGACCATAAGGACCCGCCTCACCGGTGGCTGAAATCTTATAATTGGTGCCATCGGTCGTGTGCGCAGAATCAATATCAAAGTTGGCGGTGAACTCGTCTTCGCCGTAATCCAAATCCTGAGCGACGGCAAACGGCATCAACACCGCCGCGGTCAAAATCAAAACGATCTTTTTCAACATCTTGCTTCCCCTTGGTGTGAGTTATCAATTGCGTGTTGTTTCGTGCGTTATGGCAGACCAGAGCGAATCGCGGCCTGACGGCCCGAAAATCTCATGAATGCACTCCAGAGAACAAGCAGTCGCCTCGTTTAGCACTGGTTTGAAACGGGGCTCAACGTGTCACCAGTTGCTCAGCATGAGAAAGCTTTGTGCATCACGCTCATCGTCTAGGCATTCATTATTTAACCAATCGACTTTTCGCTAAAAACGCCAAACCTTCTAAAACCAACTGCGGCCCGGTCTTTACGATGTATTAAAACACTTGCAAAGTTGCCCTCTCACCTGCGGTAGTGGCTAATGTCGCCTGCTCGGTGCCTGCGCCGACAAACCCGGAAGCAAAGGCTGGTTCGAGGACATGAGCGCAAAAAGCAAAGGGGAATGGAGGTGAGGGGGCCAAGACTTGCTTCGCGCACTGCTTGCCGGAGAGCACTACGATTGGCAGCGAGGTCTGGTGCGAAAGCCTGAAAGAGACGCCCAAAGGCGAATAGACGACCCAGGAAGTGAAGGAATATGCCAAGTACTGCGCGGTAGACCAAGTCAGTCAGTAAAAATGCCCCCAAGGCGGCGTTCACGGCGCTTCTACTCCTTTTCTTGTGCCGCGGCGCAGGTCACAATTCGGCAATGAGCGACGCCACACCCGCCACCCACACGCCCATGATGCAGCAGTACCTCGCGATCAAAAGCGAGCATCCGCACGCACTGCTTTTCTACCGAATGGGCGATTTCTACGAGCTGTTTTACGACGATGCGGAAGCCGCATCGAAGCTGCTCGACATCACCCTAACCAGTCGAGGCAAATCGGCCGGTGACGCCATCCCAATGGCCGGCGTGCCCTACCATGCAGCCGAGAGCTATCTCGCGAGACTGGTGAAAGCGGGACGCTCAGTGGCCATCGCCGAACAAATTAGTGATCCAGCAACCAGCAGAGGGCTGGTCGAGCGGGAGGTGGTGCGCATTGTGACGCCAGGCACACTGACCGATGAGTCTCTGTTGGAGGCACGCCAGGATGCGCTGATTCTAGCCATCGGGGTGAACAAAATAGGCTACGGACTGGCCTGGCTGGATGTCAGTAGCGGCCGCTTTCTAGTCTCAGAGGTCGCGGGCGACATGGCGCTCGAAGCCGAAGTAGCGCGGCTGGCCCCTGCGGAGATTCTGGTACCCGAGTCGAGTCATCTCGCAGACGAGTCATGGCATGGCGCCCTGCGTCGGCAACCTGACTGGCGCTTCGATGAGACCGGGGCCCGGGAAGATCTGCAGCGGCAATTCCGAACCCAAGACCTCGACGGTTTTGGTTGCGGCAGACTCACGGTCGCCATCGCAGCCGCAGGCGCATTGCTCAACTATGTCAAAGACACACAGCGTAGCGACCTGCCACACATTCGCGCCATCCACCTCGAGTCACAAAGTGGCGCCGTGATTCTCGATGCGGCGACACGCCGCAATCTGGAGATCGACCTGACACTGAGCGGCGGCGAGGAGCATACGCTCTACGAGGTCTATGACAGTACGGTCACCGCCATGGGTGCCCGGCATCTCCGCCGCTGGCTGCATCGGCCGATTAATGACCGCGGTGACATCGAGCGGCGACTGGATGCAGTGGAATCCATGATTCAAGCGTATCGCTTTGAGTCACTCCGCGAGGCACTCAAGGACATCGCTGATCTGGAGCGGATTCTTTCGCGGGTCGCGTTGGGCTCAGCGCGCCCCCGGGATCTGAGTCGACTTGGGAGCAGCTTGGCACAAATACCGTTGATACGGAGCCGCCTTCCCGCCGAATCCAACTTACTCAAGGAATTGGCCACCGCTCTGCCCGATTACGTGACGCTAACTGAACTCCTCGAGCGCGCCATCATCGAGAACCCGCCTGTGTTAATCCGCGACGGCGGCGTGATTGCCGCAGGCTACGATGAGCAGCTCGACGAGCTGCGCGGCATCAGCGACAACGCAGGCGCCTATCTGCTAGAGCTTGAGCAGAGTGAGCGTGATGCAACCGGCCTATCGACACTCAAGGTCGGTTACAACCGGGTACACGGCTACTACATTGAGATCAGCCGCACTCAGTCAGGACAGGCGCCCGAAACCTATCAGCGCCGCCAAACGCTGAAAAATGTCGAGCGGTTCATTACGCCCGAGCTGAAAACGTTCGAGGACACGGCGCTGTCCAGCAAAAGCCGCGCACTCGCGCGGGAAAAGCACCTATACGGGGCGTTGGTGGCAAAGGTAGCGGAATCCCTCGCCCCACTGCAGACGACCGCCACCGCGCTGTGTGATCTTGATGTGCTCGCGTGTTTTGCAGAGCGTGCGACCGTGCTCGATCTGTGCCGGCCCCGCTTTACCGATCACAGCTTGCTGCAGATTGAGGGAGGTCGTCACCCCGTGGTGGAAGCGGCACGGGACGTCCCGTTTATCGCCAACGATACACAGCTCGATCACAACCGACGGATGTTGCTGATCACGGGCCCTAACATGGGCGGTAAGTCCACCTACATGCGGCAAAACGCGCTGATCGCACTGCTCGCCCATGTCGGTGCGTTTGTACCCGCGCAGGCGGTTTCATTGTCGTGCCTGGATCGTATCTTTACGCGGATCGGCTCTTCCGACGATCTCGCGAGCGGCCGTTCGACGTTTATGGTCGAGATGACCGAAACCGCCAATATTCTGCACAATGCCACCGAGCGCAGTCTGGTACTCATGGATGAAGTCGGTCGCGGCACCAGCACCTTTGACGGGCTGAGCATTGCCTGGGCTACGGCGCTGTCACTGGCCAATCAGGTGCAGGCCCTCACGTTTTTTGCCACCCACTATTTCGAGCTCACTGCGTTGCCCGAACAACATCCTGCAATGGCGAACGTCCACCTCGATGCTACCGAACACGAAGATCATGTCGTGTTTCTCTATCAAATTCAGGAAGGCCCTGCCAACCGCAGCTTCGGACTACAGGTGGCCAAACTCGCTGGCGTTCCAAAGGAGGTTCTCGAGTCAGCTCAAGACAAACTCCACGAACTCGAGAGCGGCATAACCGCGGGGCCTCCTCCCGTCCAAGCGGAGCTGTTCTTGGCAGCGCTACCAGCATCCGCCCAGCCCTCACCCACGCTTGAGGCACTGCGGTCACTGGATCCTGATAACCTCAGTGCCAAAGCGGCACTGGACTCGATCTATCAACTGAAACAGAAACTTGACGATGAAACCTGACCAGTTTTCAAAACAGTTCACAGCCAGTATCCTTCGCCGTGGGATGAGTGAGGTATTGGTATGGCTTTCGTTGTTGGCGAGGATTGCATCAAGTGCAAGCACACTGATTGCGTTGAGGTCTGCCCGGTAGATTGTTTTTACGAGGGGCCTAATTTTCTGGTCATTAACCCCGACGAGTGCATCGACTGCGCGTTGTGTGAACCGGAATGCCCGGTCGATGCGATCTACTCAGAGGATGAGCTCCCCAGCGATCAGGAATCGTTCCAGCAATTGAACGCGGAGCTGGCTGAGATCTGGCCAAATATCACGGAACGGAAAGATCCCCCGCCCGATCACGCGGACTGGGCAGGCAAACCCGGCAAGCTCGAGTTACTAGAGCGCTGAGCACAGTGCGCCCCGTGACCGAGGGCACCAACTTTAAGTTAACCCACCATAACAGTCACGGTCGTAGTGTAGTGATGTGAGTATGACTTTGTCAGCGTTGAGGTAACAGTAAGGTGGGATTCACAGGCAGGCCGTTGCGCCGGATCTCGAAGTGCAACTTCACCGAGTCACTGCTGGTGCTACCCATGCGAGCAATCACCTGACCAGCATCAACATGTTGACCCTCCGCTGCCAGCAGGGCATCGTTGTGGCCATACGCGCTTAGGTAGGTGTTATTGTGCTTAACGATAAGCAGCGCGCCATAGCCGGTGACACCTGTGCCCGCATACACCACCTCACCTGCTGCCGTTGCCATCACAGGCGAGCCGCGTTCGCCAACCAAATCAATGCCTTTGTGCCGCTCGGCTGAGTAAGCGCGACTCACTGTTCCCTCAGCAGGCCAGAACCAAAGGTCCACCGGCGCATTGGGCATAGGGGTCTGCGCAGGAGACGACGTGTACGCGGCCGGACCTGTTTCTGACTGTGTGGTGGCTGACTTGGCAGTAGCTGTGGCATTGCCCGCTGCATTCTCCGGAGTAGTCTTGCCAACGCGAGGCATCGCACTAGCATCAGACGGGTTTGCCTCGGATGCCGCCGGGGCGCCTCCGAGCGCGGCATCCGGTGCGGTTCTTAGGCTTTGTCCCACCCTAATCACATAGGGCGGATCGATGTTATTCAGACTCGCGAGCGTTCGATAGTCCATCCCCAGACGAAAGGCAACCGCGTAAAGCGTATCTCCCGGCTCCACCACGTAGTCCGGGCCAGCGGCCAAATCGCGTTCATAATCCGGAAGATTGGTGTTTGCCTGGCGCACTTCGGGTGGGACATCCACCGCCGCTACTGACTTGTTTTCAATGATCGCGGGCGGATTGTCAGCGCAGCCAACAAGGAGCAACAGGCTCGCCACCAGGCTCTGGCAGCAACGCACTGTCATATTACAGACCTCGACGCGAAGCCAATGCCTGCGTACCCCAGACAAAAAAACATCCAATTAGGCAGGCACCTAAACAGGCTGACAACTGTGCATCGGTGACCGTGGACGGTAACACGGGCCGCGAGGCTGAAATCGCTCCCGCAGCAGTATTCAGTAGCACTTCTTGTCGCCATGGCCATACCGCCACCAATGAACCCATCAGCACACCGCTCAGGAATGCCATAGCCAGTGCCCGATAGCGCTGCAGACAGCGCTGAAGCAGCCGCGCGAATAGCAGCAACCCCGTCACACAACCCGCGGCGAGCACCAAAAGTTCAGTGACCTGCAGCGTCTTGACCGCTGACAACACTTGCTCATACATGCCCATCAGCACCAGCAAAAAGCTTCCCGATATCCCAGGCAAAATCATGGCGCAAATCGCGATCGCGCCGGCAAAAAACAAGCCAGGAAGGCCGGCGAGAAACGACACGGGAGGCATCAAGACGGCACCCACGGCGATGCAGACTCCGAAAGTGAACCCCGCGAGACAGTCGATGCTATCAAACGTCACCTCGTCCCGAATCAGCAGCACCGAACTGATCAGAATCAGTCCTGAAAAGAACGACCATAGCGGCTGTGGATAGTGGGTGAGCAACCAATGAATGACCGAGGCCATAGAGAAAATCGCGATCAGAATACCCAGCAGCAGGATCGACAGAAATCCGCCGTCAATTCGATGCCACAGCTCATTCCAACGACCACTCACCGCCATAGAGAGTGCATCGCCGTCGGCCGACACAATGGCTTTCAGCAACTGCTCGTAGATGCCGGTAATCAATGCGATCGTGCCACCAGAGACACCCGGCACGATATCCGCCGCGCCCATCGCCAGACCGCGGGCAAACACCCCTGCCGGCGAGCGCTTCACCGGCTCACACCTCGCACCATGGGAACAAAATTGACTTCTTCAATCACCTCTTCGACGTAACCCTCAGCAGTTGCGGTCACCATGATGAGCTGCTGCCGTTCGCCACCTACAGGCAGGATCAGCCTGCCTGTAGGTGCAAGCTGTTTCAGCAACTGGGTAGGCAGATGCTCAGGCGCGGCAGCGCCCAGAATTAAATCAAAAGGTGCCTCGCTGGCCCATCCGTCCAGACCATCTCCGTGCCTTAGCCGCACGTTGCGCACTCGCAGCGCGCGCAGCTGCTTCCGCGCCCGCTCCAATAGCGGCTTGATGCGCTCAATCGCGCAAATCTCATCCACAAGACTGGCCAATATCGCTGTTTGGTAGCCCGAGCCGCTACCCAGCTCCAGCACTTTTTTCGGACGCCCCCGGGCCAGAGCGAGCTCACTCATCCTGGCGACCACATAGGGTTGCGAGAGCGTCTGGCCGTAGCCAATCGGCAGCGCCGTATCCTCGTAGGACCGATGCGCGAGCGCCTCATCCACAAATAAATGACGAGGCACGCTGCGAATTGCCTCCAACACCTCAAACTGCGTGATGCCCTGATCCATCAGCCGCTGTATAAGTCGCTCCCGCGTTCGCTGGGAGGTCATACCGATACCCTGCTGGCTCACGCGGAGGCGCTCTCATTCGTCAGCAGCGCCACCGCATGGCTGGCAATACCTTCCTCGCGCCCCACAAAGCCCAGTTTTTCAGTGGTGGTTGCCTTGACGTTGACACTGCCCACTAACACTCTGAGGTCGGCTGCGATGCGCTCACGCATTCCATCAATGTGCTCGCTCAGTCGCGGGGTTTGGGCGATCACGGTAAGATCAACATTAACTACTGTCCAACCGGCTTCATCCAACAGCGCGACCACTGCGCGCAAGAGCGTTCGACTGTCAGCATCACTAAAGGCCGGATCGGTATCGGGAAAATGCCGGCCGATATCACCGAGGCCCGCCGCACCCAACAGCGCATCACAGAGCGCGTGCAACACCACATCCCCGTCGGAGTGCGCTATCAGTCCGCGCTCCCAGGAGATCTGGACACCGCCTAATACGACGGCATCGCCTTCGCCGAAGGCATGTACATCGTAACCGTGGCCAATGCGCATCATGTCACTACCCTCTTCTCTTTCTCAGCACCAGATCCGCAAACGCCAGGTCTGCTTCAACGGTGACCTTAATGTTGCTCGAGGGCCCCTCTACCACGTGAACAGGCTCACCCGCCCGCTCCATCGCCATGGCTTCATCGGTGACCGAGCGGCCTTCCTCCAGACACCGACCCAATGCCGCATGCAAAGCGAACAGGGGAAATAATTGGGGCGTCTGTGCCCGCCAAAGCGACTGGCGATCGACTGTACCTGAGACCTGCCCGCCCTCATCGACCTGCTTAAGGGTGTCTGCGACCGGCTCGGCGAGGATCACGCCCTCTCCCGACTGCCGAGCCTGTTGAATTAACGCCGTCAGGGATTCAAGCAGCAAACACGGACGCGCGGCATCGTGAACCAGCACCCAGTCTTCTTCTGAACTCTCAGTGGCCAATAGCTCCAGCCCCGCCATGACAGAATCCGCGCGCTCGTCGCCACCGGGTGTGGTTTGCACGCGCACGTCCGCCAGGCTGTCAATCGCATCGGCGCGCCGATCAGAGGGATCGAGCGCCACCACAATGCCGCGAATATCCGGACTGGCCAATAATGCGCGCAGGGTGTGCTCCATCAGCGGCGCACCGGCGATTTCGCGATATTGCTTGGGAACCTCGCCACCAAGGCGACGCCCCGACCCAGCCGCCGGCACCACTGCCCAGATGCTGTTCACGGCGCCTCGTGCTCCTCTACGAATTGATAATAGACCTCACCTTCTTTGATCAGACCAAGGTTCTCGCGCGCGTTTCTCTCAACAGCCTCTGTGCCACCCTGCAAGGCGATGACCTCCTGCGTAAGTGCCTCATTACGCGCCGTCAGCTCGGCTTTTTCTGCCTCGGCTTCCTCGAGCTGCACCTGCAGCCTGTTAGCTTCAGCAAGACCGCCCTCTGCAAACCACAGCCGGTACTGCAGCAGCAAAAAAAGACCCAATAGCCCGCCTATTAGCCAGCGCATCAGCCCCTCGAGAGGATGTCCCGGCCGGGATACGGCGCGGTGAGGCCTAGCTCTGCTTCAATCCGCAGTAGCCGGTTGTACTTGGCTACCCGGTCAGAGCGGCACAGGGAGCCGGTCTTGATCTGACCCGCCCCGGTCCCGACAGCCAGATCTGCGATGGTGGCATCCTCGGTCTCACCGGAGCGATGCGAGATCACCGCCCTATAGCCCGCCGCCTTGGCCATGGCAATCGCTTGCAGTGTTTCTGTCAGCGATCCGATCTGGTTAAATTTAATCAAGATGGAATTGGCGATGCCTTCATCAATCCCACGCTTTAGAATCGCGGTGTTGGTGACAAACAGGTCGTCACCAACCAGCTGAATGCGATCACTCAATTTTTCTGTCAGCACCGACCAGCCTGCCCAATCCGACTCATCCAGGCCGTCTTCTATCGAGACAATGGGATGGTCCGCCGTTAATGCAACCAGGTAATCGCCAAAGCCTGCACTGTCATAGTCAGCACCTTCACCCTGCAGATGGTAACGGCCGTCCTTGTAGAATTCCGAGGCAGCGCAATCCAAAGCCAGCGTTATGTCATCGCCCAGCTCGTAGCCTGCGTTGGCTACCGCCTCGCCAATGACTTCCAATGCCGCAGCATTGGAGGGCAGATCGGGCGCAAAGCCGCCCTCGTCCCCGACCGCCGTGGAGAGGCCTCTGCCAGAGAGCACTTTTTTCAGGTGATGAAAAATTTCGGCGCCCACCCGCAATGCCTCGGCGAAGCTCTCTGCCGACACAGGCTGAATCATGAACTCCTGAATATCCACATTGTTATCGGCGTGCTCTCCCCCGTTAAGGATATTCATCATGGGCACAGGCAGAGACATAGCGGTACACCCCGAGAGCTCGGCAATGTGTTGGTAAAGCGGCTTTCTGGCTGACAGGGCCGCGGCTTTGGCAGTCGCCAGCGAAACGGCCAGAATCGCATTGGCACCGAAATGCGCCTTGTTGTCTGTCCCGTCTGCCTCAATCATGCGCTGGTCTACACCGGCTTGATCGAGGGCATCGTGGCCCACCAACAGTTCGCGAATGGGACCATTCGCGTGCCCTACCGCCGTCAGCACACCCTTGCCGAGATAGCGCGATGCGTCGCCGTCTCGCAGCTCCAACGCCTCGCGGGTTCCCGTGCTCGCACCTGAGGGCGCGCAAGCACTGCCCATACTGTCATCATTTAATGTGACCTCGGCCATGACGGTCGGATTTCCGCGAGAATCCAATACCTCAAAAGCACGCACATCGACGATTTCACTCACAACACGCTCCTCGCTCAAGCCGATTCAGTGGATGGTCAGTTCAGGTTGAGATTTAGCCAGTGCATCCACCGCTTTGACCTGCTTGAGAAAGGGCTCCAGCTGCGCGAGCGGCAACGCACTGGGGCCATCGCAGAGAGCTTCATCCGGATTAGGGTGAGCTTCCAAAAACAGGCCCGCAATGCCCACCGCTGCCCCCGCCTTGGCCAACTTGAGCACCTGATCACGACGCCCTCCGGAGGCGGCCTCGCCGGGGTCACGGCGTTGCAGCGCGTGGGTTACGTCAAAAATGAGTGGACAGCCCGCGGTGGCCCGGCTCATCACCTCAAATCCCAGCATGTCGACAACCAAGTTGTCATAGCCAAAATTGCTGCCACGCTCGCACACCATCAAGCGGTCGTTGCCACAATCGCGAAACTTCTCAACGACATTTGCCATTTGCGCGGGACTCAAAAACTGGGGCTTCTTGATATTGATTGCAGCGCCCGTGCGAGCCATCGCATCCACCAGATCCGTCTGGCGGGCGAGAAATGCGGGCAGCTGAAGGATGTCGCAGACCTCTGCCACGGGCGCCGCCTGTTCCGGTGTATGAACATCGGTCAGCACCGGCACGCTGTGGGTTGATTTAACGTCAGCGAGAATTTTCAGGCCGGCGTCCAGGCCAGGTCCCCGGAAAGAATGAATCGACGAGCGGTTAGCCTTGTCGAAAGACGCTTTAAAGACATATGGCAGTGATAGCTGCTCACAGACACGCACAAATTCAGCAGCGGTCTCCATCGCCAGCTCGGCGCTCTCGAGCACATTTATACCGCCAATCAGCACCAGTGGCTGATCATTGGCAAAGATGTGACCCGCCACCTCAACAGCACGATGCCCACCACTCACGCGGCATCACCACACTGCCGCGCTATCGCCAACGCGGCCTCAATGTAGTTGGTGAAAAGGGGATGCCCGCCACGGGGCCGGGACTTGAACTCCGGGTGGAACTGACATGCCACAAACCAGGGGTGGGCGGGCAGCTCGATGATTTCCACCAACTCGCCATCCAGCGACCAGCCACTCATCTTCATGCCCGCCTCTTCCAATCGGGCAACGTAGTTGCTGTTGACCTCATAACGATGCCTGTGCCGCTCTGAGATCTCGTCGGCATAATAAATGGCCTGAGTCTTGGTCCCCGCTACCAACCGACAAGGCTGCGCACCCAGTCGCATGGTGCCACCCATATCGGAGTCTTCGGAGCGCTGCTCAACCGCGCCGTCTGCGGCTTGCCATTCGGTAATCAAGGCAATGATGGGATGGGGAGTGTCGGACTGCATCTCGGTGGAGTGTGCGCCCTCGAGATGGCATACATTTCGCGCGTACTCGATGAGCGCCATGTGCATCCCCAGGCAGATACCGAGGAAGGGAATGCCCTGCTCCCGGGCATAACGCACCGCTTCAATCTTTCCTTGAATACCGCGATCACCGAAGCCGCCCGGGACAAGAATGGCGTCCAGATGCGACAGCAAGCCAACTCCCTGAGCCTCGATCTCCTCAGCATCGATATAGTCGATCTCCACCCGGGTATCAGTTTGCAAGCCCGCATGATCGAGGGCTTCATTCAGCGACTTATAAGCATCGACCAGGTCAACATATTTGCCAACCATGCCCACACGCACCGTACCCTTGCGCTGACTGAACTCGCGCCGGACCACGTCTTCCCACTCCGACAGGTCAGCCGCCGGCTGGACCAGCCCAAAGCGCTCGAGAATATAATCATCGAGCCCGCTCTCCCTCAGATGACCGGGTATCTGATAGATCGAGTCCGCATCCATAAGAGGGATTACGGCCCGCTCTTCTACGTTGGTGAACAGGGAGATCTTGCGGCGTGCGCCCTCGTCCACTTCAACAGAGCAGCGGCACAGCAGCACTTCGGGTTGCAAACCAATCGAGCGCAATTCCTTGACCGAGTGCTGGGTCGGCTTGGTTTTGATTTCACCGGCAGTCGGAATGTAAGGAATAAGCGTGAGGTGCATAAGCAACGCATTGGCAGATCCCAGCTCCAACTTGAGCTGACGCACTGCCTCGAGGAATGGTTGGCTTTCAATGTCGCCTGCGGTGCCGCCTACTTCTACCACGGCAATCTCGGCATCCCCCGCGCCCTCTACGACCCGATTTTTGATCTCGTCAGTGATGTGCGGAATCACCTGAACGGTGCCGCCCAGGTAATCGCCTCGGCGTTCCTTCCGCAACACCGCGTCGTATACGCGGCCCGCTGTAAAGTTATTGGCACGGCTCATCACGGTACGCGTGAATCGCTCGTAGTGACCCAGATCGAGATCCGTCTCAGCGCCGTCATCGGTGACGAAGACCTCACCATGCTGAAAAGGGCTCATCGTGCCGGGGTCGACGTTGATATAGGGGTCTAGTTTGAGGAGGGTGACTCTGAGGCCGCGCGCTTCAAGCACAGCAGCGAGGGAGGCGGCAGCGATCCCTTTACCCAGGGAAGACACAACACCACCAGTAACGAACACATATCTCGTCATGGATTCCACCAATACGAAAGAGCTCCCGGACGTCTGTCTCGACGCCTCTCGGGAACGTCTCTCCGATGGACGATCAGTGTAACAGGAAGCCCCGCGCGGCTCAATTCAAAGTGACGAAGAAAGGCGCCAAATGGGTCGCAAACCGGGGTCCGCTAAGGTGCCTTCGAGCGCTGTCGCCCCCGACAAAGGACCAGCAGGCAGCACCCATACAGGCCCTGTTTCTGACTTCAAAACAAGTAGATGGCGACGCCACCACGGGGGAATTCTCATCTCTTGCAGCCACTTATTAGTTGATTTTTGAGGTCGGTTAAGCGGCGTTACCGACTCTGTGCGCCCACTGACGCTACCGGATAATCGCGCGCCCGGAGCTAGCCCCGGACCGTCATCAGCTGGCTCCCAGTCAAGTCGCCCCCAGTCGCCCTCGGCTGACTCTCCTACCACAACCTTTTCGGGGAAGAGGCAATCCTCGACAGGCTCGCTGACGCTAACGATCCAGCCGCTCCAGGCGCGCAAGCAACCATCTCCCCAACGCAACTCGGGCAGACGATCCGATGCCGCGTCGAGTGCCTGCCTCGCCAGCTCGAGTAGCCGGCGTCGATCGGGCGAGTCGATATCAGACTCGCCTAACCACTGGTGGATCTGAGCCGCCAACTCCGCCACATCGACGGTCGGATCGATGACCAATGCTGCCTCGCCCATCGCGGTCTCGGTCCGTGGAAGCGGCAGTTGACTCAAACGTTGCTGCGCCATAGCCTGCAGTCCGGCTGCTCGCTGGATAGTCTCCCGGTATCCCGGCCAACGCTCTGCTATCGAAGGCAAGATAGTCTGTCGCAGATAATTGCGATCCTGTTCGGTCTGAAGATTGGAGGGGTCGGTCACGTACTCAAGTCCCGCAGCCTCAACCGCACCGCGCAGAGCGTCTGAAGGCGTATTAAGCAACGGCCGGAAAATCCGTCCCGCGCCGCAGGCCCGCTCTCTGGGAATACCGGACAAACCCCGCGGACCGGCGCCGCGCAGCAGACGCAAAAGTACCGTCTCCACCATGTCATCGGCGTGATGCGCGGTGAAGAGAATATCGCCCTCGGCCAATACACCCTCAAAGGCCAGGTATCTCTCGCGGCGTGCATCGGCTTCCACCCCGCGACCGCTGGGCTCGATGTTGCACACATTGATGTGCAACGGCACGTCTAGGCTGTCGGCGTGTCGCTGACAGAGGTCGCTCCAATCCCCCGCAGCAGCATTCAAACCATGGTTAACGTGAATGGCGAGCAGGGGGGGGGCCTGATAACGCATCGCGATAAGCCGCCAGCGCATAAAGTAACGCGACACTGTCTGCGCCGCCAGAGAGTGCCACCCACCAGTGGGGCGCTTCTAACAGTGCATCAGGAAAGGGGTTCAGGATCTCGCGCACGTCGCGTGAACCGACACTCAGTTACCGTAGGACATCAGCCTTCGGTAACGTGCCTCAAGCAGGGTATCGGTATCCATTGCAGACAGCCGATCCACCTGATCCAATAAGTGCCCCCTCAATCGCCTCGCCATCTCAATTGGGTCGCGGTGCGCACCACCGAGCGGCTCCGGGATCGTCGCGTCGACAATGCCCAATTCCTCGAGCTTTGAGGACGTCACGCCCATGGCCGCCGCGGCATCCGGGGCAAACTCGGAGCTCTTCCAGATGATGTTGGCGCAGCCCTCAGGAGAGATCACAAAGTAAGTGGCGTACTGCAGCATGGCAAGATGGTCGCCCACCCCGATGCCAAGCGCACCGCCCGATGAACCCTCACCAATCACGATACAAATCAAAGGGGTTTTCAGACGCGACATCACCGCCAGGTTTTGGGCAATCGCCTCACTGATGCCACGCTCCTCTGAATCTATGCCAGGGTAGGCCCCAGGTGTGTCGATCAAGGTGACCACCGGCATTTTGAAGCGCTCTGCCATCTCCATTAGGCGCATCGCTTTGCGGTAGCCCTCGGGCTTGGGCATACCGAAATTACGGTAGACCTTATCTTTGACCGCACGGCCTTTTTCCTGACCGATCACCATGACCGGGCGCCCGTCGAGGCGGGCAATACCCCCCACAATCGCCTTGTCATCGGCAAAGTGGCGATCGCCATGTAATTCATCAAATTCGGTGAAGATTTCAGGGATGTAGTCGAGGGAGTACGGCCGTTGAGGGTGCCGGGCCACGCGCACAATGTCCCAGGCGCTTAGATCCGTATAAATCTTCTCGGTCAGCGCGGTCGATTTCTCCCGCAGGCGGTCAATCTCGTCGCCCAGATTCAGATCGGCACCGTCGCCCACGCCCTGCAGTTCCTCAATCTTCATTTCGAGTTCTGCAATCGGTTGCTCAAAGTCAAGATAGTTTGGATTCATAGTGTTACCCCATACCAACGCGGGTGGTAGGTTGAATCGAGCGACGGAGTCTACAAAGGGAGCGGGCCTGCGTCACGCCCACTGTTAAAAAGTCAGGTATCTGGTTACCCTGCCGGCCATGATCGACCTCGGCCATAGTCCACATCGCCCGCCACCGCGCCTGATTCTCGCCCCCATGGAGGGGGTCGTTGACGCGGTCATGCGTGAGCAGCTCACCGCCATTGGCGGTTACGAGCGCTGCGTGACCGAATTCGTGCGAGTGTCTCAGACTGTCCTCCCGAAGCGGGTTTTTTTTCGTTATGCCCCTGAACTGCGACAAGGCGGACTCACTTCTTCAGGCACCCCTGTCTACCTTCAACTCTTGGGCTCGAACCCCGAGCTGATGGCCGCTAACGCGGCGCGTGCAGCCTCGCTTGGCGCACCAGGTATTGATCTGAATTTCGGCTGCCCTGCAAAAACCGTCAATCGATCGCAGGGCGGTGCTGTGTTGTTACGCTCCCCCCAACTCATCAGATCGATCTGCGAACAGGTGCGCGACAGGGTGCCCGAAAGCACACCGGTTACGGCAAAGATCCGTCTGGGCTATGACAGCGACGAACGCTTTGAGGAGATCCTAAACGTGCTGTCGGGCGTTGCCCTCTCAGAGATCACCATCCATGCCCGCACTAAACGACAGGGCTATCGTCCCCCCGCGCACTGGCATCAGCTTAGACAAGCCCACCTGACGCTCCCCTACCCCGTCATCGCCAATGGCGAGCTCTGGACGCCCGCCGATGTGGCACGTTGCGCCGAAATCAGCGGCTGCGATGCTTTCATGCTCGCCCGAGGCGCGCTTTGCCGCCCGGATTTCGGGGCCGCGATCGTGGCGGCTCATCGAGGCGAGGTGGGCCCGGCATTCAGCTGGCCTGAGGCACAGCAGCTACTAGTGACGTTTTTGGCCCGTAACCGTGCGCTTTACGACCCACGCTACGCGGTCAATCCGGTGAAGCAGTGGCTCGTCTACCTGAAGGTTTACTACCCACAGGCGGCCGCCTTGTTCAGCGAGGTCAAAAGGATCACCGACCCCGACGATATGGCACTGGCCCTGCAAGGCCGATCAGCACTTTCGCGGGCCGCCTGATCACTATCGACAAACACGCGCTGCGAAGATATGCCCTGAGGACACGAAACGATGACCACCCTGGCTGAAGAAAACCAAACCGACCTGTGGGGCCACCCCCGCGGGTTATACATCTGCTTCGCCACGGAACTGTGGGAGCGTTTCTCCTTCTACGGCATGAAGTATCTGTTGCTCCTATATCTCACCAAGTACCACCTGTTCTCCGACGCGGCAGGTTTAGGTGTATTGGGCAGCTACGCCTCCCTCGTTTATGCTATGCCCGTGCTGGGCGGCCTCATTGCCGACCGGTTTATAGGTATGCGCAAAGCGGTCACGTTTGGCGGCTTGCTGCTTGTCGCCGGGCACCTCGGCATGGCGTTTGAGGGCGAGGCAGCCCGTCAAACGGCGGCCGGTATCGTCCGCGACGATCAGGCGCTGTCGCTCTTCTATCTCTCACTGGCGTTGATCGTGGTCGGGGTCGGATTTCTCAAACCCAATATTTCGACGGTGGTCGGCAAGCTCTACCCCGAGGGTGACCCCCGCCGCGACGCGGGCTTCACGATTTTCTACATGGGCATCAACATAGGTGCCTTCAGCGCGACGTTGCTCTGCGGTTGGCTGGGTGAAGTTTATGGCTGGTCCTGGGGCTTTGGCGCGGCGGGTGTTGGCATGTTGCTCGGCCTCATCGTTTTCCAGTGGGGGCAAAGCACCCTCATGGGCCACGGCGAGCCCGAACACCCGGAGCGGCTCACGCAAGGCGCTGGTATCCCCGGGTTGAATATCGAGCAGGCCATTTACGCGGGCAGTTTCCTCATGGTGGCCGTGGTCTGGCAGCTGGTGCAACTGGCCGACATAGTGGGAACGCTGCTGGACGTACTGTCGCTGACGGTGTTCGCGGGTCTGGGGTGGTTTTTGCTGTTTCGCTGCACAAAGGTTGAACGCGACCGAATGTTTGTCCTGATTCTGCTGACCCTCTCAACGGTGATTTTCTGGGCGCTGTTCGAGCAAGGTGCTGGCTCCATGACACTTTACGCAGACCGCGTCACGGACAAGACGCTGTTTGGCACGACCTTCACCGCCGCGCAATTCGGCGCCGCCAATGCCTTCTTCATTTTCTCTCTGGCACCGCTCTTTGCCATGCTCTGGATCCGCCTCGGGCGGCGAGGCTGGGAACCCGGCACGCCGGTGAAGTTTTCCCTCGGCATCGCTCAGGCGGGTCTGGGTTTTGGCGCGCTGGTCTATGGTGCACAGTTCCCCGATCAGACAGGCGTGGTCTCGGCCTGGTGGCTCATCTTGGCTTACCTGCTTCATACCACGGGTGAGCTGTGCCTGAGCCCGGTAGGCCTGTCGGCGGTCACCAAACTCGCGGTCCCGTCGGTGGTCGGTGTAATGATGGGCACCTGGTTTTTGGCGTCAGCCTACTCCTCCTACGTCGCCGCGCAAATCGCCACCATCGCTGCCCGCCCCGCCGACGAGGCAAGTCTCGACCTCACCGATGCACTATCGGGCTACACCGAATTGTTTAGTCAGTTGCTCACGATCGGTGTAGCTGGCGGCGCGGTGTTACTGGTGCTGTCGCCGGTGCTGAAGCGCATGATGCACGGCGTGCGATAAATCAAATCTAGGCAGGCCGCTGTTCATGGACACACCGATGGACGCACCGATCTGCAAAGAAGTACCAGCCTCTGCCTGCCGGAAAGCCCTGCAGACTTGCTACTCTTCGCGGGTCATTAAACGCGGAAAAATCAGATGTCAGATCGGCGATTTGAGATTGTGCTGTACGGCGCGACCGGTTTTACCGGCAAACTGGTGGCAGAGTATCTAGCTGAGGCGCACCCAGATCTCAAGTGGGCTATTGCAGGACGCAGCCAGCAAAAACTAGACGAAGTTCGGCAAGTGGTAAATCTGCCGGAGTTGCCCATGATCACGGCTGACAGCGCCGATCCTGCCTCACTGACTGCCATGGCCGAGCAAGCCACTGCGCTAATTAGCACAGTGGGACCCTATGCGAAGTACGGCACACCCGTCCTCGAAGCTTGCGCGACCGAGGGCACTCACTATTGCGACCTCACTGGCGAAGCACAGTGGATGGCGGAAGTGTATGAGCAGATCGACCCGATCGCTAAGGACAGTGGTGCGCGGCTTGTGCACTGCTGCGGGTTCGATTCGATC
The DNA here is from genome assembly GCA_902623175.1 of Halieaceae bacterium. Taxonomy (GTDB): domain Bacteria; phylum Pseudomonadota; class Gammaproteobacteria; order Pseudomonadales; family Halieaceae; genus Luminiphilus. The sequence continues at coordinate 57,494 of CACNSR010000012.1, forward strand.
CCCTCAGACCTATCCGTGTTCTTCCTGCAGAACCATTTCAAGGAACGCTTCGGCAGATACGCCACCCATGTAACCGGCCGCATGGGCCGAGCCTCGGGGGGCGTCAGCGGTGGCACAGTCGCAAGCCTGATGTATGTTGCGGAGCAGGCTTCCAAAGACCCGGTAATCAAGGAGCGGGTCATGGATCCCTACGCGCTCTATCCTGCCGGCCTGGATAAGGGATTGGATGGCCCAGATCAGGCGGGTATCTCCTGGGACGACAACTTCGAGTCCTGGACAGGCCCATTTGTCATGGCGGCCATCAATACTAAAGTGGTTAGACGCTCCCACGCCCTCGCGGGCCTGCCCTACGGCGAAGACTTCCGCTACGACGAGTCCCAGCTGTGCTCGAGCCGCGCCAAGGCGTTGTTGAGCGCGGGAGGCTTGGGCGCGGTGATGGCGGGAACCTTTTTCTCTCCGACCCGGGCGCTCCTGAAAAAAGTGCTGCCCGAACCCGGTGAGGGACCTAACGAGACCACCCGCAACAATGGTTTTTTTGAGTTTTGGGCGCATGGCACCGACAACGATAATCAACTGCGCGTCAAAGTAGCGGGGCAGCGCGACCCGGGCTATGGAGCTACCTCGCGCATGCTGGCGCAAGCGGGCCTTTGCCTCGCGCGGGATGAGCTTTCTGTAGGCGGCGGCATTTGGACCACTGCCAGCGCTATGGGAGACCCGCTTCTGGCGCGCCTAGCTCAGGTTGATATCCACTTCTCAGTGGTTGAGGACTGATCCGAATCACTTGAGGGTGGGATCGCATCGCAAAAAAGTAGCCGGAGGGCGGCTCGTATTTAAACTTCTCTCCGCCTAGCTTGGCTTCCTTCACCAAACCACACTTAGCTATGGTAAATGTCGCCATGCCGCTAAGGGTATTGTATTGCTCATCGCCCGCGTTGACTTTAAGGAATCTTGATCCACGTATATCACCCTTGATCCACGAATATCACCAGGGGATGCTCTCACCCCGCCAGTCGAGATACGAGAGCTCACCATCCGCCTCAAGGCTAGCAAGCACTGTGTCGAGCGCCTTAGCTGCCCGCGCAGGTGAGAACAGTTTTTCCGGTGCGACGTTGGCCTGAAAAGGCTGGGACAACGGGGTATCTACCGTACCGGGGTGGTAGGCCATGATCTTGGCGGCAGGGTTGACTCGCCGCATCTCCAGCGCCGCACAGCGCAGCATCATATTTAGCGCCGCCTTGCTGCCGCGATAGCTGTACCACCCGCCGAGACCGTTATCGCCGATGCTACCCACTCGAGCTGACAGCACCGCAATACGCGGCGCTGCGCTGCGCTTGAGAACGGGTGCCAGCGAAGCCAACACCCGCATCGGCAGAAACGTATTGATCTCGAATACCTGCTCCATCGCACTCGTTTTCAGCTGATTGAGTGCCCGCTCCGGCCGATAGCCCTCCCCCTGCAAGACTCCGTTACAGATGACCAGTCGGCTGATATCCGCTGACTGTTCCTGCAATTGAATAGCAAGCGCCGCCAGCGCGGCCTCACTGTAGTCACACTGGTGAGTCTGCACGCCGAGCTGCTCAACCACCGCGAGTGAGTCCGCTGATCGCGCGACCGCAAGAATCCGCTGCGCGCCCTCGCCAGACCATATCTCGATCAGTGCGCGCCCGATCGCGCTTCCGGCGCCGATCACTATATCCAGACTGATGCTGCTCATTGCCCTTACCTCATCCGACACCCAACCTAATTAGGTTAGGCTGTTCTCTTCTTCTTACGACAGGACGGGCCGCCAGATGACTTCACCGCACCGCATCGCTTTCATTGGATTAGGTGCCATGGGCTACCCCATGGCCGGTCACCTGGCGCGCGCAGGGCATGAGGTAACCGTCTTCAACCGCACCATCGGCCGCGCCGAGGCGTGGCAACGCGACTACGGCGGCCACGTTGCGCCAACACCGGCAGCCGCGGCAAAGGACCAAGACGCCGTGATGTTGTGCGTGGGCAACGACGATGATGTGCGCGAAGTCGTCATCGGTGAGCACGGCGCGATCTCATCAATGCGCGAAGGCGCGCTCCTTGTTGACCACACCACCACCTCAGAGGCTCTTGCTAAGTCAATGGCAACCTCGGCCAATCAGTCGGGTGTGGCATTCCTCGATGCGCCCGTTTCAGGAGGACAAATCGGCGCGGAAAATGGCGCATTGACGGTCATGGTAGGCGCTCAAGAGCATGCCTTCATTGAGGCTGTGCCGCTGATTGAGTGCTACGCCAAAAGCGTTCGGCGTATGGGGCCGGTCGGCGCCGGGCAGCTAACCAAAATGGTCAACCAAATCTGCATAGCGGGGCTACTACAAGGATTATCTGAAGGCATTCACTTTGCCGAGCGCGCCGGGCTTGATGTCCCGGCCGCCATAGAGGTCATTGCGCAGGGGGCGGCACAGTCATGGCAGATGAATAACCGCGCCGAGACCATGATCAGGGGTGAGTTCGACTTTGGCTTCGCGGTTGACTGGATGCGCAAGGACTTGGGCATCGCAATTGAGACCGCTCGGTCGGTAGGGGCCGAGGTGCCTGTCACCCAATTGGTCGATACCTTTTATGCGGACGTACAAGGGCTCGGAGGACATCGGTGGGACACCTCGAGCCTGATTCAGCGGCTGCGCGCTAGTGAGGCCAATCGCTAAGACTCCGCGGCGACTTCTTGTATTGTGGGTTAAACTGCAGCCAACGCCACCTCGTCGACTAAAACCCCCAGCGCAACCTTACATCGCGCCGGGAAACGCGCCGCCATCGAGCAGGATGTTCTGGCCAATCACAAAGCCTGCCTTCTCCGAGCACAGCCAGGCGCAGGCAGCGCCAAATTCGTCAGCGGTGCCAAAACGGCCGGCAGGTACGGTGGCGGTGCGCGCCTCGCGTGCCTCAGCCTCGGACGTGCCCCGTGCCGACGCGTCGACCTGATCAAGCATCGCGAGCCGGTCGGTGTCATGTAACCCGGGTAAGAGGTTGTTGATCGTGACGCCACTGCCCGCGACCTGCCGTGACACTCCCGCCACGTAGCCCGTAAGACCGGAACGTGCGGTATTGGAGAGTCCAAGCACGGGTATCGGCGCCTTCACGGCTACGCTGGTGATATTAACGATCCGGCCCCAGCCGCGCTCCATCATGCTGGGCAGCAGCGCCTTGATCAGTGCGATAGGCGTTAACAAATTCGCATCAAAGGCAGCAATAAAATCATCGCGATCCCAGTCGGTCCACATGCCAGGCGGCGGGCCGCCCGCATTGGTTACCAGAATATCGACGTCACCTGCCACTGCGAGCACCGCCGACTGACCCGCCTCACTCGTGATATCTGCGGCGATCGTCTTCACCGCAACGCCGTGGGCGTCCTGTATTGAGGCTGCGGTCGCCTCCAGTGCCTCACTGCCCCGCGCATTCAAAACAAGATCGACGCCCTCTGCGGCAAGCGCTTCTGCGCACCCTTTTCCTAAACCCTTTGAGGAAGCGCATACCAGTGCAGTGCGTCCTTTAATACCGAGATCCATAAGCGGCGACTCCTGTAAACTCAGGCCGATTATCCGCTATCCGGCGGTCACTGTGCGAGTCGAAAAGCCAACCCACGTGATCCGAGTATCACCGGGAGACCAATATGTCCGCTAATCCTTTTTGGGAAGCCAAGTCGCTCGGCGCTATGACCGACGCAGAGTGGGAGTCACTGTGCGATGGCTGCGGGCAGTGCTGTCTTCACAAGCTGGTCAATGAGGACACCGCCGACGTGTTCTACACCCGGGTGGCCTGCCAACTGCTAGATGACGAGACGGGTCGATGCACACGTTATACGACACGCCTTGTGGAAGTTGAAGACTGCCTCGACGTGCGTCGTATGAGTGCTGCTGAGCTGGCGTGGATGCCACGAACCTGCGCCTACCGACGCCTGGCGGAGGGGGAGTCGCTCCCATGGTGGCACCCTCTGATAACAGGGGACCCGCAGTCGACCTCCAATGCCTGCATGGCCCTCTCGGGCAGAACGATCAGCGAGACCGCGGCCGATCTCGATCAACTGGAGGCCGAGATCATTGAGTGGGTCGATATCTGAGGGCGAGAATTAGCCTAACTTGAGCGCCCGACTTAACAATCGATCCAATTGATCAGCGAAGGCCTTGCGATCGGTCTGATTGAGCGGCGGCGGGCCACCAGTATGCTCGCCAGAGGCGCGCATAGTTTCCATGAAGTCGCGCATTTGTAAGCGTTGGCGAATGTTGTTTTCCGTGTAGCGCTCCCCCCTAGGCGTGATCACCAGAGCGCCCTGCTCGAGCACCTCGCTGGCGAGTGGGATATCGGCAGTGATCACTAGGTCACCCTCCTCTACTCGGGCGACGATTTCATGATCTGCCATGTCGGGGCCCTTGGCAACCTGATACAAGCTAATCAGGGGGGAGGCAGGAATCTGGAAGGACTGGTTAGCGAAAAGCGTGAGCTTAACGCTGCGCTTTTGTGCGGCGCGATACAGAATGTCACGGATCACCACGGGGCAAGCATCGGCATCGACCAGAATGTTCATTGTACTTGGTTGACCTCGTCACCTATGCAGCCGCCGGCTACCTATTGCATAGCTTCACTGTCTGTATGGGGAGCCGCAATGGCCCCCCTCCAGCGCTGGCGAGGCCTTGCCAACTGTGTATACTACGCGCCCCGGCAAGGTGCTGCCCTGTTGGCTTTGCGCGGAATTAGCTCAGCTGGATAGAGCGTCGGTCTACGAAACCGAAGGTCGCAGGTTCGACTCCTGCATTCCGCGCCATCTCCGCTCTGGCCACTCTGGTCTCAGCGCGTCACGGCTTCCAAGATTTCGATTTCCGGTCCGCCGGCTACCAGACCAGCCAACTGTTTACTGGCCTCGCGAAACTAATCGCTCTTGCCATGCGCTTCGAGGGCCTCTGGGCTATCGTACTGCGCCATCACCTTATACACCTGCAGATCGCTGCCACTTTTATGCAGCGCGGAAAATACATTGCCGGGCTCGTTAGCCCTCACCTTTTCAGTAATATCCAAAAACGTTTGCTCGAACTCATCGTTCTTGCCTTACACAACAGTAATCGTCGCCAACAAGCCAATAGCCATAACGTGCCTCTAAGTTGAGTGTAAATGATGGGTCATGCTGCGCAGTGTATCCGAGGACAATGCAACACTCAGTGGCCTCGCGCGAATAACCGTCATACGTCTCCTCCACTGGCTGGATCCACTTCGGCTTTCGAAGCACGGAACAAGACACCACCCTATGCTTTAGACAGGTCACTGCGGTCATGTCCGGATACACTCGCCAATCACTACACCAACCCGATCAGAGGAGTAACACATGAGGGCGAGCGCCGAACTGGTGCCAATGGGCACCATCACCGCACAGCTGGGGCAGCGTATTGAGGTAGGCGACGGGCCTAAGGGCGCTCGGTTGCTGGTGGATGTCACCAGCGTTGAGGTCGAAAGCGATCGACTGCGCGCTAGTCTGGCGGCGACCGACGCAGCAGACTGGCTGACGGTCGGCAGTGACGGCACCGTTGGCTGTGTCGACGTGCGACTAACCCTGAAAACTGATGACGGCGCCTACATCTACGTCGAGTATGGCGGGCGGGCCGATATGGCCAATGGCCTGATCGTCACCGCGCCCACTTTTCAGACCGGCGATGATCGCTACGCCTGGCTCAACCGGATTCAAGCGGTCGGCGCCGGATCTCTAGGTGAGGATGGGGTCCTGACCTACTCTCTCTATGAGGTTGTCCTCAGTCGGAGCTGAGTTTCCCTGCGCGGCTGTTTCGCTACAGTGACGTCATGCCACGTCGAACGTATGAATCAGACGGACACCGCGTCGAGGTCGTAGAAGATCTCGACGCACTGGTATCTGACAAGCGCGAAGGCTGGCGTGCGACACCGGCTAAGGCGCGGAGACGGCAGCGTCGCTATGGTAAACGCTTGACCAAAACAATTCTTCGTGCGGATGTGGATCGTGACGGGAGCTAGCCACACCCTCCACTAAAATTGCATAAATAAAGCCCGCACAGGCCCGAGCATCAGGCTGAGTGAGTCCGCAAAGAACAAAAATAAGAGCACAAAAAAAGCCCCATCAAAGCCGCCGGTGAGGCGCTTTTCTGGGGCCGTTTCAGACTTTTGGTCCGACCCTGTGTACGCCCTCCGCCATGAGCGGATCACTACCATCCCCCCCATACAGATATCCCAGCCGCCCCCGCGCGCCTCACACCTCTCATTTAGAGGCGCTGCAGTAACTGCGGCTTGCTTCATGACAATGCAACAGAATGTCGTTAACGTAGAGTGAGTCGGTGCACTTGCCACCAATCAACAAAAACGCAATAAGGGGAAAAAGCAGTGAAATACTGGGTCAATACATTGTTTAGCCTGCTCATCGTGATGGCGATGAGTCCGGCGCAAGCACAGCAGGACATGCCGCAGCTAGGTGCCATCGAGAGCTGGGGCTGCCAAATGAACGAAGGCAAATCCATGTCGGATCTGATGAAAGTTGTCGACGACTGGAATGAGTGGTCTGACGAAAACGGTCTCGACGCCTACACCGCATGGGTGCTGAACCCGATCTTCAAGGCCAACGCGGACTTTGTCCGTGAAGCGGGCTGGTTCGGTTACGCGCCCAACTTCACCGAGATGGGCAAGGGCCTGCACGCCTGGATGACCAAGGGCCAGAAGCTGAACGAGCGCTTCAACAAGGTCTGGACCTGTGGCTGGCACAGCGAAGCAGCAACCATGCTGGTGCGCCCACCCACTGACGGCCCCTCCTCCGCCGTGGTCAGTTTCAGTGACTGCACGCTCAAAGAGGGCGTCACCCCCGCTGACCTAATGGCAGCGACTGCCAAGTGGAATGCCTATCTCGACGAGCAGGAAGTCGTGGCAGCGATCGCCTATCACTTCCCCGGTCACGGCAACCCGACCGACATGACTGCAGATATGAAGATGTCTGTCTGGAGACCCAGCCTCGAGACCTATGGTCGTGACGCGGATCTCTATGTGAATGGTGGCGGCCGACAGATGGACGATGCGATTTTTGGCGAGATCATGAGCTGTGACAGCCCACGCATGTATGCGGCAACCCTCGTTCGCGGAGGACAGGCTCAGTAACGCTCAACCTCTGTCTCGCCTTAACGAGTGGTTAAGGCGAGACTTTCTAGGGGAGTTCCGTAAGCGACGATTTCCCCCTGCTTTTCACTCTTTTTTCCCTTTTTTTATCCTCTTTTGACTCTACTTTCGACTCTCCTTCCAGCGCCCTTCGTTAGCTGCTGGGACCCACTCATATTTTGCTGTAGCTCGCGCAAATTCTTCTGGCGTGAGCGAGATTTTTGAGGTATTTGTAACCCTGTTTTTCGGCCCGGACAACACTCATACCGGGCGAGCGCTGGCCGGCTTTAGGGGGGACCTGACGATGGCGAGACGTGCGGGAGGCAGACAGGCAAGACATGCTCAACGGAGCGCGCCGCTGGAAGAGGCCATAAAGCCAGTGCGGCCTGGTGAACGCGGTGGCCGCTACCATCCTTTTACGGATCAAGACCTCGAAGCGATCGTCGAGAATATCTATCGTATTCTCGAAGAGGTTGGCTTCAAAGACGCCACACCTCACTGCATTGAAACCTGTGAGGCCGTGGGCGCGGTCCTTGGCGATGACGGCCGGCTACGCATGCCCCGTGCCGTGGTCGACACGGCACTGAAACACGCCAAACGAAACCTCATCCTTCATGCGCAGGACCCGGAATTCGACCTGGATCTATCGGGCTCACGGGTGCACTTTGCCACCGCGGGCGCGGCCGTGATGATCGCTGACTCGATCAAGAACGAGTACCGCGACTCCACCACCCGCGACCTCTATGACCTCGCACGCATCGCCGATAACTGCGAACACATCCACATGTTCCAGCGTATGTGCGTACTGCGTGATCTCGAGAACACCTACGAGATGGATTTGAATACCACCTACTGTTGCGTCGCCGGCACGCGCAAGCACGTAGGCGCAAGTTGGAGTAATTGCGACCATCTGGGTAAAGCGCTGGAGATGCTGCACATCATCGCCGGTGGTGAAGCCGCATGGCGCGCGAGACCTTTTGTAAGTCAATCGAACTGTTTTGTGGTGCCGCCCATGAAGTTCGCGCAAGAGGCGCTTGAGTGCCTGCGCGTCGCCGTTGAGGGCGGCATGCCAGTGCTGCTCTTATCAGCAGGGCAAGCCGGTGCCACCACACCCGCCACGCTGGCTGGTGCGGTCAGTCAGGCCTGGGCCGAGTGCATCGGCGGGCTGGTGTATGTGAATGCCATTGAGCCCGGAGCCCCTGCCATTATCGGCGCCTGGCCCTTCGTGTCGGATCTTCGCACCGGAGCCATGAGCGGCGGCTCGCCCGAGCAAGGCTTGATCTCAAGCGGCTGCGCCCAGCTGGGGCTCTATTTTGACCTGCCCTTTGGCACCGCCTGCGGCATGACCGACGCCAACATGCCTGATTTTCAGGCAGGCGCAGAGCGGGCTCATACACTGATGCCACCCGCTTTGGCCGGCTCTAATCTGATCTACGAGGCGGCGGGCATGTACTCGAGCCTGCTCGGCGTTTGCCCAGAGAGCCTGATCCTCGATAACGATGTATTGGGTGCCACGCTGCGCGCGGTGCGGGGCATCGAGGTGAACGAGAAAACGCTGGGCTTTGATGACCTTGCCCAGGTCTGTCTGGGTGACAAAGGTCACTACTTGGGTTCAGACCATACGCTGGCGGTGATGCAGAGCGAGTATCTCTATCCCGAGGTGGGCAACCGGTTCAGCCCCACGGTGTGGGAGGCCTCCGCGAAACCCTTGGCGATCGACAATGCCATCCGCACCCGTGACCACATCCTGGCGACTTATGTGCCAACGCATATCCCGCCCGAGGTCGACGCCGAAATCCGCGCAAAGTTTCCGATTCGTTTGATGACCGAAGATCTGGTCGTGAGCGCCTGAGGTAGCCGATCCCTAGCAGCGAATCTTCGCGTTCTCCGGGTCGTACAGCGGCCGCAGTGAAACCCCTGCGGAGAACCGCTCGCAGGCGACTTCCACCTCATAAGCATCACCCAACACTGCGTCAGCCGGTGCGCCGGGTTCCGCGTTGACGTAACCCAACCCCACTGCGCCCCCAAGAGTGTGCCCATAGGCCGCAGACGTGATGTGACCCACAATCTCATCGTCCCGCCAGATCGGCTCGTTGTGATAAATGAGCGGCTCTGGATCATTGAGCTTCAGTTGCACCAGATGCCGTGTGATCCCCTGCTCCTGCTGCGCAAGAAGCGCCTCGCGCCCGATGAACCCGCCCGGCTTATCAAACTTGATCACAAAACCAAGCCCGGCCTCCAACGGCGAATCCTCGTCGGTGATGTCGTGACTCCAGTGGCGATAAGCCTTCTCCAAGCGCAGCGAGTTGAGCGCGTGGTAGCCCGCGTGCGCAAGCCCAACTGCCTCGCCCGCCTCCACAATGCGGTCATACACATGCTGCATGAACTCGGTGGGTACGTAGAGCTCCCAACCCAGCTCCCCCACGAAGGTAATGCGCGAGGCCCGCACCATGGCGTAACCGAGTTCGATCTCGCGACTGGTCGCAAAGGGGAAGCCCGCATGAGTCATGTCGGCAGGCGTCAGTGACTGCAGCAGATCCCGTGCCTTGGGCCCCATGACAGAGAGCACACCCTTACTCGATGTGACGTTGGTCAGCACACAGTGCGCGTCATCGGGAATCTGCCGCTTGAGCCAATAAAAGTCGCGTACCTCGGTCTCGGCGCCACCCACGATCATGAAGGCTGTCTCAGAGAGACGCGTGACCGTGAGGTCGGCCTCGATACCACCGCGGTCATTGAGCCACTGGGTGTACACCACCCGACCCGCGGCGACATCCACATTATTGGCGCAAACCCGGTTCAACACCGTGACCGCGTCACGGCCTTCCAAACGGAACTTGGCAAAAGACGACTGATCGAACAGCGCAACGCCCTCGCGCACCGCGCGATGCTCGGCCGCCGAGTGCTCAAGCCAGTTTTGTCGGCCGTAGCTGTATTCGTATCGGGGCTCGACGCCTGCCGGGGCATACCAGTTGGGTCGCTCCCAGCCGAAGGCCTCGCCATGGCAGGCGCCAACCGCCGCAAGTCGATCGTGGATCGCGGATTTACGCACGCCGCGGCCGGTCTCATATTGGCGGTAAGGGTAATGGGTAGCGTAGAGCAACCCTAGGCTCTCGCTGACGCGAGATTGAAGATATTGGCGGTTACCCTGAAACGGCATGTTGCGCCGCACATCCACTTCCCACAGGTCCACCGGTGGTCTGCCGTCACGAATCCACTCGGCGGTGACTTTGCCCACACCGCCTGCCGATTGCAGACCAATCGAGTTGAGCCCCGCCGCAACGAAACAGTTTTTGAGCTCCGGCGCCTCACCGAGGTGATAACGCACGTCAGGGGTAAAGCTCTCGGGGCCACAGAAGAACTTCTGGATGCCCGCCTGCTCTAGCGCGGGTAAGCGCTTCATCGCATCGTGGAGTACTGGCTCAAAGTGATCGAAGTCGCCGGCGATCTCATCGAAGCAAAAGTCATCGGAGATCCCCTCCATACCCCAAGGCTTGGCCGAGGGTTCGAAGGCGCCAACGAGCAACTTGCCGGCGTCGTATTTGTAATAGGTGCATGCGTCGTAATCTCGCAGCACAGGTAGCTCCGGGTTCAACCCCTCGACCCCCTCAAACAGCACGTAGTAGTGCTCGCAGGCATGGAGCGGTAGGTTCACCCCCACCGAGGCGGCAAGATCGCGCGACCACATGCCGCCGCAGATCACCACATAGCGGCTGCGGATCTCACCTTCCCCAATACGAACACCGGTGACTTCGTCTCCGTCTCGGAGAATCGCCTCGACCTTGGTATCGGTGAAAATCCGCGCCCCGCAACTCTTCGCCCCTTTTGCCAGCGCCTGAGTGATGTCCACCGCATTGGCATAGCCGTCGGAGGGAATATGGATGCCACCAAAGAGATCTTCGGTCTGTATCAGCGGGTACTTCTCGGCAATCTCCCCTACCGACAGCGCGTTCACCTCGAGCCCGAACACCTTTGCCATAGAGGCACTGCGTTTGAGTTCTTCAAACCGCTCGGCGGTGGCCGCGATCGAGATCGAGCCGCACTGCCGGTAGCCGGTGGCTTGCCCGGTCTCTTCCTCAAGGCCGCGGTATAGCTGGCTCGTGTAGCGCGCGAGCTGGGTCATGTTGATCGAGGTGCGCAACTGCCCCACCAAACCCGCTGCGTGCCAGGTAGTGCCGCTGGTCAGCTCTTTGCGCTCAAGGAGCACCACATCCTGAATGCCCGCTTTGGCGAGGTGATAGGCCACAGATACCCCAATGACGCCGCCACCGACGACGACCACCTCGCAGCGATCGGGTAACGCTGCCATCAGCTGGCCAACCGCTCGTTGGCCGGGTCGTAGATGGGTTCTGCCAAGACCTTGGCGCGACAGCGTACGTCGAGCAAGCCGATGTCGATCACTGAGCCTGGTTCGGCCTGCTCGGGTGGCACGTAACCAAAGCCCAGGCTCTTCTCGACCGCATAGCCGTAACCACCCGACGTGGTCACGCCCACGCATTCATCGCCGAGGAAAATGGGCTCACCACCGCGAACGTCGGCGTCTTCTGCCTCTACCTCGAAGTACACCAGACGCAGCGGTCCGGCTTCGTTTTTTTCGGTCGCGGCTTTACCCACGAAGTCATCCTTGGCATTCGCGTAGAAGCGCGCCATGTCCGCCTCGAGCATGGTCACCTCGTTAGTCAGCTCCGAACCCCAGCCGCGGTAGCCTTTTTCCATGCGCAAGCTGTTCATGGCGTAAAGCCCAAAGTCCGCAATGCCGTAACCCTCTCCTGCTGCCCACACCGCCTCATAAAGCGCCGGTAAGTCCGCCATGGCTGGGTGGAGCTCCCAACCCAGTTCACCCACATAGTTGATGCGCAGGGCCAAAGTGGGAATCCCTGCAATCTCAATTCGCTGCGCTGTGCGCCAGGGGAAATCCGCATTCTCCAGCGAAGCCTCAGTCAAACGACTCAGCACGTCGCGTGCCTTCGGGCCGGCCAATACGATTACCCCGCGCTCCTCGGTGGTATTGCGAATCTCGACCTGCTCACCCGCTTCCACCTGCTGTACCAAATGATCAAGGTCTCTGAGCTCGGCGCTGGCGGCGGACAGTAAATAAAAGTGCTCGCCAGAAATCCGTGTCACGGTCGCCTCGCCGAGGATCCGGCCGTTCTTCGAGAGGAAGTGCGCCAGTGCGATACCGCCGTCGCGTCGCGGCATGTGATTGGCCAGCACGCGATTCAAAAAGGCCTCGGCATCAGTGCCAGTCACGTCGTATTTGGCAAAGCCGGTTAGGTCGATGAGCCCTACCCGTTCGCGAACGGCTTTACATTCGTCTCGCACCACTTCGAATACGTTGTTGCGTCGATAGCTGTGCTCCTCTTCGCGTCCATCTAGAGAGAACCACTTGGGCCGCTCCCAGCCAAAGGTCTGAGTGTGCACCGCACCCTTGGCTTTTAAGGTGTCGTGCAGCGGCGTCAACCGACAGTCGCGAGCCGCGGGGAATTCCTCGCCGGGCAAAGGCGTAGCATAGGTCAGGCCATAATCCTGGAACCCTTTGGCGTGCATAAAGGCACGATCCGCAAAGTCACCGAAGCGGCGCGGGTCGAACCCCGTCATGTTGATTTCCGAGTCGCCGTAAATCATCCACTGGGCGAGGTACTTACCGCACCCGGCGCCCTGGGCGATGCCGAAGGAAGAGCCACAGCAGAGCCAGAAATTGCCGATACCCGCGACCGGCCCCAGCAACGGCGGACCATCGGCTGAGTGGGGGATGGCGCCGTTCACGATGCGCTTGATGCCCGCCTCCAACATGGGCGGCATGCAGTTCATGGCCCGCTCAAGCCAGGGCATGAGACGGTCGAGATCATCGGGGAACAGCTCGCTGTCAGATGACCACGGTGGCAACCCATCGGGGCCCCAGGCCTCGGTCAGGCCCGTCGACTCATAAATGCCAATCAGACCCGACTTCTGCTCTTGGCGGATATAAGCCGAGGCATAGGGGTCGCGCATCACCGGGAACTCCTCGTCCCGGTCGATAAATTCCTGAATCGCACCGGTAACGATGTAGTGGTGCTCCATATTGCAGATCGGCAGATCCGCACCCACCATCTGCGCCACCTGCCGCGCAAAACTGCCCGCCGCGTTCACCACAATTTCACAGGTCACCTTGCCCTGCTCGGTGTCGACCTCCCACTCTCCCGAGGGCAACCGGTTAATATCCATCACCCGATTGTGGCGCACGATCTTTACGCCCATGTCGGTCGCACCCCGGGCCATAGCGTTGGTCAGGCCGGAGGGGTCGGCGTGGCCATCGTCCATTGTCCAGGCGCCGGCGATCACACCGTCGATGTCATAAAACGGGTTGAGCTCTTTAATTTTGGCGGGGTCGATGATCTCCATGCGGAAGCCGACGTTATCGGCAATACCCTTCATAAAGTGAAACCAGTCAAGGTCTGCTTGCTGGCGCGCGATGCGAATGCCGCCCGAGGCATGCCAGCTCACATACTGGCCGGTCTTCTCCTCGAGCGTGGGATAGAGCCGATTCCCGTAGTCATGAATTTTGGCGAGATTGTAATTACCGACGAGGCTCGGGCACTGCCCCGCGGCGTGCCAGGTCGAGCCCGAGGTCAGCTCGCCCTTCTCGATCAGCATCACATTGGTCTCGCCTTCCTCGGCGAGGTGGTAAGCGAGCGCCACCCCCATGATGCCGCCTCCGACAATCACGATACGGGCTTGAGAATCAATCGACATACCACACCCCCCTTTCTTATGGTTGGGAGCGTACCTCTCCCCGCGAAAAATCGTCAATCCATTTACTCATCTCTCGCCGGATCGGCTGGGAGCCCAATGAGTGTGACGCTCACAGCTTCACGAGCTGGCAGCTAAAAAAACGCTATCGATGCGGGCGATGGGCTCGCTCACCGGCCATCGCGAAAACCGATAGGGTGATCACAAAACAATAAGCGGACTAACATATTGCGTGACTTATTGGCAGTATTGGGCGGCTACGGCGTTATCGGGCGAAGCGTCGTGGTGAGGGCCCGCAAGCAGGGTTATGACGTTGCGGTGCTGGATTTACCCGCCTCACTGAACGCTCACCCTCCTCCCACACACTACGGATCGCTTTTGACGCCACGCAGGATGAGCAACTCGCGGAGGCGGGTCGCACCCTGCGCGAACACTCGCCGACCCTGAAGGGCTTTGTGAATACCTGCGCCTTTCTGACCCAGAGAGTACCCGACCCGGGAACGGCGCCCGGCGACTGGTCGGTGACCCTCGAAGATAACTTGTCCTCCGCCTTTTACACCGCACGGCACTTTGCACCGTTCGTCTCCCCGGGTAGGGTCATGGTGAAGATCTGCTCCGGCTCGGTCTGCTGCTCAGCAGACCCGCGTTGAGCCTGTGGCTACCGGAACAACTCGGATGGCTCTAGTGCAATCGTCGGCTTCCCCTCGGCAGCGACAGGCTTCCCAGCAGGCCCGGCAAAAGGGGTTTCGGCGGGCTCAATCGTTGCCAATATGCTGTGTTCAAGGGGATCACCATTTTTCACTTTTCAATGTCGCTTTTGGTCTGATCGGTGTCGGTTTAATCCAACCCTGCCAGCCCGGATCGCTCCACAGTAGCGCCCATAAGGAGGGGGCTTTGGGGCAAAAAAGTACGGTTTCCGGGCTTTGGCAATAAGATAAACGGACGCTCTCTGGGTTCGTATCGGACCGGCACCGTCGAGCAGCAACACTCACACAAGTGGCTCGATCAGACCGGAACGCAGGCAAGAGGTGGGCAACACCTCATGATGGAAGTAGCGCGATGAATGAACGTGCGAGCAGACGAAAAGGCGGGGGTCGGGCCGGACGACGTGAGGCTCGGGGCCAGACTGCCACAGCCGCAGCACCGTTTATAGAACGCAACATCCCCTACGTCGAAATTCTCAGCGAAGAAAACCTGCAGCTAATCGAACACAATGCCGACCGGCTATTGGCAGAGATTGGCATCGATTTCCTTGAAGACCCCGAAGTCCTCGACCTGTTTAACGAAGCCGGCGCCGACATCGACGGCACCCGGGTGCGCTTCCCCACCGGCATGTGCCGGCAGATCATTCGGGCGACCGCACCCCGTGAGTACGTGCAGCATGCTCGCAACCCCTCGCGCAGTGTGACCATCGGCGGCAAGCGTACGGTGCTTGTACCCGCTTATGGACCACCCTTTGTGCACGACCTCGACAACGGCCGCCGCTACGCCACAATCGAAGACTTCCAGAACTTTGTGAAGCTCGCCTACATGGCTCCCGGCATACACCACTCGGGCGGCACCGTGTGTGAGCCGGTAGACCTGCCGGTAAACAAGCGCCACTACGACATGGTCTACAGCCACTTCAAATACAGCGACAAACCGCTCATGGGCTCGGTCACACATTGGCGACGGGCACAGGACTCGGTGGATATGGCCAAGATCGTGTTCGGCGATGAGTTCGTTGATCAGAACTGCGTACTCACTAGCCTGATCAACGTGAACTCACCGCTGGTGTTCGACGGCACCATGCTTGGCTCGCTCAAGGTTTACGCCAAGAACAACCAGGCGACGGTGATCTCGCCCTTCATTCTCTCCGGCGCCATGTCACCAGTCACCGTAACGGGCACCGTAACGCAGATTCTCGCAGAAGCCATGGCGGGCATTACTTTGACTCAGTTGATTCGCCCGGGCTGCCCGGTGATTTTCGGCACCTTTGCAGCCGCGGTCTCCATGGCTACCGGCGCACCGACCTTCGGCACACCGGAGCCCAGCATGGTGATTTATGCCGCGGGCGCGCTGGCGAGGCGACTGGGCGTGCCCTTTCGCAGCGGCGGTGGACTCTGTGGCTCCAAGCTACCCGATGCCCAAGCAGCCTACGAGGCAGCCAATACGCTGCAGACCGCAGGGCTGGCAGGCGTCAACTTTATGTTGCACACCGCGGGCTGGCTTGAGGGTGGGCTAGCCATGGGCTACGAGAAATTCATCATGGATTGCGATCAGGCAAGCATGCTGGCGGTGCTCCTTAACGGGGTGGATGTGTCCGAGAACGGTCAGGCCATGTCGGCCTTTGAAGAAGTCGGGCCGGGCAAGCACTTCCTTGGCTCGGAGCACACGCTAGCGAACTTCGAGACCGCTTTCTATCGCTCCACGGTGGCGGACAACAACAGCTATGAGCAGTGGTCTGCCGAGGGTAGCCTTGATGCGGCACAGCGGGCCAACACGCTGTGGAAACAAACGCTGGCCGAATACCAGGCTCCAGACCTGGATCCGGCTATTGATGAAGCACTGCAGGCGTTTATGACGGAAAAAAAGGCGTCATTTGCCGACAGGGATTACTAAGAAGGGAGATCCTGCCATGTCAGACGAAGAGGACGATATCGTTCTGTCGGAGCTCTCGGACGAAGACCTCGTCCAGCAGATGCACGATGACCTTTATGATGGCCTGACAGAAGAAATCG
>CACNSR010000013.1 GCA_902623175.1 Halieaceae bacterium
GGGTAGCCAGCCGGGATTTCCCATGTCGTTGTGAAACTCAAGCCTCTTCCGATGCCCGGTGAGGCTGATCCCCTGCTTCAAGATTGGAACTTCCTTCTATGCGGTCGAGGATCTCCTCGCGATGCACCGCTACCTCTTTGGGGGCCTTAACGCCGATGCGAACTTGATTGCCTTTGACGCCGAGCACAGTAATCGTGACATCGTCACCTATCATCAGGGACTCCCCGACTCTGCGTGTCAAAATCAACATGGGTCACTTCCTTGTTCCGGGGATCCCGCTCTCCGGCGAGGGTTTCTGATCCATGCACGTCAATGCGGGATACTTACTCTATGTCTACTGTATCAAGGCCGAACGCAGAATGCAGGCTCCGCACGGCCAGTTCAAGATATTTCTCTTCGATGATCACTGAGATCTTGATCTCTGAAGTACTGATCATCTGAATATTGACGCCCACATCCGCCAACGCCTTAAACATCGTCGCCGCCACTCCCGAGTGAGAGCGCATACCAACCCCTACAACCGATACTTTGGCAATGTGATCGTCGGTCAACACTTCACCCGCACCTAGTTCGGCCACCACTGGGGACAGCACAGCCGCTGCCGTTTCCATATCACTCCGCGCAACAGTAAAGGTGAAGTCGGTGGCGTTTTCGCCGCGGCTGTTCTGGAGAATTACATCCACTTCGATATTAGCCTCGCCTACGGGGCCCAGAATGCGATAGGCCATACCTGGGCTGTCTGGCACGCCCACCACCGTCAGTTTGGCCTCATCGCGATTGAAGGCAATCCCGGCAATAACAGGTGCTTCCATGGAGGCATCCTCCTCAGTCGTAATCAGGGTTCCGGGGCCTTCCTCAAAACTACTTAGCACCCGCAACGGAACTTTGTACTTACCTGCAAACTCGACCGAGCGAATCTGCAAAACCTTTGATCCCATGCTCGACATTTCCAGCATCTCCTCGACGGTAATGCGATCCAGGCGTTTTGCCCCGTCCACCATTCTGGGGTCGGTTGTATAAACACCGTCTACATCGGTATATATTTGGCATTCGGCTGCCGAGAGCGCCGCGGCCAGAGCCACCGCGGTCGTATCAGAACCGCCTCGGCCCAACGTGGTCACGTTGCCATTTACGTCAACGCCCTGAAAACCGGCAACCACCGCCACACCACCACTATCCAGCTCGGACTTCAACGTATCGAGCTGGATATCCTGAATACGGGCCTTGTTGTGCGCGCTGTCGGTCAAAATGCCAACCTGATTGCCGCTGTACGACCTTGCCCTGACAGATCGCCCACACAGCGCCATGCTCAATAATGCCGTCGTGACTTTCTCGCCAGTGCTGAGCAGTGCGTCCAATTCACGTGGCGTCGGGTTGGACTGGACCTCTTTTGCAAGCCCAAGCAACCGGTTGGTTTCGCCAGACATAGCAGACACCACCACAACCACATCGTGGCCCTCGCTTTTGAAGCGAGCCACTCGGTCAGCGACTGCACCAATCCGCTCTACCGAGCCGACTGAGGTGCCACCGTATTTTTGGACAATTAGCGCCATAACTTACGCGGTATGTCTAGAGAAGGGCGCGTATTTAACACGATTCCAGCCTCACTGAGAACCAGTTGTGGTCATAGTGGCAAGCTTTATAGGGTTCCTCTACGCTGGAGGCTATGCATGGTCAATGCGACGGCAACTTAGTGCGCGCTTTAAGTGGCCGCAGCGGGTGGTTCACACTGACGCATTCCCCCAGCACAGTACCAGCAAAGTGCAAGAGTTCGCGCTGCGCCACGAAATGGCCTGAAACGGATCTTCTACTCTTAGCTAACATAACCCGTGCCCATGCTTATTGGCATCAGCCTAGTTGCGCTGCGACCCACTGAGGGAGTGACGCGAGTACTTTCGGTAAGGCCGCAACGTCGGAACCGCCCCCTTGCGCCATATCAGGCCGTCCACCTCCTTTGCCACCGAGCTCACCCGCAAAATATTTGATCACATCGCCAGCTTTGATCCGGTCAGTCGTGTCTGAGGTCACACCTGCGACCAGCGAGATTTTCTCCTCTTCAACAGCAGCGAGCAGGATCACGCCTGTTCCAAGCTTATTCTTGCACTGATCCAAGGTATCGCGCAGCGTCGATGCAGTTGCGCCTTCAATTTGCGCAGCAAGCACCTTGATGCCTTCAATCTGTACCGCTTCCTGCGTCAGGTCGCCGCCCGTTGACGTCGCCAGCTTCTGGCGCAGTCTGGCGGATTCTTTCTCAAGGTTCCTCACCTCACCTCGAAGTGCCTCGACTTTGCCAGCGGCGGTCTCCGGCGCGGCCTTAAGTGCACCGCAGACCGATTGCAGGGTTTGCGACATCGTCGCCACATGTGCGAGCGCCGCTTCACCCGTCAATGCCTCAATACGTCGTACGCCGCTTGCCACGCCAGCTTCTCCGGTGATCCAAAAAAGACCTATGTCACCCGTGCGCGAGACATGGGTACCACCACAGAGCTCTACCGAAAAGCGATCAGCGCCCATCGTCAGCACCCTAACTTCGTCGCCATATTTTTCGCCAAAGAGCGCCATGGCGCCTGCCGCGATGGCATCATCCATGCTCATTAGCTCAGTCGACACCTCCGCGTTGGCAAGCACCTGGCCATTCACAATGGTAGTGATACTAGCGAGGGTTTCAGCTGACACCGGCTCACCATGTGAGAAGTCGAAGCGCAGACGCTGAGAATCGACCAACGAACCTTTCTGCAAAATATGATCTCCCAACTCCCGTCGCAAGGCTTCGTGAAGGAGATGCGTCGCGGAGTGGTTGAGGCGTGTTCTATTGCGCAAAGTGACATCGATCCAAGCATCAACCCTGTCGCCTACCGTGATGGTTCCAGCCGTCAAAGTCACATGGTGTAGGTGGTGCCCCTGTGCCTTGGTGGTATCGGTAACATCTGCTGCCCCGTCAGCCGCCGTCAGACGACCACAGTCACCTACCTGCCCACCACTCTCTCCGTAAAAGGGCGTGCGATCCAGAATCACAACACCGGACTGGTCTGCCTCCAGATATTCCTGCTCGGCACCGTCGACTAAAATAGCAAGCACGCATCCTTCAGCTTGATCCGCTTCATAACCCAGAAACTCTGTCTCGCCCTCAAGCTTCAGGCTCTGGCTATAATCCACTCTGAATCCGGCATGATCTTGGGATCGTTGCCGCTGCGAGGCCATCGCCATCTCATACGCCTCAACATCCAGACTCAGCCCTCGCTCGCGGGCGATATCATTCGTCAGATCGACGGGAAATCCATAAGTATCGTAAAGCTTGAAGATCACGTCGCCCGGGATGGTCAGGTCAGCCATCTGCTCGAGCGCCTCTTCAAGAATGGCCATACCATTGTCGAGTGTCCGGGCGAATTGCTCCTCCTCGACCTGCAAGGCCAACGTGATCGCCGACTGCTGGGAGACAAGCTGCGGATACGCACTGCCCATTTGAGCCACTAACGCGGGCACCAACTTCGCAAAAAAAGGCTCCTTGGCGCCCAGCTTGTTGCCATGTCGAATCGCGCGACGAATTATGCGCCGCAGCACGTAACCCCTGCCCTCGTTGCCCGGCATGACGCCATCGGCAATGAGGAACGCCGTGGAACGGAGGTGATCAGCAATCACTCGGAGGGATTTGTCTTCGGTGTCACTCGCGCCTAACTGTTTTGCCACCGCACTGATCAGAGCCGTGAACAAGTCGATTTCATAGTTGGAGTGCACGAGCTGAAGCACCGCAGCAATACGCTCCAAACCCATCCCGGTATCCACAGAAGGGGCAGGAAGCGCATGCAGCTCACCTTTGGCATCCCGGTTGTACTGCATGAAAACCAGATTCCAGATCTCGATATACCGATCGAGGTCATCATCCTCGCTACCCGGGGGGCCGCCAGGGACATCCGGGCCATGATCGTAGAAGACCTCTGAACACGGACCACAGGGGCCCGTGTCCCCCATCTGCCAGAAGTTATCCTCATCGAGGTGAGAGAGCCGCCCGGGATCAACCCCAATCTCGTCTACCCAAATCTTAGCGGCTTCATCATCGCTGATGTGTACCGTCACCCACAGCCGCTCAGGAGGTAACTGCAACGTCTCCGTCAAAAACTGCCAGGCAAATTGAATCGCCTCGCGCTTAAAGTAGTCGCCGAAGCTGAAATTACCCAGCATTTCAAAGAACGTGTGGTGGCGGGCCGTATACCCGACATTCTCGAGATCGTTGTGTTTACCACCAGCTCTAACGCATTTCTGAGCTGTCACTGCCCTCTGATAAGGGCGCTGTTCAAGACCCAAAAAGGTCTCCTTAAACTGGTTCATACCCGCGTTGGTAAAAAGCAACGTAGGGTCATCCGCTGGAACCAGCGAGCTCGAATCCACGCGTTTGTGACCGTGCGCCTCGAAATAACTGAGAAATGCTTCGCGAATTTCAGCGGTGTTCATGGGTACTTCTCTTGCTCAGTTTGTGGTGGTCAGGGGCGGCGGTTAATCAGTTCAAGTCAGCCGCCAGCTGACCCTCGGTCATCTCACGCCCGGCCAGAATATGGAGGTGAAGGTGGAAAACGGTCTGGCCTCCCCCTTCACCGTTATTGATCACGAGCCGAAACCCATCACCCACACCAAGATCTTCGGCAACACGACCCGCCACCAGTAATAGGTGGCCCAATAGCGCCTGGTCGTCGACGCTCGAGTCCACCAATCGGGGAATAGGCTTGCGTGGAATGATCAGCACATGAGTGGGTGCCTGCGGGTGGATGTCGCGAATCACCACGCATTGGTCGTCCTCAAAGAGAAATTCAGTGGGTATTTCACCCCGGGTGATCTTGCCGAAGATGGTGTCTTCCATGGCGTCTTGCTCAGTCCAGCTTCTCGTCGGCGGTCAGGGCGCGGGCTTCATCCTCTAGCATCACAGGGATACCGTCCCGAACCGGATAGGCGAGGCCACTCGCCTTACACAAGAGCTCTTGTGTTTTCTCGTTGTATACCAAAGGCGCCTTGGTCACGGGGCAGACAAGGATATTCAGCAACTTGGGGTCAAGCACGGGTTAGTCCTGCCATTAAAAATGCAAAGTATACGGCCTTGTCACCCGGAGAGCACCGTCCTGTCCAACGCAGAAATGAATACTCGCCGCCAGAGCGATGCTTAATCAGGCATTGGTGGGACCAGCAACTGAGGATCAATGCGCTGATTGAACCAGCTCATGCGCCAGTCGAGGTGTGGCCCGGTCGCCCTACCCGTCGCACCGATCGCGCCAATGAGATCGCCGGGGGCGAGTTGATCGCCCACCGAGACAGACAATTCACTCAAATGTAGGAACGAGGAGGAGAGTCCATAGCCGTGGTCAAGGATCACCGTGCCCCCCGAGTAAAAGAGGTCCGGCTCGGCTAGAGTGACCTCCCCGGCTGCGGGCGCAGTGACCGGCGTGCCCGTGGGTCTGGCAACATCGACCCCATAATGGGGCGTCCCCGGCGTACCGTTGTAGATCCGCTGGCTACCATAGACGCCGCTGATAAGCCCCGTGACCGGCCAGACAAATCCATCGCGCACTGCACGAAAGCCGTCATCGCGAGACAGTCGCTGTGCTTTGGCGATGCGGACTTTGGCGCGCTCGGCTCTGATACGTGCCAGGTGCTCCTCACTTGGGGTAACCGTTTGCTGGGGCACACCGGTGATTTCCTGTAGCCGATACTCCCGCACCGTCACTGCCACCACCTGCACACAGGTATCGTCGGCGGTGATCGTTAATGTATTGGCGCGGGGCATATCTCGACCCAGGCCCAATAGGAACGCGCCATCGGGCAATACCGGCACCGTGATATCCGCAAAGGTGACCGTGGCCGACGGCCGCGTATGTCCCCGCAAGATACCGCCCTGAATCGCGTTACCTTCCAGCGTCGTGCACGGCTCAGCAAATGCAACGCCAACCCAGCAGGTAGTCAACTGCAACGCACTGATCCATAACCTGCGAAATTGGTCATGGCTCCAACCGGCCAACGAGCTGATCGTGATAGTCACCTTTTCCCCTTGTGTGTTGTTACTGGCGAGGCTTGGTCCTGTCATCATTTCTGCGACATCTGTGTGTTTAAAGTAGCGCCCAAAGCAGATGGTATTACAGCACTGGCATTCCGTGTTTGGTATGCGGAGTTCGGCTCTCAGAATAGCTGCACGGAATGGATGGATGGGAACGTATCTTCACACAGCGTGTGGCATTCCCACTCTGCGTCCACCGTTCTACACTTTGCCCATGAGCCGCTATCGACCACCCCGCCCTGCGGGCTCTCCCTATATCACCCCAGAAGGTGAGGAAATGCTGCGGACCGAACTCCATGAGCTGTGGAAGATAGAACGACCTGAAGTCACTAAAGCGGTTTCAGCGGCGGCGGCCAATGGTGATCGCTCGGAGAATGGCGACTACATTTATGGCAAGAAACGACTGCGGGAAATCGACTCTCGAGTGAGGTTTTTGCGTAAGCGGCTAGATGCGTTACAAGTGGTTGATGGCCCCTTGGGTGACCGCAATAAGGCATGGTTCGGAGCCTGGGTCACGTTGGAAGACGACGAGGGCACTGAACAGGTGTGGCGGATTGTGGGCCCCGATGAATTTGACGTGAGCCAAGGGAAAATATCCTGTGACTCACCACTTGGGAGCGCGCTACTAGGGCAGCCGGTAGGCAGCGACATCCAGCTGCAGACCCCCGAAGGGCACAGCTATTGGACATTGGTCGACGTCGAATACCGGTAAATTAGGGTATTCTCGCCACTCGCGCGAACCTTATTGACAATCATTCCCATTATCACTAGCGTTGTGGCATGTATATTTGTATTTGCAAAGGCGTCACGGAGCAGGCTATTCGCGAAGAAGTGTGCGCGGGCGCGAGATCTGTAGACGAAGTCAGTCGCAACACGGGCTGTTCGACCCAATGCGGCAAGTGCCTGCTCAGGGCCCAGCGGGTCTTTGAAGATGCCCGATTGGCATCGTCCGCCGTCGCATCTGGCACAGCTGTGGGAGCATCCGCTTCCGCCTGAGAATACGAATACTTCTCACTTCCATTTTTATTAACAAAATCAGTAACTTACTTGCTACCCAGCCTTGGGCAGTTTATAGTGTGCCCGTCTAAGATACCCAGGCAGGCAAACGGCATGAAAGGTAACTCCGAGGTGCTCAAGCACCTGAACAAAATCCTCTACAACGAACTGGTTGCGATCAATCAGTACTTCCTTCACTCAAAAATGTTCAAGGATTGGGGACTGACTGAGCTCGCGGAGCACGAGTACCACGAATCGATCGATGAGATGAAACATGCAGACGCGCTGGTTGAGCGAATCCTGTTCCTTGAGGGCATTCCAAACCTTCAGGATTTGGGCCAGCTACGGATCGGCGAGACGCCGAAGGAAATGTTGGAATGCGACCTCCAACTGGAGCACATTGCGCACACCGATTTAGTTGCCACAATCCAGTGCTGCGAAAAAGAAAATGACTTCGTTTCGCGAGATCTCGCTAAGACAATTCTCGAGGCCGAGGAGGAACACGTGGATTGGCTCGAAACACAGCTCTCGTTGATCGAGCGGGTGGGTGAGCAGAACTACCTACAAACAGCGATGAAAACTGTCAAACCCGCCGCTTAAGGCATACGTCTTAGATGAGCCATCAAAACGACGCTGAAGAACAACTGTCAATGTTTAAGGGACAGTAATCGGACGCAGGTCATCAACACCGAATTCCTCGGCGTTTGGGCAACTCTCCACAATTCCGAAACTAAGCCCCCTAGCCTCGCTTCCGGCTACCCAGGTTCTATTGAACCTATCCCAGATAGCCAAAAAGGAACCATAATTGGGGTGTGAGTGGGTGATGGAGTGATGCAATTGGTGTTGCGCCGGACTAATGAGCAAACGCTCAGCACCACCAAAGTGAAAAGGCACGTGACTGTGTCTTAGGTTAGCTCCCAGTAGGGTCAAAAGAAAGCCAAGCGCATTGACCCCCAAGATATCCCAAACCTGTAAGCCATGCCCAAACAGCCATACAAAAATCCCTGACATCAAACCCAGAGATAGCACTGCCCTACCGGAATTGATAAAGCTCTCTACCGGATGGGTGCGATGAACCGTCACTGGCGTGAGTGTCGTAGCCGAATGGTGCACTTTGTGAAAACGCCAAAGCACCGAGAAACGATGCATGCAGACATGCACCCAAAAGCGCATCCAATCATCAAACAAAAAAGCAGCCAGCGTGAAAGCAATAGATATCGCGATAGGCGACCAAGAGAAAATGTGGCTTTCCGTCACATTAAAGTGCAGAAACTTTGTGACGGTAAGCGAGACAACAACTTGACCACCCAGCACGGGTGCAAATAAGACCACTTTGAGGAAACTATTTAGCGCAAAAAGCAAATAGTCCAAGCGGGTTGAACTGTTCCACCAGTAGTCAGAGCTGAAGAATTTACTTGTCATTTCACTCAGCGAGCGACGATTTGATGAAAATCTGAAATAGATTAATGCTATAACCGCCGCGCTCAGCAAATGTAACCAGTAGAGCCGTTTGCCAGGGTCGGCAAGAACAAACAACGCATCTCTGAGACTGAAAATTAAGTATTCAAGTTCCATGACAATCAGAATTGATACTTAACTCTACCGACGAGTGACCGGGGCCTATTCGGCCGCGCACCAAAGGGCCGATGCGATACAATCGCCGCCTCGTCAGAGGCATTCAACAATAAGAGCTGCCAAGTTAACTGTTCACTAGCTCGATAAGACACAGTTAGATCGACCGTAGTGAAGTCGTCGGCATGTAGATCTTCATTAATCAATCCAGTCCCGGGCACCTCCCGCATTTTCGACTGGGAATCTACGGACGCCTCTATACTCCAATCATTCCTATAGAGACTGACACGAGCATTGCCGATGCTCTCAGGAACGTAAGGCAATTCATCGCCTTTTCGCACCAGACCCCACTGTGAAAAACCTGAGAAGAAAGTCTCTCCAAATTCCGATTCGGTATAGGTGTAGGACAACGCCACTTCCAGCTCAATGGAAGCAGGAAGGCTCATGGCATGAAGAGCAGAAAACTCAACCCCCGTGATCTCTACTTGGCCTCCGTTGAATTCTGAACCCGGCACGCAATTGGGGTCGCTAACACGACAGCGGCCTATCAAGTTGTCGTAGTCGCTGTGAAAACCCGTCACAGATGCCTCTGAGTTGCCCGAAGAGAAACGCAGCCCCAACTCGTAATTTAGGCTTTCCTCGTGATCCGCTCCTGAAGCCGGGCCAGCGGGTGAGAACCCCTCGTAAGCACCCAGAAACAGGGATGTTGAATCAGTCACTTGCCAGATTCCACTTATAGATGCAGCGTTGAGCTCCTGTTTCTGACCCTTCACTGTATCAATCAGATAGTTGGCAACCTCGCCGTCAATATCCTCATGCCTAAAGCCCAGTGACAGAGCAAAGTCTCCCAATGAAAACTTTGAGGTAACGTGAGCAGCCCATGCATCTGTCGTTGCCTTATTTAGAGTTTTAGGCGGTCGGGGAATGCCATCGGACACCATAATGGAATTGGACATCAAGTATGTCCTCGGCTGATGATCTCTCTCAACTTGATCCGTGTGGAACCTTAACCCTACGAGTGTCTCTATGTTGATGCCCCAAAACTCCCTGGCGTCAGATAGAGTCCATTGGAGTCCGCCATTGACGTATTTTCTAAAATTATTTGTTACGTCTAAGGTTTGGTCGGGAGACCCCGACGAATCTCTCTCCCCTGTCAGAATGGAATAGTAAAGGTCGTATTGGTCCGGAGCACGCAAGATTCTCTGCAGTGACGGACCTCGCCAAAAACGATCCAGCTTATTCCAAGATCTGTCGAACTTATTCCAGTAGAGCTTAATGTTAGTAGTGTTTTTTGGTGTCAATCTCGCACTGTAATTCAGCAACGCGTTGTAATGCTCCGAAGTAAATTTGGCGAGCTGCGAAGCCGCATATCTCCTGTTCGGCGTAGCTCTAAAATCATCGTCAGTCAGCCCTAAATAGGTTTCATCCGCTACCTCGTCACCAACCTCCAACAGGAACGATACTTTGTGTTCGAATCGCGATTGTGGAAGAGCGTAGGCAAGCTTTATGCCGATGTCGTTGCGCTCGAAACCCGTATCCTGATTGCTCCTATCCACCCACTTGAAACCGTCTGCGCCGTAGCTGAGCAAATCGAAGACATATCCGAAGTTACCCTCAGTAGCGCCGTATGAGAACTGCCCCTTGTAATACCCGTCTGAGCCGGCGCTGAGATCAATGAACCCTTCCGAGCCACCCTCGGGAATTGATGGCGAAGCCAAATTGATGGCGCCACCCACGGTGTGCGGACCGTAAGCAGTGGCCGCAGGGCCTTTTAAAACCTCCACACTCGCGATCCGGCTCACGTTGGGAATGTAGTAGGCTGCTGGAGCTGAATAGGGGGCCGGTGTGATTAAAACTCCGTCCCTCATAATGGTAACTTTCTGGCTTCTCTCGGCCGCAGCCCCGCGAATTCCAATGTTTGGTCTTAGACCAAAACCATCTTCCTCACGAATGTACACGCCCGCCACTTGATTAAGGACCTTCCGCAGATCGATTTGGTCAAAACGCTCCAAGTCCTGCTCGCTGATGAAGTTTGCGGAGCCAGAGACGTTTTTGGCAGCAGTTTTGCTGCCAATGATTAAAACTTCCTCTAGCGCTGGTTCAGATATGGCCGCAGATTCAACCCAAACGGGAGAGGAGCTCGCGATGCAAATTAAGGCGACCCAAACGCGCCGTATCACACGACGCATCAATCATTGTCCGACTGCGACCCGCCCGGAATATCCACGTTGACGATCGTAACAAAGTCTATTTTTAAGCTGTCCACGACGCGCTTCACTAATCCATACAGCGTACACATGGGGAGCGACTCGGAGACTGTATCTGGGTTACTGAAAGCATTAGTACACTCTGTCTCATCAGCCTCTGTCTGAATAGCGGCGACTTGAGACGCAACAGAGCTGTCTATGCTCTCCGCAAGCTCTTTAGCTTTCGCTAGATTGGATTTAAACCCTTGAGATACCTCCGGCCAACCCTCATTCTCTAGATGCGCATCGAAACCGGTCTCAGCGTTAGAAGAGAACATCTCTGTAAAGATTTCTATGTTGGTGATGACATTCTGCAGCGACATACCACTGTAAGGCGCTTCAACAGACTCTGGACAAGTTCTATTCGTGCATGCCGTGATGATTCCCAACGGCTTCCCTAATTTTGCGTCCTTGGTACCCTTTTCTAAATAAAACAGGCTGTCCGTCGTCGCTTGCAAACTTTGGAAAGTATTTGAGGGCTCTAGGTACGTTGCCCTGTAGTTTCCTCCCGTTGTGCTCCAAGCGCTTTGGAGTTTATCTGCAGCGTCCGAAATATCCTCGGCAATGGCTACAGCAGCATTACATCGGGCGATTTTTCTGTCGGATTCAGACAACTCATTCCAGTCTGCGGTGGCTGACACTTGAGGCGCGCAGGTGTGCGTAAGATCGCTATTGAAAAGGAGGTAATCCAGCGCCCTGATGCCTCTCGCGTTGAGCGAACGGGAAGCCACGTCTACATTTTCGGATGCCGCAATGCTATCGATGCCACAAGTGCTGATAGGACCTGACATGTAAGAGTTAAGCCGATACTGAAGAGCTTTGCCGTTGTCCGTAGCAGGCCCAATTGCGTGCATCTCAGCACGCTGAACAGCTTTCACAAGGTCTTGCAAGCCCGCTTCAGCTGTGCTGAAAGCTTGGGCTTCATTAGCCGAAGATATAGCGGAACAGTAGTTGGCTAGCACTCCATCATCAGCCGAAAATTCACGAGCTTCCGTCGCCAGCTTTGAATAGCTGGGAATTATGACCTCATCAGCTAATGCAGTAAGCATACATCGCGTATCGTAAGAGCCAGAAACCGATTCCATGCATTCTGCATAACCCGAGTCGGCGGTGCCATTGGACCCGTCGTTGGAGTTATTGGACCCATCAGTACTGCCACCAGCTGGGTCGCCACCACCGCCATCAGGCTCAACCTGCTCATTTTTAACGCTATGGCTGTTCTGCACACTTTTCAGCAGCTGATGAAAAAGACTGAACATATTTGCCTCTGCGTTCACAGAGATCAATGCGGCAAATGCAAGTGCTACTCTCCAGTACTTCATAATCGATCACCACCTAATTTCAGGGAAATTGTCCCCCAAGAACTAAAATTGTCGCCTCAAATCAAGTCCATAAAAAAACAAGAGCGTCGCAATGCGACGCTCTTGTCCCGAATGATAGCTAATCTTCTTACCAGATGGCGACTGCATCAGGATTGAAGCCATAAGCCTCTGACAAGATAGTCCTGGCCTCCTGCAAATCGCTGAGGTAGCCAGCAATGGCGTCATCGGCGGATGCAGCGGTAGTGGGCTGACCATTTTGCGAGCCGTCGGGCATCATTGGAGCATCTCCCATCAAATCGAGCGCCCTTTTCAAGTCAGTGATTGACTTGCCAGTGGACCCATCTCTGAACGGGGACAGCGCGCTAAATTGCAGCCCTAGAGCAAAGCCTTTCAATTCCCCCCAGTGCTTCGCCAAATTCACAAAATTGCTCCTATCCGCGAAAGCTCCATTAGAGAACTCTGCCATATCAGCCGACACGTCGTTAATGTAGTGAATGGCAGTCGCGGCAATGCACTTCTCCCAAGTCACGGCAGCGATTTTGATCTGGGCTTGCAGAGCATCATTGGCCGCCTCAGTTAGCTCGCCGGCCTCCTCAGCATTTTGAAGAATCCTGCGGCCAATCATAAACGCATCCATCGCGTCCTTCGTGAAATTGGTGTAAGCGTTACCCTCTGCATCCTTCAAACGATCGCGTTTGGCACAATTTTGCGCGTGACCAAACACGAACTCGCTTCTAAGGTCGATAAGCCCATCTCCGTTAGAATCATAGTAGCCCTTGCCGTACTCGGCACGGCCGCCTTTTCCAGCCGCCTCGTCATCCGTGTAATCGTTCATGTCGCGAGAAGCGCCGTAATAACCAAATCCCTCATCGAACTTGTGGGCGGCAGATGAGTAAGTCTTGTCCTTGTAGGGGCCAAGGGCCGAACCAAAGTCAGTGAGGAGGTAGTCGTTTGTGCCCTGAGAGAAGTTTACTGCTACGGAAAGAAACTTCTGTATCAACTGTCGATAATGCACGCCTTCCTTGGAGATCATTGGCGACGAGATGTTGACCTGTGACCCATCCGCGATGGTAATTGTCGGGTCTTGTCCGTCTGAAGCTTCAGCGGCCAAAGCATCCATCCATAGGTAGACTAGCTCGATAGGTAGCGGTGTGCTGTCAAGACCAGATTTCCACCCAAAAAATTCGTCATTAATGAGTTTTCCGGTTTCCCCGGTCCCGGCTAAGCTGCCGCCAGCTATTTTGCCGTTCAGGTTTTTACCTTTGCTAATATCTCCG
This sequence comes from Halieaceae bacterium, assembly GCA_902623175.1. Lineage (GTDB taxonomy): Bacteria > Pseudomonadota > Gammaproteobacteria > Pseudomonadales > Halieaceae > Luminiphilus. The sequence goes on from CACNSR010000013.1 coordinate 13,451, forward strand.
TATGTCGGCCCGGGGATAACCGGGTCGCCACCCTTGGTTGTGAAACCATGATTAACGTCGTCGGCACCTTCTCCGGTAACGTAGAACCTTAATCCAGCAGAGATAGTCGCGGTTTCGCCCTCCTGCTCAACAATGTCTTCCATGTAGTCCGTCAGCTTCTGCTGCAGCACCAAGCGAGCTGTTTGACCGGTGTAGCTGACCCCGTCCGCCGATCCGCCGTTCAATTTGCCTTCGGCGCTATAAACCAGAGGCATAGCGTCACAAACGTCACCCTTACCGTTAGCGTCACTGTCCTCTTGCCCGGGGTTTTCGTTCTCAACGCAGTTATCGCCGTTGTCACCCACACCGTCGCCGTCTGTATCGGTATCCTCATTCGGATCATCCGGGAAAGCGTCATCATCATCCGCCACTCCATCGCCGTCAGCATCGGGCGGTGGGGGTGGTGGCTCGGCCGCTGCGGGGGGCGCCGGCGGCGGAGTGTATCCACTGCCTCCTCCACAAGCTGCTAAACCAATAGTCATAACTATGGCCCATGAAATCGTAGCTGCGAGCTTTCTAAGATCCATTGTCTTCAATCCTTGTTTTTTGAACTGTCGTTGCTATCGCCTGCATAGCTTTTCGTTGCACATGCTATCGCTAGCCCCATCTTGCTAGCAAGAGGCGCTATCGATAATCATTCTCATTTGCAAGATAATTGGATTGTTTCTCTTTTGCAACATCTTTTTCCTACTGCGATTTGATGGCTTGGTCGTGAGTAACTCAGATGTCTAGGAGGGCGAACCATATGGGAAATAAAGACTCTTCCGAAATCTGCTGCCAGCTGACCGTCCGAGATGCAGCCGCTGCCGATTTAAATTGGTGTACCGGTAGTGCGCAAAAGGCTATTACCGGAGAAAGCCCAACATAAGACACGCTCTGCAAGTAGGAAAAGTCCTGCCTACCTGCTATACATGGGGCTCGCCCGGGAAAACACCAGCCTGCCGTCTGAAAAGGTGTGGTCTACCTTGATAGTATGTATCTTGTAGGGATCACTCGTATACGGATCTCTTTCAAGCACGATAATGTCCGCGAGCTTGCCCACCTCCAGCGTACCGATTTGATCTTCCAGTCGGAGTTGCCAGGCGGCGTCGGCCGTGTGCGCTCGAATCGCCTGATCCACACTCAATCGCTCGCTGACTCTGGCCTGCACGGGAACCCCTGGGTTACCGGCCTGCTGCCGGGTCACTGCCATTTCGATATTGAACATAGGGTTCAGCGCATCTTTGCCGATCCAACTCACCGGGTAGTCACTACCCAGCGTGACCTTGCCACCGTGCCGCAGGATCGAAGCCAGTGGATACATTTGGTTGAAGCGCCCCACTCCCAAATATCGGAGGGCAAGCGTGTCGTAATAAAACCAGGTGGGCGTGGTTTGGGCCACAGCACCAAGCTCGCCGAAGCGACTGACGTCATCCGGACTCACAATCTCGATATGGCAGATGGTCGTCCGCGAATCAGTGTCGGGGTGCAGTCTTTTGGCGCGCTCGACTGCATCCAGCGCTGACCGCACCGCGCCATCACCAATCGCATGCAGGTGCAAATCCACGTCTGCTTCGTGGGCCGCAGCCACAGCATCAAACATTACTGGGTTGGGCAGCAGCGGTCTGGCCTCGTGGCCCTCCGGCAGGATATAGGGGTCAAGCATGACCGCTGTTTTTGCCTCCACAGTGCCATCCAATGACAGCTTCAATGTCGATACATTGAAAAGCGGATGGTGGTAACGAGCGTTCAATTCCGCAAGCGTTGCCAAAGCAGTTGACAATTGTTCCGGCTGATTCACATAGAGCGAGGCCACCATACGCACCGGAAACTCTCCTGCTTCGACCATCTTCAGCGCAAGCTGACGCCCCAACTCGCCCGTATCGATCATCCCAGCGTCAAAGGCTCCGGTGAGACCAACCGCTGACATCTCCTTGAAAAAATCAGGTGCGGCGAGGGCCAGCGCTTCCTCGCTGATCACGCCAAGCGCCTCAGTCACCGGATCGATCGCCGCACCCTCGACCAACCAGCCGGTTGGATTGCCCTTCTCATCCCGCTGAAAAAAGTGCGCACCCGGCAGAGGGTCGGGGGTATCACGTGAAATCCCTGCAGCCTTGAGAGCAAGCGTATTCGCCCAACCGGTATGTCCACCCTCGTCAATGATGAGCGCAGGTCGGTCGGGCACGATCGCGTCCAACTGCGCTGCCGTAGGCCCGTCCACCCCGAACGCGGGAGCCAGAAAACCGGAGCCAAGCAGCGGGTTCTGATAGGGATGTGTGCGGGCATGCTCTGCGATGGTTTCAAGCACCACCTCTGGACTGTCGTAAGGACTGAGCTTGACGCCATTGACCAAGGGCAGCGTGTCCATACTGTGGATATGAGTATCGATAAAACCGGGCAGCACCGTTCGACCCTCAAGTTCAATGATCTGGGTATCTGGACCAATCTGCGCCTCCGCGGCCTCACTCTCTCCCAGCCAGGTCAAACGATTCCCTTTGAAGGCCATCGCTGAGTAATGTGAGGCCTTGTCATCCATCGAATAGATCACACCGCCCCGCAACACCCAGTCAGCCTCCGCTAGCGCAAACTGGCTGCAGAGGACGCCAATGAACATCCATGGAGACTGGCTAGCTCTCATCGCGGCTCCTTTCGGTTTTGGGAAATCGATAAGACTTACTCGGCTATACCAAAGTGACGGTGAGTCCCTACGTTCCCATTAGATTCGAATGTCCGTACTATTTATACATTGAGCAATAAATTTTATGTATTGAGCAATAACTTCATCTGAGGAGCAAAACATGTCTCAATCGCGACCTCTGGAGGACCTGCGGGTCGTCGAGCTAGGGCAACTGTTGGCTGGTCCTTTTGCGGGCACTGTGCTCGGTTACTTCGGCGCCGAGGTAATCAAAGTGGAACCTCCTACGGGCGACCCCATCCGCCAATGGCGTGAGGTTCGCAACGGCATGTCGCTGTGGTATCACTCGCTGGCGCGAAACAAGAAGAGCGTGACGCTCGATTTGAAATCAGAGCGCGGTCGGGAGCTTGCTTTTGACCTTCTGACAAAAGCAGACGTAGTCATAGAGAACTTTCGGCCGGGTGCCATGGAGAGCTGGGGACTCGGCCCCGATCTAGTGAAGGAGAAGAACCCGGGCATCATCTACGCGCGTATCTCGGGTTACGGCCAGAGCGGTCCCTTTTCCGAAAAACCCGGCTATGCCTCTGTTACGGAAGGCTATGGTGGCTTTCGCTACATCAACGGCGAGCCCGGCAAGGCACCAGTGCGCCCAAACATCTCGCTTGGCGATACCGTGGCTGCGATTCACGCCGCATTGGGAGTGGCGTTTGCCATTATCGAGCGCAATAAAAGTGGAAAGGGCCAAGTGGTCGATGTGGCCCTGTACGAATCGATTTTCAACCTGCTAGAGGGGATCGTGCCTGAATTCGACGGCGCTGGGGTTGTACGGGAACCGTCAGGCACCACGATCACCGGCATCGTGCCAACCAATACGTATCTCTGCTCGGACGGCAAACACGTTGTGATTGGCGGCAACGGTGATTCCATCTTCAAGCGCCTGATGACCGAAGCTGGTCGCGAGGACATGGCGAACGACCCTGAACTGGAGCACAACCAAGGTCGGGTCATTCACGAGCAAAAGATCGACGCCGCGCTCGCCAAGTGGTGCCATGAGCACCCCTCTGCTGAGATTATTAGCAAGCTGGAGGCGGCCAGAGTACCGGTTGGCCCAATTTACAGCGTGGAAGACATGATGACTGATCCACATTACATCGCTCGCGGGATGTTCGAGACGGTTGAAATCGATGGAGAACCACTAAAGATCCCCGCAATAATGCCCAAGCTCTCTGACACACCGGGCCGCACCGACTGGCCTGGTGCAAAAATCGGACAGCACAACACCGAGATCTTGGGCGAATTGCTTGGCCTTTCCGCGGAGGACCTAGACAGACTCAGCGCAGACGGCGTGACCTGCTGAACCTGCCTTTATGAAACTCGAAGGACTAACTGTTCTTGATTTATCACTGTTCTTGCCGGGCCCAGCCGCCACGCAGTTAATGGCGGACCACGGCGCCAGGGTGATCAAAGTGGAAAACCCGCGAGCGCCGGAGCCTACAAGGTCCGCGGCGGCGTTCCCTTGGAAACAAGGCGGCAAGACGGTGATGTTTCGCAACACTCAGCGCGGCAAAGAGAGTATCGCCCTGGATTTGAAGACAGAGGCCGGCAAACATGGCCTCCTCGCTCTAGCTAGCAAGGTCGACGTGGTGGTTGAAGCCTTCCGACCCGGTGTCGCAAAGCGTTTAGGGATCGACTACGCATCACTGTCTGCCGACAACCCTGGTCTCGTCTACTGTTCTATTTCCGCCTTCGGGCAAACGGGACCATGGCGAGATCGTCCCGCCCATGACACCGCCACTGTGGCCGCCGCTGGCGTTCTCGATGTCACGCGTTCTCCTGAGGGCGATAGTGGGCCCGCAATTATTGGAGTGCCTATCGCCGATATGCTCTCTTCCTACTTGGCGCTGTCAGGGGTTTTGATGGCCCTCAATCGGCGCCATACCACGGGCAAGGGTGATTTCGTAGACATCAGCATGTTTGAATCAGTACTCGCAGCCAGCCCCAATATTATGGGACCCGTATTTGGCGGCGATAAGGCCCCCGAGCGACTGCAAGAGCGCACTCACGGCGGCAACGCCATGCTCAACATCTATCAAACGGGCGATGGCCAATATCTGGCGTTGGGTGGCGGAGAGCATAAATTTGTTGAAGCGCTCTTCAACGGTCTCGGCCGGCCAGAATTCATTGCTGACGTGACAGGTCCCGCTGGCGAGGGACACTGGGAAGCGATTGCATACTTGAGAGAAACTTTCCGTACTCGGTCTCGAAGCGACTGGGAGAGTTGGTTTGATAACCGCGATATCTGCTGGAGCCCAGTTGTGTCGCTCTACGAGGCATGGCAATCAGAGCATGTCCTCGAGCGAGGCATGCGGTTTATCGACGACGAGGGCAATGATCACATCGGTTCAGCGATCAAATTCGCGGCTGAGCCTGCAAAAATAAGCACTCGGTTACCCAATATTGGTGAACAAACAGCCCAAATTCTTGACGAGCTAGACTTGACCGAAGCCGATCGTAAAGCGATATTGGACGGGTTATAGTTCAATGTCCGGACAACAAGGCGTTCGCGGTGTACCTTCAGCTGATCTGAAGCTGAGGGAAAACTGTAAACACCCATAATCATGGCCCTGTGTGGCCTTTAATAAGGAGGCTACCCATGAGGAGCACCCCAGTCAGCCGGCGCCAAAAGGTTCTGGCTTCTCTTCCATTGACCGCAGCAGTATCTGTCGCACTTTCCACGACGACGCTGCTACTCCCTTCCACTGCATCCGCTCAGTTGGAAGAAGTCGTTGTAACGGCTCGTGCGCGGGCCGAATCTTTGCAAGACGTCCCTAGCACTGTTTCAGCGTTTACAGCGGGCCAAATTAAAGATATGGGAATACAGCGAGCTGAGGATTTTATCTCCCAAACGCCGGGGGTGAGTTTTGTAAACACAGTAGAGACTGGGGATTCTTCTGTTTCAATTCGCGGTATGACTGGGGCACGTGATGCAGAGACAAACTTTGCTCTGATTATTGATGGCATCCTCTACATCAACACCTATGCGTTCAACAGGGAATACGCAGACCTCGAGCAAATAGAAATTCTTAAAGGCCCACAAGGGGCCTTATATGGGCGCTCAGCTGCCGCAGGCGCAATAATTATGTCTACGAAAAAACCCTCTCAGGAATTTGAGGCAGAAGTAAGAGCGGGGTTCGCAGAAGACAGCACTTATACTGGATTGGCAACGGTATCAGGCCCCTTGGGTGATAACGTGGCCGGCCGATTAACCGTAGATTACCGCAGTACGGATGGCTTTTATTACAACTCTTTCCTTGACGACAGCGTCGTAGACGATGCTGAGAACTATGCGGTACAAGGACGAATCGTCATGGATCCTCGCGACGATTTATCAATTGACACAAAGATTCGGTACGGCAAGTCAGAAGCCGCTGCGATCACCTTTAACGCTGCATTCGAATTGCCGCCTTTTGTTCCATTTGGGACTCCGGGCTCTGAATCTTTCTACCAGGATGTGAATACCCATGAGTTCATATTCGCGGGCAACGTGCGGCCCGTAAATGAACAGGACGTCCTTGAGGTCAGCGTAAAGGCTGACTTTGAAATGGATTGGGCCACAATGAGTGCTTGGGCGTTTTACAGCGATACCGAGGATACATTCATAGCTGACGGCACATCAGGCGCGTTCGGCTTTTACGGCGGCACTGCCGCATGTATCAACTCTTTGGATGCCCTCACCCCTTCTTATACCCCTAACGTCCCTGGCGGCGTGACCGCTATGCCAGCGCCCACCTTTATCTTTGGCTCTGCGCCTGGCGCACAAGTTCTCCCGCCTTACAGTCCCTCCACATGTGATGGTTACCAGTATCAGGAGCGATTCCAGAGAGACCTTAGTATGCAAGTCCAGCTTACCTCGCCAGGAGATCAGCGTTTGAGATGGCAAGCGGGTGTCTATCTCCTTGATATTGAGAGGTATCAGGCAGTTTCACAGTTGCGCGACGATGGCACGAACTGGCCCAATCCAGCTGGCAATGTGCCTCGCTCAATTTATAACCAATTTACAGATGCCATGGTAAACGACACATTCGACACAGAAACGTTCGCCCTTTATGGCTCAATTAACTTCGACGTTACAGAAGCCTTAGAATTGTCTGTTGCTTTGCGCTATGACAGTGAAAAACGGACAGTTACAAACGGAGTGCCCTCTCCAGCAGATGGGGCATTGAGCACCAATATTGATTACTGCGGCGGCCAGTGCACTCTCAACGGGCAGCCCTTGCCCGGCTCTCCACTAAATCCCGGCTTCGTAAATTTTGACGACTTCACTGTGTCCGCACGAATGCCGGGTAATACCAAAACCTTCGACCAACTTCAGCCAAAGGTCAGCTTAACGTGGGACCTTAACGATGATTCTACTATTTACGGAAGTTGGGGAGTCGGATTCAAGGCTGGCGGGTTTAACAACACTGGCGCTAACCAAATCGTAGACTATTACCTGGTTCAGAACGGCGGCGCTCTAATCGCGCCCCCTGATGTCATCCGAAAGGAGACTTCTAGCTCCTTTGAGCTGGGTTTTAGGTCTACTCTCCTAGATGGAAACTTGACCCTTAATGGAGCCGTTTTTCAGACTGACGTAGACGATATGCAGTTCTTTGAGTTCTTTGTAGGCCCATTCGGACTGCTGCGAACCGCCGAAAACATCGACGAAGTCTCCCTAAGCGGGTTTGAGCTCAGTGCAGCGTGGGCGGTCACAGATAATCTTCGGATTGACGCAGGGTACTCCGAAGTTGACGGCGAGATTGACGTCAACAATCTCCGTCCCTACACCGCAGGTAACGAGGTGCCAAACAACCCGGAGTTCACGGCTAACGCAGCGATCCAGTACACCATGCCACTTGGCAACCTGGAACTGTTCGGGCGTCTTGAGTACTCCTACAAGGGCGACACCTGGTACCACACAGTCCAGGACGATGTTCTCCCAGCCACCTTGTTCGGCGGTCCTCCAGCTAATTATGGCCAGACCAATGGCCAGGGCGGAACAATGGTCGACGCCTATGGTCTGACAAACTTGAGACTCGGTCTCAGAGGTGACAACTGGAGCGTGACCGCGTTTGCTCGCAATCTGACCGATGAAGAATTCGTTGCTGAGGTTATCCTCGCACCTGAGTTTGGCGGTGCATTTGTCGCTCCTGGCACTCAGCGACGAGTTGGCGTTGAGATGTCGTACAGTTTTTAAATAGGCTCATTAAAAAAGCGGGGCTTTGCCCCGCTTTTTTTTCAGGTATTTTGCGCCGTCTTCATAAGTCACAAAGCTCTGACGGCAATTTTAAAGACTGATCGTGGTGCCGCCGTCTACAGGAATGATCTGGCCCGTCAAGTAACGTGCTTTGTCAGAAAGTAAAAAGACTGCCACATCGGCGATATCTTCAGGGTCACCCACGCGCCCCAGTGGGACTGTTTCGGCAAATGCCACTAAACCCTCTTCACCTAGTGAGTTAACGGGGTCCAACGTTTGGGCGGAACGTATGACGCCGGGCGCGATCCCATTAACACGGATCCCGTCACCAGCGAGCTCCAAAGCAGCCGATCTCACCAAGCCCATTACTCCCCCTTTACTTGCCACATAGGGAATGTGTTCTGACCAACCGAGAACGGCGCCTACAATTGAGCTGATGCATACAACAGAGGGTTTGTCGGCATTTCTCAGACCTGGCAGTGTTGCACGAAACACGCGCATCATTCCTTTCAGGTTAACATCTAAAGTCTCATCCCATTCTGCATCTTCAAGTGACGGTAGCGGTAAGGTGCGTGCAATACCTGCATTCAGCACTAGGGCGTCAATAGCTTTGAATCTTCCAAGAACGTCCGCTAGTGCGCGATTCACCGCATCAGTATCTGTCACATCAACATGATGAAACTCAGCTGATAAATTGCGTTCGCGGATATCTGCAACAACTTGAGCACCCTCCTCGTCTAGAATGTCTGTGACGATGACGTGGTAATCCGCCTCGGCAAGCGCCAAGGCAGTAGCTCGACCCAACCCAATGCCGGCCCCCGTGACAATCGCTGTGCGTTTTGACATGTCATTCCTCCAAATATGTGAAAGAGAAACCAATGTGCCAAGTCGTGGCGTAAAGGGCAACTCACGCACCTTGCCCTTTAAACAGCTGGTTCATCACAAAAAGGTGTCCAGGGGCCATGGCGGACAGAGCCCATTGGCGTCATCAGGCCACTGAGCTATATTCTTTTACTTAAAGCCTAATTCTGAGGACGAACTTAATGTCAGGCCCATACGTAGAACAAAATGCGCACATCGTTCTCCCAAAGACCGATCACGACGAATTATCCCGGCAACACTTTGTCAGATCCTTTAAAGAACACATCGTAGAGTCGCTTCACCCGGGACTCAGGCTAGCGTATGAAAAGAGAGCGAGACCAAAATACCTCGCCAAACACCAACACGAGCCCAATACTATTCAAGAAGTAGCCGATGCAATGAAGCCGGACCAGCACTACCAAGCTTGGAGCTCGCTACTGCGTACCAGCCAAGAAATGATGTGGTCCTCAACACAGATACCCGTAGAACGGGCAATCAACGATCTCGCTGCTTCATCCACCGATCAGATGACCTTAGGCAGCTTGAACCTGAACCCAGAACTAAAAATCCCTGACTATCACACGGCAGTCGATATTCACTGCCAGCCGGGTGGCTATCATACTGAATACATCGAAGGGGACGTGGCGCAGGGGGCCATCTACGACAGAGCGGTTTATCTCTACGCAATGGGGCAAATGGGCAGCAATAACGCCGACATGGGCGACAGCACCGTGGCATGGCTTAAGCAGACTCACCCAGAATTCAGCCCTACTCGCATATTGGATATGGGATGTGCGGTGGGCCACAGTACCTTACCTTACGCTGATGGTTACCCGGAAGCCGAAGTGCACGCAATTGATGTTGCAGCACCGATGCTTCGCTATGCCCACGCCCGAGCATCTGCAATGGGAAGCACTGTTCATTTCTCGCAACAGAACGCGGAACATACTGAATTCGAAGAGGGATCTTTTGATCTGGTGGTATCACATATCTTGCTACACGAGACTTCTTCTGCCGCCATAAAGAACGTCATCAAAGAATGCTTCCGCTTACTCAGGCCGGGGGGGTGGATGTTGCATGTGGAAACACCGCCATACGAAGGCATGGAACCGTTCGATAAGTTCCTTTTTGACTGGGACAGTGAAAACAATAACGAGCCTTTTTGGCGGAAAAGTCACCAGCTCGATCTGGAGGGCCTCGCAAGGGACTCGGGCTTCAGTCGAGAAACTCTTCAAATAATGGTGCCTAGCGCCTTTCAAGAAACACAACGCACCAACACATTCCAAGGCGGCGATTTTGGAGGCGGCGGCGTTTGGTTCGTCTATGGGTGCCAAAAGTGAGAGAGTCCTCCGCTGACGAACAGCTGGAACTTCAGCGCAAAGCTAAAGGCAAGCGCCCCTTTTACTTTTCAAACCCAGATGTAGACAAGCTACTGTCAATGATCATGGCGCTAACCGGAGAGTTGGCAATCGCGCGCGATCGTATCGATACTCTCGAACGCGTAGCTGCCGCGAAAAAGTTGTTCTCTTCAGAAGATATCGAAAATTTTGAATTAGATGCCAATGCCTTGGAAGCGAGAGCCGGTCGTCACAAGCGGTTACTGCGCGAAGTCAATCGGATCATTATTGGTGAACTCGAGGACCTAGAAGAGGCTGATGAAGAAGACTACAGCGCTGTAGTAGAGCAAGTTGAATACGACGACAGATGAAATGCCATAAACCCATGGCAGGTCAATTTACTAGCTCCGGTCAGGGTATCTTTACTACCCAACCTGCAAATCGGGAAGAACCTCCTCACCAAATCGTTCAATACCGGCAACAAAATCAGGCCAGCTGAAGAGCATCCCATCAATACCTGTTTTCTGTGCTATCGCGTCTATACGCTGCCGAATTGTGTTGGCGCTGCCATAGATGACCGGTATACCCATAAATGCCATATTGCCGCTCTCTACATCTTGATCCAGAGCTGCTTTAAGTTGATCCGCAGTGCCGCCAGTGTTGGTATCGAGGCTGGCGCTTGCCAGAATATTGCTAATAGCACCTTGATCAGCCAATTCGATAATTTGACGGACTTGAGCCTGAGCCATTTCGTCGGTGTCAGCCAAAATCATGTGGAATAGCGCATAGACACCCACTTTTCGACCGCTTGCCGCTGACTTCACTCTAATGTCCTCTACCGACCTCACAAGATTATCTTCACTCGTTAGGACGAACTGATGATCTGCATGCTTTGCGACGAATGCGCGTCCAGCAGGCGACTGCCCTGCGCATACAAGCGGTATGGGGTTGGCCGGCGTCGGCAGCACTGAACAGTCGTCTATCTTGAAATACTCACCCTCCCAACTCGCCCGGCCCGACTGCCATAACGCTTGCAGTATCTCTACATACTCCGCGGCATAATCATAGCGACGCTGGTAATGATCATCCCCTGGCCACATTCCCATTTGGGCATACTCTGGTCGATTCCATCCCGTGACGATATTTAAACCACATCGGCCACCGCTAATGTCGTCAATCGTGGCGACCATTCGGGCAACGACAGCGGGATGTTGGCTCAGGATGGAGATTGATGGAAAGAGGCCAATACTGCTTGTCGCAGAGGCTATCCCCGCCATTAATGTAAACGATTCAAGACAGCTGTCCCAATAACCGGTTTCGCCACCGAATCCCCTAAACTTCATCATTGAAAGGACAAAATCTAGCCCGTGCTTTTCAGCAGCGAGCGATATCGCCAAGTTGTGCTGAAAGGTCGGCTCATAGATGGGACTGCCTGCAGACGGAATGTAACCATTACTGCCATTGGGCAAGAAAACGCCAAACTTCATTTTGAACCCACCTCGCACTCATTCATGTGGCCATCCGACCACCATATAAAACCGTCTGTACCCTTCACTAACCTTACAGGCACCCATAGAACAGAGCAAAAAATTCTACTGAGGACGCGAACCGGTAGCGCAGAATCAACTTCCTTCAGCGTTGTAGAGTGATGCTGAGAGTGCTGTCACAGAGACTGGTTTGCGGTTAGTGCAGGCCACTGTCAGAATGCTCCTACAGCATTTGCGCGACTCTAATTAAATAAGAGATTCGTCGGCCTGATATCCGCGCCAATAGCGACTCATCGGGGATACGGGTACAGTGATGTGCCCATGCGCCAACTTCACCCCCAGACAAGAGCCCGGACGCTCCTGGCGCCCCGCAAAAATGCGATGAGGTGCACCGATGTCACTGGCTGACTTCGAGACGATTCCCTTCGCCGAGGCGTTGCTGCGGGGTTCAAGGCAGCACCCGGACCGTGACTGTATTGTTGTCGGCGATGACAGGGTCACCTACGGTGAACTCGAGGTCCAAGCGTGGCGCGTCGGTCGCTCCCTGATCGCCCTGGGTATCGAGCGCGGTGATCGCGTGGGCATCCTGATGGCCAATGGGTTGGATTTCACCGACCTGCTGTTCGGCGCATCTCTGATCGGCGCGATCCCGGTGCTGTACAACGCCCGTTTCAAGGCACGTGAAATCGCCCATGTCACAGCGGATGCTGGTATCAAAGTGGTGGTAACCAACGACATCGTCGAAGAACACACGGATTACGTTGAGCTTTTGAACAAGGCCGGGGTGCAGAGAGTGCCCTGTCTGCAGCATCGGATATTCCTGGGCGCAGGGCAACGCGAGGGCTTCATGGATCGCGACACCTTCTGCGGTTTGGCAGAATCGGTATACCCCGATGAGGTTGAAAAACGTCACGCAGGTACCGCGATAACCGATGCCGCGCTGATGTTTTATACCTCGGGCACAACGGCGATGCCCAAGGGCTGCCCGTTGGACCATATTGTCCTGCAACATGCCGGCGTGGTGGGTGGCACAGATCGCTTGCGGCTCACCGCGGGCGATGTCGTTTGGAACCCATTGCCTATGTTCCATAGCGCCTTCACCCAGCCGCTCACCGGCACCCTACATGTCGGTGGGACACTGGTCTCCATGGCTCACTTTGAGCCGGTCGAGGCGCTTAACCTGATTACCCGCGAGCGGGTCACCGTCGCCTTCCCCGCTTTCCCCGCCATTACTCTGCAAATACTCCACCACCCTCGCTACACCCCTGACGCCTTGAAGGACGTGCGCGTCATGCTGAATGTAGGAGCGCCCGAGGAGCTAGTAGCTATGCAGTCCCTGATGCCGCATACCACTCAAATCACCTGCTTTGGTATGAGCGAGTGCGGCGGGTCCGTAGCGATGTGTAATCCCGACGATCCCCTGCCACTGCGCTCGGAGTGCTCAGGTCAAGCGCTGCCGGGCATCGACATTGAAGTGCGCGACCCGGAAACCGGCGAGACGCTGGCGCACGGCGAACCCGGAGAAATTGTCGCCCGCGGGCGCGGCGTCTTTCGCGGTTACTACAACGACCCCGAGAAGACCGAGGCAGCTTTCTGGGACGACGAATGGTTCCGGACCGGTGATCTTGGCGTTTTAGACGCTGAGGGCCGTGTGACATTCCGCGGCCGACTCAAAGACATGCTGAAAGTGGGTGGTGAGAACGTCGCGGCTGTCGAGATAGAGGGTTACCTCGCGCTCCACCCGGCGGTGAGGCTGGCACAGGTTGTGGGCCTGCCCGACGAAAAATACGGTGAGGTGCCTGTCGCGTTCATTGAACTGATACCGGATGCGGCAGCGACGGAAGCTGAGATGATCGCTTTTTGCCGTGGTGAGATTGCAAGCTTCAAGATTCCTCGGCATGTAAGGTTTGTGGACAACTGGCCCATGGGCGCCACCAAGATACTCAAGTCTGCGCTCCGCGAGCGAATCCTCGCTGAAGTGGCCCCCGCTTGAGGCCGGTATCGCGTTTTTGTAACCGCCCCACTAGCCTCGTGAGGGAATACGAGCCTTTGCCTCACCTTTCAGAATGGTCTCGCCCTTTTGATTCCGTTGCCACACTGCGCAGGTCACGATACCGCCACCCGCCTCTACGGGCGCTACGGCCAGCACTGCTCCACCACAAGTCAAGATGTCATCAGGAAACACATTGGCAGCAAAGCGCATTTTAGTCGTCACCAAATCCCACGGGTCATGCAACAACGTTGTAAAATAGCGATAGAGATAAGCCTGATTCAGCGGTCCCTGCTGCACCACATCGGGCAGTCCTCGCTCCTGAGCATAAACGCGATCCAAATGGAGCGGATTGGTGTCTCTTAAAATCAGCGCAATCGGGATGTAATCGAAGCGATCCATTGGCCCCTGCTCAATAGTGGGCAGCGACATCGAGACCTCATAATCCTCAAACCACGGTTTGTTCAATGGCGCTGTCACTTGAACAGAATATAGGATTGCTGACCGGACATGAGCAGACCGCCCTCGTCGCGACTCTTAATGTCGAAGGTAACTTCGATCACATCAAACGTCTGCTTGCCCTGCTTCTCATAAACATCGCTTATAGCTGCCGAGATGGCAACAGATTCCCCCACCACCAAGGGTCGATGAAACTCGATGGACTGCTCTCCGAACATGGCCGTACCCGTTCGGTAATCAAACAGAAAGTCTTTCTGCCAGTCGAAGGTTCTCAGTAGGCCAAGCACCGCAACGAAAGGCGCGAAGGATGGCGGCGCCAAGCGCCCTAAGGCTGCCTCAGCGCAAGTCTCAGAACCATCGGTTGACGCGAATTCTGGCTCAGCCACCACGCCTAGGAAGTCGTTCACATCCACTTCGGATACGGTATAGGTTGCGGGCCGCAAGGGGCGACCGATCAGGGCTGTACGGTCAACGATCAAGCTGCCCCCTGAGTGATTGACTCAAGAAAAAGCCGGGCAAGGCCCGGCTGTGCGGAAGCTTAGCTAGCAAGCTTGTCAGCCGCGCGCCATCTTGATACGGCCCTTAGGCTTGGGCTGTTCCTCAAGGAACTTGAGTGCCCAGGCCTGGAACTCCGGCTGGCGCGGTGCGTCCAGCCCGGTCTCTTTCTTGCAGCGCCTTTTCAGCTCGGCGATGTCACCACCGCGGTCAAACATTTTGGCCTTGCCGCGTTGCTTGGCCATCTTGGCGCGCAGCGCTTTGGTCTTTTTCTCGTCAACCGTGTAGTCGGCATTCATCACCACACCATAGCGCTTGGCGCCCTCGACCGAGACCAGCCCCCCCCTCACATCGAACTCAACACGCTCAGTTTCCCGCTTCAAGGGATCGCCACAGCCACCACCACCCCAGGTGTTGAAGTAAAGAATATCGCCGGCGTTAACGGTAATCCGGTCGCACTTACTGGGCATCATCTCTTCACTGCCATCGACACGCTTGAGAATCTTTTCCGAACGACGTCCCGGCAAGCCACCGTTAACGCCCCACGGGTAGGTTAGCCAGCGGTCATCGTGAATGGAGATCGTACCGGGCTCCAAGAAGCAGTAGCCCATGCGTAAGCCGTTACCGCCGCGATTATAGCCCGCGCCGCCACTATCAGTGATCGTCTCGTAAGCTTCGATACGCAGCGGGAAGTAACTCTCGAGGAACTCGTTGGGCACGTTGGTAAAGCTGGGCCACAATGAGTGCCCGTCGGGCCCGTCACCCGAGGGTTTGCCGGGAATTCCGCCAAAGCCGATGGAATACAGCTGATACCACTCACCGTTCTTGTCGTAACCCGAGTACATAAAGTGCGGGCTGTCAGAGAAACCAGCGCCCGCCAGAAAGTCGGGATCACCCTGGCCCAAAAGACCACCCAAGACGTCAAAAATCCTACCCAGAGCGTGGGTACGACACGAGAGTGCGGCGGGTTCACGCGGCTTGAGTAGCGTGCCCTCGGGAATCCGCACCTCCATCAGGTCATAGAAACCGTCGTTAAACATAATCTGGGGATCAAACACCATGATCATGTAAACGCCGCAGAACATTTTGAACATCTCTTCATTGAGATAGAAGTTGATCGAGCTGATCGACTGCGGGTCAGTACCGTCAAAGTCAAAAATGACTTTGTCCTTGTCCCGCCACATCGAGCACTTGATGCGATACGGGCCCATGCCCAAACCGTCATCACAAATGTAGTCCTCGAAGTGCTGCTTTTTCGTCGGTACGGTGTCCTTAATCAACCGGGCCATAGCGCGCTTATTACGGGCTAAAAGCTCGTCCAAGGCTGAGTAATACTCATCATCACCAAAGCGCTCCGCCATCTCGATGACGCGCTTTTCAGCGGTCCGCATGGCGGCAACGAGGGCATTGAAGTCACTGCGATTCCAAGTTGGCATGCGGCTGTTATGCAGAATCAAATTCAGCACGTCACTCTGCAGTTCGTCGTTTTTGAAGATCTTAAGAGGCGGCACGCGAATACCCTCCTCAAAAATCTCCCGCGCGTCGGTTGGCAGACTGCCGGGCACCTTACCGCCCACGTCCGTCATATGGCCGAACATGGCAGCGTAGGCAATCAGCCGGCCGTCCTTAAAGATTGGCCGCAGCAAAAGCCAATCGTTGATGTGGCTAATGGCGCCGTTACACGCGTAGGGGTCGGTGGTCAGGAACAGGTCACCTTCTTCGATGGTGCCATCGTAGGCTTCTTTGAAGCCATGAATAAAGCTACCGAATTGGCCGACCACCATCTTGCCTTCCAAATTGGCGATCATCGGGAACATATCGTTTTGCTCACGAATACCCGGTGACATTGCCGTTCGAAACACGACCGCATCCATCTCGTAGCGGGCGTTCATCATCGCGTTTTCGATGATGTCGAGGGTGATTGGGTCGATATCTTTACGCTTGAATTTCTTGGTGTTGGTTTCAACGATTGTTGCAGGCATTGTTATCTCCCCTCGCTCAAGCTGTCGGTGCTATCAGGATGTTGCCGAACTTGTCGACGTTGCCGGTATGCCCGGACAGGATGACTGTGGTCGAATCCATCTCTAGCACGATCGCGGGTCCGTCGATCTTATTACCGGCTTTTAGCTGATCCCGTCGGTAAAGGTTTGCTTCCATATTTTTGCCGTCCATAAAGACTTTTGACGTCCCGATCTTGGCGGCCGCGACCGGCGTGCGGCTGCCAGAGCGGGTCACTTTCTTCGCGTCGATTTCAGCGCTCTTGCCTTGCGCCACCGCTCGAACATTCACAATTTCCTTGTCCGCATCGAGCGCAAAGGTGAATAGCTGTCTATGCATATCATCAAAAGGATCGCCAATTACCGACAAGCCCTTGGACTTCAGCTTCTTCAGGTCGAAATCGACTGTCAGCGTGAGTCCTTGCCCGGAATAACGAATATCCGCTTGGTAGGTCACCGAACGATGCGCCTTAGGAACGCCTTCTTTCTCCAGCGTTTTGAGCGCCTTATTCGCCAGCTGCTGATAGGTTTTGGTCAGCTCCGAGGGCGAGATATTGGCGAAACGCCGGATAAAGGTTCGCGACGCCTCGTCACGCACGCGCGTGGTCGCGTCTCCGTAAGCGCAGAGCACACCCGGACCAGGTGGAATAATCACCGGCCAGCTATTCATTAACTTACCGAGTGCGTTGGCGTGCAGAGGGCCCGCGCCGCCAAACCCAATCAGTGCGAAGTCGCGGGGGTCAAAACCCTGCTCCACCGACACCAGTCGCAGTGCGCCGTACATGTTCTCGTTCACAATATCGATGATGCCTGCAGCGGCGCGCTTCACTGAAATACCTAACGCGTCTGCAACTGGCTTGATCGCTTTTTCAGCGAGGTCCTTGCGAATTTCCATATCACCACCCAGCCGCACTTCGCTGGGCAAGTAGCCAAGCACCACGTTTGCGTCGGTAACGGTCGGCAGGTCACCACCTTTGTTGTAGGCAGCCGGTCCAGGTTCGGCGCCGGCACTTTCCGGACCCACACGCAATGCGCCCGTAAGCTCAGGCACGTGAGCGATCGAGCCGCCGCCGGCGCCGACGGTACGCACGTCGACTGAGGATGCCCTCACAGTCACGTCGCCAACGGTTGTCTCTCTACGCAACTGTGCGTTGCTGTCCTGCACCAGTGCCACATCGGTCGAGGTGCCACCCATATCGAAGGTCAGCAGGTTTTCAAATCCCGCCTGTTTGGCGACCCAAACGGCACCGGACACACCACCAGCGGGCCCCGACATCAGCAGATTAACTGGCAAGGACTGGGCGACTTTGGCCGAGGCCATGCCGCCGTCAGAGCGGAGGATATGCAGCTTAACATCCTTCATTTTGGCTTTGAGTTTTCGCTCAAGGCTTTTTACGTAGGCGGCCACTTTGGGCCGAACGTAGGAGTTAGCGACCGTCGTAATCGTGCGCTCGTACTCCTGCATCTCAGGCACCACGTCATATGAGAGCGAAACCGGAATACCGGGTAGCACTTGCTTGGCGATTTTCTCGACTTCCTTCTCGTGGGCTGGGTTGGCGTAGGAATTCACCAGCGAAATCGTCAATGCCTCGATATTTTCTTTTTTCAGCCGTTTCAGCTCTTTGGTCAATGCGGTCTTATTCAGCTTTCGCACCACAGAGCCGTCAGCACCCATGCGCTCATGCGCCTCAATCGTGCACGACAGTGGAGCCAGTGGTTGGCTCTTGTTGTAGATTACCCAACCACCCAGGCCGCCGGGCACGTAAGAGCGCGCGATCTGTAGTACCTGTTGATAACCTTTAGTGGTTACCAATCCGACTTTAGCCCCGGTTCCCGTCAGCACCGTATTCGTCGCGACCGTGGTGCCGTGCATCACCTGGGCGATTTCAGAGGGGTCGACTCCGGCGTTGTCGCAGACCCTTGCAACACCGTTCATGACGCCGATCGATGAATCAGAAGGGGTACTTGGGACTTTCGCTGTATGGATAGAACCCGATTTCTCATCAACGAGAATCAGGTCGGTAAATGTGCCGCCGACGTCGACACCAAGACGATAAGGCATGATTGGCCTCCCCTTGTTATTGATCTTCTATTGATCGCAACGCGAGTCGCAGGGTTCAGAAAACTGCGAGTGCTCAGTGGCACTCAAAACAATTGACCGGACATTTGCTACAATTTCGCTTCCAACTCAAAGATGCACCAATCTGCAGACAGGTGCAAGGTATCCTCCTTCCCATATCCGAGATTTGCTGGAGCCCACCATGATGAAACCCCTCGCCGGCATTCGTGTACTGGCCATCGAACAGTTTGGCGCGGGGCCCTATGGGTCAATGTATCTCGCCGAACTAGGAGCCGAGGTGATCAAGATCGAGAATCGCGCCACGGGCGGTGACCCATCGCGTCAGTCAGGGTCAGTCACTCTCGCCGATGACGACAGCGCCTACTTTCAGGCATTTAACCTCGCCAAAAAAAGCGTGACGCTGAACCTGAAAAGCGACGAGGGCCGCGAGCTGTTTCATGAACTGGTCAAAAAGAGCGACGTGGTCTGGAACAACCTGCGCGGCAGCCAGCCTGCCAAGATGGGCCTGACCTATGACGATCTTAAAGGCGTCAAGCCCGACATCATCTGCACTCATATCTCGGCCTACGGGCGGGATAATGACCGTGCTGACTGGCCGGGCTATGACTACCTGATGCAAGCCGAGTGCGGGTTTTTATCGGTGACTGGCGAGCCAGGCACGCCGCCGTCCCGATTTGGCTTGTCGATGATCGATTTCATGACCGGAGTCGTAGCGGCGCTCGGCTGCGTCTCAGCATTGTTGGCTCGCCCGGGCCAAGGTGGACGCGACGTTGATGTTAGCTTGTTCGATGTGGCGCTTCATCAGCTGACCTATCCCGGCACTTGGTACCTTAACCACGGTATCGAGACAGGCCGCGTCGCGCGCTCGGCCCACCCCTACAATACGCCAGTGCAACTTTACAAAACCCACGACGGCTGGATTTTCGTCATGTGCATGACCGACAAGTTTTGGCAGCTGCTGCTGGAACGCTCGGAGCACACAGAACTGGCAGATGATCCGCGCTTTAATTCCATGGCCGGGCGCGCGAAAAACCGCGATGCCTTGACCGAGGTTCTAGATGAGATCTTTCAGACACAGAACACCGACCACTGGTTTGGAAAGCTGCAGACCTACATTCCCGTTGCGCCGGTATACGACTTACCCAACGCGCTAGACAATCCCTTCGTAGCCTCCATCGGCATGATGCAAAACATGACCCACCGCGAGTTCGGCGAGTACCGGGGCCTGAGCAATCCCATCAAGATCGATCAGCAGCGCCTGCAGACCAACTGCGGCCCCGGCCTCGGGGCGGATAATCAGGAAATTCTCGGTGAGGAACTGGGCGCGGGAGATCTTGAGGACTTGGCCGCACGAGGGGTGATCTAGGCACTATTGACTAATGAGCCCCCAGGAAGTCAAACAGGATCTTGCCGAAGGCAATTTTCTCTTCTTTGCCAGCCACCACGTGGGCGACATCATCCATTGTGACCCCCACCGAGTTTCTGAGCCCCTCCTCTAGAGGCTTGGTAGTCCGAGGTCCGGTGATAATGTCCTGCCCCGCGTGAATCACCAGTGTCGGCGCCTCGATATCGCTAAGGTGGGGCCGAATATCGTGTCCCCGGCAGGCTTGCACAAAGCGCAGGTGGGTTTGGATACGCCCCTCGAGAGCACCCCATACACCGCCGCTACCGAGCAATTTTTCGCGGTTGGCATTGTAGTAATCGGGCTTGAACGACAGGGAGGCCACCATCGACTGGAAGGCATGGAATCCCGCATGTTCGTGGATGTCACCAAAGGCCTGAAGGTGGTCCGAGAGCATTGGATCGGCCCAGGTCCAGCACCCCATATTCACCATGCAGCGGACTAGATCAGGCCGCTTAAGCGCTATCCACTGACCAATACACGCACCAATGCCCACCAGCCCTACGAAGTACACCGACTTCATATTGAGGTAGTCCAAAAGGCCACTGATGTCATCGGCAAACAATTGCGTAGAGGGCTCCATCGAGTAGTCATCGGTTGACTCACCCAGCCCACGGTAATCAATGATGACGGTGGAGAACTGATCGGTCATACCCCGTGCCAGATAATGATGCCTGCCGTGACAAAAGGTATCCCAGCCGCCAATGTAAACGGCTGGCGGCCCATCACCATGCACCTCGTAGTACATGTCGTGTCCGTTGATCTGGGCAATAGGCATGGTGTTCTCCTAAGGGCTAATCAAATTCAGTGTTGTTCTGTTAAATTGGCAAGCTCTGAGTGACCAAATAGATCCCTTAGAGTCCGTTGATATGTGCCAGCACGCTCTCCAGATCAGTGACATCGGCATAGCGTCTACCCACGTCCCGAAGGTTGCTCGCATGGGCTTCTTCGTCCTGATCACCACAGCAATCCGCAGGGACGATGGTGCGGTAGCCGGCTGAGAAGCTGTCCACGATCGAGGCGCGCACGCACCCAGAGGTTGTGCAACCAGTGATAATGGTGGTGTCGACGCAATGCGTGACCAGCCACGGCTTGAGAGGCGTCTCATAAAAAATAGAGGGCGCCGTTTTTATAAACTGAAAGATGTACTCATCGTCGCGGATTCGCGGGTCGAGCTCTGTGCAGGGATGCCCGTGATAGAAGCTGCCGTCATAAAGTGAGTCGATCTTCCAATAGGTCATCTCGTCGGGACCCCCCCAAGATACAGCGCAGGAAGCGACCGGAATGTCCTTGGCCTTGCATGCCGCGAGCAATACCGCCGTGTTATCCACTGCGCGCTGCACGTGATCGCTGCGGCCCAGTGGATTGCTGGCGTCGGTAAAGCCCTGCTGAAAGTCGACCATGACGAGCGCTGGCCGCTCACCAAATCCAATATCGCGCTGGCCGTAGCCAGCCTCTGCAAACTTATCCATGAGTAGTCGGGTCCCGTTGCCTCGATCACGTCAGTCACGCAATATGACTTAGAATGTACGGATGTTTCAAGGACGGCGATCCCGCTATGAGCCAACCCAGCTTTATTGACAACTTCAGTCAGCAGTTTTCCCTCGAGCCCAGTCGCACAGCCCTGCTAGTCATCGACATGCAGAACGCCACGGGCAATCGCAACATGGGGCTGGGCAAACTCCTGGCTGAACAGGGCAAGATCGAGTCGGCGCAATATCGCTTTGATCGCATTGATAACCTGCTGATCCCCAACATCCAAAAACTCATCGCAGGGTTTCGCGAGGCCGGCGCGCACGTGATCTGGATTACCTATGGGGCCAACGCAGCAGATGCCAGCGATGCGCCCCACCACATTGCCCCTATCATCAAAGCCACCAACAACATTGCGGGTCAGCCCGAACACGAGGTGGTCGATGCGCTGAAGCCCGGACCAGGCGATCTGGTGTTGAACAAGACAACGCAGGGAGCGTTCCGCTCGACTGCGCTGGACAGCTCGCTGCGCGCGCTGGGTGTCGATTCTGTGGTCTCTACCGGTGTCTCCACCAACAACTGTGTCGCCATGACGTCGATGGAAGCTTGCGATCTGCAATATCGAGTGGTGGTGATCAGCGACGCCACCGGCACCGATAGCGAGGAGATGCAGGAAGCCACGCTGACCATGCTGAAACGACTTTGGTCCCGCGTCCTGACAACCGACGAGGTCCTTAGCGAACTCAGCGCTGGGGTAAGCCGCACCTGACTAGCGTCCAGAACCCCGGTCTGATCGGCGGGCTGTTGGTAGCCATCGGGGCCGTCTTGCTAGCTGCCAAGGGGCTGTTCGCAAAAACTCTGTATGACATGGGCCTCAGCTTTCACGACGTCGCGGCCGTTCGCTCGGTACTGGCGGTGCCGGGCTTCGCGCTGCTGGCGTGGCTGTCTCGGACTAAAAATCCAGCGAAGCGGGTCGCCACCTGCCGGCGCAACGACCTACTTCTCGCCCTCTTTGCGGGATTCCTCTGCTATTACCTTGGGGCACTGGCGAACTTTTATGCCCTGACCATCATCGACGCCAGCGTCGAGCGGCCGTTGCTGTTTGCTTACCCCATCTTCGTGGTCATCATTACCACGCTCATTACGCGGCAACCGCCCTCGGCGAGAGTTGTGCTCGCATTGCTGCTAACCACGCTGGGGGTCGCGCTAGTCACCGGCGCCTTGAATGCTCGACTCTCGGCCAGCCAATGGTCCGGCATGGCTTGGATCTTGTTCTGCTCGATGAGTATTGCCATTTACACCCTGATCAGCGGTGAGCTCACCCAGAGGCTGGGCAGCGGCCTATTTACCCTAGCTGCCATGACCGCAGCCGCACTCGGCATGGCAATCCACTATCAAATTTTCGCCGGCTGGCAGAACGTCGATCTGTCCGGGCCCGCATGGCGGACGCTCGCAGCACTCGTGGTCTTCTCTACCGTTTTACCGCTATTCCTGATGGCTGAAGGCGTGCGCAGGGTCGGTGCTTCCAAAGCCTCTCTGATCAGCACACTGGGACCACCCGCCACCGCTATCATGGCGCAGGAATTGACCGGCGAGATTCTTACCCCAGCCCAGTGGCTGGGCATTGCATTGGTCTTGATCGGCGTGATGGCGCTCGAGGTCAGGCGACACCCACCCACCTGAAAACCGTGCCCAGATTGCTTTGAGTTGGTGTTTTGGGTAAATGTCCGTACAATTAGAGTATTACGTCTAGAGGTGTCCCCATGTATGCCACACGTCCACTAAGCCGAACCTTTGGTGCAGAGGTACTAGATTTTCAACTTACTGGTGACCCTCGTAGCGAGGACACCCGGGCTATCAAAGAGCTTTGGGCTGAGCACAAACTGTTGCTATTCCGTAATCAGTCATTTGATGAAGCGGCGTTGGTCGGGTTCAGCCGGGAATTCGGCGACCTTGAAATTCACGTGCGTGAGGAATACCTCTCACCAGAGCATCCCGAGATCCTGTATGTATCCAACGTTAAAAAAGACGGACGTCTCCTCGGGATCCTAGCCGATAGCGAAGTAGGTTGGCACTATGATCAGATCTACTTACCGAGGCCTGCTGTAGGGTCGCTGCTGATGGCCGACACTCTTCCTCCTGAGGGGGGCAATACTGAATTCGCAGACATGTGCGCAGCCTGGGACGCACTGCCAGAAGAGACACAAACTAGGCTAGATGGTTGTCTGGCGAACCAGTCATACGAAGCTTTCAATAAGGCCTACAGCGTCCCAACGAACAAAAAGCAAAAAGCGCTATCCCCGGACATTCATCACCCTATTGTGCGCACACATCCAGTGACACACCGCAAGGCGCTGTATCTCTGTCCTGGAATGACCACTGAAATTGTGGGTTGGGACCCTGAAAAGAGCGCCGAGATGCTAGACTTTTTGTTTGATTGGACCACCCGACCGGAGTTCGTCTACTCGCACTCTTGGCAACCAGGCGATGCCTTAATGTGGGATAACGCCTGTACCATGCATCGTCGAGATCCGTTCGACCCAGAGCACGCGCGGCTGATGAAGCGGACTACCATTCTACCACCTGCAGATTTGGCTGTTCCATTCTAAGGAATGCTGAGGCAATCATGTCAAGCGGCATCAGCAAAATATATGGAGGCCCGAACGGCTTTTAGGATACCACCGGGCCGTGCCTCATTAGGGTAAAAAGGAGGATGCCCAGCCCGAGAGGCCCCGCCCCTGCCTACTCGCAAAATGACACCTGCGAGATATCGAGCTGATGCACCCCACGCTCCGGCGTCGCCCGCGATCTAACTCGAATTACTCCAAGACGCATCGATGAAGGTCCACCGACACTGAGCAACGTGGAGCATGGGGTAGCGATAGGTCTGGCTACAGCCGTAATTTATTACGCTGGCCGGAAGCTATGCCTCCAGATTGGCCAATTAATCGATTTCTTTAAAATCTCCGTGCCTTCCTAAACCACCAGCGAACCGTCCTGCACCGTCCACACCATCTTTTATCAACGCCTCTCTCCCGTTGTACCACTCGCTTATTAGCGCGTCACGCATGTTCATATCGCGGTGATTTATGGCGGATCTGCGATCTGCCCGCACACATGTCTGAGGAAATCGAGCGATCTCAGCAGCGAGAGTCTCCGCTTTTTCTCTCGATCCACCCTCTTCAACAACATACTCACAAAGGCCTAAGCGCTCACACTCCTCTGCCATTACCTGTCTGCCGGTGAGGATTATCTCAAGCGCGCGCCCTTGCCCAACTATTCTAGGAAGTCTGATAGTCCCTCCATCAATCAATGGCACACCCCAACGACGGCAATAAACACCCAAGTAAGCTGTGCTCTCCATGACTCTAAAATCACACCACAGAGCTAGCTCCATTCCACCCGCTACGGCGGGTCCCGCGACTGCCGCAATAACTGGTTTATCTAGCTCTAAGCGGCTAGGCCCTAACGGACCTCTGGGGATGTCTCCACCATTTCCTCGACTCCCGCCATCCTCTGGAATATCCAGCTCTTTCAGTGGGTATTGCTTATCAAGTGTCGAAACGTACTTTAGATCCCAACCTGAACAAAATGAGCCACCCTCGCCCCAGAACACAGCAACAGAGGCGGTGGGATCATCATCAAAATCGAGAAAAGCGGATGTGACCTCGTCAGCACTGTTGGGGTCCATAGCATTTCGTGCTTCAGGCCTTGAGTGAATAATCGTCCAAACAGGCCCGTCTTTTTCTATCCTTACAGCCATTTTTCCTCCTACGGTTAATTGCTTCTAGGTACCAATATCCGCCTCACGGGCGATTCAACGTGGACTCTGCGAACAGGTCCTTTGTTGCGCTCGCACTGCAAATCTTGGTCTCAACATGCTTCGCTCCCGGGGCTCCGTCAGGCCGCCCTGTTGGCTTGTGTTCGCAGCAACGCCGTCAACTCTGCTACGTCAGTCATTCCGTCGAGGTTTAGCATTGCACTCCATAACTGCTCTGCTATGTCCGCTGGAATAGTGAGCTCACAATTATCGAGGAATTTGGCCTTCACTTGCTCAGCGGAGAGTAGCTGCCCCTCCGCACCCCGATTCACCGCCTCAAAGTGCTCCAGCTCGGTACCGTCGGTGAGAATGATTTTAACACCGCCCGAAAAAGCGTTGGGGTAGCGTGATCTGTCGTCATGGGTGTATTCGATGCACTGGGCGAGCGACAGTACCTCCGGATCCATCCGTGCGGCGTCTTCCAAATCGGCCAGTGTGAAGCTACCTTTGCAGAGCGCGGTAGCCACTGCGTAGGGCGCGCTGAATTTGGCATCGTACTCACTTTGGGGCGCTCGTTTGGTTTCAATTGGCTCCACCACCACACCAAACTGACGTTCGTCGAGACCAATGGTGACCGATGCGATCTTATCTGGCGTTAAACCGTGCGCTTGCCGCAATGCCAACGCGGCGTCTACGAGCGCGTGGTTAAAGTGACAGATGGGATAGGGCTTGATAGCGACCGTGCGCAACGCCCAGTCGTGAAAAAGCTGGGATGACACTGCCTCTGTGTCCACCGAGGTACCCGGCGCATAAAGCGCATAAAAACCAAAGCGCCCACCGTAGGCCTCGCCCGGCCCTTTAAACCCAGAGACGCCCATCGCCGCCGCTTGAAGCGCCGCAGACGCTGCCCATCCTGGATGCAGGCGCTTGGTCCAACTGCCATCGTCCAAAAACGCCATGCTGCCGCTACTTAGACTGAGCGCTACGCCTTGAGCCCTCACCAACGCGTCGCTGTCGGCCTCCATCATGCGTGCCGCGGCAACGGTCGCGCCAAATACGCCAACAACACCCGTGGGGTGAAAGCCCACCTGCTGGAACACGCCGCCCGCTTGCGTACCTAACATAGCGTCGACTTCGACCGCCATCAGCGCGGCAAGAAGCAGTTCTGCTCCACTCAGGCCGCGCTGTTCAGCCAGAGCCAATACTGCGGGGAAAGCACTGGCGGAGCAATGCACGACTGATGCCAGATGGGTGTCGTCGTAGTCCAACCCGTGCACTAGCAATCCGTTCATCAAAGCTGCGTCGCGCAACGACACCGTCGTGGACTGGCCAATAATGGTCGATGCACCGTTACTGCCCAGCAGATTCAGCGCATCCAGGGAGGTGTGCGCAAAATCGTAAGCACGAGACGCAAAGGCGATCCCGACGGCGTCTGCCAGACACAGCTTGAGGTAGTCCCATACGTCTTGCGGAACTTTATCTTGCTGCAACGCAAGGACGCGATCAGCAATCGCGCGACTCAAAGGTGCGGTTTGATGGGTTAGCGGTGATGCCTGCATCAGGAACTCCGGAAATGTCCGGACATAATACACTAACCGTGTGAGGATGCCGACTGACGAGCCGGCTATTGGCCTGTCAGCTCAACAAAGAGTCCGCCAGCGCGAGAATCCGCTGACTCTTGTAAACAATCGGGTAGTCGATAAAGTAACCGTCCAACTGGATGGAGGCCGAGCCCTCTGCCTCTGCAGCCTCAAACGCAGCCACAACGGCCCGGGCGTGGGCAATCTCCTCCTCGGAAGGCGTGAACACCTTATGCGCTAAGGGAATCTGGGCGGGGTGGATACAGAGCTTACCGCCAAAACCGAACTGCTTTCCGTGCCGGGCAGACTGCAAAAACCGCTCGTCATCTTTGATTTGCAACACCACCGTGTCGATCGGCGCCTCGAGATTGCCCAGACGCGCCGCATGAGACAGCTTCGCTCGCGCATAAGCCAACACCGACTCATCCTCGTTCCACTCGTAATTCAGATCCAGCGTATAGTCCCCGCCGCCAAACGCCATACGCTTGATGCGACTGTCGGAGGTGGCAATCTTCCTCGCCCCCTCAACACCTGCAGCCGTCTCAATAATGGGCATTAAATCCAGACTACCCACCGCTATACCCTGTGCCGTTTCTGCCGCAGCCAACAGGTTTTCCAGTTGATTGAGGCAAGCCCGCGACTCCACCTTGGGCAACACCACGCCATCGAGCCATGGCCCGACGGTAGCTTTAATGTCTTCAGCGCAGTAGGGCGTGTCGATGCTGTTCACTCGAACATAGTGCCGGACGCTGCTGTTAGGGCGGGCACAAAAGGCATTCACTACGCACTGTCGCGCCGCAGGCTTCTCGCTGATCGCCACCGCATCCTCCAGATCCAGAATGACTGCATCGGCGCCAACTTCAAAAACCTTCTCGACACGCCGTGAATGGTTCGCGGGGGTGAACAGAAAACTGCGAATGGGTGTGAAATCGTCGGGGGTCATATCAGTTGTTCCAGGACCAGTGATCGGCGGTTTGCCAGCCGCGGGTGAACTCGAAGTTATAGCTGAAGTTACTTGCGGGATGTTCAGAGATAGACGCCTCGAAAATTCGCCCGCGCCCGCCTTGATAGAAACGACTTACGCTGAGCGAGGGCGACCCTGGCTCGACACCTAGGATTGCGGCTTTTTGCTCTGACAGGACGCCCGCAGTGAGGCGAATCGCAATGTTCTCGATCGATTCCTTAAAGGTTTCGGCTATCATCTCGTATACCGGACGTGAACTCCCACCCAGCCGCTGGGCGATCGAGCCGTACTCGGGGATGACATACACATTGGCCAGACAGATCGGCATGCCCTCTTCGCCCAGCGTCCGCAAGCCCGAAATCTGCACCCACTGGTCTCCCACCTCACAGCCCAACTCTCTAGCCAGAGGTTTGTCCGCCGCAATGCGCTCATCGGAGAGCATTCTAAAAATACTGCTGTCGGGATAACTGAAGAGTTCCGATGGCGAACGCACCATTTGCACGAACGCAGGAGAAGCCTCGGTGGATAGCACCAGCGTGCCACGGCCCCGCTGTCGCTTCACGAGACCCATGTCTTCCAGCACACGTAACGCCTCGCGGATCGTATGCCGGCTGGCGTCGAAGCGATCGATCAGCTCTAGTTCGCCGGGTAAAAAGGTGCCCACAGGAAACTTCCCATCTCGGATACCAGTGAGCAAGGTGTCCGAAATCTGTCGGTACAGCGGCAGTCTATATGAGCTTTGCGCGCCATCTGCCGGCCGCTTTTTTACTTGCTCAACTTGCATGACAGGTCTGAACCCCCCAGACTTAAATTGTCCAGACATTTTAGATGGTTATCGGGTGACCACAACCCGTTCTGCCGTTCTCACGAGGTATTTGATCATGGCTAAAACCACTGCAAAGGCGCGCTACGCTCATCAAAGTGGCCGTCACTTTGAGGACTTCATCGTGGGAGATATCTATCATCACCTGCCTGGAAGGACGATATCGCAACACGACAACGCCTGGTTCACCTTGCTGACCATGAATACACACCCACTTCATTTTGATGAGGAGTACGCCGCAGAGACCGAGTTTGGTCGACCACTGGTCGCGAGCCCGCTCACGGTGGCGATCATCGTGGGCATGAGCGTATCGGATGTGAGTGAGGCCGCCATCGCCAATTTGGGCTGGAAAGAAATCAAATTGCCTGCTCCGGTCTTTCCAGGGGATACCCTTTACGCCAACACGGAAGTGCTAGCCAAGCGTGAGTCGCGCTCGCGGCCCAATGCGGGCATCGTCAGCGTGATGACCCGCGGTATCAACCAGGACGACAACGAGGTGTGTGTCTTCGAACGTCAGATCCTCATTCCAAAGCGCAACCCCGCCTAACCCCTTTTTACAGGAGAAACAGCATGAGCCACGACGCGTCGGTCGAACAACAAATTCTGGCCACCATCGACAAGTGGGTCGAACAGGAGCTGCGGCCTATCGCGTGCGAGTTCGATCAGGCGGACGAATACCCAGGCGATCTGGTGGAGCAGATGAAGGAGCTCGGACTGTTTGGCGCTACGATCTCTGAGGAATATGGCGGCTTGGGCCTGAGCGCCTCGACCTATTCGCGGATCGTTTCGCGGATTTGCGAGGTATGGATGGCGCCCTCGGGCATCTTCAACTCCCATCTAATTATGGCGAGCTGTGTCGAGCGCGCCGGCACACAGGCGCAGAAAGAACATTTTCTGCCTAAGTTCGCCACCGGGGAGCTGCGCGGCGGTATTGGCTTGACCGAGCCCGACGCAGGGTCAGACCTGCAAGGTATTCGTCTGGTGGCCAAGAAAGACGGTGATCAATATGTGCTGAACGGCACCAAGACCTGGATCTCCAACGGCATTAAAGGCAATTGTCTCGCCGTACTGACCAAGACCGACCCCAGCGCCTCACCGCCGCACCGGGGTATGAGCCTCTTCATTTGCGAGAAGGGTGAAGGCTTTAGCGTCGGCAAAAAGCTCAAGAAGCTGGGTTACCGGTCGATCGACAGCGCCGAGCTCATTTTTGAGGACTTCAGTGTCCCCGCTGACAACTTGGTGGGTGGAGAGGAAGGTAAGGGCTTCCAGCAAGTTGCGGGTGGCCTGGAGCTTGGGCGCATCAATATTGCAGCGCGCGGTGCGGGCATGGCTAAAGGCGCGACCAATATGGCGCTGCATTACGCGATGGACCGAAGAACCTTTGGCAAGGCGATTGCCGAGCACCAGGCCATTCAGTTAAAGCTTGCGGAAATGTCGACCCGGGCGGCGGCCGCTGAATTATTGGTGCATCAGGCCGCCGACAAGTTCGATCGCCACGAGCGATGTGATCTGGAAGCGGGTCAAGCCAAATTCTTCGCCTCAGAAGCGGCAGTGCAGAACAGCCTCGATGCAATGCGGGTCTTTGGTGGTTATAGCTACTCACCCGAGTATGAGATCGAGCGCTTCTACCGAGACGCCCCGCTCCTATGCATCGGTGAGGGAACCAACGAGATCCAGCGTATGATCATTGCCAAACAAATGGTGGCACGGGCCACCTGATCAATCCAGTACCGTCATAAACTCCGCAGCATCTAGCCGCTGGGTGCGGTAACTATTCACCAACGCGTCGGGGTCGGCGTAGCCCAGCGACATACCGCAGACTAGCATCTGCTCACTAGGGGCCCCCAGAATCGGCATGACGATATCGTGGTAGGAGCAAAACGCGGCCTGTGCGCAACTCTCCATGCCCATTTCCCGTGCCGCCAGCATAAACGACTGCAAAAACATGCCGTAGTCGAGCCAGCTGCCCTGCTCCATATCCCGATCAATGGTGAAGAAAAGTCCCACCGGCGCGCCAAAAAACTGATAGTTCTGGACGCGATATCCCTGCACCGCCTCAGTGTCCTTTCTGTCGATGCCCAATAAGCCATAGAGGCCGAAGCCCGTTTGGCGACGCCTGCCTATGTAAGGCTCGCGCCATGCGCGGGGGTAGTAGTGGTACTCGTATTCACCCTCATCACCCGACAAATACCGCGCCTCGCACGCGTCAGTGATGCGGGCCTTTGTCTCCCCCCGCACCACATAGACATGCCAAGGTTGAATATTGGATCCCGAGGGTGCGCGCCCTGCAACTCTCAATAGCGACTGAATTTGCTCATCGCTAACAGGCCTTTCAGAGAGAAACGCGCGAATGCTCTGCCGGCCGACGATGGCCTCACTGACCCGCACGGGTTAGCTCAAGCACACTGCTTGGACAGCCAGGTGTGGGCTCTTCCGCCCTGAGGGGCGCCGATCATCTCGCTCAACAGCGCAACGGCCTCCAGCAGC
Organism: Halieaceae bacterium; assembly: GCA_902623175.1. GTDB lineage: Bacteria > Pseudomonadota > Gammaproteobacteria > Pseudomonadales > Halieaceae > Luminiphilus. The sequence goes on from CACNSR010000013.1 coordinate 44,532, forward strand.
TTAGGCATGTTAAGGCCGGTGTCGTAGCCAATCGACTGACACAGCATGACCACGTCTTCGGTGGCCACATTACCTTTGGCGCCGGGCGCAAAGGGACAGCCCCCCAACCCCCCTGCCGAGGCGTCGAAGTGACGAACGCCCGCCTGAAGTGCTGCATAAACGTTGGCCAAACCCATGGCACGGGTATCGTGAAAATGGCAACCCAACCGCTCAGGTCCGTATCGATCAACAAGCTTGTGCATCATAGAGTGCACCGCGGCAGGGTTAGCAGCACCAATAGTATCGGCGATCATTAATCGCGCCGGCTGGTGTTGCATCAGGCGGTCCACCTGCTCCAGCACCAGCGATTCCTCAACAGCTCCCTCGTAGGGGCACTCAAACGCTACGGCAAGATACGCGTGGATATCGACACCCTCTCTTGCCGCGCGATCTAGAATCTCCTCCCCCATGACGAAGGTGTCCTCAAGGCTTTTGCGGATATTGTTCTGGTTCATCTCTTCGGTGGCAGCGAGCGCGATGGCTTGGCTGCGAATCCCCGCCATGACCGCCAGCTCGTAACCCTTCATATTGGGCACCAGCGCGCTGTAAGCGAGCTGCGCCTGAGGCAAGTTGGCGGCGATTTCGTCCGTGCCCGCCATCTGCGGCACGGCTTTTGGCGAGACAAACGACCCTATCTCAAGCTCGGGGATGCCGGTCTTGGCAAGAGCGCCCAACAGCGCGATCCGCTGCTCAACAGTAAGGTGCTTTGGCTGCGCCTGAAGCCCGTCGCGGGCTGCAACTTCTTTGATAATCACCTTCTCGGCCATGGGTATCTCCTTCTACGGGAGCAGGAAGCGGCGCCAACTGCACCCGGCGGCACCAAGTGTAACGCCACTGGATGAGCGCCACCACTCGGGGTCCAAGTGTGAACCTAGCTCACCGTCCTTTTTCGAGCGGCATCGGCGATGGAAGCGGCGTCGACCTTGAAGTGGGCCCGCAGATCCGAGCGCCGCTCACTCATGCCAAAGCCATCGGTACCCAAAGCCGTAAACGGTCCGTTTATCCAACTGGCGATCATGCGAGGCAAGGCGCGGACGTAGTCCGTTGCCGCCACGATAGGTACGTCGGTCTCAGGGAGAATGATGTCCAACCACGCTGGATCAGCATCGGCAGCATCTGCCTGCTCAGCTCGCTCGGCGTCGCGCGCCAGTTCTACGTAACTAGTGATGCTGTATACGGCAACCGAGTAGCCTTCTTCTCTAAGCGTCTCCGCCGCCTGCATCACCTCAAACAAAATCGTGCCGGAGCCGAGAAGATTTACGCGCGGTCCGTCGCCCGCGGCGGGCTCCAGCAGATATCCACCCCTTACCACGCCCTCATCGAGATCGTCGTGGGCGGGTCGCGCCGGCATGGGTAACGCTTCGTTGTACATCATCAGGTAAAACAGCTCATCGTGATCTTCCACAAACATCCGCTGTATGCCGAAGCGGACGAGGACTGCCATCTCCCACGCAAAAGCGGGATCGTAGGTACGCACCGAGGGTACGGTGCTGGCAAGGATGGGAGAGTGCCCGTCCTGATGTTGGAGACCTTCACCGTTCAAGGTGGTGCGACCCGCCGTACCCCCCAACAGAAAGCCCCGGGCCATCATGTCGGCGGACGCCCAAATCATGTCGCCCACGCGCTGGAAGCCAAACATCGAGTAGAAGATATAAAACGGAATCATGGGGACTGCGAAGGTGGCGTAAGCGGTCCCGGCGGCGATAAACGAGGCAATCGCGCCAGCTTCGCAGATACCCTCCTGCAAAATCTGCCCGTCAATGGCCTCCCGATAGGTGTTCAGTGCCTCTGCGTCCACGGGCGTATATCGTTGACCATCGGGGGAGTAAATACCCGCCACCTTGAACAGTGCGTCCATGCCAAAGGTGCGCGCCTCGTCCGGCACAATCGGAACAATAAACTCGCCCACCTCAGGGTCTTTCAGGAGCTTGGTCAGCAACCGCACCATGGCGGTCGTGGTAGACAAACTCCGTGAGTCGCTGCCCGCATCTGAGGTCCTGAAAATCGCCGCATCCGGCGCCTTGAGACTGGCAGCAGGCACTTCGCGTCGTGGTAAATAGCCGCCCAGCGCCTCCCTTCGCGCCCTCAGGTATCGGAGCTCCTCGCTGTCCTCTTCCGGACGGTAAAAATCGGCGCGGGCAATCGCCTCATCGTCGAGGGGTATCCCCCAGCTACGCGCACAGGCAATCCGTTCCTCGCGACTCAAATCTTTCTTTTGATGCGCCGTGTTTCGGCCTTGCAAAGCCGAGCCCATACCATCGCCCTTCACGGTTTTCACAAGAATCACCGTCGGACGATCCTCGCTCTCACAAGCCCGCCGATACGCGGCATAGAGTTTTTTCGGATCCTGCCCGCCGCGCTTGATCTGCGCGACTTCGACATCGGTGAGGGTATTCATGAGTTGTTCCAGGCGGGGGTCACCGTGTACCCAGTGCTCGCGCTGCTCGTCTCCAGGGAGTATCGAGTAACGCTGATAGTCGCCATCTAGGCACTCTTCCATGCGATGGCGTAAAACCCCCTCGTGATCCGAGGCCAGTAGGGCATCCCAACCACTGCCCCAGATCACTTTCAGGACCTGCCAATCGGCACCGCGAAAGGCACGCTCCAACTCCTGAATGATTTTTCCGTTACCTCGCACCGGTCCATCGAGGCGCTGCAGATTACAGTTGACGACAATCACCAAATTGTCGAGCCGCTCGCGGGCGGCGATATTGACGGTGCCCAGCACCTCAGGCTCGTCGGCCTCACCATCGCCGATAAAGCACCAGATCCGCGCGTCATCTGCCGCCAGCAGTCCGCGATGCTGCAGGTACTTGGCGAACCGTGCGATATAGATCGATATGGGCACGGAGAGGCCCATTGACGCGTTGGGGACCTGCCAGAAATCGGGCATGGATCGAGGATGCGGGTAGGAAGACAAACCCCCGCCCTCTCCCAATTCACGCCGGAAATTACGCAGCTGCTGCTCGGTCAGCCGGCTTTCCAGATAGGCTCTGGCGTAGATACCTGGCGCGGCATGCGGCTGGGGGAGCACGAGGTCTCCTCGACCTTCGGCGCTGAAAACATGATTAAAGGCCGTCTCCATGGCCGTGGCAGCAGAGGCATAGGTCGCAATGTGCCCGCCCAAACCGGCACCGTCGTCCTGCGCCCGCAAGATCATGGCGGCCGCGTTCCAGCGAATGATATTCTCGATGCGTTTCTCGAGCTCCAGATCACCGGGATACGGCGGCTGCTCGTCAGGAGAAAGCGTATTGATGTAAGGGGTATTAAGTAAAGCATCGGAGAGTGTGACGCCCTGATCGATGCTGTATTCCTGAAGGCGCCTGAGTAGCGCTCTCACGCCCTCGTCACCATATTCGCGCCGGATGTCCTCGAGTGCCGACCGCCACTCGGGCCAGTCCGCGTCAATGACGGCACTGACGTCGATAGACATCTGAGACGGGGCGTCATCCATTGCGCACCCAGCTGCTCACAAGAGCATCAGTCCTCATGGGTCGATGTCGAATGAGATCGCTCATCATGAGATAGTAACTAGGACACCCCTGAGGAGGCCAGCCATGTCGGACCGAAAAGCGTTGGACATAATCGCCGGCGGCATGGGCCAGCACCCTGCCTTGATTGTTGTCGACGCGTTAGTGGGCTTCACCGATCCGGCCTGCCCCCTAGGTTCGGAGGCGGACGCCGTGGTGGCGGCCAATATCGAGCTGATGAATGCCTTCCATCGTGCGGACCTGCCTGTCGTGCTGACCACCGTGATCTATCGCAACGCTGAGCAGGCATCCGTCTTCCGAGCGAGGGTGCCGGCGCTCAACCTCCTGACCCCAGAATCAGAATGGGTCAAGTTTGACCCGCGGTTACCCATCGCCCCCTCAGATCTTCAGCTAGAGAAACTTCATGCCAGCGGCTTCCACGGCACTGACTTGGATGAATGGCTAAAAGCAAAAGGAGTGGACTCTGTGGTGGTCACAGGTCTCACAACCAGTGGCTGTGTGCGCGCGACTGCAGTGGACGGATTACAGAATAACTACCGCGTCTTGGTGCCCCGGGAGGCTTCTGGGGATCGGGATGAGCAAGCGCATGAGGCCAATCTTTATGACCTCAATGCCAAATATGCTGACGTCGTCTCGGTCGCCGATGTGTTGGAGTCATTGCCCGGCTGAATCCACCTGCTTTGCAGCAAATTGCGCCGCCTGCTCTGGCGTCGCCTCGGTCTGATACTGCGCCTTCCACTCCTCATACGGCATGCCGTACACAATCTCGCGTGCCGCCTCTTTGTCCAGCGTGATCCCGTGTTCAGCGGCGGCTTCCGCGTACCATTTGGACAGGCAGTTGCGGCAAAAGCCAGCCAGATTCATGAGGTCTATATTCTGGACGTCTTTGCGGCCGTCGAGGTGAGACACCAGTCGGCGAAAAACGGCCGCTTCAATCGATTCTTGACTCATGTTCTACTTCATCTCCTCTAATTGTGGCGCTCGCCACCGTTAATCAACGGGCGCCTCCGATCGCGCCATAATCAGCTCACGAATCATCGCTCCCTGAGCCGGATATCGCCAGGTGCCATCAGGCAAGGCCTCAAGGTTCCACCAGATGACATCTGCCACCTCCAGTGGGCGTTGAATGCGGGGCTCCGCCGCGGCGGGCACTGCGCACCAATACAGATGGAAGCCATTTTCGAAAACGGTGGCTAGCTCAATGGTGTGAGCGGCCAAACCAGTTTCTTCAAACACTTCTCGCTCCGCGCCACAGCGAGGCGATTCTGACGAGTCAACACTGCCACCGGGCAGCGCCCACTCACCCGACCAATCTTTGACGAGTACTGTGCCCCGCGCATCCCACACCAGACAACCGGCGCTTGGCGCTGAGCCTGAAAGATTGGATGAAGTGCAGGGCGGTGGCGTCTCTCCGCAAGCCGTCAACAACATCAGGAGAAGCAGTACGCCATTACGCCTCATACACCCATTCCACTGCATCGTTCCCCACTGCAATGCGCAGCTCGTCCAGTAGCGCGTCGCTCGGATGGACCTGCCAGGCGCCACCCAGACGCACAGCGACAGATCCTTTCGGCTGCACATATTCCATGACCACGGGGCACTGTCCGCCCACCGCAGAGCGCAGCGTGTTGGCAAGCAAGGTATTAAAACGCTCGTCTACACGATGGCTCGGCACCCTGAGAAGCAGCTGGGTGACCTTGGCTTTTCGGGCTTGCTCCAGTGAACGGACGGTTTTGGTTCGCATTGCCAGGCCACCGTTGAAATCGTCAACCTGCAATCTGCCGTCCAGCAAGACGATGCGGTCCTTATGCAACAGATCCCGATGCTCAGTAAATACGTCGTTATACACCGCGGCTTCCATCTGCCCTGAACCGTCGTCCAGGGTCAGCACTGCCATGGAACCTCGCTGAGTTTTGATGGTGCGGATATCGAGAATCAGTCCAGCCACCACCGCCTGATTGTTGGCCTGCAATTCGCAAATGCGGCGCGGCGCAAATTTCCTGATCTCCGCCTCATAGGCTTCCATCGGGTGGCCACTCAAGAAACTACCCAGGCTCTCTTTTTCAGCGTTGAGCAGCTCCATCAGAGACCAGGGCCGCGCTCCGCGGTACTCCTGATAGGGGTCTTCGGCGTCACCCACCGTGGCAATCACCTCGCCAAATAAATCATCGATACCGGCAGCGGTGTTGCTGGCGACTTGTTCGGCGCCTTTGATCGCATCATCCAGCGCGGCCAACATCACCCACCGCTCAACACCCAGCTCATCCAGCGCGCCGCTTTTAATCAAGGCCTCCAGCGCGCGTCGATTTACTTTACGGGGATCTGTTCGCGCGCAGAGATCAAAAAGGCTGCTAAACGGACCGCCCTCTCGCGCGGCCAGCACACTACTGATCGGTCCCTCACCCAACCCTTTAATCGCACCGAGGCCGTAGCGAATCTGGCTCTCGTTGTCGACAGAGAAGGCGTACTGGCCGCTCTGAATCGACGGCGCCTGCACCGTCACGCCCATCCTTCGGGCCTCATCCCGGAAAGTGAGCAGCTTGTCGGTGTTGTCGATCTCGGAACTCATGACCGCAGCCATAAATTCTGCGGGGTGATGGGTTTTCAGCCACGCGGTTTGATACGAGACCAACGCGTAAGCCGCCGAGTGCGACTTATTGAAACCGTAACCCGCAAATTTCTCGACAAGATCGAAGATCTTGATGGCCAGCATGGGGTCAATTCCCTGTGCCGCGGCGCCCTCCTCGAAAACGCTGCGCTGTTTGGCCATCTCCTCGGGTTTTTTCTTGCCCATTGCCCGTCGCAGCAAATCGGCACCACCAAGCGTATAGCCCGCCAGCACCTGGGCAATCTGCATCACCTGCTCCTGATACAGAATGATGCCATACGTAGGCTCCAAAATGGGTTTCAACCATTCATGCTGATATTGGGCGTCGGGATAGGCCAGCGGTTCGCGCCCATGCTTGCGGTCAATGAAATTGTCGACCATGCCCGACTGTAAAGGCCCGGGCCTGAACAGCGCCACCAGCGCAATGATGTCTTCAAAACAGTCGGGGCGCAAATTTTTGATCAGTTCCTTCATGCCGCGACTCTCGAGCTGGAAGACCGCCGTGGTATCACCACTCTGAAGCATGCGGAAGACCTCTGGATCATCTAGAGGCACACGATCAAGGTCGAGCGCTGACTTTCCTCTGGCATCGATCATCTGGATTGCCCACTGGATGATCGTCAACGTGCGCAGGCCAAGAAAATCGAACTTCACCAAGCCCGCTTCTTCAACATCGTTCTTGTCGTACTGGGTGACAACACCGCCACCGTCTTCGTCGCAGTAAATAGGAGAAAAATCGGTGAGTTTACTGGGCGCAATGACCACACCGCCGGCGTGTTTACCCGCATTGCGGGTCACCCCCTCGAGCTGCACGGCCATGTCCCAGATTTCCTGCGCCGAGCTGTCCTCTTCGAGAAGCTGTATCAGCTGCTCCTCCTGCTCCAACGCCTTCGATAGGGTCATCCCCACTTCGAAGGGGATCAGTTTCGACATGCGGTCGGCTAGACCGTAGGGCTTGCCCTGAACCCGGGCGACATCGCGCACCACCGCTTTAGCGGCCATGGTGCCGAAGGTAATGATTTGCGACACCGCCTGACGACCATAGGTCTGCGCCACATACTCAATGACTTCGTCGCGGCGCTCCATGCAGAAATCCACGTCGAAGTCAGGCATCGAAACTCGCTCGGGATTCAGAAAGCGCTCAAAAAGCAGATCGTATTCAATCGGGTCGAGGTCGGTGATCTCCAGTGCATACGCCACCAGAGACCCGGCACCGGAGCCTCTACCGGGACCGACGGGGATATCCTGCTGCTTGGCCCAGTGGATAAAGTCCATGACCACGAGAAAATAGCCGGGGAATCCCATCTGGTTGATAGTGTTTAACTCGAACTTAAGACGCTCTCTGTAGGGTTCCAGCTGCTGGTCGCTCCATTCGGGAAAGCGGCGCTGCAACCCCTCATGAGAGAGTCGACCGAGGTACCCCTCGATCGACTCTTCCTTGGGAACCGGGTAGTTAGGCAGAGAAGGCTGGCCCAACGTCAGTGACACCGAGCAGCGCCGGGCGATTTCCACCGAGTTTTCGAGTGCTTCGGGAATGTCGGAGAACAGCTCCGCCATCTCCTCGGCAGAGCGCAGATATTGTTGATTGGAGTAGGCCCGCAGGCGTCTGGGATCATCCAGTGTGCGCCCATCGCCAATGCAGACCCGGGCCTCGTGCGCCTCAAACTCATCCGCTTCCAGAAAACGCACATCATTGGTCGCCACGACAGGGCAACTGCATTCCGCTGCCAATGACACTGCGGCGTGGAGATAGTCCTCCTCCCTTGCGCGCCCGGTGCGTTGCAGTTCCAGATAGAAGCGGTCGGAGAAGCAGCGCTGCCACTCCGCCAAAGCTGCGCGGGCATCGTCCTCCCGGCCATTCAACAACGCCTGACCGATGTCACCCTGGCGACCGCCGGACAATGCGATGACTCCCTCCGAATGTTCCTGGACCCAGGCCTGCTTCACACGCGGCCGGCCCAGATATTGACCCTGCTGGTAGGAGCGGGACAGCAGCAACATCAGATTCCGATAGCCCGTCTCATTCTGGGCCAGCAGACATAATTCGTGGTGGCGCTCCTCATCCAATGGGTCCAGCACATGCAGATCCGCACCAATTATCAGCTTGAGTCCTAACTCCGCAGCAGCCTTGTAGGCCTTAACTAGACCAAAAAAATTGTGGTGGTCGGTAATGGCCACAGCGGGCATTCCCAGCTCCGCCACCCGACTGAGTGCGGGGCGGATGAGGAGTAAGCCATCGATCAGGGAGTATTCGCTGTGAAGACGGAGGTGAACAAACGACGCCATGCCTGAACGCTATCCCACCTCGGGGTCTTCCAGCAAGCGTCTGACCGGGCCAAAGCTCCGCCGGTGCATTGGAGAGACACCCACGGTCTCTAGCGCCGCCAAATGCGCCTTCGTCGGATAGCCCTTGTGCCGGTCAAACCCGTATGCCGGGTAGTGCTCGTGCAGAGCCTGCATCTCTGCGTCGCGCTGCACTTTGGCAAGAATGGATGCGGCACCAATGCTGGGCTCAGACAAGTCGCCTTTGACGATGGCACGCGCTTCATAGGGCCACTTGGGCAAGCGATTCCCGTCTACCAAGACCAACGAAGGCTGTATGGGTAACGCCTCAACTGCCCGGCGCATCGCCAGAAGCGACGCCTGCAAGATATTCAGCTCGTCAATCTCAGCCACTGTGGCGCGTCCCAGCGCCCAGCTCAAGGCCTCGTCGCGAATGCGTTCAGCCAGGGTTTCGCGTCGCTCCGGGGTCAACATTTTTGAATCGGTGACGCCTTCGAGAGGAGATTCCGCCAGAATCACCGCTGCCGCGACGACATCACCCGCCAACGGCCCCCGACCCACCTCATCGACACCCGCCACCAGATGGCCTGCTGTGCCTTCGAAGAGGTCAGCGAATGTCATCGCCCCTTAACCAGCGGCAACAGCGCATCGATACTGCGCTCGGCAAAGTTGCCACCGATTAACCCCGCCAACTCGTCGAATCGGCGCACCTGCCGGTCGCCGTCACCCCCCAGAAGCTCGGAAACCGCGTCAGCCAGCAGCGAATCGGTGGCATCGTGCTGCAAAATCTCTGGCACAACCTTCTCACCGGCCAATACATTGGGCAAACCGACGTATGGCGTCTTCACCAAGCGCGACAGAATGGCCCATGACAGCGATGCCATGCGGTAACTGATGACCATAGGTTTGCGCAACAGCATTGCTTCCAACGTTGCGGTACCCGATGCGATCATGATCGCATCGCTGCATCGCATTACTTCACGCCCCTGCCCCCGAATCAGACTCACCGATAGTGCTGTCGACTGCAGCACCGATTCAATCTGTTGGTGCCGCTCGGCGTTGGCAGCAGGGATCACAAAATGTAGACCGGTATGTCGTGCCTGTAGCAACTGCATGGCGTCTGCAAAGACGGGCATCAAATGCCGCACCTCCCCCTCCCGACTGCCAGGTAGCACTGCGACCAGGGTTTTGTCGAACGGCAGCCCCATGGCGGCGCGGAGTTCGCCTGCTGCGGGTAATTGCTGGAGCTCGTCTACCAGTGGATGGCCTACACAAACCGCGTCAATTCCGGCCTCTCGGTAGATATCTACCTCAAAGGGCAACAAGCACAGCATGCGATCAACCGATTCCCGGATACCCCGGAGCCGCCCCCGTCGCCAAGCCCATACTGTGGGACTAACCAGATGAGCAGTGGGGATACCCGACGCGCGCAGGCGGCGCTCGACAGGCAGATTGAAATCGGGGCTGTCGACGCCGACAAAGAGCTCCGGCGCCACCCGCTGCTGCTGCGCAATGAGACGCCGGCGAATGCCCAGCAGTTCTGGCAACCGTTTCAATGGTTCTACTAGGCCCATTACGGCCAACCGGTCTACGGCGCAAAGTGACTCAAGGCCCGCGGCTTGCATCTGATCGCCGCCAACACCTGTGATGTCGAGTGAGGTGCCGCGTCGCTGCCAGGCCCGCAAAATCGAGCCTGCGAGTATATCGCCAGACGCTTCACCCGCGCACAGACCGAGGCGCAGCGACTCCTGTGACACTAACGAACAATGCCCCGTTGGGATTGTTTCAGTGAGTCGACCAGTATCTGAATACTGGGGGTCTCGGCTACCATGCCTGCCAGTCGCTCCAGGGCAACATCGAGCGTCAGGCCTTGCCGATAGAGGACCTTGAACGCTCGTCTGAGTTCCGAAATCTCAGTGCTCTCGAAACCACGTCGGCGCAGTCCCTCGGCATTGATCGTTTTCGCCTCAGCGGGACTGCCCGCTACTGTCACGAATGCGGGGACATCTTTACCAATTGAAGTACCCATCCCGCTGAAGCTGTGCGCCCCGATCTTGCAGAACTGATGCACCAGCGTGTAGCCCGAGAGAATCGCCCAATCGCCAATTTCAACGTGACCGGCCAGAGCCGTGTTGTTCACCAAAATGGTGTCGTTACCCACGAAACTGTCGTGGCCAATATGGACGTACGCCATGATGAGATTGCGGTGTCCCACTGAGGTGAGAGAGCGATCCTGTACGGTCCCCCGGTGAATGGTCACATTTTCTCTGATCACGTTGTCATCGCCAATGTGCAGTTCGGTGGGTTCATCTAGGTACTTCAAGTCTGGGGTTGCCTCCCCCACCGTCGAGAACTGATAAATGTGATTACGTGCACCAATCTTTGTCGGGCCCTTGATGACTACATGGGACTCAATCTTGGTGCACTCACCGATCTCAACATGGGGTCCAATCAATGACCAGGGACCCACCTCTACAGATTCATGGAGGCGCGCGCCCGGGTCGACAATGGCGGTCTCGTGGATCACGGGTCACCGATTGGCGCAAAGGATGGTGCCCGATGCCGCCAACTCGTCATCGACCCGAGCTTCGACATCAAACTTCCAGATACCGCGTCTGTCGCTCACGATACTGGCATACAGCATCACCTGATCCCCCGGCACGCAGGGGCGCTTAAAACGGAGATTATCGGCGCCGACAAAGTAATAGATCGAGCCGTCCGCTGGGGTTTTATCCATGGTGACAAAGCCCAGAATACCTGCGGCCTGGGCCATGGCTTCAAGCAGCAGTACTCCTGGAAACACTGGCTTACCGGGAAAATGGCCGTCGAAAAACGGCTCATTGATACTAAGGTTCTTGTAGGCCTCAATGCGCTCACCCGGCTCTACCAACACCACTCGGTCTACCAGCAAAAACGGATACCGGTGGGGAAGTCGGTTGCGAATTTCTTCAATGTCGAGTGTCACGCTTTGCCGTCCTCTTGCTGATCGAGACCGGTGGCTCTCTCCAGTTCCGAAATCCGTTTCGCCATCTGGTCCAATTGAGTAAATCTTGAGGCGCTTCTCAGCCAAGATCTCAGCGGCTGGATCGGCGTGCCCGATGAATAATGCCCCGCTTCGGTGACCGAGCTAGCCACCCTGCCCTGACCACCGATATGCACGTCGTCGACAATCTCCAGGTGCCCCGCTAGACCAGCTTGCCCTGCAATCACGCACCTGGCGCCAATTTTCGTGCTACCCGAGACACCTACTTGAGAAACGATCACCGACTGGCGGCCGACTCGCACCCCGTGCCCGATCTGCACGAGGTTATCGATAATCACGCCATCTTCCACCACCGTGTCTTCGAGCGCGCCACGATCCACCGTCGAGTTGGATCCGATTTCAACGTCGTCGCCAATCACAACTGTTGCGAGCTGCTCAATTTTTACCCAACCCTTTGCGCTGGGCGCATAACCAAAGCCATCCGCACCGATCGTAGCGTTGGGGTGAATAGCGCATCGCTGGCCAATTTTCACCGCGTGACAGATCACCGCACCGGGCTTGATTACCGTATCGGCACCGATGCTCGCACCGTGACCAATATAAGCGCCCGCGCCGATCCAGACCCGATCTCCCAGCACCGCGTTCGCCTCCACGCACGCGCCAGCATCAATGGTGACATCAGTACCAAGCACGGCACTATCTGCAACGGCAGCCTGCTCGTGGATCTGCCCGCTGCAAGGCGGATGGTTATCGAAGATCCGGGTTGCTCTGGCGAACGCCACATAGGGCGTGTCGCTCAGTAGCGCGCAGCCGGACCAGGCGTCGACCCAGTCAGGATGCAAGATCAGCGCGCCTGCGCTCGTATTAGAAGCCTTAGACAGATGCTTTTTATCCGAGACGAAGCTCAGATCATCCTCGGTGGCCGACTCCAGTGCTGCCAGACCGGCGATGGAGCGAGTCGGATCTCCCCGGAGCTCGAGCTCCAAGGTTTTGGCGAGCTCCCCGAGGGTGGTCATGGCGCTTACTCAGCGCCCAGTTGATTCATCTTGTCAGAGACTTTCGCCGTGATGTTGTAGCCCAGATCAGCGTGAATAACGGCTTGCTGCTGAAGCAAGAGGCCAATCTGATCGGTCTCGATGATCTCGCGCAGCACCTCTTGTGCTTGCGGCGCGAGTTCCTGCATCACGCGCTGCGCATTCTGGGTCTGTAGCGTTTGCAATTTCTTGGCAACGTACTCGAGATCAGACTGCTTGCTGGCCATCTTTTGTCGAGCCGCGACCTGATCCTCCTCACTCATCGCTGCCTGGTCGCGTTGGAAATCCTTGACCAGTTGATCCAGCTCGGCACGCAACGCATCAAACTGTGACTTGTCCGACGCAAAGTCCTCGTTGGTCTCAAACTCCTGCAGACGCTGCTGCGCCACATCGGTTTGCAGGATCGCCTGTTCCAGATTGACGACCGCAATTCGGCCCTGCGCCAAAGCGATTGATGGCAAAACGGCCATCAGCAGGCCTGCCAGCCACACACGTGCGTTCATTGAACTTTCTCCATTTTTTCTCACATCAGAAGCCTCGCCCCAGCGAAAACTGGAAGACTTCCCTTTCATCAATTGGGCTGGCATTTAGCGGCTTGGCCAAACTAAAAGTCAGCGGGCCAAAACCGGACAGCCACGTTACGCCGATGCCGACAGAGTAACGTAATTCACCAGCGTCGATACCAAAACAATTAGCCTGATTTTCACGGCAATTTGTGTTGAAAACGTTGCCAAAATCAAAGAACAGGGCCGATCTCAGCGAACTCCGATCTTTTATAAACGGCATCGGAAACAACACTTCTGCGCTACCTTCTATGAGAGCGTTGCCTCCGAAAGGGTTCGGTCTGTTTCTGGTGTTAAACTGTTGGGTCGGTATCTTTCCAGTCTGTGGGTCAACCGTATAACCATAGCCGCGACCGTCCGCCCCCCCCAAATTGTGTGGGGACGCCATTGTCATCAATAGCAGTCGCAGCTGAATTGGCCGTATAAACAATAGGTTCCGTTGCACGAGGACCCAAGGTGTTGACTTCATAGCCCCTGACCGAACCAAAACCGCCAGCGAAAAAGTGCTCATAAAAAGGCAGCTCGGTGGTATTTCCATAGCCGTCGCCGTAGCCTAACTCGCCCCGGAGGTGTAAAGTGAACTCACCAAACAGTGGGAAATAAATTTCACCGCGGTAGTTCAATTTGTAGAACTCTAGATCTGAGAGCGGAACCGCTATCTCAAGCGACACAGACTGCGAGGCGCCGCGAGTCGCCAACTGCCCGCGATTAAGTGTCGACTGGAGCCAACTACCTGTGACGCTCCAGTTCAGGTAGTGATCACCATTCAGATCCAGAAAACCTTCGTTCTCTGGTGGGGATAGTGCCGAGAAAGGCAGTGTGTCGATCGGCTCCAGGACTTCGGCAGCGGCATAGGTGCCATCTTCCTGCAGCGTTGAGTAGTACCAATACTCGATTTCGGGTGCGAGCCTTGGACTAGCGGAGATCTCCTGCACCGCATACTGACCCGATGTAATCTTGGTGTCAGTGACTCCTAATGAAAAACCAAGTCGCTGCGTCTCGCTAATGGGATAGCCAAAATTCATGCTGCCTCCCCAGCTATCCGTGGTATAGCTTGCCACGTTGATCTTTGAAAGATCGGTTTTGCGATAGAAGATGCCGAATCCGCGACTGACACCGTCTTCCGTGAAATACGGATTGGTATAGTTGAAGCTGACGACGTCCTGGAAACGGGATGAATTCAGCGAGACTCCGACCCGGCGACCGGTTCCCAGAAAGTTATTCTGCTGAAGATTCAGCCCGAGAATCAAACCCGCGTCCTGCGCGTAACCCAAGCTGCCGCCAATCGAGCCAAAGGACTGCTCCTCAACCGCAAAATCGACGTCAATCATGTCGTCAGAGCCTGGAACTTCATTGGTCTCCACCTCGGCCGTTTTGAAAAAGCCCAGCCGCTCGAGTCGGATACGGGACTGCTCGATGGCCGCAGAAGAAGCGGGAGCGGACTCCATCTGACGCATTTCCCTGCGCAGTACGTCATCCATGGTGGTCATGTTGCCCGCAAAATTTATTCGTCGAACGTAGGTGCGCTTGCCGGGATCAATGAAGAATTTCATGACCACCGTGCTGTTCTCTTCATCGATCTCGGGCATGCCCGTGACCTTGGCAAAATTGTAGCCCTCGTTACCGAGCCGGCGAGTCAGGTAATCCTCAGTGGCGGTTACCAGTTGCTGGGAATAGATCTGCTCAGGTTGCACGATCAGGAAACGATTGAGATCTTCCTCAGGCAATACCAGATCACCGCTTAAACCCACCTCACTGACAGTGAATTTGTCGCCCTCAGTGACGTTCGCCGTGATGTAGACCTCTTCCTTGTTGGGAGAGACCGCGACCTGAGTAGAGTCGATGTTGAACTGCAGATAACCGCGATCCAAATAATAGGAAGACAGCGTCTCCAAATCGGACGTCAGCTTTTCTTTAGAATATTTGTTGTCGCTGGTGAAAAACGAAAACCAGCCGCCGGTCTTGAGCTCGAACAGATCAATCAGGTCCTCGTCCGAGAAAATAGTGTTGCCCACCACATTGATATGTTGAATCGTGGCAACCGTGCCCTCGTTCACATCGATCGCGATCGAGACGCGATTGCGGGGCTCAGCGATGACTTCAGAATCAATGGTGGCGTCGTATCGGCCCTGCAACACGTATTGGCGCTGCAGCTCGAGCTGCATCCCCTCTAACGTAGAGCGCTGGAAGACCTGACCTACGGACAGGCCTGCCCCCTTGAGTCCATCCAACAGCGCCTCGGTCTCAATGGCCTTATTGCCATCGATGGTGATCTCACTGATGCTGGGACGCTCCGCCACAACCACCACGAGCACGCCGCCGTCCCGGGCAATCGAGATGTCATCAAAATTGCCTGAGGCAAACAGACTCTTGGCCGCTGCACGCACGGCGCGGGTATCCACCGTATCGCCAACGCCCACTGGCAACGCCGCAAACACACTCCCCGGCGAGATCCGCTGAAGACCCTCTACGCGGATATCCTGAATGACGAAGGGCTCGACCTGAGCCAGCGCCGACTGCCCACCACCGAGCGAAGCCAGCAGCGTGACCAGCAGAGCGAGAAGTGCCCCGAGGCGAGTGCCTCGCTGCATATGGTAGTGTGTTAGCCGCATAAGGTGTTTTCTGTAAAACCTATTCACACATCGCCGCGCAACCCGCACGATTGGGCGCTTGGGCGAGCGTCGGTGGTTGTGAAACAGCCTGTCATCCTGCGCCGTCAGAATTTTGTAAAATCATTATACAGGGCAAATACCATGATGCTCAGCACCAATACCAATCCGACCTGATGGCCCGCCATCTGAATCCGATCCGGCAGCGGCTTGCCCAAAATCGCCTCAAACCCATAAAAGACCAGGTGTCCGCCATCCAAAACCGGTATCGGCAGTAAGTTCAAGGCACCGAGCGACACGCTGAGTAGCGCCAAAAACCCGAACCAGGCTACCCAGCCCGCCTCTGCCGTCGAGGCTGCTACCTTGGCGATAGTAATCGGCCCCGACAGATTACTGGGCGAAATCAGCCCCTGTAGCATCCGACCAATAGACTTGAATGTAAAGACCACGAGGTCACCGGTTCGCTTTACCGAAGCCACCAGCGCCGCCACCGGCCCCCTATCAAAGTGGCGCTGCTGCGCATCCGGAACCACCGGTAGGGCCACAGACATGCCGACCGCGCCAATACGCCTTCCCTCAGACACAGCGGCGGCCGGCGTCACCGATAGATTCTGACGTTTCCCCTCACGTTCAAGCTCCACAGTGATGGCCTGACCAGGTCTGGCGCGAACGTAGGTCACCCAATCCATCCACAGCGGGATCGCCTCCCCGTCTGCACTGATTATGAGATCGCCCTCCAGAAAGCCGGCTTGCGCGGCGGCGCCGTCCTCGGTCAGCCCACCCACTACGGGAAGCACCGGCGGCATACGAATAGTGACGCCGAGCGCTCCGAGAAGATCGGGTTCCTTTTCGCCTTTGAGCCATTGGCTGATGCGCGTCTCTGACTGGGTGACCACATCTGACCCCGGATAACGGGCAGCCAATGTCAGCGTGCCCGAATCCCCCAGCCGCTCGAGCAAGGCGAAATTGACCGACGCCACGGTCGGCGTCTCCCGACCATCAATCGCAATAATCTCCTGACCAGTCTGCAGTCCCGCTGCTTCGGCAAGGGAGTTCGGTGCAACCTTGTAGATTTCGGGCACGATGCCGACTTCGCCTCTTAGGAAAAGCCCCCACAGCACCAAAATAGCCAAAAGGAAATTGGCGATCGGGCCCGCGGAGGCAATCGCAATGCGCTTGGACACAGGTTGGCGGTTGTGCGCGCGGGGCAGGTCCACCTCGGCGATCTCAACGTCGCGCTCGTCTGCCATACGCACGTAGCCTCCCAAAGGAATAGCGGCGATCACATATTCGGTGTTGTCCTTACCCTGCCAATAAAACAAGGGCCGACCGAAACCGATCGAGAACCGCAAGACTTTCACACCCGCGCGGCGCGCCATCCAGAAATGACCGTATTCATGAAATGCCACGACGATGGCAAAGGTTGCCAGCGCGACAAATAGGGTTTGCAGGGTATCGAGCACCGCCTCGTCCTAGGATTCAGAGCGAGTGAGCCCACTCGCTATAGATTGCTGCGCGGCCTCCCGCGCCTTCTGATCGAGTGCTTGGACAGCATCGAGGCTGTCAGGTTCCGCCAAATTAGTTGTTTTCAACGCAACGTCAATCACTCTGTCGATGTCTGTAAAACGGATCTCGCCGGACAGGAATGCTGCCACGGCGATCTCATTTGCAGCGCTGAAGACACACATGCCCCCTGGCTGGGTAATCGCCCATTGCGCCAACGCGAGGCATGGAAACGCTTCCAGATCGGGCGCCTCGAAATCCAGACGCCCCGCGCTGACGATATCCAGTGCGTCGACGCCTGCATCGACACGCTCGGGCCAGGCGAGACAATAGGCGATGGGCGTGCGCATATCCGGTTGGCCCAATTGCGCCAAGACCGAGCCATCGCGATAACGAATCATCGAGTGGACGATGCTCTGAAGGTGCACCACAATCTCGATCTCATCCGGGCGTCGACCAAATAACCAACATGCCTCCGCCAACTCCAGGCCCTTGTTCGCCAGCGTGGCGGAATCGACTGAAATCTTCTGGCCCATTGACCAATTGGGGTGGGCGCAGGCCTCCGCGGGCGTCACAGCATTAAGAGACGATCTGGATCGACCGCGGAAAGGTCCGCCTGACGCCGTCAGTACGATTTTCTCGACATCGGTCATATCGGGACGTCCGTCAGACGCGACCGGCAAACACTGGTGCATGGCATTGTGCTCACTGTCTACGGGCAACAGGATAGCCCCGCCCTGGCGAACCGTGTCCATGAATAGGCCACCAGCACTCACCAGTGCCTCCTTATTAGCGAGCAGAATCGTTTTACCTGCTCTGGCTGCACTCAGCGTCGGGCGCAGCCCCGCAAACCCGACGATACCCGCAACAACCGAATCAACGGTGGATTCAGCCACCAAATCATCCAGGACCGCTGCGCCGGACTCGACCTCAACGGCCGACAGGTCGGCAAGCCTATCGGCGAGTGCCGCCGCGGCGTCCGGGTCACCCATCACCGCATGGGTTGGCCGATGGGTTCTGCACAGCGCTTCCATATCGTCCACCGAGCGATGAGCAGATAGCAGTTTTACCTGATAGCGATCGGGGTGTCGCTGAATCACATCAAGGGTAGACCGTCCGATCGACCCCGTTGCACCCAACACCGCCACCCGTCGCATGAATCAGTAACCGATCAACAACAGGCCGAGGGCAAAAACCGGCGCAGCGCCACAAATACTGTCTAGCCGATCCATGAGACCGCCATGGCCAGGCAGCAACGACCCAGAGTCTTTCAGGCCCACTTCGCGTTTAAGCAGGCTGACCGTCAAATCCCCAACTACCGAGGCCCCTGCCGTGGCCAGTCCCAGCACCATGAGCGAGCCCCAGCCCAGATGGAGTTGTGATAATGGCAGGTTTTGCCAGACCAATGTAGCCAACAGCGCCACGCAGAGCATACCGCCCCAAAAACCCTCCCAGGTTTTGGCCGGACTGATCTCGGCGGCCAGCGCATGCTGCCCGAAGCGCTGGCCAGCAAAGTAGGCGCCGATGTCGGCCGCGGCGACAGTCAATATCAAGAGAAACACAACAAAAGGCCCGTTGATCAGTGTTAAGCACACAATCACAGCAAGCCAGGTTGCAGCGAGCATCAGCCACCCCATCACCGCGCGCAGCCATGCGAAGCGCCATGCACCGCGGCCGGCGGCATAATACTTCAACCCTACCAGCATGGCAGACCATAAGAGCGCGGTGGCGGCCAGCAAAGGCCGGGCATTCAGTGCCGCTTCGGAACCATCAAGTGCCAGACCCGCCCACAGCGCAATGCAGAGTAGCGGAATGATGGCAGCATAGAGCGTTCGGGAGGTCGCTCTCTGAGCACCGACCAGCGCCGCCCACTCCCAGCCACCGGCGGTAGCCACCAGAGCAAACAGAATCGCCTGCATGGGATAGGGCGCAAATGATAGGATCGCAATTAGAGGCCCCACGAGAATCAATGCAGTGATCACCCTCTGGCGGAGCATGCGTTGTTCTCCAGAGCGCCGTTAGTAGCGATGTAACAGCGGGCGTACGCCAAAGCGCCGCTCCCGCACCGCGTAGTCAGCCAAGGCAAGATCCAATACGGTCTCGTCGAAATCGGGCCACAGGACTTCGGTAAACCAGAATTCGGCGTAGGCAAACTGCCACAGCAGGAAATTGGACACGCGTGTCTCGCCCGCCGTGCGAATACAAAGATCCGGGTCAGGCAACTCCGCCGTAGCGAGTCGCTGTGAGATCGTGTCTTCATTAATATCATCGGGCAATATCTTACCCGAGGCTACATCTCGGGCGAGGGATTGGGTAACTTGCGTCACATCCCAGCGACCACCATAGTCCAGCGCCAGAGTGAGAGTTGCTCGGTCCCCGGCTACCGTCGCTTCTTCGGCCCTAGCCATCAGTCGCTGCAGGCGAGGACTAAACCGGTCTCGTCTGCCTATTACCCGCAATCGCACCCCGTCCGAGGCCAACTTGGCAACCTCATTGCGCAGATAACGCGACAGTAGTGCCAGGAGTGCCCGCACTTCTGTCCTGGATCGACCCCAGTTTTCACTGGAAAACGCGAATAAGGTGAGGTAGCGGATACCCCTAGATTCGCAGGCCGAGACGATCTCTCGGACCACCTCGGCGCCCGCCCGATGCCCCGCCACGCCCGGGTACCCCTCTCGGCGCGCCCAGCGATTGTTCCCGTCCATAATGATGGCAAGATGTCGGGGAACGGTACGCAGTTGAATATCAGATGCTTGCACAGGTGCTGGGTCTCTAGCCTCAGATGGCCATGAGGTCGGTTTCTTTCTCGCGCAAGGCGGCCTCGACCTTGGCGACATAGTCATCGGTCACTTTCTGAATGACGTCCTGGCCGCGGCGCTCCTCATCCTCGGAAATCTCTTTCTCCTTGAGTAATTCTTTGAGCATGCCAAGACCGTCGCGACGGGCGTTGCGCACTGAAACGCGAGCAGACTCCGCCTCACTGCGGGCCTGTTTGATGTAGCCCTTGCGGGTCTCTTCGGTCAATACCGGCATCGGAATGCGGATCACCTCGCCTGCTGTTGCGGGGTTCAACCCCAGATCCGACTTTAGGATAGCGCGCTCGATATCGGGTGTAATCGCCTTGTCGAACGCCACCACACTCAGCGTTCGAGCGTCTTCAATGTTAATGTTGGCCAATTGGTTAAGCGGCGTTTCGGCGCCGTAATATTCGATCCGGATGCTGTCCAGCAAACTCGAGTGTGCCCGGCCAGTGCGAATTTTATTGAAGTTGTGGGAGAGCGCCTCGAGGGCTTTACCCATGCGTTCTTCGGTGTCCTGCTTGATATCGTCGATCATGATGAATCCTGAGTGTTGTTATTTTTGACTGAAGCGCGTCACTTTGCGCTATCAAGCCCGGATCAGCGTGCCCTCATCTCCACCTCTAACAATGCTGAGAAGCGCACCCCGCTGCGCCATATTGAATACCCGCACCGGCATATCGTGGTCTCTCACTAGGCAAATCGCGGTTAGATCCATGACACCCAGCTTCTTATCGAGCACCTCGTCATAGGTCAGCACATCATATTTCACCGCATCGGGGTCCGTGACCGGATCGGCGCTGTAAACACCATCGACCTTTGTCGCCTTCAAAACGACATCGGCTTTGACCTCGATGCCGCGCAGACAGGCCGAGGAATCGGTGGTAAAGAAGGGGTTACCGGTGCCCGCCGCGAAAATGACGACGTCGCCATTGGACAGCGCCCTGATCGCTTTGCGCCGATCGTAATGCTCCACCACGCCGCTCATGGGAATGGACGACATAGCTTGGGTCGCAATGTTGGAGCGCTCGAGGGCGTCGCGCAGGGCTAGAGCGTTCATGACGGTGGCCAACATGCCCATGTGATCGCCCGTGACGCGATCCAAACCGGCTGCATTCAAAGCCGCGCCGCGAAAGAGATTGCCGCCGCCTACAACCAGCCCAACCTGTACGCCGATACCCACCAGCTGCCCGATCTCGAGCGCCAGTTGGTCCAATACTTTGGGATCAATGCCGAAGGCTTCCCGACCAGTTAGCGCCTCGCCGCTCAGTTTCAGCAGTATGCGCTTGTAGACCTTGTCCGCCACCATCTGACCCTATCTCCGCCTGCTTAATACGCGCCGCCCCATGCTACCGGACTGGAAGGTCCCTGTTGATATAGAAACCTTGGTGATTCTTGTCATCCCGACCCAAAAGCGGGGCGAGATCAATACGAGAGCGCAGCGCCAGAGTCAGTTGCCTAGCTGGGCAGCTACCTCGGAGGCGAAATCCACTTTTTCAACTTCGATGCCCTCACCCACCTCGTAGCGGGTAAAACCGAGCACTTCCGCACCCGCTTGTAAGACCAAGTTGCCTACCGTGGTGTCCGGGTCTTTTACAAAGGCCTGCTCGGTCAGGCTGTTCTCGGAGAGGAACTTGCGGATTCGGCCGTCGATCATCTTTTCGACAATTTCTGGCGGCTTACCAGAATCCTGAGCTTGTGCGGAGTAGATCTCGCGCTCCTTGGCGACCACATCCTTTGGCATATCATCGGGAGACACGACCTGGGGGTTAACGGCAGCCACATGCATGGCGACATCGCGCGCCAGCTCTTCCGAGCCGCCCTTCAGGGACACCAGCACAGCGATACGATTATTGCCATGGACATAGCCACCAATGACTCCCTGTTCTGCGGCGTGGGTCACCACGCGACGCACGCTGATGTTCTCGCCAATTTTTTGCACCAGCCCCTGACGAGCGGCTTCGATATCACCCTCTGCGAGCACGCTTACATCGTCAATCCGCTCTTCATAAGCCTTACCTACGACGCTGCGGACGAAATCCAGGAAGTTGTCGTCTCGCGCGACGAAGTCCGTCTCGCTATTCACCTCGACCATTGCAGCGAAGCTACCATCCTCTGCAGTCTGAATCGCCACCACACCATCAGCTGCGGTACGACCGGCTTTCTTCGCCGCCTTCATTCCGCTGGACTTGCGAAGTGCCTCAATCGCCGCGTCGATATCGCCACCCGCCTCCGAGAGCGCTTTCTTGCACTCCATCAGGCCCAACCCTGTCCTCTCGCGCAGTTCCTTAACCAATGCCGCAGACATGTCTTTTTCCTCATAAAGCCGCACGTGAAGGCGGCAGAATCGTTGATGGTTCCGGGGTCAGAGCCCAACCAGCGCGCCGGCTCGCGTGTCAGGAGACGGGCTTCTCCGCCGGCTCGGGCGTTTCGGCAAATTCAGGCGCCGCCACTTCAGCAACCCCCTCAGTGAAATCTGCTGTATCACTGGCCTCTTGAGCGGGAGCAGTTTCTGCCTCTGCTTCGGTCACCTCAACGAACTCATCAGCAGATACCACTTCTCCCGCCGCCGATTTACCTGCCAGCACCGCGTCGGCCACAGCGGCAACGTACAGCTTGATCGCGCGGATCGCGTCGTCGTTGCCTGGAATCACGTAATCAACGCCGTCGGGATCGCTGTTGGTATCGACGATTCCGATAACCGGGATGCCCAGCTTGTTGGCTTCGGTTACGGCAATGCGCTCGTGGTCCACATCCACGACAAACAGCACGTCGGGCAGACCCGACATCTCTTTAATGCCGCCGATGGACCGCTCAAGCTTTTCCTTCATACGAGAGCGCATCAACGCCTCTTTCTTAGTCAACTTCGCAAAAGTGCCATCTCGCTCCTGCTCTTCCAGCTCCCGCAGGCGCTTGATCGAAGAGCGGATCGTCTTGTAGTTGGTCAGCATGCCGCCAAGCCAGCGATGGCTAACGAAAGGCATGCCACAACGACGAGCGTGCTCCTCAATGATCTTGCCAGCGGCGCGCTTGGTGCCGACGAACATCACCTGATTTTTGTTTTCGGCCAGACGCTTAACGGTATTAAGTGCGTCATTAAAGGCGGGAACGGTGTGCTCGAGATTGATAATATGGATTTTGTTGCGGGCCCCAAAAATGTACTGATCCATTTTGGGGTTCCAGAAACGGGTCTGGTGTCCGAAGTGCGCACCTGCCTGCAGCAAGTCTCGCATGCTTACCTGCGTCATAGTCAAAGTCTCTGTTTGGGTTAGCCTTCCGTCCCTTCCTGCGACTCCAACCGGAAAACCGGCACCCGGGTCCACAACTGCGAGGGGGCGTGATATTTGCCAATAGTGGCTCGCTGGATCGCTCCAGCGGCACGCTTTATACCACAGGCGCCCTGACAGTGAAACCACGCCCCAAAAGGGTCTCAGAGTCGGTTACACTCTCGCTCCTTCAGAACCCACTACCAACCGCAGCCGCTGATGAGCACCGTCACACCCAAAACTGAAACAGAGATCGACGCCATGCGCGAAGCAGGCCGTCTCGCAGCGGAGGTCCTCGAGATGATCCAGCCTCGAGTCGAAATGGGTATGACGACCGGCGAAATTGACCGCATTTGTCACGATCACATCGTTAACGTGCAGAAAGCGGTCCCTGCACCGCTTCATTATAAGGGCTTCCCAAAATCGATCTGTACGTCGGTGAACGAGGTGATTTGTCATGGCATCCCCTCGGACAGCAAGAAATTACGCAACGGCGACATCATCAACATCGACGTCACGGTTATCAAAGACGGCTGGCACGGTGATACCAGCATCATGTTAGGTGTCGGCAACATCGCGCCCCATGCTGAGCGTTTGATGCGCGTCACGCAGGAGTGTCTGTATCAGGCGCTGGCGCTGATTAAACCCGGCGCCGCCTTGGGAGATTTGGGCCATGTTATTCAGCAGCATGCCGAATCCAACTATTACTCCGTTGTCAGGGAGTATTGCGGCCACGGTATCGGTCAGGTGTTCCATGAAGAGCCGCAGGTGCTCCATTACGGCAAACCCGGTACGGGCCTGAAACTGGAGCCTGGCATGACCTTCACGGTCGAACCCATGATCAACGCGGGTAAGCGCTACACCAAGTTGAATGCACGAGACGGTTGGACCGTGACCACGCGGGATGGTCGGCTTTCCGCACAGTGGGAGCACACCATCGTCGTCACTGACACAGGTTGTGAAGTACTCACCCGGAGGCAGGATGAAACCTTACCCTTCTGAGACACCGCCAAAAGCGCCCATTCCCTCTTTCGATTCTTTCCTAACTCAAGGCACCAACCCTGCTCTGGCGGCCCGGGGTTTTCTGCAGACAGCAAGAGAGGCTCTGGCCGAGAACTTCGCGCCTGGCAAGGCCGTTACGCCGTTGCTGCGACAAACCAGCGACATGGTCGACACGGTACTTACCCGCCTGTGGGTGGAATACGTGGGAGAGAACTCGGCGGCCGCGCTGATCGCCGTGGGCGGTTACGGCAGAGGCGAGCTGTTCCCACAGTCTGATATTGACGTGCTCATCCTCACTCGAGAGGCGCCAAACGCGGACACAGCACCCCAACTGGAAGAGTTTGTCACAAGTCTCTGGGACACGGGACTGCAGATCGGACACAGCGTAAGGACGCTAGCCGAGTGCGAGGAGTTGGCAAAAGAAGACCTGACTGTAGTGACGACAATGTTGGAATCACGCCATCTCGCAGGCGACACCGGCTTGATCGGAGCACTCGCAGCGATCATCAACCCCTCCGCCATGTGGCCGCCAAATGACTTTATTCGCGGCAAGCTGGGCGAGCAACAAAATCGCCACGACCGCTACAGCAATACCGAATATGCGCTGGAGCCGAACATCAAGAGTTCACCTGGCGGCCTTCGAGACCTGCAGGTTATAGAGTGGATCACGATCCGATGCTTCGGTGAGGGCCTCAGCGACTTAAACGAGCCTGACTTTTTGAGCGAGACCGAGCGCGACCAGTTGCGTAATGGCCAGGAGTTTCTCAGCCAGGTGCGCTTCGCACTGCACAACATGACGGGGCGCGCTGACGACAGACTGCTATTCGATCACCAGAAAAAGCTTGCGGCGCTGTGGGGGATGGTCGATGGCGACACCCTCGCAGTGGAACAGTTCATGCAGGTCTATTACCGCTGGATGAAGACGCTCAGCCAGTTGAATGAACTGCTGATTGAGGTATTTGAGCACCGGCTGGCGGATACAACCGATTCCGATATTCGCGTCATTGATGACGATTTCGAGGTAAGTAACTGCCGCATCAGAGCCCGGCACGACAGCGTATTTCAGGACAATCCCAGCAATCTGTTACGAGTATTCGTGTTGATTGGCAACGATTCGTTGGTGGACCGGATTGAACCCAACACACAACGTCTGCTGCGTCGCGACTCGCCTCTGATCGATGACGTCTTTCGAGCCTCGCAGATCAACCGTGACCTGTTCATGGCTGTGCTCGGCGTGCCCCACAATATGACCAAGCAGCTCAGGCGCATGTCACGTCACGGTGTGTTGGGTCGATACCTGCCGGCTTTTGGCAAAATCATCGGGCAAATGCAGTTCGATTTATTCCACGCGTATACCGTGGATGCGCATACGACCGAGGTGATCGCCAATACGCGCCGTTTCATGCGCGCCGACTACACAGACCGGTTCCCAGTATCGACCCGAATAGCCCGCCGCTTGAGAGATCCAAGACTACTCTACATTGCCGCACTGTTTCACGACATCGGCAAGGGTCGGGGCGGTGATCACTCGGAGCTGGGGGCAGTCGACGCCGAAACATTTTGCATCGATCACGGTTTATCGCAAACCGACACCCAACTGATTGTCTGGCTCGTAAAGAACCATTTGTTGATGAGCCAGATCGCCCAACGACGGGATATCTCCGATCCCGAGGAAATCCAGCGCTTCGCCGAGATTGTGGTTACCGAGGAGCGCCTAGATTACCTGTATACGCTGACCGTGGCCGATATCGCCGGCACCAACCCTGAGCTCTGGAACGCATGGCGCGCTTCGCTCATGCGTCAGCTGTATACCGAAACCCGTCGAGCCCTGAGCCGCGGTTTGGATAACCCGCTCGACCGGGACGAAGTCATTAGGGAAACCAAGCGCAATGCCGCTGACGCGTTGGAGTACCGCGGCTTCCTAGAGGATGAGTTGGAAAGGCTCTGGTCAACGCGGGGCGAGGACTATTTTCTCCGGGAGCGCGCCGAAGATATTGCCTGGCATACCGAGGCCATCGCGGACCACAACCACGAGCGAGGTGCGTTGGTTTTGGTGCGGCAGGCCGGCGAATCGCCCATCGGTAATGCGACCCAGATTTTTGTGCATACGCTGGACGAGCCCAGTACCTTCGCCCGGATCTGCGCAGCGTTAGAGACTCTGGACCTCACCATCCACGACGCACGCATCTACAGCGACACCGATGGCAGCACTCTTGATACCTTTTTTGTCTTAAAGAGTGATGGGGCCTCACTCGACAGCCACCCAGATACCTTTCAAGAGATCGAGGACAGGATTCGCCAACACCTCAGCGCGTCTGAGCTAAAACCCGTCTCCCGACATACACCCAGAACTGTCAAAGCCTTTACTATACCCACCACTGTGCAGTTCTCTCAGGACGAGACCAGTCATCTTACGACGCTTGAAGTCACCACTGCAGACCGACCCGGATTACTGGCGCGACTGGGGTCCGCACTGTCTAAATATGATGTATCGGTGCAGGGCGCCAAGATCCAAACACTGGGCGAGCGCGTCCAAGATATCTTTTTTCTCGCCGATGCAGCAGGCGGTCAATTGAAGGATGACGCCTTGCTCGCCTCGCTTGAAAACGATCTTATCGAAGCATTGGGCACCGGCCAGCAAGAAGAGAGTGCCGTGTCGGAGCTGAGTATTTGAACACCGGTCTCAGTACGCTACACCCCTACCCTTTTGAAAAGCTGGGGCAACTCTTTGAGGGACTCTCCTCTTCCAATCATCCAATCATTACGCTCACCATCGGTGAACCACAGCACGCGCCGCCCGAGAAGGTGACCGAATTACTGAGCGAGCATGCAGCGCTGGTAACGCAGTACCCCGCTACAGCAGGTCGACCTGAACTTCGCGCCTCAATCGGCGCATGGCTGGAACATCGATTTAATCTACCCACAATGGATGCCGACCGACATGTCTTGCCGTTAAACGGCACGCGAGAAGGCCTTTTCGCCGTGGCACAGACGATGGTGACTCACGGCAGACCCGGCGCGGTGTTATGCCCCAATCCCTTCTACCAGATCTATGAGGGCGCGGCGCTGCTGGCGGGCACCGAGCCCGTCTTGCTGAATTGCGATGCCAGTAATGGCTTCCTGCCAGATTTCGCCTTGGTCACCGACGAACAGTGGCAAGCCTGCCAGCTTTTGTTTATCTGCACCCCGGGTAACCCCGCGGGTGCCGTGATGCCCCGGGAGGCACTGCAAGCACTGATTGTGTTGGCGCAGGAGCACGATTTTGTAATCGCCAGCGACGAGTGCTATA
>CACNSR010000014.1 GCA_902623175.1 Halieaceae bacterium
GCCGTCATGGACGCAGACCCCGATCATCCACTGGCGTTGCATCTCTACATCCATGCATTAGAGGCTTCTTCCAATGCCGCGAAGGCCGAACCTGCCGCAGATGGCCTTGCCAATCTGGTACCGGGGTCTGGTCATCTCGTGCATATGCCCAGCCACATTTATTTCAGAGTGGGGCGATATCAGGATTCTGCATTAGCCAACATTCGCGCTGCAGAGGTAGACGAGGCCTACATCGCGCAATGCAACGCGCAGGGCTTTTATCCCGCGCTGTATTACCCGCACAATATTCATTTCCTGTGGGCCTCAGCGACGATGCAGGGACAAAGTGCACTCTCTCTGGACAGCGCGCGGCGGGTGGTTGCCAATGTCCGGGTCGAGCAGGTGGAGCAGTTCCCAACTATTCAGTTCTTCCGTACGGTACCGATGCTCTCTTTGGTGAGGTTTGCGCGGTGGGAGGAAATCCTCGAAGAGCCTGAACCCTACGAGCCTTTTGCGTTTGCCCGCGCCATCTGGCACTACGGGCGGGGTGTGGCCCATGCGGCGTTGGGTGATGCAGGGGCTGCGCGAGTTGAGTTGGCCGCGATAGAGGGGCTTGAGCCCGAGGTCGACGAGATCTTTATGGGCAATGTTTACCCGGCAAGGGATCTGTTGGAAATTGCCAAGTCGTTACTGAGAGGGGAGATGGCCTATCGCTCCGGTGATGCAGCAAATGCGGTGCTGGCCTTCGAGGAGGCGGTGGCGCTGCAGGACGCGCTGCCCTATACCGAGCCGCCTTTTTGGTACTACCCGACACGCCAGTCTTTAGGCGCGGCACTATTAGCCAGCAACAGGCTGGCCGAGGCGCAAGCAGTCTTCGAAGAAGATCTTGAGCAGTACCCCATGAATGGCTGGTCAATGTTCGGGCTAGCCGAGGCGCTCAGGCGTCAGGGAGATGAGACGGGGGCGGAACAAATGACTGCCCGCTTTAAAACGGTATGGCAGTTTGCGGATGTCTCGCTGGCAACTTCGATACTGTAGCCCGCGATCGCTGAGAGGGCCGAGTGAATGTCGGTGAGGATTAAGCGCAACTGAGGTCTGAGGTGAAAGTAAGGCGTGATTAAAGTCGTAACGTTGCTGACCAGAAAGCCTGGAATGTCTCGCGAGGCGTTTATTGAGCACTACGAGACCCATCACCGCATAATTGGTGAGAAGTACCTCAGTGGTTTTGCCACCAAATATCAGCGCCGGTATATGCGGTCGGCAGGATTCAGAGAGCAGGATGGCGACGCGCCGCCGTTCGATGTGCTGATGGAGATCTGGTACCCGGATCAAGAGGCGCTCAATGGGGCACTGGCGGTGTTATCCACCGAGGAGGCGCAGGCCGAGATCGCAGCCGATGAAGAGCGCCTGTTTGATCGTGAGCTGATTCGCAGCTACACGGTCGAAGAATATGAGTCGGAGATGCCTGTTGCGGAAGCGGGTATCTGAAGCGTGTCTAACGCCGCTTTAGGCCGGCTTTACGGGCTTTTAATCTGCCCAGTGCATCAAGATACTGCCGGCTTCTGCGCCTGCACGAGCGAGCCGCTCGGCGTCGTCACCGAACTGTCTCTCGATCTGCTCTCGGCGAATCTTCATCGTTGGCGTCAGGATCTCATTCTCGATCGTCCAAGGTGTTTCACTGAAGATCACCGCACCAATGCGCGCATGCTTTTCGATCTGGCTGTTGATGTTCTCGATCGTCGCCAGAGCCGCAGCCTCAACTTCTTCACGAGGTAAGCCGCGGGCGGGCTCATTCACGACAGTCACTATCACGGTTTTAGAGTAACCCCGGCCCAGCAGACACTGCTGTTCTGAGTGCGGGTTCTCGGCGAACAAACCTTCGATGGGGGGCGGTGCGACAAACTTGCCCTGAATCGTTTTGAAATAGTCTTTGACGCGGCCAGTGATAAAAATAAAACCGTCCTCGTCAATTTCTATCCTATCTCCGGTGTGCAGCCAGCCGTCTTGCCACAACTCCGCGGTTTTCTCAGGGCGGTTGTAATAGCCCGGTGTGCAGCCTTCGGCTTTGATCAGTAACTCATCGTTGTCACCGATTTTGACTTTGACCTCACCGACAGGTCGCCCAATAGAACCTACCCGGCGGTCTGTTGGATCGGTGGCAATTAGCCCCATGGCTTCGGTTTGTCCAAAGCCTTCACACAGATTGACGCCCACCGAATCCCACCAGTGAATAAGCGCAGGCGGCGTGGGAGCTGCTGCGGTCAGGAAGTAGTCGACCTCTTCAAAGCCCAGCGCCCCCACAACGAGAGCCTGTACGCCGGCCTGATCGGCCTCCAGCGCAGCTTTCAGTGCATCCGCACCGCCAAACTTGGCGGTGATGGACTGTCGGAGCTGTTCCCACACCCGCGGCGGGCCAAAAAAGAGATGGGGTTTGCACTGGGGAAGATCTCTGGCGAGCGTTTCAAGTGACTCATTAAAGAAGATCTCGCCCCCCCGAATTAATAGAGCTGAACTCGACAATCTGCCTTTCTGCAATATGAGAGAGTGGCAGGTAGCTGAAGAAGCGAGGCTGGTCCTGTTGCGTAAACAACTCCTGGCAGCGTCTCATGGGCACCAGGTTGGTCGCGTGGGTTTGAATCACGCCCTTCGGCAGACCAGTGGTGCCGGAAGTGAAGACCAGCGACACGATGTCGTCACCGTCGGGTTGGTAGTTTGGCGCATCAGCCGGTGCGGCTGAGACGAGCTCGCCCCAGGTCTTATGCGGCAGCTCGCACTCGACACCCGGTAGCGTCACTAGTAGGCAGTCCGCGGGCAAAACTGTTTTCACGCCTTCCCAGTTTTCCGTTTGGCCAAGAAACAGCACCTTCGTCTCGGTGAAGTCGAGAATGTACTCGGCCGTTGCGGTGGCGTGGGTGGTGAAGAGCGGTACCGCCACGTTGCCCGAGTGAATCACTGCCATATCGGCCATGATCCAGTGCGCACGGTTCCTGGAGAGCAGCGCCATCCTCTGTCCCTTGCCGAACTCTGCTTCGAGCCAGGAGGCCACGCGATCAATTCCTGCGACTGTCTCACCCCAGGTGTATTCATCGGCGCCATCGTCGTGGAGGTCTCGCATCCAGATTTTGTCGGGCTGAGTGCTCGCCCAATGGCGCGCCTGTTCAGTGAGAGTGCTGCATTCCATGGTGTGGTTACCCATTGGCGGTCCTGGTGCCGCGATTGGTTGATGACGGTTGTAGGGAAAGCCCCAGCGATTCGGGCTTTAACCTAGGGTATAGGCAACAAAAAAGATAGTCCCGGAAGGGACACATGACTGCTCCGATGTCCGCGGGTCACATCAGGCAACCGCGTGTATAGTCGCAATGGCAGGGCGTTTCCATTCATAAACACAAAGAGAGAGCAGCATGACAGCACTTCTAGAACTCACGGTGCACTTCACGGTCTGGACGTTGATCACGGTTGTGGTCGGTGCGGCGATCCGTAATCAGGAATGGACCAGAGAGGGCCGCGACATCGGTCTCGGAAATCGCGATAAATTGAACGAGGCGACCCCAATGGGTGGGCGCGCAGAGAGAGCGGCAAAAAACTCCATCGAGGCGGCAGTTTTTTTTGTGCCGCTGGCGTTAATTGCTAATGCGGCAGGATTAGACTCTGAAGCGATGCTGGGTGCGCAAATCGCTTTTTGGGCACGGATTGCCTACGTGCCGATCTATATCGCTGGTATTAAATATCTGCGAAGCCTCGTCTGGATTGCCGGCGTGGTGGGTTACGGGATGATGGTTGCAGCGATGCTCTAGGGCATCTTCAGCGACATAAAAAAGCCGCCCGACAGGACGGCTTTTTTTTATGGCGGTGGGCCAGGGATTCGAACCCCGGGAACCTCTCGGTTCAACGGTTTTCAAGACCGCCGCTTTCGACCACTCAGCCAGCCCACCTAAACTGTCTGCCGGGAAGGCTCCCAGCGAAGAGCGCGCATTATATCGCCGCGCTCTGTCTGATCAAGTTTCTCCGTTGCCGATCAGGCCGCGCGCGGCCCTCGCGGGTCATTGCTCGCACGTGCTACATCCTGTTGCGCGAACGTCGCTGGCGGTGCTTCGGGGGTAGCAAAGAGTTCACCCAGCTCGGTACTGACAGAGGTTTCCGTGACAGGCTTTGGCGCAATCCGCGGATCGTTTACGGCACGGCCCGCTTCGGTCAGGCCAGCCGATGATTGAATGTCCTGCCAAGGTGCTTCCTCGGCCAAAGTATCTTCCGTTTCGACGGCTGCCGGCGCCTCTTCTACAACTGGAGGTTCCGCAGTAGTCGGCTCGGCTTGCTCTTGTACGGGCATCTCTACCGCTCCTTCTAGAGACGCTTCTTCATCGACCGCCTCACTCACGGCTTCGGTTTCTAAAGCTTCTGGGGTGTTGGCCTCTGACTCTGCAAAAGCCGCGCTGAGTGCCTCGGAGGAGGCGACTTCAACCGTCGGTTTGGCTTGTTGGACTGGCGCTGGAGTCGCTTCCGCGCCCGCCATTTCAACCGCGCTTTCCGTTACTTCGGTTGCAGCAGTATCTAATTCCACGGTGTGACGCTGTCTTCGGCGTCGACCCTCGTTTCGCTTATCAGCGGGCCGTCGTCGATGCGACTCACCAGAGGGTTCTGCGACGGCTTCGGTTGTTTCGTTGTCTGTGATGCTCTCAGCCGCGTTCTCCATTGCGTCATTGGCCGGTCGATCGTTGTGACGCTGGCCACCGCGACGTCCGCGTCGACGCCGTGAACGCTTCGGCTGCTCACCGTTTTGATCACCACCAGTGCTCCCTACACCGGCATCGGAAGTCTGCTGCTGCGAGTTAGCCGCGTCTTCACCCTCTGGCTTACGGTTTCTGCTATTGCGGCGATTGTCACGGTCGCTTCTGCCGCCGCGGTTGCGCTGACGGTTGTTGTCGCCGTCCTTGCGATCATCTTGTTGCCGGTCACCGGATCGGCTGCGGGATCGTCTGCGGTTCTGCTCGCCCTTGCCACCACGGTTGCCCTGACGCTGTTTTGATATGGGCTGTGGTTCACCGCCAAAGAGCAGGGTCCAGAGCCGCGCGAGCAACCCGGGTTGTGCCAGTTTCTTTTTCCGTTGCTGCTGATCGCCGCGAGACTGACGTTGGCGTTTCGGCGCTGGCTTTTCCTTGGGGCTGACCTCGGGCGCGGGCGCATCGGGGGTTACGCCACGGACCAATGCTTTGGGTGCCGACACCGCGGGTTCGTTGGCGGAATCAGCAGCTGGCTCGGTGGGAGAGGGAAGCTCGATGTTGATGCTGAGTTTTTTTGATTCGTCGACCTCATCGTCTCGCAAGCGCCGCACTTCAAAGTGCGGGGTATCAAGATAGGGACTTGCAACAACGACAATGCGCACACCGCTGCGGGACTCAATGTCGTTAATTTCTCCACGCTTTTCATTCAGCAAAAACGCCGATACATCGACCGGCACAATCGCCTGCACCTCACCGGTGCGTTCCTTGACCGCCTCTTCCTGAATCAGGCGCAGAATCGCCAATGCCAGAGACTTCGTAGTGCGAATGGTGCCCTGGCCAGTACAACGCGGGCATACAATGCCGCTGGTTTCCCCCAAGGAGGGGCGCAAACGCTGCCGCGACATCTCCAACAGGCCAAAGCGTGAAATACGGCCCACCTGAATACGGGCCCGATCCAGCTCAAGCGCCTCGCGGATGCGGTTCTCCACCGCGCGCTGGTTGCGGTTAGAAGACATGTCGATGAAATCGATCACGACTAGTCCGCCCAGATCTCTGAGCCTCAGCTGACGCGCGATTTCGTCCGCAGCCTCAAGGTTGGTCTGCAGTGCGGTTTGCTCAATGTCACCACCCTTGGTGGCGCGAGCAGAGTTGATGTCGATCGAGATCAGTGCCTCGGTGGGATCCAGCACAATAGAGCCGCCGGAGGGGAGTCGCACTTCGCGCTGGAAGGCTGTCTCAATCTGGCCCTCGATCTGAAAGCGGTTAAAGAGCGCCAGATCGTCTTCGTACTGCTTGAGCCGGTTCTTGTACTGCGGCATGACCATCCCGACAAACTCGGCCGCGCGCTGATAAGCGGTGAGGTCATCGATCAGCACTTGATCGATGTCGTCGCGAAGGTGGTCGCGTACTGCCCGAATAATGACGTCACTTTCCTGATAAATCAGGACGGGCGCTGTGCTTTCCTTGTTCGCCTCGGCAATGGACTCCCAGAGCTGCAGCAGATAGTTCAGGTCCCACTGCAGCTCCTCGGTGCTCCGTCCCACGCCTGCGGTGCGGATGATCACGCCCATGCCATCAGGCAGGTTGAGCTGTGAGAGGGAGTCCTTGAGATCGCTGCGGTCTTCCCCTTCGATACGGCGCGAGATGCCACCGGCTTTGGGGTTGTTGGGCATCAGGACCATATAGCGTCCCGCAAGGCTAATATAGGTGGTGAGAGCGGCGCCTTTGGTGCCGCGCTCTTCTTTATCCACCTGCACGATCACTTCCGTGCCTTCTTTCAGCACATCTTTGATGCGTACCTTGCCCTCGTTTTCAGGTGCCCGGCTGCGGTAGTACTCGGGTGAGATCTCTTTGAGAGGCAGGAAGCCGTGGCGGTCCGTTCCAAAATCAACAAACGCGGCCTCGAGGCTTGGTTCGACGCGGGTGACCTTTGCCTTGTAAACGTTGGCTTTGGTTTGAATGCGTTGGCGGTTTTCGATGTCCAGGTCGTAAAGCCGTTGGCCATCGACCATGGCAACCCTGACCTCTTCAGCCTGGGTTGCGTTAATCAGCATCTTTTTCATGACAATATCCAGTTGGCGACGCAACTGGGCGGTGCGGAGGCGAATTTTGCCTCCTGTACTTGCGATCTCCCCCTTGTGGGAGAGACATCATTCCGGGGTGCCTCAGGGGCGTTCCGGTGTGCTGTTGCCACTGCCTGCCACGCGTTTGTGGCGGCCTGACTCGCAATCTGCACCGCGCCATCGTGTGTCGCGGGTTTCTCTTTGTCTGCCACGTGGCGCTCGAACAGCCATTGGGACTGGAGGGCTTGGCGCGGTAGACTCGCAATTCTCTTGTCGGGAGGGCCGCAGCGGGAAAGGCTGGGCTTGTCACACTGTTATGAGTGCGGGAGCGGCTTGGGGGGACGCTGCCTGCCGCTATAGCGGTTTTTAGAGCGTCGCCGCCGGGGCACACCCCCTCCGACGCTCGCACGGTAGCACCATGAGAGTGCGGTTTCAATCAATAGATGATGTGCAGAAATCAGGTTTTTTATGAGCTTTGACGCTAGCGTAAAGGTCCGATTACTCGATGTTGCCGCGGAAGAGGCGGGGCAGCGTCTGGATAACTATTTGCTACGGCACGCATCGGGAGTGCCCAAAACCCGGGTCTACCGTGCCATTCGCAAAGGTGAGGTGAGGGTCAATAAAGGTCGCTCCAAGCCAGAATATCGGGTGCAAGCGGGCGATACGGTGCGAATACCCCCGTTAAAAGTGGACGAATCGGCGCCCGACGGCAGGCCCTCGGATGCCTGGGAGCGCCGTATCCGTGCTGGTATTGTCCTAGATAATGCCGATTTATTGGTGATCGATAAGCCTACTGGCCTTGCGGTTCACGGGGGCGCGGGCGTTCGTCTGGGTTTGATTGAGTCGCTACGCAGTCTGTTTCCTGATGCACCGTATTTGGAGTTAGTGCACCGGCTTGACCGAGACACCTCCGGACTGGTGTTGGTGGCTAAAAATTCTGCGGCAATCAGGTCCTTACATCAACAACTTCGAAATGATGTTGTGGATAAGCGCTACTTGGCGCTGGTGGCGGGCAAATGGCCTGCGTATCAGAAAAGCGTGTCGGCGCCGCTAGCCAAGCGTCACACCCCCTCCGGGGAGCGCATCGTCAAGGTGGCCCCAGAAGGCAAGGCTGCCAAAACCGAGATGCAGGTCTTGGAACGGTTTCCGGGCGCCACGCTTATCGAGGCCAAGCCTGTCTCAGGGCGGACCCATCAGATCCGGGTTCATACCCAGCACATTGGCCATCCCATATTGGGTGACAGCAAGTATCAAAACGACCAGTCCCAGGCAGTGAGCGCAACGGCAGGCCTAAAGCGACTGTTTTTACACGCGAGGGCCATCGCATTTGAACTGGCTGGTGAACGTTATGAGCTCGAGTGCCCCCTCGATGCGGAGCTTGAGTCAGTGCTGCGCAGATTGCGCAGCCAGAGGTAACGACACGCCCGCTTCTCTCAGGAGCGCGCTGAGGGCAATGAGCGGCAATCCCTCCAGTGCCGTGGGATCATCGGTCCGCATGACCTCAAATAGCGTGATACCAAGGGATTCCCACTTAAAGCTACCGGCGCAATCCAATGGCTGGTCGAGCGCCACGTAACGCGAGATTTCGTCGGCATTAAGTTCGCGGATCTTGACCTCGCAGGGCACCACTCGCTGGGTGGGGGCTTCTCCGGGGCTCGTCCATAGCGAAACGCCGGTCCAGAATTGCACTGTTTGGCCGCTCGAGGCGGTGAGTTGCGCTATTGCCGCCTCAGGCGTGCCCGGCTTGTGCAATATTTCGGAGCCTAAACAGGCGACCTGATCTGAGCCGATAACAATCGCTTCGTCTTGCAGCGTCTCTGCCGCCGATAAGGCTTTCTCCGCCGCCAGCCGGCAGGCGCGCGCTTGCGGCGATTCTCCGTCTTGAAGTGATTCCTCAATCTCTGGATCGATGCACGTGAAAGGAAGTCTGAGCCTTTCCAGCAACCGGCGACGATAGGGCGAGGTCGAGGCGAGGATCAGGTTCATGCGTGGGGACCCTTAGTTGGTGGCAAAATCGGTGAAAAGTCACTCTTTGACAAGTGGGTAGTCACTGGGCGTCATATCGCTTTGACAGCCTATAGCGCCGTCCGTATGATCCGCGCCCATGAAAACTGGGGCATTGCCAAAACAGCTGGACCTGCGCGGCCTGGCGGCCCGCGGGGTACACATCGAGGGCACTGTATCACCTGAGGATCTGCCAAGGCTTGCTGACTCGGGGATCGCCATCGTCGAGTCGGGCTCGGCGGCCTTTGATTTTCGGCGAGACGAGGAAGCGCGGCACGTGGTAGCGGTGTCCGTTGAGGTCAAGGTGGTCATGCAGTGCCAGCGATGCCTGAGTGACATGGAGGTAGCTGTGGACAGTGCCTCGCTCATGGCATGCGTCTGGAGCGACGAGGAGGCCGCGGCGTTGCCAGCGACGTATGAGCCCCTACTCGTCGATGGTGCCGCCGATTTGAGCGACATCGCAGAAGAGGAAATACTGTTGGCCATTCCGGTCTCACCAATTCATGAGGCCGAATGTAAGTCAGCCGAGCAGCAGGCGGCGCTTGAGACCGACGCTGAAGAGCCGGCTGCGGTTGAGGATTCAGGCGAGCGCGACAGCCCATTTTCGGTGCTGCAGCGACTTAAGTCCTGATATCCCGGGCGCGCGTATGGGGTATGAGCTCCCCAGATATTAAGAAGGCGCGGATTTGGATCCGTGTCGAGTGGTGTTAACTAGGAGGCCAGTCATGGCTGTACAGCAGAATCGTAAGACTCGTTCCAAGAGGGGTATGCGTCGTGCACACGACGCCATCGGAGGGCCCACGCTCACCGTTGATGAAACCTCGGGCGAGACCCGTCGTCGTCACCACGTGAGTGCTGACGGTTTCTATCGCGGTAAGAAGGTAGTGGACACCGGCGACGACGAGTAATCGTTTTTGTCAGGCTACGCCTTTCTCTTCCCCGGCCAGGGGTCACAGTCCGTTGGCATGCTCTCGCAGGCAGCGGATCACTACGCGGTGGTCGGAGACGCCTTTGCAGAGGCCAGTGAAGCCCTTGGCTATGACTTATGGGCGCTCGTCAGCCAGGGCCCTGAAGATCAGCTCACGCTTACCGAGTTCACCCAACCCGCTATCTTGACTGCAAGCGTAGCGCTCTATCGCTGCTGGGAGCAGGAGGGTGGCCAGCGGCCGGAGTTTGTGGCGGGACACAGCTTAGGCGAGTACTCCGCCTTAGTGGTTGCGGGCGCACTGTCCCTGAAAGACGCGGCCCGGCTAGTGCAGATCCGGGGACGTGCGATGCAATCTGCGGTTCCGGCTGGAGAGGGCGCCATGGCCGCGGTGTTGGGGTTGAGTGATGCGGTCATTGATGAAATCTGTGTGACCCATTGCGATGACAACGCCTATGTGGGCGCGGTCAACTACAACTCCCCAGGTCAGGTCGTGATAGCGGGTCATGCGCGTGCGGTGGAGGCAGCGGGCGCCTTCATGAAAGAGGCGGGCGCCAAGCGCGTGTTACCGCTACCTGTCAGCGCACCTTTTCATACCCCTCTGATGCAACCTGCAGCGGCCGTGATGGCTGACGCCTTTCAGGCGGTAGCTCTCAACGATGCCACGGTTCCTGTGATCAGCAATGTTGACGCGCAGCCGCACCGCAAGGCGATAGAAATCAGACGACTTCTAGTCCGGCAGGTATCGGAGCCGGTGATGTGGACGCAATGCGTCATCACGCTGCTCGAGGCGGGTTGTACAAGTTTTGTAGAGTGCGGGCCTGGCAAGGTGTTAGCGGGTCTGCTGAAGCGGATTGATCGATCTATTCAGTGCGCCATATTGGAAGATCCTGAGGCGTTGAAAGCAACGGCAACGGAGGTCGGCAGATGAGCGATTATGAAAAGGATGAAAAAAGAGTAGCGCTCGTCACCGGCGCAAGCCGAGGTATCGGCGCGGCCATTGCGCAGGTGTTAGCCAAGCAACACATGACCGTCGTGGGAACCGCCACCAGCGAAGCCGGTGCGTCGGGCATCAGCGAGACGCTCAGCGGGCTGGGCGGCACCGGTAAGCTGCTGAACGTCACCGATCCTGACAGTGTTGACGCGCTCATCTCGGGTATTCGCGAAGAGCTGGGTGACCCTCTCGTGCTGATTAACAACGCTGGCATCACGCAGGACAACATATTGATGCGCATGAAAGAGGATGAGTGGCAGCAAGTTATCGACACGAACCTTACGGCGCTATACCGACTGAGCAAGGCCTGCCTGCGTGGCATGGCCAAAGCGCGATGGGGACGCATCATCAATGTCACCTCTGTAGTCGGGTCTATGGGCAACGCAGGGCAAAGTAATTACGCGGCCACCAAGGCTGGTGCAGAGGGGATGGCCCGTTCTCTTGCCAGGGAGCTGGGTTCGCGCTCTGTGACCGTCAACTGCATTGCCCCTGGGTTCATTGACACTGACATGACCCGCGCTCTCGCAGACGAGCAGAGAGACTTTCTGCAGAGTCAGATCCCTTTGGGTCGACTCGGCTCGCCCGACGATGTGGCCGCTGCAGTGGCCTTTCTGGCGAGTGATGCCGCTCGATACATTACTGGTGAGACGCTGCACGTGAATGGCGGCCTTTACATGGGCTGAGCTGTGCTATCAAGGGTCGAATATCCGTCAAAAAGGGTTTTACTTGCGGCAAAAGCTTGTAAAATCCAACGCGTTTGGGCCTAGCGCCCGACGACAATCGGAGCAAAGGGCACGTCATGAGCAATATTGAAGATCGAGTGAGAAAAATTGTCGCCGAGCAGTTGGGTGTCAAAGAAGAGGAAGTCAAGGCAGAGGCGTCATTCGTTGACGATCTGGGCGCAGATTCCCTCGACACGGTAGAGCTAGTCATGGCGCTCGAAGAAGAATTCGAGACTGAAATCCCTGATGAAGAGGCAGAAAAGATCACCACCGTTCAGCTGGCGATCGACTACATCAACACCAACCTCTCCTGAGCGGTTCTCAGCAACTGAATACCGGGGCCGCTCTGCTCACGCAGTGCGGCCTTTTTCGTTTTATTGAGCTCATCTAATAATTGAAGAGAACCTGTCTGGCGCTTGGGTAAACACACTGAACGTCAGATTCACGAAGTGTAGGCAAACCTCAAGGGGCAGAAGGGACGCATCATGAAGGGCAACAGAGTGGTCGTTACCGGCATGGGAGCGGTTACGCCATTGGGTTTGGACGTAGATTCGAGCTGGGCAGGCATATGCGATGGTCGCAGCGGTGCTGCGGAGATTGAACAGTTCGACGCGGCCGACTTCAGTACGCGCTTTAGCGCCAGTGTCAAAAACTTCAGTGTCGACGGGTACCTTGAGGCTCGCGACGCCCGGCGTATGGACCCGTTTATTCAGTACGGCATGGTGGCGGGTATCCAGGCCTTCAGAGACTCTGGATTTGAAGTAACCGAGGCGAATGCGGCGCATATCGGTTGTGCTATTGGCTCGGGCATCGGTGGCATAGGGTCGATTGAAGGTACCGCGATGTTGGTCGATCAAAAGGGTCCTAAGCGGATATCACCTTTTTTTGTGCCAGGCGCCATCATCAATATGATCGCCGGGAATCTGTCGATTCTTTATAACCTGCAGGGCCCTAATATTGCTGTAGTCACCGCCTGCACGACAGGCACCCATAACATCGGCCTGGGTGCGCGCATGATTGCTGCAGGCGATGTCGACGCGATGTTGGTCGGTGGCGCCGAGATGGCAACCACCCCGGTGGGTATTGGCGGCTTCGCTGCCGCGCGCGCCTTGTCCACCCGAAACGATGAACCCGAGCGCGCGTCGCGTCCCTGGGATGCTGACCGCGATGGGTTCGTGCTCGGTGATGGCGCGGGTATGCTCATGCTTGAGTCGCTAGAGAGTGCAAAATCTCGAGGCGCTCGGATTTATTGTGAGCTGACCGGTTTTGGTATGAGCGGCGACGCCTATCACATGACATCGCCCCCAGAGGATGGGCGTGGCGCAGCGGCATCGATGCAGCAGGCGCTCAACGATGCAGGCCTATCAAAAGAGGACATCGACTATGTTAATGCCCACGGCACGTCGACGGAAGCCGGCGATTTGGCGGAATCACTGGCGGTAAAAGGTGTTTTCGGTGCGTACGCGTCAGAGCTGGCGGTCAGCTCGACAAAATCTATGATTGGGCATCTGCTAGGTGCGGCGGGCTCGGTAGAGGCGATTCTGACGATTCTGGCACTGCGAGATAATGTCGCACCGCCAACCATCAATCTCGATAACCCGGGCGAGGGGTGCGACCTTAACTACGTGCCCCATCACGCGCAGGAGCGACCGATTCGTCACGCGCTGTCCAACTCATTCGGCTTCGGCGGCACCAACGGCTCTCTGATTTTCAGTGAGCTGAGCTGAGCGTCCAAAGCCCATGTTACTAACCTGGGTCGATGGGGTAGCGGCCGACACGTTGCCCGCGGATGATAGAGGGCTGAACTACTCTGATGGCGCGTTCGAAACACTGTCCTGTCACGAGGGACGGATCCAGCACGAGGACCTTCACCGGAGTCGACTGACCCGAGCCCTCACGGCGTTAGGGATAACAAGCGCCTCTGAACAGGGCGAGCGCTTTTTTGCCAATGCTGGACAGTGTCTTGAGACTGCTCGGCACACGGGTATCGCTCGCTTGACGATAACTCGGGGCTCCGGACCTCGGGGATACACGCCGCCGGAACTACCCCAGCTAAGGTCTATCCTCAGTGCTTATCCGCAGCCTGAATCATCGCACTCCGCATTGCGTTGTGCTGTTGCGAACACTCGATGGGCAACACAGCCTCAACTTGCAGGTCTTAAGCTCCTGGCGCGGACTGAACAAGTGCTGGCCGCCGCTGAGGCGGCAATTGCTGGTTGGGATGACATGGTGATGCTGGACAGTGATGATCATGTGATCTCCAGCAGTCGCGCGAATCTGTTCATGCTGCTAGATAAAAAAGTCACGACGCCTTGCCTTGATCGTTGTGGCATTGCAGGTACGCGGCGAGAGTTATTGCTTACTCAGATCCTGCCTGCGTTGAATCACGTCTTTGAGATCAGACCCATCACACTGGCGGAGTGTCTGTCTGCTGACGCGCTGATCACAACCAATTCAATATCCGGGGTAACTCCGATCACGCAGCTCGGTCAATCTAAGCTAATGTCGGACGCAGGCAGCGATTGGGTCACGGCACTGCAACGGGCCATGGCGGAGGCGTCTGCGTGACCAGGCGGGTCGTCCTCGTCGCCTTGCTGCTGAGCGTTTTCACAGTCGCCGTCGCTGGTCTGCGCCTGACTACGGCCTGGAACCAAGCACTCGTGCTCCCCGCCGATGGGGTCCTCATCACCGTGGCTACGGGAGAAAGCCTCAGCCGGGTGCTCGCAAGGGCGGAGGACAACCAGTGGTTAATTGGTAGTAGGTGGGTGGGTGTCGTCGCCCGATGGCAGGGTTTGGATAAGCAAATTCAGGCGGGTGATTTTGAGCTAAATGCGCCGCTGACCGCTGGTGAGTTGATAGAGAAGTTGGCCGCAGGGGAGGTGGTGCAGCGCAGTGTCACTCTACCGGAGGGGATCACACTTGCCGAGGCGGTCAAGATCCTGCATCGAGAGCCCACGTTGATCAGGACGCCCCCCGATGATTTGTTGGCTGCGCTGCTGGCGATGACCGGACGCGAGGACTCGGCGGAGGGGTTTTTTCTTCCCGAGACCTGGTCTTACACCCGCGGCGACTCGGACCTCGATATTTTGCGGAGGTCCCACCTGGCTTTGAACGGGTTGCTCAATGCACTCTGGGAACGTCGACCCGAGGGCTTGGTGTTGTCCTCTCCTTACGCAGCGTTAACTCTGGCCTCGATCGTCGAGAAAGAAACTGGCGTGGCGGCCGAGCGTCCGCAAATTGCGGGCGTTTTTCTGCGCCGGCTTGAGAGGGGGATGCGTTTGCAGACCGACCCCACGGTCATTTATGGTCTTGGCGATGACTACGATGGCGACTTGAAGCGACGACATTTGCGAGACACTACTAACCCCTACAACACTTATGCTATTCATGGACTCCCGCCGACCCCAGTCGCGTTGCCCGGTGTTGCCTCTTTGCGTGCCGTTTTTGCTCCTGCTGATGGCGAGGAGCTTTATTTCGTCGCGAAGGGTGATGGCTCCCATGCGTTTAGCGCGACGCTAGAGGAGCATGAAGACAACGTGCGCCGGTACCAGTTGACCCGCCGCGCCGACTATCGATCCTCACCCAACATTTCAAATGACCAGTAAACCGATATG
This sequence comes from Halieaceae bacterium, assembly GCA_902623175.1. Classification (GTDB taxonomy): domain Bacteria; phylum Pseudomonadota; class Gammaproteobacteria; order Pseudomonadales; family Halieaceae; genus Luminiphilus. The sequence continues at coordinate 15,020 of CACNSR010000014.1, forward strand.
ACAGGTCGCTTTATCACGATCGAAGGCGGCGAGGGCGCAGGGAAGTCGACCGCGCAGAGCTATCTGGCTGAGAAGCTTACAGCGCAGGGCATCTCGGTTATGCAAACCCGTGAGCCCGGCGGTACACCCTTAGCTGAGGCGATCCGTCGTAATCTGTTGAGCCTCGACGAAGAAGCCCCGGTAGAGATGGCCGAGTTGTTGCTGGTTTTCGCTGCTCGCGCACAACATCTATCCAAAGTGATCGAGCCCGCACTGAATCAGGGTCAGTGGGTGTTGTGTGATCGATTTACCGACGCAACCTATGCTTACCAGGGAGCGGGCAGAGGCCTCTCATCCAAGCACATTGGGAAGCTTGAGGCGCTGGTTCAGGGCGATAGGCGACCTGACACCGTCATCCTGTTGGATATGCCGCCAGAGATTGGACTGGCCCGGGCTCGGGCCCGCGGGGCATTAGACCGCTTTGAGCAAGAGAAGCACGCGTTTTACGAGCGAGTGCGTCAGTGTTATCTCGGGCGTGCTGCTGAGTTTCCAGACCGTTATGTGATTGTAGACGCGGCACAGGAACTCAGCGAGGTCCAAAAATCTCTGGAGGCGATGATAGCTGGGTGGTCTACCGATGTCTGACACACCGGAACTTGCACTCGACCTGCGCGCCGCGACACCGCCGTGGCTCTTAGTTCACCTGCGGGAGTGGATGTCAGGCGCGGGCGACAAGGGCCATGCATACCTCGTGGTCAGCGAAGACGCGGAGGAAGCGTCCGTCTTTGCGAGGCAACTAGCGATGCACCAGCTTTGCCATGACCTTCAGAACGGGATGGCCTGCAGTCATTGCCAGAGTTGCAGGGCCTTTCTTGAGCGGACCCACGGGGATTTATTGTCACTACAGGTGTTGGAAGGCAAAACGGCGATCGGCATTGATCAGGTCCGAGAGGCCACGCACTTTCTGCAGCAAACCCCAATGTATGGCGCTACAAAGTTGCTGTTGGTTCGTGATGCTGACCAGATGACGCTTGCTGCGGCCAACAGTCTATTGAAAACACTTGAAGAGCCGTCCGGTGACGCGTTGGTGCTGCTCTCCAGTGCTGAGGCCTGGCGACTACCGCCCACCGTCAGATCGCGTTGCCAACTTTTGCGTCTGCCGAATGTCCAAAAAGACGCAGCGCTGGAGTGGTTAGGCTCGCAACTGCAGGTCACTGCCACAGACGCTGAGCACCTGCTGAACATGGCGCAGGGACGAGCGGTCACAGCGGGCCTCATGACTGACTCAGAAGATCTCGCGGCGCAGGAGGCCCTTGTAGCGAGCTTTCCGTTTCTTGATCAGCAACAGGGCGGTCCCCCAGCGGCTTGGTCTGGCGTCGACGTGAGCGTGTTGCTATCGGCGTTGCTGGCCTGGGTTGAGGGTCAAGTGCGCGAGGTCGATGCGGATGATTTTTGTCATCACGCGCGAAACTGGCTGTTACTGCATCGCTGTGTGGCGGAACTGTCTTTTAGGATCAAGAATGGCGCGACGCCCGGGAGAGACATTGTCATCGCAGAGCTCTTCCGGCTGTGCCTACGCCGCAAGCACGCAGCCTTCGCTGAGATTGGAGGAAGATTTCTATCGAGCCTTAGCAGGGAAGGTATGGCCAGTTAAAGTGGGGTCTCGGGCGGCACTGCTTAGCGATCTGTTCTGTGATTAACGATATAAGATAAAAGCGTTACCTACGGTGCTCATATGTGATTTCTCCAGCACGGCGGTCTGTTTATGCAGACGACCAGACGGTATAGACTGGCTAATGAGGTTGTTCTGTTGCTCACTCTGATGGACGAGCCGGACAAACTTGCGGCAGCAGGGCGCGTTGTGTTGATCACCCCAGAGGGTGTCCAGTGATGCCATCATCAATATTGAGGTCTTAGATGAGGGCGTCACCACCACCGCCTGCATCGAAAACTATTTGGTGGGCTCCATGATCTCGTAGCGGATTACTCACAAGCTCTAAACCGGTAAGCATTCCGCAAAAAAAGCGGGCCCCGAGGGGCCCGTAGTCATAGACTTTTAGGAGTGGTGCGCTCGCGGGCACATCAGCGAACGCACTATCCGGGCACTTGGGATACCCGGTGTCGTCAGGCTTCTTGAGGGGCACTGCGACTCTTTTATTATGACTGAAGTGCCAAATTAATCCAGCGGCGCCTCGTCATTTCTTAGATCAATGCGGCATATTACCTGCTTTGGTCCGCTAGAATAAATAATCTTATTAATAAAAGCCCCATAAACTCATGTTTTGTAACGAATATATTAAAGTCAGATATCTCTAGTAATTTGTCACTATGACATCGGTGCCATGAGGGTCCATGGGGGCGCTTCGAAGCGCGTACCTGTGCCCGAAATCGTTGTAAACACTGGCCTTTTATGACAGTATCGCGCGCCTCGCTGGTAGTCCTGTCACGGTCTTCCCTGCGGTTTGTGCGGAAGTGGCGGAATTGGTAGACGCGCTGGATTTAGGTTCCAGTGTCTTATGACGTGAGAGTTCAAGTCTCTCCTTCCGCACCAAGTTCTCCCACCTTGCCGCCTGACGCCGTGCGTTGAACCGGGTAGAGCCCCACTGCGAACAAACGGTATTGCATCTTTGCACCATGTTTACACCATGCATTTTTCAGGAGCACAAACATGCGGGTCTCCGTAGAAACAACGTCCGGATTGGAGCGTCGACTGACCGTCGGTGTGCCGGCTGATCGGGTGGACACCGCCGTCGACAAGCGGCTCCAGGAGGCGGCCCGTAGTGTGCGGTTGCCTGGATTCCGTCCGGGAAAGGTCCCCATGCGGGTCATGCAGCAGCGATTTGGTGCGGGCGTCAGGCAAGAAGTACTGGGCGAGGTGATTAGCCAGTCCTTTCAAGAGGCAGTCATTTCCGAAAACCTCCGACCCGCTGGGCAGCCTGATATCGAGGCTCGCAAAATGGACGCGGGTCAGGACGTCGAGTACACCGCGACCTTTGAAGTATTCCCCACGGTCGAGGTTAGTGCGATTGATGACTTGTCGATAGAGAAGCCTGTAGCTGAAGTAACAGATGCGGATATCGACGACATTATCGAAGTCTTCCGCAAGCAACAGGGTAAATTGGTCACCGCTGAGCGCGCCGCAGCAGAGGGCGATACGGTGTTGATTGATTTTGAAGGTTTTCGTAATGGCGAGAACTTCGAAGGCGGTTCCGGTGAGGGCACCTCGCTGGAGTTGGGCTCTGGGAGTATGATTCCCGGATTTGAGGACGGCTTAATCGGTGCCAGCGCGGGCGAAGAAAAAGTGCTGAAGCTGACCTTCCCGGAGGATTACCAGTCAGAAGATCTCGCCGGTGCGGACGTGGAATTCAAGGTGCAGGTCAAGCAAGTGCAGGAACTGGAGTTGGCACCCGTAGATGACGCGCTGTTTTCCCAGTATGGCATGGAAGAAGGCACAGAGGAGAGTTTTCGTGCCGAGGTAAAGCAGAACATGGAGCGGGAGCTTCGGAACGCTGTCGAGGCGTCAGTGAAGACCCAGGTGATGGATGCCATTGTCGCGACCCACGGTGAGCTCGAACTGCCGGCATCCCTTATCGCGCAAGAGGTGAATGCCATGCGGCAGCAAATGTTTCAGCAGTTCGGAGGCGCCGCGCCGCAGGACATGGACTTAGCGTCAATACTGCCTGACGAGATGTTCGCTGACCAGGCCGAGCGTCGCGTGAAGCTGGGACTGATTGTGGCTGAAATGATCAGTCAGTTTGAGTTAACAGCGGAGCCCGCTAAGGTGCGTGAGACGATCGAGGATATCGCTTCGACCTATCAGGATCCTGAGGAAGTGATCAATTGGTACTACTCAGAGAATGAGCAGCTGGCCGGTATCGAGTCACGTGTGCTGGAGGATGCGGTGGTGGAGAAACTGCTGTCCACCGCCGCTATCGCGGAGGTGGAGTGCACTTATCAAGACGCGCTGGCCAAGGCGCGACCAGCATCGCAGGCCTAATACACAGCAAAGAGGAATGAGCATGGAACAGTCAGGTTTCAGTGAGGACCCGCAAGCTCTTGGCTTGGTGCCGATGGTGATCGAGCAGACTTCTCGTGGGGAACGCTCCTTCGATATTTATTCGCGGCTCCTGAAGGAGAGGGTGATCTTCATCGTCGGTGCGATTGAGGATCACATGGCGAACCTGATCGTTGCGCAGCTCCTTTTTCTCGAATCTGAGAATCCCGATAAGGACGTGCATCTTTACATAAATAGTCCCGGTGGTTCGGTGACGGCGGGACTGTCGATTTACGACACCATGCGCTTCATCAAGCCAGATGTCAGCACTATGTGCATTGGTCAGGCCGCTTCCATGGGTGCTTTTTTGCTGAGTGGCGGCACCAAAGGAAAGCGCTATATCCTGCCCAATGCGCGCACCATGATCCACCAGCCCAGCGGCGGCGCTCAGGGGCAGGCCACGGATATCGAAATTCAGGCCAAGGAGATTTTGTTCCTTCGGGAGCGCTTAAATAGCCTCCTGGCTGATCACACGGGCCAAACCATGGAAGTGATCGAGCGCGACACGGAGCGAGATCGTTTCATGAGCGCCGAGCAGAGCGTGGAATACGGCCTTGTCGACGAGGTCATCACCAGTCGCTAGGAGACCCCGACCGCGGCACCACCCTGACTTGCAAAGTACCCTGAAACGTATCAAGGTTAGTAAGTTAATAATAGGTAGTGGGATTATCAGGACACCTCATGACGGACGAAAGCACCTCCGGAGATAACGGCAAATTGCTGTACTGCTCATTCTGCGGCAAGAGCCAGAATGAGGTGCGTAAACTTATTGCAGGGCCGTCCGTGTTTATTTGCGATGAGTGTGTCGACCTCTGCAACGACATCATCCGTGAGGAAATTCAGGAGACAGGCACTGAGGGAGACAAAGCCAAGTTGCCCATCCCCGCGGAAATTAACGAGATCCTCAACCAATACGTGATTGGTCAACAGAAGGCCAAACGCGTACTCGCAGTAGCGGTATATAACCACTATAAGCGTTTGCGTAACGCCTCACCCGCATCGCGCGGCTCCGAAGATGTGGAGCTTAGTAAGTCCAATATTTTGCTGGTGGGCCCCACGGGTTCGGGCAAGACACTGCTGGCCGAGACGCTGGCTAGACTGTTGGACGTCCCGTTTACTATCGCCGATGCAACCACGCTGACTGAAGCGGGATATGTCGGCGAAGATGTTGAAAATATCATCCAAAAACTTCTCCAGAAGTGCGATTACGAAGTGGATCGAGCCCAGATGGGCATTGTTTACATCGATGAAATCGACAAGATATCCAGAAAGTCTGATAATCCTTCTATTACGCGGGATGTTTCGGGTGAGGGCGTGCAACAGGCTCTGCTTAAGCTGATTGAGGGAACGGTAGCGTCAGTACCGCCTCAGGGTGGACGAAAACACCCGCAGCAGGAGTTTCTGCAGGTCGATACCAGCAATATACTTTTTATTTGTGGCGGCGCCTTCGCGGGCCTCGATAAGGTCATCCGCAATCGCTCTGAAAAGGGCGGAATTGGTTTTGGCGCTGAGGTGAAAAGCAAACACGAGACTCGCAACTTCGGTGAGACACTTTCCGACCTGCAGCCAGAGGATTTGGTGCAGTACGGCTTGATTCCCGAGTTTGTTGGCAGACTGCCCATTATCGCCACGCTCGAAGAGCTCGATGCTGAGGCGTTGATCAGGATCCTCACTGAACCTCGCAACGCGCTAACCAAGCAATACGCCAAGATGTTTGAGATGGAAGGAGTGGAGATCGATTTCCGAGAGGACGGTCTGCAGGCTGTCGCCGAGCGAGCCATGGAGCGCAAGACCGGCGCCAGAGGTCTTAGATCAATCCTCGAAGGCATTCTGCTGGAGTCCATGTATACCATTCCCTCTAGTCACGACGTGGCAAAGATTGTTGTCGACGAATCGGTCGTCAAAGGCGATTCAGAGCCGCTTCTGGTCTACGAGACCCCCAGTGCCGCCGCTGCGGGTGCGGAAGAGTAGCGATTCTGTGTCGCTCTCCGGGCGACTTCACCAATCCATTTTGACCCGTCACGGACACCTATTTATTTATGTCCGTGGGCCTTTAAAAGGCCGCACCAAGCCTTCATATTGGCGATAGGAATGGAGTAGACGATGACTGATCAAGACCACCAATTGCCTTTGCTGCCGCTGCGTGACGTAGTGGTATACCCCCACATGGTGCTGCCGTTATTTGTCGGGCGCGAGCGATCGATCGAAGCCTTGGAGCACGCCATGCTTGATAACAAGCAGGTACTGCTGGTGGCTCAGCGCAACGCGTCTGATGATCAGCCGGGCGTTGACGACCTCTACCAGGTCGGGACCGTGTCCAACATTCTTCAGCTACTAAAGTTGCCAGATGGCACGATTAAGGTGTTAGTTGAGGGCAGTTATCGTGCGGCGGTCTTGGCCATTGACGACGACGAGCAATTTGCCGTGGCGTCGGTCAGGCAGATTGAAGCCGACCCCATTTCCGAGCGCCATGCCGCCTCTCTGGTCAAAGCGACGGTGGAGCAATTCGAGAAATACGTTGGCTTGAGTAAAAAAGTGCCTGCCGAGGTTCTGACTTCCCTTTCTGGCATCGATGAACCGGGTCGCCTCGCAGACACTATTTCGGCTCATATGGGCGTTGACCTGGAGGAGAAGCAGCGCATTCTGGAAATCGCTGACGTGCAAGGGCGCCTAGAGCATCTCCAATCCCTCATGGACGCGGAGATTGACCTGTTTCAGGTTGAAAAGCGCATCCGCGGTCGGGTTAAAAAGCAGATGGAAAAAAGCCAGCGCGAGTACTATCTCAACGAGCAAATGAAGGCGATTCAGAAAGAGCTCGGCGAGATGGATGACGCACCGAGTGAAGTCGATGAATTGCAAAACAAGATCAATGACGCACGCATGCCAGAGGAGGCGTTAGATAAGGCCAATGCTGAGCTAAGCAAGCTCAAGATGATGTCTCCGATGTCGGCCGAGGCTTCTGTCGTGCGGGGTTACCTCGACTGGATGGTGAGTATCCCGTGGTTCAAGCGCAGCAAAGTCCGCCACGACCTAAAGCGGGCGCAGACCGTGTTGGACGAGGATCATTTTGGGCTTGAAGAAGTAAAGGAGCGCATTCTCGAGTACCTGGCCGTTCAAAAGCGCGTGCGAAAATTGAAAGGCCCCGTGCTCTGCCTCGTTGGGCCGCCTGGTGTTGGTAAAACCTCTTTAGGCGAATCAATTGCCCGCTCAACGAACAGAAAATTTATCAGAATGGCGCTAGGCGGTGTTCGCGATGAAGCAGAAATCAGAGGTCATCGACGAACCTATATCGGCTCCATGCCCGGTAAGTTGTTGCAGAAGATGTCCAAAGCAGGCGTGAGAAACCCGCTTTTCTTGCTGGACGAGATCGACAAGATGGGGATGGATCACCGAGGAGATCCGGCTTCTGCCATGCTGGAAGTGCTCGACCCCGAACAGAATCACGCTTTTAACGACCACTATCTCGAGGTCGATTACGATCTGTCCGACGTGATGTTTGTCTGCACCTCCAACACGATGAACATCCCCGGGCCGCTATTGGACCGAATGGAGGTGATTCGCATCCCTGGCTACACTGAGGATGAGAAGCTCAACATCGCCCAGAAGTATCTGATACCCAAGCAGACCAAGCTGAATGGGCTCAAGCTTAACGAGATCGACCTCTCGGAGGGAGCTTGCCTAGACATTATCCGTTACTACACTCGCGAGGCAGGGGTGAGGGCCTTGGAGCGTCAGATTGCTAAAGTGTGCCGCAAAATGGTTAAGGCTTTTGCTCTGGGCGAGCGAGAATCGGGGCAGACAATCAGCCCGGAATCACTGCCGGATATTCTCGGCGTGAGGAAATTTAACTTCGGCACGGCGGAGCAGGAAAACAAGGTTGGTCAGGTTACGGGCCTGGCCTGGACGTCTGTTGGCGGTGAACTCCTTACGGTTGAGGTCGCGGCGACCCGGGGTAAAGGCCGCGTTGTGAAAACGGGCTCTCTGGGTGACGTCATGCAGGAGTCGATCCAGGCTGCCAACACAGTTGTTAGAGCCAAGTCGCAAACCTTGGGGATTCCTGCGCGCTTTCATGACACGCGCGACATGCATATTCACGTTCCCGAGGGTGCGACCCCCAAGGATGGGCCTAGCGCGGGCATCGCGATGTGCACTGCACTGGTGAGTAGTTTCACGGAAATTCCTGTGCGAGCTGAGGTCGCCATGACGGGCGAAATCACACTCCGCGGAGAGGTTCTCCCCATTGGGGGCTTGAAGGAAAAGCTCCTGGCGGCTCGCCGAGGGGGTATCGGCACGGTCGTGATTCCCCATGAGAACGAACGAGATCTGCAGGAAGTGCCTGATAATATTAAAGAAAATTTGGACATCCGGCCGGTGAAGTGGATCGATGAGGTGCTGGCGATAGCACTCGAGCGCCTGCCCGAGCCCATGGATGATGATACCTACCTGGCAGATTCTGAAAGTATTGGGCAGGGCGATGAAGCGGGCCAGGAATCCAAGGACGCTAATCGGCCCAGATCCCACTGATTTCAAGCGTTTCAGCGTTGACCGCACCTATTGGCAGGAGTAGGCTGTTCGTAGGCTCTGAGAAATGTGCCGGTGAATATTCTGCTTTAAACACTCGAGGGGTAACAACGTGAACAAAAATGACTTGATCGACGCTATCGCCGCGGACGCGGATCTTTCCAAGGCTTCTGCTGGTCGTGCACTTGATGCAGCGATTGGTGCGATTACTGGTGCGCTGGCGAAAGGCGGCAGCGTATCTCTTGTAGGCTTTGGCACTTTTTCCGTGAAGGCGCGAGCAGCACGTCAGGGACGCAACCCGCGTACGGGTGAGACCATCCAGATCGCGGCCTCGAACACGCCCGGGTTCAAAGCAGGCAAGGCGCTTAAGGATGCCGTCAATAAGTAACTGAACCTGTTATGCCGTCTTGGGGCGGCTGCGAGGAAGGCGCCATTGTGCGCCTTCTTTTCGTCTAGCACGTTCGATTTCAGCCAACCGTAAAGGAGCTTCACTCCTATGCTTCAGTCCATGCGCCAGAGCACCCAGAGCACCGCAGCAAAGGTGATCATTGGCCTTATCGTGCTGTCCTTTGCTGCTTTTGGTTTGGAGACCTTATTGCCCGGCAGCTCACGCACATCGGTTGCTGAGGTGAATGGCGAGGAAATTACGCCGATCGCGTTGCAGGAGTCGATCACGCAGCAAAAACGTCAATTGGTCAGTTTGCTGGGGGACGATATTGATCCCACGTTGCTGGATGACGACCGATTACAACCGAGAGCACTTCAATCGCTGATCCAGCGCGCATTGCTACTGCAGAAAAGCGCGGCATTAAATCTGGTAGCGTCTGAGGCGCAGGTTGGCAAGTCAATTACCTCCATTGAAGCGTTTCAGTTAAACGGCATGTTTTCTCCCGATGCCTACAAGAGTGTGCTTGCTAACGCGGGTTACACGCCGGAGCGGTTTCGTCGAGCGCAGGCCGACGACATTGTCCTGACACAGCTGCAAACCGCGATCAGCGAGACCGAATTTGTCACCCAGACCGAAATTGCGGCAACGGCCAACCTCATAGCCGAGGAACGCGACGTCCGCTATCTCGTTATACCTGAGACGGGGCTGCTGGCCGGCGAGGATCTTTCTGACACGGCGTTACAAAATTATTACCAACAGAATGAAGCTGCCTTTTTTAACTCTGAACAAGTGGTGGTCGACTACATACTGCTCGATCCCGCCGACTTTGTGGTGTCAGTGGATGATTCGGTTGTGGAGGAGCAGTTCAATGCCGTCAAGGACGAGTACGAAGTTGCGGAACAGGCGCGTGTCTCTCATATCTTGCTGATTCAAGAGGGCGACGAGTCGGACGCTGCCTATGGGCAGCGGGTGGCCGAGACGGCAGAGCGGATCGGGCGTGGAGAGGAATTTGCTGACCTTGCAGCTGAGCTCTCGGATGACTTGGGCTCGGCTAGTCTCGGTGGTGAACTGGGTTTTACCGATGGTTCTGCTTTTCCTGATGAAATGGAGACGGCCATCGCAGCGCTGACTGAACCGGGTGATATTTCCGGCGCGGTCGAAACCGACGCGGGCACCCACTTTATCCGCCTCGAAGAGCGCATCACGGGAGGTGTTGTTGATTATGACTCGGTGCGAGGGGATCTTCGCGTCTCAATAGAAGCTGCAGAGGCTGAGCGGAATCTGTTGATCGCGGTCGAGGAGTTGAGAGATCTCGCCTTTAACGCGCCGGATCTTTCCGGGCCGGCGGCATCGATCGGCGCCGAGGTGCAGGTGTCCGAGCCATTTTCACTGGGAGAGGGCGCTGGCCTATTTGCTGACACGCGTTTGAGGGAGCTCGCTTTCTCGGATGATGTGAAAGCCTCTGGCAACAACAGCGAAGTACTAGAGTTATCTGGGCAGCGATTTATTGTCGTTCAGGTTCGGGACATTCGCGCACCACAAATTGCGCCTTTAGAAGAGGTCAAAAGTGAGGTGCAGCGCGGCCTGAGAACTGAGCTTGAGACGGCAGCTCTAGCGGACATGACTGCGCGCGCTGAGACTTTGCTGGCGTCAGGTGAGTCAATGGAGGCTGTAGCCAACGCCCTGGGTGTGGAGTGGCGGGTCGAGCTTGCCGCGACACGATTAACTAGCCAACTTCCTCAGCCGGTTTTGCAGACAGCATTTGCCATGCCGCAGGGCCAAACAGACGTCCTACGCTCAGTGCCGGTGCCCGGAGAGGGCTATGCGCTCGTTCAGTTGGCGCGGGTGAATCCCGGCGCCATCGCCGCGTTGAGAATCGCCGAGGCACAACAATTGTCAGATCTTCGCAGCGGTGAACAGCAGCGGCTCAGCTTTGACGAGTTCCTGGTCCATCAACGCAACGCAGCCGATATCGTCATTCGTTAAGACGGTGCTGGCCCGCAGCGAAATATAGCCACGATGAGTGAAGCTGCAGACAAGGGCGGATCACTCGAGGAGCTGTTGGGTCAGATTCCTGACAGACACCATGCGCTTGGTCGCAAAGATGTCGTGCTTTCCGTGAACGGACGTCATCCCGCACCGCTAGATCAGTGGCAGCCTGACTACTGTGGTGATATCGATATGGCCATCTCATCAGATGGCACCTGGTATCACGAAGGCGTGATGATCAAGCGGCCGGAGCTGTGGCAGTTGTTCGCCGGGATTCTGCGTCGCGAGACAGACGGCGAGTATTATTTAGTGACCCCTGTCGAGAAATGTCGGGTAGACGTCGCGCTGCACCCGTTGATCATCACGGATGTGCAATTCGATAAAGTAGGGGGGACCGCTCAACTATTAGCTGTCCTCAATGCCGGTGGCGTGTTCCCCGTGGGACCCGATTATCCGCTTAAGCTGGAGGAAAAGGCAGGTGGGGCTGCATATATTGAACTGCCCCACGGACTCTCTGCCTTGTGCTCTAGAGCGGCCTGGTACCGACTGGTCGATTTGGCCACTGACGACCACAGCATCAGCAGCGGCGGCGCCAAGTTTTTTTTAGGCTGATCCCATGTCCTACATATTGGGATAGTTTGGTCCGCCAAAGCCCTCCGGGGTCACCCAGGTGATGTTTTGCGAAGGGTCTTTGATATCGCAGGTTTTGCAGTGCACACAGTTTTGCCCGTTGATCTGAAAGCGCGGTCCCTCGGCGTCTTCAACGATCTCATAGACTCCCGCCGGGCAATAACGCTGCGCCGGTTCGGCATACTTTGGCAAGTTCACTCCGATCGGGATTGAGCTGTCCTTCAGCGTGAGGTGACAAGGCTGGTCCTCTTCGTGGTTCGTATTGGACATAAATACCGAGGAAAGCCGATCAAAGGTAATGGTGTTATCGGGTTTGGGGTAAGTGATCACCTTTGCCGAGGCCGCTTCGTCAAGGCAAGCATGATCAGGCTTCGTGTCGTGTAGCGTGAAGGGTAATCGGCCTGCGAACAGATTTTGGTCGACCCAAACCATCGCAGCACCGATTAAAGTGCCAAACTTGTGCATGAAGCCCGAGAAGTTGCGGGCGCTATGCAGTTCCTTGCCTAACCAAGAGTCACGGATCCTCCCTGCGAGATCGGCCAACAGGGCAGGCGGCTCTTCGCTCTGCAGCGCCGCCATAATGCTTTCTGCCGCCAGCATGCCACTTTTCATCGCGGTGTGGTTGCCTTTGATCTTGACGCTATTAAGGGTGCCTGCGTCACACCCAACCAGCACGCCGCCAGGAAAGGCTATGTCGGGTAGTGAGTTTTGCCCACCCTTGGCCAGCGCGCGCGCACCATACGCGATGCGCTCTCCACCCTCGAGCACTTCGCGGGTCTTCGAATGCGTTTTCCAGCGCTGAAACTCTTCGAACGGGCTGAGGTGCGGATTGGTGTAATTCAAATCTGCAATCAGGCCTAGATAGACCTCGTGATTTTCAGCGTGGTACAGGAAGGCGCCGCCGCTGGAGTTGGATTCCGATAGCGGCCAGCCAATACCGTGCACAACCAACCCTTCTTGGTGTTTGTCAGGGTCAACTTTCCAGACTTCTTTAAGGCCGATTCCGTAATGCTGAGGGTCTTTGCCTTCATCGAGGCTGAAATGTGCGATGAGTTGCTTGCCGAGGTGGCCACGGCAACCTTCGGCAAATACGGTGTAGCGAGCGTGCAATTCCATGCTGGGTACATAGCTGCCTTTGTGGGCACCGTCGGCGCCAACACCCATTTCGCCGGTCGCGATGCCTTTAACGCTACCCGCGTCATCAAACAGTACCTCTGCTGCCGTAAAGCCTGGATAGATTTCCACGCCCATGCCTTCTGCCTGCTCGGCCAGCCAGCGACAGACGTTACCCATCGAGACAATGTAGTTGCCGTCATTGTGAGTGGGCCGTGGGATCGCGAATCCGGGTAATTTGATGGCGCTTTCCTGGCCGGTGTAAAAGTAGAACGTATCGCCCGTTACCGCAGTATTGAGCGGCGCGCCACGGTCTTGCCAATCAGGCAGCAGCTCGTTTAGGGCGCGAGGCTCGAGTACCGCGCCGGAGAGGATGTGTGCGCCAACCTCGGACCCTTTCTCCACAACGCACACGGTGGTCTCACGTCCCTCGGATTCGGCCAGTTGCATCAGTCGAATTGCCGCAGACAAGCCCGAAGGGCCCGCGCCGACAACGACTACGTCAAACTCCATCGAATCTCTTTCCACACCACACCTCGTGACTTTTCAAGCGGGTCTTAGGTAATCTCCAACATCACCGAAATCCATTAGAATCCCGGGCTGTTAGGTGCTTTACTTTGCGGCGGCATGATACACTAACGGAGCTGCGCAAACAGGTTTGTGAGGTTTCGCAGACGCGGGTAACCCCAGCGGTAACCAGCGTAAAAAGGGTCCAGAGGCGGTCCTCAACGGTGTTCGCAAATTTGTAAGTGTGAAACAGCCCCGCAAGCGGCACCAGCAACCTGCACGACAATCTGGAATTATCTGGAGATACCATGAAAGCACTGGTCGCGGTAAAACGCGTGGTCGATTACAACGTCAAAGTTCGCGCGAAAGCCGACGGCACAGACGTTGATTTGAATAACGTCAAAATGGCCATCAATCCATTTTGTGAAATTGCAGTTGAAGAGGCCGTCAGGCTGAAGGAGGCGGGTACTGTTACCGAGATTGTGGCGGTATCGGTCGGTGAGAGCAGCTGTCAGGAGCAAATTCGCACCGCCTTGGCGCTGGGTGCTGATCGCGGCATCCACGTAGAGGTCGAAGGCAGGCCCGAGCCGCTGACCATTGCCAAGCTCCTCAAAGGGGTGATCAATCAGGAATCTCCAGATGTGGTCATCATGGGCAAGCAGTCGATTGATGGCGACAACAACCAGACTGGCCAAATGCTAGGCGCGTTGACCGGGATGGGACAAGGCACCTTTGCTTCAGAGGTCAAGATTGGTGAGGGCGCTGTCGAGGTTGTCCGCGAAGTAGACGGTGGACTGCAAACAGTCTCGTTGACGCTGCCGGCCATCATCACCACAGATTTGCGTCTGAACGAACCGCGGTACGCGTCGCTGCCGAACATCATGAAGGCCAAGAAGAAGCCGCTAGAGACGCTGACGCCCGAGCAGCTCTCTGTGGCCGTCAAATCTCACGTCACCCAAGTTGGCGTGGCGCCCCCTCCGGAGCGAGCAGCGGGAATCAAAGTCGAAGATATCTCGCAATTGGTCGACAAACTGAAAAACGAAGCGAAGGTGATCTGATGAAAACACTGGTTATTGCAGAACACGACAATGCGTCTTTGAAGGCTGCGACGCTGAATGCGATAGCAGCAGCTGGCGCGCTCGGCGGGGACGTGGATATTCTGGTGGCAGGAGCCGGCTGCGGAGCAGCTGCTGACGCGGCTGCGCAGGTGACGGGTGTTTCAAAGGTCATTTGCGCGGATAACGTGGCCTATGCGCACCAGTTGGCGGAAAATGTGAGCCTGCTGATCGCGGAATTAGGCGCTGACTACGACAATCTTTTGGCCCCTTCTACAGCAAACGGCAAAAACATCATGCCGCGCGTGGCCGCACTGCTCGACGTCGGTCAGATCTCTGACATTCTCTCTATCGAGAGCGCCGATACGTTCACGCGTCCAATATACGCGGGTAACGTTATCGCTACGGTTCAGTCATCGGATCCTAAAAAGGTCATTACGGTGCGGACCACCGCGTTTGATGCTGTGCCGGCAGAAGGTGGTAGCGCCACGGTAGAGGCGTGCTCAGCGGCGCACGATGCAGGCGTCTCACAATATATCCGCGAGGAAGTGGCTGTCTCAGATAGACCTGAACTCACATCGGCCTCTGTCGTGATCTCCGGTGGTCGCGGCATGCAGAACGGGGACAACTTCAGTCTACTGGAAGGCATCGCTGACAAGTTGAACGCCGCAATTGGCGCTTCACGGGCGGCCGTCGACGCTGGGTTCGTGCCCAACGATTACCAGGTAGGCCAGACCGGTAAAATTGTTGCCCCGGACCTCTACATCGCGGTGGGTATCTCAGGCGCCATTCAGCATCTAGCCGGCATGAAGGACAGCAAGGTGATCGTGGCGATCAACAAGGATGAGGACGCGCCGATCTTTCAGGTTGCGGACTATGGTCTTGTAGCGGACCTCTTCGAGGCCTTGCCGGAGCTCGAAGCCGCAATCTAGGCGCTACCCTTCTGCCGCCGACCCGGCGGCGGCTCCCCATGCTTCCCGCTCGCGTTGCTTAGCCCGCCGGTTCAGTCGCGGCGGAGTGACTCCCGGATCGCGATCGGGTTCGGTAGCGCCAATACAACAATGTAGGACGAGACCAGCAATGTGATGACGGTGACGGCCTGAATAAGCGTGGCCGCGGCGCCGCTAAGAAGCCCCTTTGACAGCCCCAGAAATGCAATCAGAAGAGCGAACTCGCTGCACTGTCCAAGCCGTAAGCCCAGGTTCCAGCTAAGCTTGGGTTCGTCAAAGACTCCCCGCACCAGAAAGTGGAACACGGCGGGTTTAAGCGCCAGAAAGCAGGCCGCAATGACGAGTGCTGGGAGCGCCACCTCCGGCAGGAGCATCATATCGAGGCCGCTCCCCACCGAGAAGAAAAAGACCACGAGAAAGAAGTCACGCAATGGCTTGAGACTGATGGCGATGTACTGAGCGATCGGGCTGCTCGCTATGCTGATGCCCGCAATAAAGGCGCCGATCTCAGCCGAGAGTCCCGTCCAGATGGCCAGCTCTGCCATGCCAAGACACCAGCCAATCGATAACAGAAAAATATATTCGTGATAGCGATCAAAGCGCTTGATGAGATTCAGCAAAACGACTCGCACACTCAACCAGCTCACAACTCCCAGCAGGGGAAGCATCAATAACGGCCGCACGAGGGCCCCCGGGCCGGGTTGCTCGGCGCCCGAGCTCTCGATCATGACCAACACAATGATGGCAAGGAGATCCTGAAATAGGAGCAGGGCGACCATGAGTTCACCCAGGTGACGGTGGTGTAACACAGTGGTCGGCAATAGCTTAATACCAATGATCGTCGACGAAAATACCAACGCCGCGCTGATCAGCAGAGAATCCATTCCGCCGAAACCAAACAGGCGGCTCAGGCCGTAACCTGCTGATGCGAATACCACTGCGCTGATCAGGGCGACCAGCGTTGACTGGCGCAGGCTGCTCCACAGGGCTATCGGTTTCATATCCAGCCCCAGTAGAAACAGCAGCAGGATAATGCCGACATGGCCGGCTCCAGACACCAGTTCCATGTCGGCAACCACGCCCAATCCGAAGGGACCCAGCGCCACTCCGAGTGCGATGTAGGCAATGATGATGGGTTGCCTAGCATAGAGGGCAATCGATGACAGGACTGCCGCGCCGAGAAAAATGGCCGCGAAGGTAAAGGTGATGCCTGTTTCCATGAATTATCCAGCCTGGTTTTGGGGCGAGGAAGACGAAAGCCCTGGCTAGTGGTGGAGTAGAGATCTTCCTGAAGGTCTATTTTGGCATAGTTCATTCAGTGGCCAGTGAATCCGCACAATCGTTTCACCATGACTAGAGAAACGGACCAGAGAACCGCTACAATTCCGTCGCGCTTGAGGGCATGGATTCAGCAGGTGCCCTGTAATCCGAGAGCGATCCCCTATTTGAGGCGACCAGGGAGAAATTTGATGTCGAAAAGCAACCTTGAAGATGGCGTAGCCGACGCAATCGCAGCTACCGCGCTGATTAGCGTTGCACTGGTGGCTCTGATGATTTGGCTATCGGGATTACCCAGCTAAGGTCAGACACTCTGAAAATCGGCGTTCATCGACATTACCGCCGGTGAGCGTCACCAATACCCGCTGTCCGTGAAACAGCTCGGGTTGGGATAGCAGCGCCCCGAGTGCGACGGCACCGCTGGGCTCCAACCTAACACCAAGGCATTGCCAGACTGTGCGCATGGCAGTGGCAACATGTTCATTCGACACGCAAAGACCTTCTGCCTGGTTTGCCTGATTAATCGAGAAAGTCAGTTTCCCAGGGGTGAGCGCTAGAAGACCATCACACCACTGCGCGCCATCGCCGGGTGCTCTCACTCGCGTACCGCTTTGAAAAGAAAGATGATGATCGTGCCAGCCATTGGGCTCTGCGGTGAGGATGCGCGTCTTCAAGGAGCGTGACCGGAGATACGTGCCGATCCCCGCGGCCAGCCCGCCACCCCCTGTGCAAATGATGGCGGCGTCAATGCCCTCGGGTACCTGCAAAATCACTTCAGCGCCGCAGGTGCCCTGACCCGCAATGGTCTGCCAGTCATCATAGGGCTTTACAAGTGGTGCAGGGCTTTTGTCTTGCAGGGCACTTGCAACTTGCTCCCGATCCTCTGACAGTCGGTCATACGAGACGATGTCGCCTCCGAGACGGCGGATACGTTCAATCTTGGCCACAGGCGCATCATGAGGCACCACAATCGTCGCGGTCATCCCGAGGCACTGTGCGGCATAGGCGACCCCGATGCCATGATTGCCCGAGGAAAACGCGATCACGCGATCCGCTCCTCCCAAAGACAGTTGCATCATCACGTTTAATGCGCCGCGAATTTTGAACGACCCGGTTGCCTGCACGCACTCTGCCTTGAGCATCACTTGGCCATTAATCAGTGCATCCAGCGAAGGGAGACGCAGAATGGGCGTGGCCGGCGCATAACGATGCACCCGGGGTAGGGCGGCATCGATATCGGCCACCAAGCGCAACAGGTCTGACTTATTGAGCCCGCTTGTAGATCTCTCTGCGTGTGCTGTATCGCTCATGGTGATCAAGTCTAATCCAGACGCCTTATCCGTGTGCAGGCGAGCTGGCAGTGATATGTACTCGCGTCCCATTGGGCTGCACCAGACGACATTGTCAGGCCCGGCACAAAACCGTTATTATCCGGCTGTTTTGCTAGGTTATGTCGGGATAGTACCTCCATGGTCACGATTACTGAATCAGCGCAGGAGTACTTGGCAGAGCTGCTCTCCAAGCAGGAGGACGCGCTGGGTGTCAGAGTATTCATTAATGACCCAGGCACTCCCAGGGCCGAAACCTGCATTGCTTACTGTCGCGAGGGCGATGTGGAAGAAGGGGATGTCGAGGAGTCGTTTAAGCACTTCACTGCTTGGTTTCAAGGCAGAAGCATCCCGTTCCTGGAAGATGCTCTGGTCGATTACTCTGCGGATAGGATGGGAGGGCAACTTACTATCAAGGCGCCGAACGCCAAAATGCCCCGCGTATCCGACGATAGCCCGCTCGAGGACCGCATCAACTACGTTTTGTACAATGAAGTTAACCCTTCACTTGCTGCACACGGTGGCGAGGTCTCGCTGATAGAGGTCACAGAGGACCAATTCGCGATACTGCAGTTTGGCGGCGGGTGCCAGGGTTGCAGCGCTGTGGATATGACCTTAAAGGGCGGGGTTGAAAAGACCTTGCTAGAGCAAATCCCGCAATTGGCAGGCGTGCGGGATAACACCGATCACAGTGATCGTAGTCAGGCGTATTACTGAGCCGCTCTTGCTTTCAGTGCGGCGGCGGTAGCTTCAGAGAGCTCGAGGATGAGCGACTCCGTGGTGGTCCAGTCAATACAGCCATCGGTTACGGACACGCCATAGCGTAACGCCGACAGGTCGTCCGGAATCGCCTGATTACCGGCCTCAAGATGGCTCTCCAGCATGAGTCCGATAATCGATTGGTTGCCATCGACAATCTGCTCGCTCACATGGCGTGCTACAGCGGGTTGCAGCGCCGGATCTTTCTCGGAGTTGGCGTGACTGCAATCGACCATAATATTGGCAGGGAGACTCGCGGCCTGAAGATCTTTTTCACATTGAGCGATCTGCTCGGCGCGATAGTTTGGGCCATGACTGCCCCCTCGTAGCACAATGTGACCATACCGATTGCCACTGGTTTCAAACACCGACACCTTGCCTTCCGAGTTGATGCCCAAAAAACGATGCGGATTGGCCACTGACTGCAAGGCGTTGACCGCTACTTCCAAACCGCCGTCGGTACCATTTTTGAATCCCACGGGAGAAGACAGGCCGCTGGCCATTTCACGATGGGTTTGTGATTCGGTGGTTCTAGCCCCGATGGCGGACCAGCCGATGAGATCATGCAGGTACTGTGGCGTAATGGGGTCGAGCGCTTCCGTGGCGGTCGGCAGCCCAAGCGCCAGAATATCCCTGAGTAATGTCCGTCCAATCGTAAGGCCATTCTCGATTTCAAAGGAATCGTCTAGGTTGGGATCATTGATCAGGCCCTTCCAGCCGACGGTTGTCCGCGGTTTCTCAAAGTAAACGCGCATGACCAGGTAAAGGTTTTCAGCGACCCGTGTTGACAAGTCTTTTAAGCGGTTGGCGTAGTCCAGAGCTGCGTTCACATCGTGAATCGAGCAGGGCCCCACCACTACCATCAATCGATGATCTTGTCGGTCAATGATCTGTTCGATCGTCGTCCGGGACGCAGAGACAAACTCATAGATCGCCTCTGGAATCTCGATGATGTCCCGTAGCGTCGAAGGCGACATCAAGACGCGCTGATTCGCAACGTTTACGTTGTGTATCTGGGGGTTGGCCACCATGCTGTCCTCTTTTTTTAGCTCGACGTCTGGTCAGTCAGCCCTGGGCTTCATCACGTCGTGACTGAAGTCAGGCACCTTCCGGGGGGCGGGAGTGTACCGATTCGGTGGAGGAAATTCAGCCGCAACGCTATGACGTCGTGATCTGTCGTATCAATCGACATATCCACTCGTCGGCGGGTTCCCGACCCGTTCACGCCCATGGGATACTCCACGCCATGCGTTCGACTGTAGATTTACCGCTCTTTTTGCCCTTACTGGAGGGAGGTGTGTGCATCGTGACGCCGGGTAAACGACTCGCACGCGAGATCACAGAGAGTTGGGTTAGGCATTGTAATAGTGGCAGCCCGGTTATCGCCACTCCGAGAGTGACCACGGTTGATAGTTGGCTGGAGCAGGCATGGTCGCGCGCCGTAGAGGCCGGTCGACTACCCCCCGCACGACTGCTGTCCCCACAGCAGGATCTGGCCGTTTGGCAGCAGCTTGTACGGAGCGATTTGGAGGAGCGCATCGGTTTCTCGCTCACCCATCCCAGAGCAGCCGCCCAACGCGCTCAGGCTGCTTGGAACAAGCTGATGATGCATGACGGCGCCGGCTTGAAAGATCTCTGGTCAGCCTTTCAGTACGACGACGATTGCCAGGTCTTTTCAGACTGGGCGCGCCAATACAACGCCCGGATCAGTGAGTTGGGGGCCTTGTCTCGCTATGGGGTCTATCAACAGTTACTGACGCTGTCGGTGACAGAACGACCGTCAGTGGGGCTTTTTACCGTACCTGATCTGCCGCCGCTGACTCGCAGAGCCCTCGATCATTTGGCCAGCGTGACACTGATCGAGCCGGACCGTGGTGACTATGCCAATATTCCGGTGCGGTCTTTCATTACCCGGGATGACGAACTGTTTGCTGCTGCACAGTGGGCGTATGCGAGCAGCGTTGGCTCGGGGCAGCGAGTCGGGATTGTGCTGCTCGACATGGCCAACGACCGCAATCGTTTGGAGTACTTTCTCCGGCAGGAATTCAATTGCCTCGACGCCCGTTACAACGATTTGCCCGTCAACTTTACAACCGGCATGCCGCTGGCAAACACGCCTTTGTTTCGGGATGCGCTGGCCGTGCTGGAGTGGGAGGTGCATCCACTTGGTCGCTCCCAATGGTTGAGTTTGACGCGCTCGCCGTATCTGGCATTTCAAGACGATCTGGAGATGATCCCCGGGTTGATTCAGGCGCAGTTCAGGTCGGGCAGTCATGAGATCTCAATCGATAGCGCGCTGCACATTGCGGCGCGACACGATTCATCCTCCGAGGTAACTCGCATTCTGCGCTCGATTAGATCCAGTCGGGTCCAGATGGGCGTCAGGAATCTCGATGATTGGACAGAGGTAATTCGTGAGCGCTTGGCGCTCTGGGGATGGCCGGGCAGACCCGGCCTGGATTCGATTGAATATCAGCAGTTCCAACGTCTTGATGTGAGCCTCGACGCGCTTTCCTCGTTTGCAGCGGTAATGCCTCATCAGTCCTATGAGTCCGCCCTCGGTGTCTGGCGGGACTGTCTGGCCGCGACCGTGTTCCAGCCGAAAACCCGGTACGACAGCATTCAGGTAGTGGGCCCATTGGAGGCCGTAGGGGGGGAATTTGATGCCCTGTGGATCTGTGGTGCGCAACGAGGTTTACTGCCAGCCCGGCCGCGCGTTGAACCGTTCTTGCCAGCGGCCATTCAGAAATCGCTTGGCATGGCGGATATCGATGAGGCGGCGCTGACTGAAGAAGCCTGCACGCTGCTTGAGGTTTGGTTTGCCGGTAGCCGAAAGGTCACTGCCAGCTTCCACAGGATTGATCAAGGATTGCCACAGCATGCCAGTGCTTTGTTGTCTGGCAAGGTTAGCGAGGCCGATACTTCTTGGTTTCCGCCGGCGCGATGGGTAGGCCCGTTGCAAGTAGAGCCCGCTCCGGAAGACGCATCACTGCCTCTCGATGCGACTGAGACAACCGGCGGCACGTCGCTCATCCGTGATCAGGCGGCCTGTCCCTTCCGTGCCTTCGCGAGACACCGGCTCAATCTGCCCTCACTTCAACCGATACAGATTGG
Source organism: Halieaceae bacterium (assembly GCA_902623175.1). GTDB lineage: Bacteria > Pseudomonadota > Gammaproteobacteria > Pseudomonadales > Halieaceae > Luminiphilus. The sequence continues at coordinate 36,685 of CACNSR010000014.1, forward strand.
GATTTCGGCGTCCGAGAGAGGCGCTTTTCTCCATGAGGCTTTGTTTCGATTGTGGCGCCAGATCGAGTCCAGTGACGCATTGGCTTCACTATCACCTTCAGCGGAGAAGAACCTGATTGAAGAAGCGGTAACCGCCGCTATGCAGCATACTGAAAGCGCCTGCGAGGCCCGAGGTTACAGCCTGCGAGAGCGGGCGGGCTCAGCTTGTTGGCAACTAGAGCAGAAGCTGTGCGTTGATCTGCTAGGACAGTGGTTAGGGCATGAGCGAGAACGGAGTGCGTCGTTTCGCGTAGTGGAGATGGAGCAAAACCAAACGCTGCAGGTGGAGGGCTTGTCGCTCACCCTGCGCCCTGACAGGATCGATGAACTTGAAGATGGCCGCAGAGCGGTCATCGACTATAAAACGCAGGCACCCTCGAGGACCCACTGGCTGGGGGAGCGTCCACAACAACCACAGCTGCCGCTATACAGCCTGCTTGAACCCAAGATACAAGGCATTGCATTTGCTGAGCTGTCGACGAGTGACCCGGTTCAGTTCATCGCATTGGGTGCGGATCTGGGTCTAGCCAAAGGTGATGGCAAATCCTTAGAGCAGCAAACTCGCAGTATTGCTGCCACATGGCCTGAACTGGTTGCGCAGTGGGAGACGTCACTAAAGCAACTGGCCGGGGAGTTCATGGCTGGGGAGGCCGCCGTTAACCCACAGCCTGGCGCCTGCGATTATTGCGACCTAGCGTCGCTGTGTCGCATTAAAGAGGTGAGTACCGGCGCCGATCCCGTAGCCAGTGAGGAGTCAGCGTGACGGCCTCAGACCAAACTGTCCGGCGGGAAGCGATCGATCCGACAAGGAGCTTTTGTGTCAGCGCGCCCGCGGGGTCGGGCAAAACCGAGCTGCTCACGCAACGACTGTTGGCACTGCTGGCACGAGTGGATCGTCCGGAGCAGGTGTTGGCCATTACATTTACGCGCAAAGCAGCGAGCGAAATGGCACTCCGGGTCATGGAGAAGCTGGATCAGGCGCGTGAGAATGTGCCGGTGACTGCGGAACATGAGCGTCAGACCAGAGCGCTGGCGCTTGCGGTGATTGATCACGCGGCGCACAAACAGTGGCGACTGGACGACACGACGCTCAATATCCGGACGATCGACAGCTTTTGTCATGAGCTAACGCGGCAGATGCCGATATTGAGTGGTACCGGCGGATTAGTAGAACCGGTCGACAACGCGCAGCCGCTTTATGAAGAGGCCGTCAGGCAGTTTCTCGCCCAGGCAGGAGAGGGCGCCACCGGCGAGCGGATTTACCGGCTGCTTGAGCATTTTGATAATCGCTGGTCACGAGCGAGTGAGTTACTGGTCGCCTTGTTGGGACGCAGGGCTGACTGGGCCGAGGTCGTTAACCAACACCATGATCCGGAGACGGCCGAGGCAAGTTTGGCGGAGACCATCGGTCATCTAACTTCAGGCCGTTTACGGGATGCGCTGCGTCGTCTTGAGGACCACTTGAGCGCTTTGATGCCGGCGATCAACGAGGCGAGGGTGCAGCTCGACGGGGCGCCGCTGTCGCTCTCCGATAGCCCTGAGTCACTGGCCGATTGGCACGCCATGATCGGCATGCTTCTCACTGCTAAGAGCGAATGGCGGAAGCCCCGCGGGATCAACGCGAAACTCGGCTTCCCGCCCAAAAGCGATCATAAAATTCAGTTTGCGTCGATTCTTGAGACGCTGAGCGCTGACTCGCTTTTACTGGAGGACCTGATAGAGATCAGGCAGCTGCCTGTCACCACGCACGGTGAGGATGCCTGGCAATTGATCGTGCTTATCTCGTCTCTATTGCCAGTGCTTCAGGCGCACCTGCTGCTGATCTTTCAGCGCAGTGGGCAGGTGGACCACACCCACGTTGCGCTGGCGGCGATTCAGGCATTGGGCACGGACGAGATGCCGACGGCATTGGCGCAAAGGTTGGATTATCAAACTGAGCATATTCTCATCGACGAGTTTCAAGATACCTCCTCTTCGCAGGCCCAGCTCTTGGAGCGGCTCATGCGAGGCTGGCCTGAACATAACGCTACTGGGGCCGCCCCTAGAACGCTGTTCATGGTAGGTGACGCGATGCAGTCAATTTATGGATTTCGGTATGCGGATGTGGCGCTGTTTTTGAAGGCCAGACAGGGCCAGTTCGCTGGTCTTACACTGGAGTCGGTGACGTTGACCCAAAACTTTCGGTCTCGACCAGAGGTGGTGGCGTGGGTTAACGACACGTTTGCGGAGCTCATGGGAGCAGAGGACGCGCCTCACTGCGGTAGGGTGAGGCACGTGAAAGCAGAAAGTTTGCCGGGCCACGAGCCGTCTGCGGACGCCGGCGTTCATATCACGCTTTTTGAACATCAGGATGAGTTCGAGGAAGCGCAGTTCATTGCAAAACAGGTGGCTGAAGTTGTCGTGCGAGACGGTAATGCGAGCATCGCGATCCTTGTGCGCGCCAAAAATCACGCGGATGAGGTGGCCGAATCGCTTCGGCAGGCCGGCATCGCGTTTAGCGGTGACACGATCCAGTCGCTAGCTGAAAAGCCGGTGATCAAGGATCTGCTGGCCCTATGTCGCTATCTCGCGAATCCAGCCGACACCATCGCGGCGGTTTCGCTTCTTAGGGGCCCCTGGTGTGGCGTGACGTTACCCACACTGGCCCAGTTGTTAACTGCGCATCCGGAGCGACCCCTCAATGTTATGCGGGCGCTAGAGCAGCCTCCAGAGGTTGCCGATGACGAGGTGAGGCGTCTGCAGCAGATTTCTGCCGTATTACAGTGGGCCCAAATGAAGCGTGATCGTCTGGCGTTGTCGATATGGGTGGAGCAGATCTGGTTGCGTCTGGGCGGAGCGCTATCAACACACAGTCGGGATTTACGGTGCGTCGAGGCGTTTTTGGCCTCTCTGCGTAAGGCCGAGAAATTGGGGTTAGGTCTAGATCTTGACTGGCTTGAACGTGACATTGCCATGAGCGGCTTGGAGTCACCCGACACCGGTCATGCCGTTACGATCATGACACTGCACAAGGCTAAGGGGCTTGAGTTTGATTACGTTTTTATTCCCCACCTCCAGAAGCGGGCGCGGGCACTCCAAAGAGAGCTGATCCGCTGGCATTGGCACCAGGATAATGACGCAAGGCGGCTGCTGATCGCGGCCAATGACGACAACAAACAGTCAAGAACGCTCTATAACTATCTAAACGCGCTACAAAAAAAGAAAGATCAGGAAGAGCTAAAGCGGTTGCTTTACGTCGGCGTGACCAGGGCCAAGGTTGCAGCCTATTTAACGGCCTCCGTGGATTCGGTTGAGGAGGAGGGGGCCACAGAGGGGGCCTCCGGTTCGCTCCTGCGACTACTCATGTCATCAGTGACCGCATCCAGCTGCGTCAAAACTCAGTCAACCACAGAACCAATAGTCCGCAACGTTCGCAGTGCTTATGGGAAAGTGCGTCAGCCTTCCCGCTACCGGCTGACACTGGATGCTAGGCAAGCCATCCAAGCGCGCGTCTGTGAGGGTGCTGAGCAGTCGGATTTCGCTTCTATCAATTTACACAATACGATACAAATCCCACTGAGCGCCGGCAATCGTTTAGAGCGGATTATTGGTGTTGTGACGCACAGAGTGCTGGAGCTTGCTGCGTCAGAAGACTCGCTCATGAGCGCGCAAGACCCAAGGGTGCAATTATGGATCGAGCACAATCTCTCCCATTATTCGCTGACGCCGCAATGCGCTGAGCGGGCAAAAAACAGAGTCTCTGAACTCGCGGAGCGGGCGCTGAGCTGTGAAACGGGCCGTTGGATTCTGGGCGCTCAAACTGAGGCAAAGTCAGAACTGGCGATCAGCCGAGTCGAGGCAGGCGAGGTCAAAAACTATGTCATTGATCGGACTTTCCTGGACCACCAAGAGGGTGTGCGATGGATTATTGACTATAAGACCAGCAAGCCGGCGGCAGGCGAGAAATTAACTCACTTTGAGGCGCGAGAATGTGAGGCGTATCGAAAGCAGCTCAAAAACTATATTGAGCTGATAAGCGGGATGAATTGGGAAGTCGAGGCGCCGATTAAAGCGGCACTCTACTTTCCCGCAATACAGCACCTCAGCGTATACGAATAAAAAACCGGCACTCGCCGGGTTTTCAGGTATAAATTAGACGTTATCGCGATCAAGCGAGGGCATCACGCAATATTACGAGAGCGGAAAGCTCTCAAAGTGACGCTAATGGGATGTTCAGGCAGTGTTTTTCCACTCTCGGACGGCAGTAAAAACGCCGTCAGCCGTGTCTTCCGCCAGTTTGCCAGAGGCTTTTAGCGTCTCCTTGACTTCGGGGCTATCCCATCGGAGAAAGGGGTTGCAGGCCAGTTCGTCACTGATACGGGAGGGGACTGTCGGCTCGCCATTAGCGCGCCTGGCCTCACACGCGCCCAAAAACGCGCTCAACGCGCTGTTATTGGGCTCAACAAGTCGCGCAAACCGCAGGTTAGCCAGCGTGTATTCGTGTCCGCAGAAGATCAACGTTTCGGGAGGTAAACCACGGAGTTTTTCCAGCGACCCTCGCATTTGCAGAGGCGTGCCCTCGAATACGCGCCCGCAGCCGCCCACAAAAAGGGTATCGCCACAAAAGAGGGCCTGCTCATCAGGGCTGTGATAAGCGATGTGGTCCAGCGTATGGCCGGGAACGCTCAGCACCGAAAAATCGACCCCCAAAACGGATACGGTATCGCCCTGTGTCACCGTGCGATCGTATGGGCCAGCGGGGCTGTCCGGCGGGCCCCAGACCTCGCAACCCGTCTCAGTCTTCAAGGCAGCAACAGCACCTGTATGGTCAAAATGGTGATGAGTAACCAGGATGCCCGACAGCTGAACGTTTTCAACTTGCAACGCCGCCAGCACCGGTCCCGGCTCACCCGGATCCACAACGAAAGCTTGGTAGTTGCGAACAATCAACCAGATGTAGTTGTCGCTGAAGGCCCGAATCGGCGATATAGTCAACATATTCATTGAATGACCGGCTCCTTTGGTGCCAAGAGGCTAACCTGTGCCAACGAGTGTGACCAGCCCCATAATAGAAGAAGAAAACCGTCACAACGAATTGTCCCGCTGGTATCGTGATAAAGCACTGGGCCAGCGGCTGACTGACCAGTTGACCGAGGAGCTGAACGAGTCGCTCGAGCAAGTATTCGGCTACCACATGCTAGTAACCGGCACCGATATGGGGCTCGCGTTCAGCCGACTTGGCAAGACACAGCGGTTATTCAGGCTGGTAACGCAAGCCAACGCAGATCAGCCGCTCCAGGCGGTATTGGGTTCCAGTTACGAACTACCATTTGCCACTGATTCGTTGGACGCGCTGGTGCTATGTCATTCGCTCGATTCCTCATCGGTTCCCCATCAGACACTTAGGGAATGTCAGCGGGTGTTATTACCAAACGGACACTTATTCGTGATTTCGTTTAACCCTTTCAGTGTTCGAGGGGTGATGAGGGGACTGCGCAGGTGGCTGAGCCGGGGGCGTAGGCGTACAAAGAGTGTTAGTGGTCGACGCCTGAGTGATTGGCTGTCACTACTCGGGTTCTCTCATGCGGAGCCGCGTTATTTTGCGAGCTTTGCGCCTCTCGGCAAAGGGCGCGTGGGTCGCCTCATGGATCGATTCGACCGCTGGCTCGTGAGGATCAATGCACCGACGGGGACCGTTTATTTATTGCATGCGCGCAAGCGGGTGGCGGTGCACCCTGATTCGGGCGTCAAGGTCGAGAGGCCTCGGCTCATCTCGATCCCACTTGGTAAAACACAGGAGGGTGTGCCGGTGCCACGGCACGTCAGCCGATCCCACCAGGACGGCGCCGAAACCACCTGATGAAGCAAGTCCTCGCCTTTACAGACGGAGCGTGCAGTGGCAACCCGGGACCAGGGGGCTGGGGCGCGGTGTTACAGTTTGGCAATCATGAGCGAGAGCTGCATGGTGGCGCCAAAGACACCACCAACAATCGGATGGAGCTAACGGCGGCGATAGAGGCGCTAAAAGCGCTGAGCGAGCCCTGTCGGGTCAGTTTGACGACTGATTCGACCTACGTCAAAGACGGTGTCACCCAGTGGCTGACCAACTGGAAGCGCAATGGCTGGAAGACCGCTGCCAAAAAGCCGGTCAAGAACCAGGATCTATGGCAGGCATTGGATCATGAGTCGGCACGGCATGAGATCGACTGGTGCTGGGTTAAAGGGCACAGTGGACACCCTGAAAACGAACGAGCCGACAGGCTGGCTAACCTCGGCATGGACGCGGTGAGAGACTCCGATGGATAGACGCCAGGTCGTACTCGACACGGAAACTACTGGGCTTGAAGTCAACCAGGGGCATCGCATTATCGAGATTGGCTGCGTTGAGCTGATCAACCGGCGCATCACCGGCCGCCACTACCATCAATACATCCAGCCCGAGCGGGATATCGATGCCGGCGCGCTGGAAGTGCACGGCATCACTCAGGAGTTTTTGGCTGGCAAACCGATCTTTAGTGAGATCGCAGAGGAGTTTCTCGAGTTCGTGCGTGGGGCGGAGCTGGTGATTCATAACGCGCCCTTTGATGTGGGCTTTATCGACGCCGAACTGGATCGACTCGAGCCCCGAGTTGGCGCGCTAGACAGTGTCTGCAGTGTGATAGATACGCTGCAGATGGCACGGCACAAGCACCCGGGGCAGCGGAATAATCTCGACGCCCTGTGTCAGCGATACGAGATCGATAATACCAGTCGAACGCTCCATGGCGCTTTGCTGGATGCCGAAATACTGGCAGAGGTCTACCTCGCCATGACAGGCGGTCAGGCCTCGCTGGGTCTGGGCGCAGACAGCAGTGATACGTCCACTGAACGATCCGGCCCCGACGGTGGCATCCGGCGCTTACCTGCAGATAGGGCACCGCTTGCCGTGCTGAGGGCAAACCCCGAGGAGACAGAGCGGCACGAGGCCAAGCTTCGGGAGCTCGACCGCAGTGCGGGTGAGGCGCTATGGCGGAGATCATCCCGCCACTAAGTCAGAGGTTGACGACAACCGCTGCCAGACCCACAGACGTCAAAACGATCGTGTAGGGCAGGGCCATCAGCACCATCTTGCCGTAAGACAACCGAATCAATGGCGCCAGCGCCGAGGTCAGTAGGAACAGAAAGGCCGCCTGGCCGTTCGGCGTTGCAACAGAGGGCAGATTGGTGCCGGTATTAATCGCAATCGCGAGCCGGTCAAACTCGGCCCGATCAATCTCTCCGGCTTTAAGAGCAGCGTCAATCTCAGAGATGTATACCGTCGCAACAAACACGTTATCCGAGATCGCCGACAAGATGCCGTTGGCCAGGAAGAACATGGCGGGGCGGACCTCACTGGACATCGCCAGCACCGACTCGATAACTGGTGTGAACAGGTGCTGTTCATGGATCACTGCAACGATCGCGAAGAACACGACAAGGAGTGCGGTGAAGGGTAGCGCCTCCTGAAAGGCGTGCCCAATCTCGTGCTCATCGGTAATTCCGTTGAATGCGGTTAGTAGCACGATCACGAGCAAACCAATCAAGCCTACCGCCGCGAGGTGAAAGGCAAGTGCAAACACCAGAATAACGGCTGTGATCGCCTGAATCTGTAGCTTAGCTCTAGAGCGCGCAGTGGCTGCAGCCTGCTGGCCCTTGTCGAAGCGGGTTAGCACCTCGCGGACTTTATCGGGCATTAGTGCGCCATAGCCGAACCAGCCTGTAACCTCCAGCAAGACACACGTAATCAGGCCACAGGCTAATACCGGCATCGTAATCGGTGCCATGTAGAGGAAGAAGGTCTGAAAATCCCAGCCCGCAACGGTTGCAATTAACAGGTTCTGGGGTTCCCCCACCAAGGTGCAGACACCACCCAGCGCGGTACCTACCGCGCCATGCATCAGCAAGCTGCGCAGAAATGCCCGGAATGCCTCGAGGTCAGCTTGCGAGTCAGCCTGCACGGCGGTGTCCCGGGTGTGGTCATGAGCCTTGTCTGTGACGTCCATGCCCGACGCGACACGGTGAAATACAGCGTAGAAACCTACCCCCACGCTGATCAAAACCGCGGTGACGGTCAATGCATCAAGAAAAGCCGACAATACGGCAGATACAATTGAGAACAAAAACGCCAGTAGTTTTTTTGATCGCACATTGAGCAAGATTTTGGTGAATACAAAGAGGAGCAGATCCTTCATGAAGTAGATGCCTGCCACCATGAACATCAGCAACAGGATGACCTCAAAGTTGGCCTCTGCCTCGTGGAAAACACTGTGGGGATCGGCCAACCCCAGCAGTATGCCCTCAATAGCGAGTAGCCCGCCCGGCTGGAGCGGATAACAGCGCAGGGCCAGTGCCAGGGTAAAAATAAATTCGGCGATGAGTGCCCAGCCTGTGACGACAGGGCCCGCAACCATCAGCAGGAGGGGGTTGATGACAATGAACCCGATGATAGTTTGCTTGTACCAGCTCGGGGATTCGCCGAGGAAGTTACTCCAAAAGGCGTTAAGAGAAGAGTCACTCATAGTGGATAATCCATGTCGTTGTTATCACTCATCGTCGTGCCACCAGGTGCACACCTGCGGCATGGCTGACTGCTGCTGATGCCCTGGGACCTCTTAGCGTGGCCAGACGTTGGCGCTGCATAGCGGTTTTAAGGCTGCAGAGTATACGGGGGATGCCCACGCTTGGTTTTTGAGAGCAAGCCTTGCAGTCACCCCGTCAAATCAATGGCTATTCCAGTCCTTGTGCTGAAGCTAGGGCCTTTCTAGACTGTCGGCCCCTGCAACAAGGAACTTCCCACTGTGCTCGACATTTCAGAGTTGCCCACCGAACCCCAGTCTGAGGATTGGGGGTTCGTCTTCGCAGGTCGCAACACGGTGACGTCGCTACGTGGTCAGCTCGGTTTGCCATGGCGACTCAGCGAGGTGGCAGAGCATTGGAGCGTCAGCTTCTCCAACGCGATACCCGTCGGTCGCTGGGAGGACCGAGGCGCATGGGTATTCTCTGTGCCGGAAGACAGCATCAACCAGACGGAGCAGTTATCCGGCAATTTATACGGTTTGCTGGGCAGGGTAGAGGATTCGCTATTTCACGCGCACGGGCGGGCTTATCAGTTACTTTATTGGCGGGATACGCATCGGCACTGCGGCCGCTGCGGCGCCCTGACCCGCGCCATCGAGGATGGTAGAGCCGTGCTCTGTGATAGCTGTTCTTTGCGGGTCTATCCGCGCGTGTCGCCCTGCGTCATAGTACTGGTAAATAAAGGTGACAAGTTGCTGCTGGCAGCCGCCGCAGGATTCCAAAAGCGCTTTTACAGCACTCTGGCGGGGTTCATGGAGCCGGGAGAGACCTGTGAGGACGCAGTGATTCGGGAAGTTCGCGAGGAGGTCGGCATCGAGGTCGGCAACGTGCGCTACTTCTCCTCGCAGCCATGGCCCTTTCCCAGTCAGGTGATGCTGGGTTTCTTTGCTGAATGGCAGTCTGGCGATCTCGTATTGAATCCCGATGAAATCGAGGATGCCGATTGGTTTGATATCAGTGCGATGCCGCCCACACCACCGAATGCCTCTATTTCGGGGCAACTCATCTCCCACTTCATTGAGAGCCTTTAAACGTTATGGATTTTATTCTCGATATTGCCGAGTTTCTGCTTCAAGCCATTATTTTGCTGGGGGTGTTCCTTGTCGCTTTTGCAGGCGTCATGGCGCTCAGTCAGCGCAAGCGTGGGGCCGGAGAAGACGGCACGGTAGAAGCGCGTTCGCTAAATGAGCGTTTTGAAATGCATGAGGAAGCAGTGCGTGCCGTAACCGAGGATCCGTTGGAGAGCAAAGCTCGCGGCAAGGACCTTAAGAAAGAGAAAAAGGCGAAGCGCAAAGCGATCAAACAAGCCTTGAAGGCGGAGGATGATGAACAGCCCCGCCGCCCTCGTGTCTTCGTGCTCGATTTTGACGGTGATATGCAAGCCAGCCAGGTCGATCAGTTGCGCGAGGAGGTATCCGCGATATTACCGGTGGTGCGGGAGACGGATAAGGTCCTGCTGCGTCTAGAGAGTGGTGGGGGAGTGGTTCATGGTTATGGCCTTGCCGCCAGTCAGCTTATGCGCATCAAGGACGCGGGAATTACGCTGACGGTGTCGGTGGACAAAGTGGCCGCCAGCGGCGGTTACATGATGGCTTGCGTGGGTGACGAGATCATCGCTGCGCCGTTTGCCATCCTTGGTTCTATTGGGGTGGTCGCGCAGCTGCCGAACTTTCATCGGTTACTCAAAAAGAATGACATCGATTTCGAGATGCACACCGCGGGAGAGTACAAACGGACCCTCACGGTATTTGGCGAAAATACCGACAAGGCCAGAGAGAAGTTCCAGGCTGACATTGACGACATCCACGTGCTCTTCAAAGACTTTGTCTCGAGCAACCGACCGGTCGTAGCTATTGACGAGGTCGGCACCGGGGAGTTTTGGTTCGGGCAGCGGGCGCTGGAGAAAAACCTTGCGGATCGGTTGTGTACCTCCGACGGCTTTTTAGTAGAGCACCTTGAAGGCTACGATCTTATCGAAGTGCGCTATCGCGCCAGGCGCAGTTGGCAGGAAAAACTGAGTATGGCAGCGGAGATGGCGGTGGAGCGGGGTTTTCGCCGCTTGCTCAAGTCAGATCGGGATCAGCAGTTTCTCTAATGCGCAGCGCCATGACCGCGTTGTGGTGAGACAGAAAAATCTCGCCACTCAGGTGATTTAGAAAATCGCTTCGCTGTAGCGCGTCCATCACTGGGCCTTTCACCTCGCTGAGGTGTAATGCAACGTCGTTCTCTTTCAGGCGAATATTGACCTCCTCGAGCGCCTCCAGAGCGCTGAGGTCAATCGCGTTCACGGCCGGACACATCAAAATGACATGCATGAGATCCTCTCGCAGCGCCACCTGCGAAAACACCATGTCTTCGAGATAAGCAGCGTTGGCGAAATACAGCGATTCATCAATTCTCATCGACAGGATATGCGGGTCGGTCACCACATCGTGCCGATCTACGTTTCGATAGTGCTCAGAACCCGGCACCTGACCGACTACCGCAAAGTGTGGTCTGCTGGTGTGGTAAAGATGCAGACCCACCGAGGCCCCAACGCCGGCCAACACACCCAGTTCTACACCGGCCGATAAGGTCACAGTAATCGTGATCACAATGGCCCAGAAGTCGGCGGCGCGGTAGCGGCGGGCGAGGGTGATGGTCTTAAAATCGATCAAGCTAATAACAGCGACAACAATCGTGGCCGCCAAAGCAGCCTTGGGCAGAAAATAGAGCATTGGAGTGAGAAATACCGCTGCCAGAGCAATGCCGAGTGCGGCCAACACTGATGCCATTTGGGTTTCAGCCCCTGCATCAAAATTGACGACCGAGCGCGAGAAGCCGCCTGTGACGGGAAATCCCCCCGACAGGGCGGCCGCGGTGTTAGCGGCCCCCAATCCAATAAGCTCCTGATCAGGGTCGATGCGCTGACGCCGCTTTGCTCCCAAGGTCTTGCCGACCGAGACCGACTCAATGAACCCGATGAGCGCAATGAGAAACGCGGGTAACGCCAACTCCTGAACTAAAGGCCAACTGATGTGGGGGGCGCTAAAAGCAGGGAGGCCACTCGGGATATGCCCGACGAGGGGCACTCCCGCATCCTCAAAACTCATCGCTGCAGAGAGTGGTATCAACACCGCCATGACTAATACCGGCGCAGACCGAATGATCAACTCGGCGGGGCGCCCCCGCAGGCCAATGACCGAGATCCAGTCGCCTAGCCGATACCGCGCAAGCAGCAGGAAACTAACTGATCCCGCCCCGACGGCAACGGTCAGGCCATGCGCGTCCAGTTGCTGCGTGAGGAGGTCGTAGCCAAGCGAGGGGAGGGTGGCGCCCTCGAGCGTGATACCGAGCAAGGGGCCCAGTTGCCCCAACGCGATGATGACGGCCGAGGCCGTAATGAATCCCGATACCACTGGATGAGAGAGAAAGTGAGATATGAATCCAAATTTTAGTAGTCCCATTGCGATTAGCATCAAGCCGCCGAGTAGGGCTAGGAGGGTTGCCGCACTCGCATAGTCCACTACCCCCTGCGATGCGACTGCGCCTACCGCTGACGCGGTCATCAGTGATGCAACCGCGACAGGGCCTACCGAGAGGGTTCGACTGCTGCCGAAAAGTGCGTAGGCGATCAGCGGCAGGATCGACGCATATAAACCCATTTCGGCAGGCAGCCCCGCCAATAGCGCGTAGGCCAGCGACTGGGGGATCAACATGACGGTCACGATGACAGCTGCCAGGCCGTCATTGATGAGCGTCTCCCGGTTGTAACCTCGGAGCCACTCGAGTGCTGCTAACGCCCGGTCAGGCCTCATCAGTCATCACTCTTGCCTCGAACCTCGCCCGATGCGCGGAGTAGAGGCATCGTGAAGGCGGCAGGTCGCAGTCTGGGGCTCTCATTCTTCGCTAGCGAAGCGATCCAGTGCGGCAGCACCGCAGGCATTGACCGGTAACTGTAGAAACAGCCTGCCTGCGGCGTCGATCGACGGCAGATTCCCGGCCTGCATATTGACCTGCAAAGAGGGCAGTATGAGCGTCGGCATCTCGCGATCCGCGCCCCTGGCTCCTCGCATCGCCACGAACTCATCCGCCGAAATGCCAGCCCAACGTGGATGTTATGAGCCCGCTGCTCGACAACTGTCGACTCGAATGCAAGATCGCGGGCCCCCAGTTGATAGTCATGGCAGACAAAAACCTGGGTGTTGTCAGGCAACGCCAGCAGGCGCTGACAGCACTCATAAAAGTGATTTCGCATAACCACCAGCGAAGTCACACCGGGCGGTGCCTGCGTCGGGCATAAACAACGTGTCAGCGACAAACTGGGCGTCACCAATCAGATAAGCCATGCAAGCAGGTGTGTGGCCAGACACATGGAACGCAAGCACTTCGAGGTCGCCAAGCTCGAAGGCATCGCGGTCTGACAACATAAGATCAAACTGGCTTCCGTCCCTGCGAAAGCCATCACCCTCGGCGAATATCGTCGCGAAGGTCTCTGGTACCGTGGTGATCAGCGCGCCAATCATTATTTTCCGCCGAGCTGCTCTTGAATATACGGGGCACTGGAAAGGTGGTCGGCGTGGATGTGGGTTTCGAGGATGTATAGCAGGCTGAGAACACGGTTCCTAACGACCTCGTCTGCAGATCGCGTGCCGAGGCTGCCCGACGCGTAATCAAGGTTGAGCACAGGGTCGACGATGGTGGCTAACCCGCTGTTAGGATCACTCACCAAATAGGTGAAGGTCGAAGGGTCCTGATCATAGAAGTACCCTACTCGTGTCATGGCGTTACCGTGCGCTCGGGAGTGTGGGGTAATGTCATTATCGGCACGGCCAGTTATTCCCAAAGAGAATATCATTATTACTTATTTTAAGCACTCTGAGTGTGAGGCGCTGTCCGTCATCAGCCCCTATAATCCGTAGCTCGAGGCCGGAGGCACATTCATGTCAAAGCGTGAAACGATGCGTGCCATGTCTCTTGTCGCACACGGCGGCCCGGAGGCGCTGCTCTACAGGGCTGACATTCCCGTTCCAGAGCCTGGAACATCAGAGGTCCTGATAAAGGTGGGTGCGGCGGGCATCAACAATACCGATATCAATACACGCGTAGGTTGGTATTCCAAAGGCGACGGCGACGCTGAAGACGCCAGCTGGGGAGGGCAGGCACTCAGTTTCCCTCGGATTCAGGGCGCTGATATTTGCGGGGAAGTCATCGATATCGGAGCGGGCGCTGATAGCGAGTTGATCGGGAAGAGGGTGCTGGTGGAGCCCTGCCTGCGCGAGTCAAATGGCGAGCCTCTTGTATCCCCCTGGTATATCGGGTCCGAGTGTGACGGCGGGTTCGCTGATTATGTCACCGTGGCTGCGCGGCATGCCTATCCAATTGAAACAACCCTATCTGACGCAGAATTGGCGTCTTTTCCCTGCTCTTACTCCACAGCAGAAAACATGCTGACCCGCGCACAAGTCACTCAAAACGACACGTTGATTATTACCGGCGCATCGGGTGGTGTCGGATCAGCCGTTATACAGCTCGCAAAGGCGCGTGGTGCGCGCGTCATAGCCGTGGCAGGCGATAAAAAACAGCATCCGGTGCTCGATGCAGGCGCTGATCAGGCGCTCGTTAGGGGCAACAGCCTGGAGGCCGTGTTGGGCGAAAATTCCGTGGATGTTGTGATTGACCTCGTTGGCGGCGAGGAGTGGCCTGAGTTGCTCAATATTTTGCGGCCTTTTGGTCGTTATGCCGTCTCCGGCGCTATTGCAGGACCTATTGTTGCGCTCGACCTCAGAACACTCTATCTCAAGGATCAGCAGTTTATGGGTTGTACGGTGCTGGACGAAGGGGTCTTTTCCCGGCTCGTAGGCTTGATTGAGCGCGGTGAGGTCAAGCCCCTACTGGCTCGCTCGTTTCCTTTGGAGTCCTTGTCACAGGCACAGGCCTTCTTTCTTGAGAAGCAGTTCACAGGCAAATTAGTAATTGATATGGCGCTATGATGAGATGTCATGCGACGATTTTTACCTCCCAACACCAGCAGGGGTTGTGTCATAACTTCCTTAAATGTATATTTACGTCAGTTAAGGAGGCCGTTATGGGGTGCGGGCTGCCATGGAAGCCAAGAAAAAGACGGCTAATCAGGAAATCAACAGTTGGGTGGCGACGGTGGGCTCAGATGCCCCCTTGCAGCATAGTAATCCCGCGTCGCTTTATCTAGCGTCTCTACAGGGCTCAGAGGCCAGCAGGACCACCGCCCGCTCTGTGATGAAGCAGATTGCACTGTTGTGCGATCAAACAGCTGACACCTTCCCTTGGCACCGGTTAGACCGCGCCACTGTGCTGGCGCTGATGGAAAAACTCAAACAGAAAGGCCTGTCAGACAACACGCGCAACCTGTATCTCTCGATCATCAAAGGTATTTCACGTGAAGCCATGCTGCACCAGCAGATGAGCGATCACCAATTCAGCCTGATTGAACAAATCCGAGCCATAAAACTGCAGCGGCTGGCTGTAGGGCGTGCTCTACACGTGGACGAGATTGCTAAACTCGTCGATCACTGTTTGCACGACGAAGGCGCCGCAGGCGTCAGAGATGCGGCTTTGCTGGGTATTTTGTTCGGTTGTGGCCCGCGGCGCGCAGAAGTCGTGACCATCGACATCAACAAAATCAATTTCAGCGACCGATCGATAAAGGTCATTGGTAAAGGCAATAAGGAGCGTGAGCTCGAAATGCCGCCGAGAACCATCGATCTGGTGAAAACCTGGCTCGAGGAGTCAGGATTACAGTTTGGGCCGCTATTTAGGCCTGTGAACCGCTGGAATCAGGTTGCCGAGAACCGGCGGCTGACGGCGCGAGGCGTTTACGACATTGTCACCAGGCGTGTGAAACAAGCAGGGCTCGATAAGGCGTCTCCCCATGATCTCCGGCGAAGCTTTCTGACCTATCTTCTTGATAATGGTGAAGATTTAGCAACTGCAGCCGACATGGCTGGTCACGCTAGTGCCGATACCACGCGCCGATATTTACGCCATCAGAAGCGTCGCAACCGCGCAGCGGCTGACAATATCGAATTTTGAGGTAGGCGTACCTAAGCGAAACGTTAACCGGCCGCTATTGACGGCTAGCCCGTCGTGAAGCTCGCGAATTCTGGGGGAGCCTGGGTCAAAATGACTTAGGCAAACCCAGCACGTGCGTGGCCACGTGACTCAAAATCAGATTTGTACTAATGGGCGCGACTTGGTATAGACGCGTCTCGCGAAACTTGCGCTCAATGTCGTATTCTTCAGCGAAACCAAACCCGCCGTGGGTTTGCAAACAAACGTCAGCGGCCTTCCAGCTAGCCTCTGACGCCAGCAGCTTCGCCATGTTGGCCTCAGACCCGCAGGATTGACCTTCATCGAATAGCGCCGCGGCCTTATCAACCATGCCGGCTGCTGCCTCGAGCTCAATGTAGGACCGCGCAATCGGGAACTGTATACCTTGATTCAGCCCGATGGGACGACCAAACACAGATCGCTCTCCGGCATAGGCGGCCGCTCTGTCAATAAAAAAGCGCCCGTCGCCAATGCACTCGCTCGCAATAAGCACGCGCTCTGCATTCATGCCGTCTAGAATGTATTTAAAGCCCTCCCCCTCTTCTCCAATAAGGCTACCTACCGGCACGCTCATCTCGTCAAAAAACAGCTCTGTGGTGCCGTGATTGAGCATGGTGCGAATGGGGCGAATAGTGAGTCCGTTGCCAAGCACATCACGCATATCGACCAACAACACGCTGAGGCCCTTCGATGGGCGCGTCGCTTCGTCGCGCTTCTGAGTTCGTACCAACAGCACCAACAGGTCGCTGTGCTCGGCTCGACTCGTCCAGATTTTTTGCCCTGACACCACATAGTAATCGCCCTCGCGCCGCGCGAAGGTAGTGATTCGCGTCGTGTCAGTTCCACTGGTTGGCTCGGTCACGCCGAAGGCCTGCAGGCGAAGCTCTCCAGAGGCGATCTTGGGGAGAAACTGCTCCTTTTGTTCGATGCTACCGTGACGAAGCAATGTACCCATTGTGTACATTTGCGCGTGGCACGCGCCGCCATTTGCCCCCGAGCGATGAATTTCCTCAAGCACCGCTGCGGCGGCAGCGAGCCCCAGTCCAGAGCCACCGTATTGCTCCGGAATCAGCACCGATAAGAAGCCGCTCTGTGTCAGAGCGTTAACGAACTCGGTAGGGTAGCTTCGATCCCGATCCATGCTCTGCCAGTACGCGCCGGGAAACTGAGCACAGAGTTTCTGCACCCCTTCCCGAATTTCCGGATACGACAGATCCTGAGCGTTATTCATGGGAAGGTGAGAACGCGCTGATATTTAGGTTCATTTTGCGACCAAATCACTCAAAAGTATCCTAAAAGGGGTCAACAAGCGGTTGGGGTTCAACATCACCCATCCCGTGACCGAGGTCCTGAGCAAATAGGTCAAAGCCCATGTAGTGCTGGACGGCCTTGTGCACGTGGAAGGGTGTCATATAAACCCTGTTGGGCTCCTCTTTCTGCGTCTGGGCTTTTATCCCCTCGGCAGGATTCTCCTCGCTGAACTCTGCGATAACGCCGTTCCATAGCATATCGTCCCCAATGTATAGCAAAGGGGTGCCCGTTGGGACGGCAAAATTCCGCCTAGCACCATACCTTTTTAACTCGTGCCATCAGAGAGACCATCATCATCTGATTTCAGTGATTTCAAATCCCTGCTCGGCAGTACGCCACTCCAGCCTGAGGTCGTGCACTGAACCCTCAACTAAAGCATCAACCATAGAGATTTCATCCGAGGAGACTGTGCAGCTAGCATTGTTGAGGTTCACGGCATTCGGGTCCGAGATGAAAGGAGAGTCGAAACGCACTACCTCAAACCTGGCGGCGCTCTTCTTCGTTTCACCAAGCGCGTTGTGAGCGACAGCAGTGATAGTGTGGGGCCCGGCTGAGAGGCTACTGTAGTTATAGGCTAGCGAAAAGCCGGATTCGCTAGACCCTGCCACGTCTGGAAAAGCGCCGCCGACGTCCCCACGCTCCCCCCCATATGGGGCCTCAAATGCCAATACACCATCAACTAAGATTTCTACTTTGGTGATGCCCTCGGAGGCGATTGCCCATCCGCGGAGGTTACCGACACCCGTGTGGACCTGCCCCTTTACAGGCTCTTCTAGCGCAACTTTAAGCACGCTGGGATCGACTAGCTCTTTGAAGGTTGCACTGAGCGTACAGTCACCAGTTGATGCACTCACAGTGACCGTAACTGTGCGCTCGAACTGAGTACCGGAATAGACCGCTCCTGCGTCACATCCACCCAGGGACTCAAGCTCATAGCCGCTATCGGCAGTGAAGGTAAAGTCGACAGATGTACCATCGGCTGCGGTCTGTGGTGTGGAGGGACTAACCGACCCATTACGGCCGATGCTGGGCGTTACTGTGTAAGAGGCTGGCTGCTCGTCGCTCAAGAGATCTATGTAACTTGACAAGGTCTGGTAGCCTGCCGACCCCTGCGAGAGTACCACACCGCCGCCATGGCCCAAGGCACCCCTGATCTTTGAGAGGACCGTGTTGGCCCGCGCACCTTTTGTGGGGGTGTTCACAAATCTGTCGAACACGCCATGATTACCCGAGACTGAGCTTGTAAATTTCAGCTCAGTGTAGCTAGCCTGGACGCCTTCATCCTGTTGAGAAAATGCCGGTTCAACCCCTGCTATGATCACAACCACAGAGAGAGCCAGGCACCCCAGCTCGTTCAAAAGGTTTGTTTTCATCCGCTTACCCCGATACCCTTGCAAATCGTGTCATCACTGAGACCATCATCATCTGATTTCAATTATTTCAAATCCCTGCTCGGCAGTACGCCACTCCAGCCTGAGGTCGTGCACTGAACCCTCAACTAAAGCATCAATTATAGAGATTTCATCCGAGGAGACTGTGCAGCTCGCATTGTCGAGGTTCACGGCATTCGGGTCCGAGATGAAAGGAGAGTCGAAACGCACTACCTCAAACCTGGCGGCGCTCTGCTTCGTTTCACCAAGCGCGTTGTGAGCGACAGCAGTGATAGTGTGGGGCCCGGCTGAGAGGCTACTGTAGTTATAGGCTAGCGAAAAGCCGGATTCGCTAGACCCTGCCACGTCTGGAAAAGCGCCGCCGACGTCCCCACGCTCCCCCCCATATGGGGCCTCAAATGCCAATACACCATCAACTAAGATTTCTACTTTGGTGATGCCCTCGGAGGCGATTGCCCATCCGCGGAGGTTACCGACACCCGTGTGGACCTGCCCCTTTACAGGCTCTTCTAGCGCAACTTTAAGCACGCTGGGATCGACTAGCTCTTTGAAGGTTGCACTGAGCGTACAGTCACCAGTTGATGCACTCACAGTGACCGTAACTGTGCGCTCGAACTGAGTACCGGAATAGACCGCTCCTGCGTCACATCCACCCAGGGACTCAAGCTCATAGCCGCTATCGGCAGTGAAGGTAAAGTCGACAGATGTACCATCGGCTGCGGTCTGTGGTGTGGAGGGACTAACCGACCCATTACGGCCGATGCTGGGCGTTACTGTGTAAGAGGCTGGCTGCTCGTCGCTCAAGAGATCTATGTAACTTGACAAGGTCTGGTAGCCTGCCGACCCCTGCGAGAGTACCACACCGCCGCCATGGCCCAAGGCACCCCTGATCTTTGAGAGGACCGTGTTGGCCCGCGCACCTTTTGTGGGGGTGTTCACAAATCTGTCGAACACGCCATGATTACCCGAGACTGAGCTTGTAAATATCAATTGCGTATAGCTAGCTTGGCCGCCGGATCGATGGCACCTAATACACTTGCCCTGAACGATCGACTCTACATCGCTTGCATAGAACGATTCGGCCGTCTGGCCTGTCGCCGTATTGGTCAGGAACAGCCACAGCCACATCAGCCCAGTAATACTTGTTAGCCCTATACGAATCGGTTTCCGCCTAACCTTCCTAGACATACCACTCCTCTCCCTGAGCCAGTCGATATCGCTTAACGAAGTGCCCGTCTATACGCAGCAATAACAATAAAAGCGCATCATTTTATTTACTTTTTCGCAGTTTATTCGCGAGAGGAATTCGCCACGTTGCGATTAGCGCTTCAGTGCACCACCATGACAGGTGTTGCGATGGACAGAACTGTGATGGACATAACTAGGACACGCTCCGTGTCACATCGATGTGGAGTGATGCCAGAGCAAAGGAGTGATGGATAGGCATGAGGTATAGAGATAGAAACCATCTGACTAGAGGCATATGTTTGCTTGCAATACTTCAGTTAGCGGCCTGCAGCAGCGTCAAGACTGTCGCTCCCTATGATCGCGGATATCTCGCTGAAGATGGCATGCAATGGGAAGAAAGCTCGCGCAATGCCAAGTTGAAGGGCCACGTTTACACAAGCAAAGAGGCATCCTCCGGTGGTGCCGGTGCGGCCGGAGGCGGCTGTGGCTGTAACTAAGCCATCGACGTTGTCTCAACTCCCTGTCCCCAGCCCCCTCATGAAGCGTCTGGGTGCCCCCCTATTGGCACTACCCGCTTACCAGACCGGGACAGCCCTCGCCGACGCGCCCCCAGCTTTCACGGAAGTAGGCCTCCGCTACACTCATTACTCGGAAGACAGCATCGACCAAGACCTTGTCATCTTTGGGGCGACGGACCGTTATGATATTGATATCACCCAGCTCTGGATTGAGGCACCCGTGGGCGCAAGCTGGTCGATCGCGCTCGATGTACAAAATGACTATCAGACCGGTGCCTCGCCGTGGTTTGTGGGAGCCCAACAGGACGGAGCGCCGGGCGTCATCATGAGCGGCGCCAGTATCCAGGACAATCGCGTAGAAGTTGGCGTGACAACCCGCTACTTCTGGGCAGATGGCAATGCAGGATTCTCCGTTAGCCATTCCGACGAGGATGATTATAAGTCGACGGCACTCGCCTTTGACGCATCGTGGAATACCGCCGATGACGCGCGCACCTGGAGCACGTCCCTCAGCAGCTCGCGCGACACGCTGAACCCGACGCAGGGGGTGATCCCCGTCTTCATCGACGAGGAAGATCTCGACACGCAGTCTGGCTACTTTGGGGTGTCGCAGATCCTGTCCCGGACTACGATCGCCCGTATAGGCCTGAGCTATACCATGACCGAAGGCTATCTGTCGGACCCCTATAAGTTGCGTGATCAGCGGCCCGATACCCATGAGCGTCTCTCACTCTCAGCCGGTTACCGTCGCTTTCTGCCCGACGCAGACGCCTCGCTTCAGGTCGATTACCGTTACTATGCTGACAGTTGGGGCACGGACTCTCACACATTAGAGCTCGCCTGGGCACAGAACCTGCGCGGCAGCTTGCTGACGCCTTATGTGCGCTACTACTCCCAGCGCGAAGCCGACTTCTTTAGCGTCATCGCGGACACGGAGGTCCAATATCACGCAGATGATTACCGACTCTCGTCATACGGCGCAGTCACGCTGGGTGCTCGGTGGGCGGTGGCTGTAGGAGAGAGCTGGACGCTAGAGCTCGAGGCAGAACGCTATATGACCGACGCGGGCTGGGGCGTCTTTGATGGGGACGCCGCACCTGCATTGGTCAACTTCTGGCGCGGCACGGTCGGCATCATCTGGCGTTTTGACTGACCCTTCCACACGGCTAGAGCAACACTTTAAGAGCATGGGCGGACCCGCTCGCCTCGTAATTAACGCGACAGCCGGGCAAAGACTGGATCTGGATAATGTCGCGAGGCAGGTACACACCCTGTTGGGGTCACTGGAGGCACGATACAGCCGTTATCGGGTTGACAGTATTGTTAGTGTCATCAACCAACGGGCGGGGAGCGGTGTTTTCACTGAACTAGATCCCGAGACCCAGGCATTGTTCGACCTAGCGGGCCGGCTGTGGGATGTATCGGAGGGACTCTTTGATATCACCTCGGGGCCGCTTAGACAGGCCTGGGATTTTCGGGCAGACGGTTGTGCCGACCCCACTCGGATCGAATCAGCTCTCTCGCTGGTTGGCTGGGAACACATCGAGTGGCGGGAATCGGGACTTCGGCTGCCGACCCCGGGCATGGAGATTGATTTAGGCGGACTTGCCAAAGAATACGCAGCGGACGGCGCCATCAGCTTGATGCGAAACCTGAAAGTGACCTCTGCTTTGATCGAACTCGCCGGAGATGTCGCCACCATTGGCGATAACGAAGACGCCACACCTTGGCGCGTAGGTATTCAGGACCCTGAGGGGTCCGGCAGCCTATGCACTCTGCAACTATCGAACGCAGCCGTTGCAACGAGTGGCAACTATGCCCGGGTCATCAACTACCAAAGGAGGCGATACGGTCACCTGCTAAACCCCAAAACCGGATGGCCCGTCGAGGGCCCCAGCAGCGTAAGCGTTCTCGACAGTCATTGCCTGACTGCTGGTGCTGTAGCGACGGTGGCATGTCTGCATTCGGAGGAAAATGCGGGCACGTGGCTCGAGCATGCCGCCCTCCCCTGGCTAATGGTTTCGAGCTCGGGTGACCGCAGCGGACCGATAGCGCACCAAATCACGGCCCCAACATAAACTGTCGCTGTGGGCGTAAGCTATTCTCGCTTTCGTTGCTAGTGTTGGGAATTCGTCACGCGCATCAGACACACCCGGAGCGTAATTCACTACTCTTAGCCCTCAACTCCATCGGCAATGTTAAGACTAAAATGAAGGCGATGCGGCCCCCTAACATCATCCGACTCCCGAAGAACCAGAGCCCTGATAGCGCAGTGCCCGCTCCTCAGCCACGCAATACCTGCAGGAAGCTGCGCAAAGGGACTTCTTTACAAAGTAGAACGAAGTAGCTGGAGGCTTGTCCACAGTGGATGTCGTCGCGTTTTAGGGATGTCGGGTGTCAATTTGGCGGAAAATCGCTGGTTGAGATCTCACCGATGGTAAAGCTAGATTCCGCCCAGTTGGTCTTGGCGCAATCTGCATGCCGAAGGCCACAGAGTCTATGATGATCCGATTGGAGATCGTGAAGGGTAAAACTGACGTCTAGGCCCTGAAACTGCGGTTTGGCATTTCTTCTGACTGCGTTACCGTGAGCTGGTGATTAGTGTCCATGGGGGCATAAAGGAGTTTGAAAACTTGTTTCCAATGAGCAATACGCAACGATGTTGCCGCGCTGTGGCTTTTGCACTCGCGTTCGTACCTTTATCAACGAGCGCGCTGGAGCCGACGAGTGCCCAAGGGGACACACTGAAGGAGCTCATCGACGTGATTGAAGAGCGCCATTATGCGAGCCGGCGCTACGACGACGGGTTATCTGAACAACATTTCGTTGCCTACCTCGACGCGCTAGACCCACAGCGCATGTTTTTTGATGCAACAGATATCATGGACTTCTCTTCGTGGAAATTGGAACTGGACAATGCTGGCCAACGGGGCAATCTGGATCCCGCCTTTTCTATGTTCAACCGCTATCATGAGAAGCTGAAAAAAAGGCTGCAGAGCATTCTGAAGACTTTGCCTCAAGCACTTCGGGGCTTTGACTATGAGCTCGACGAATACCTTGTCATTGATCACTCCACCATTCCCTGGGCCACCAACTCAGAAGAGCTCGACGAGCGATGGCGGAAGCGCCTCAAGAATCAGGCGCTGAGCCTCAAGCTGGCAGACAAGCCCAATGATGAGATCCCCGACACGTTAGCGCGGCGCTACCAAAATCAGCTGAACCGGCTCGATCAGTACAATGCGCAGGACGTTTTCCAGGTCTATGCCAACACGCTTGCCCAGCAATACGACCCGCACACCAACTATTTCTCTCCCCGTCGCGCCGAGAATTTCGATATCAATATGAGTCTCTCTTTTGAGGG
Source organism: Halieaceae bacterium (assembly GCA_902623175.1). Taxonomy (GTDB): domain Bacteria; phylum Pseudomonadota; class Gammaproteobacteria; order Pseudomonadales; family Halieaceae; genus Luminiphilus. The sequence continues at coordinate 60,135 of CACNSR010000014.1, forward strand.
TATCGGAGCGATGTTGCAGATCGATGACGAATACGCCAAAGTCAGCCGCCTCATTCCCGCTGGACCCGCTGATAAGCAGGGCGAGCTCCGGCCTTCTGATTTGATCATTGGTGTTGGGCAGGGAGAATCTGGCCCCATCGAGGATGTTGTGGGCTGGCGGCTCGACGAGGTGGTTGACCTGATCCGAGGTCCGAGAGATACCGTGGTCAGGCTTGAAGTCATCCCCGGCAAGGGCAAGACAGATCAGCGTCGCGTGGTCCCCATACGACGTAATGAGGTGGAACTAGAGGAGCAAGCCGCACAAAAGGAAATCATTGAATTCATCGATGAAGCGGATGAGAAGCACCGCATCGGCGTGATTGATATCCCAGCTTTTTACATCGACTTCGAGGCCTATCGCCGTGGGGACAAAAACTATCGATCCACGACGCGTGACGTCCAGAGACTGATCGCGGAGCTCATGGCTGAGGACGTTGAAGGGTTGGTGATTGACCTCAGAGATAACGGTGGTGGCTCCCTACAGGAGGCGAATCAGCTAACGGGTCTCTTTATCGAATATGGGCCCACAGTGCAAATCCGCTCGGCTGAGAGCCGAGTGTGGCGCGATGGCAAGCGGCGTCGATCAAACTATTACGAAGGACCGGTGGCGGTAATGATTAACCGCCTCAGCGCCTCAGCATCCGAAATTTTTGCAGGTGCTATTCAGGATTACGGACGTGGAATCGTGGTCGGAGAGCAGTCCTTTGGGAAGGGAACCGTTCAATCTTTGGTACCGCTTGAAGAGGGCCAATTAAAGATCACCGAGAGCAAGTTTTACCGCATCTCTGGGGATAGCACGCAGCACCGAGGGGTGATCCCCGATATTACCTACCCGTCGCTCTTCGATCCTGAAGAGATCGGCGAGAGCGCGCTCGACAATGCGCTGGCCTGGGATCAAATCGCGCCAGCCCGGTTTAATCGCTTCCACGACTATGGCGCAATCATACCGATGCTGACGACTCTTCACGAGAAACGTGCAGCCAATGATCCCGACTATCTTTATCTCCAGGATAGGGCAGTCATCGCACAGGAAGCGCGAACAATTACTGCCCTGCCGTTACAGGAAGCCGGCAGACTTGCCATGAGAGATGATCAGGAATCAAAGGCGCTGATGATTGAGAACAAGCGACGCGTTGCTAAAGGATTAGCTCCTCTGGAGGACCTGGCAAATGCAGAAAATGATGGCCGCGGTATCGAAGGCGATAATGAGTCATCGACCTCGTCATTAGAAGGACCGGAAGAGACGATAGCGGAAAACGGCGGCGAAGATACCGAAGATGTCCTGCTGATGGAGACCGGCCGCATTCTGGTCGACATGATCACACTGCGCCCGAATACCAGCATCGCCGGGCGCGCACAATAAACGAAACGCCCGAATAGAGCTCACAACTGGGCCCTAGGCTAAACCCTTTATGCCGAGCTCAGGAACTTTGCGCTGTAGTGATAGACGCCTGCCCCGCCATATAGGGGTGCAGCGGTGCGGGAAGGCGGATACTGCCATCGGCCTGCTGCCCATTTTCCATGACAGCAACCAAGGTGCGCCCCACGGCGAGACCTGATCCATTCAGCGTATGCAGTAGTTCTGGCTTGCCGGTTTCCGGATTGCGCCACCGCGCCTGCAAGCGACGCGCCTGAAAATCTCTGAAGTTTGAGCAACTCGAGATCTCACGGTAAGTCGACTGACCGGGAAGCCAGACTTCCAGGTCGTAGGTCAGCGCCGAGCTGAAACCCAGATCGCCACCACATAGTATGACTTTTCGATACGGCAACTCGAGGGCCTGCAGAATCGTCTCGGCGTGACCCGTCAACGCTTCAAGAGCTGCCTCTGACTGCGCGGGCCTGACGATCTGAACCAGTTCTACCTTCTCAAACTGGTGCTGGCGAATCAGACCACGGGTATCGCGCCCGTAGCTACCCGCCTCGCTCCGAAAGCACGGAGTATGGGCCACATAGCGCAAGCCCTCCTCACCCAGTTGGTCAGCGTCGTAGATCAGGCCTCGAGCGATGTTAGTCACCGGCACCTCGGCGGTGGGCGCAAGATAAAAACCCTGCTCACCCTCGAGACGAAACAAATCCTCGGCAAATTTCGGTAGCTGCCCTGTCCCCGTCAACGAGGCCTCATTGACGATATAGGGGACATAAACCTCCTGATATCTATGCGCCTGGGTATGGGTGTCCAACATAAACTGTGTCAATGCACGGTGCAGTCGCGCAAGTTCACCTGAGAGCGTTGAAAAGCGGGCACCGGCAATTTTGCCCGCAGTCTCAAAATCCATTTGCATCAATGCCTCACCTAAATCGACGTGATCCTTCGGCTCAAAGGCAAAGGAGGCAGGCTCACCCCACTTGAGTACCTCGACGTTATCTTCTTCCGTCGCACCAAACGGCACCTGAGGATCTGGCAGATTGGGCGTCTCCATCAACAACGCGTCAATCTCGGCCTGCACTGCTTCAGCCTCGGCAGTCGCCGCTTCAAGATCAGACGCTAATCGAGCCAGTACCTCATTAACCTGAGCTTTTGCTTCGTCTACGCTGGAGCCCGCAGACACCAATTCACCGATCTTTTTTGAGGCGGCTTTGCGTTCCGCGAGCAGACCCTGTGACCGGACATCGGCCTCCTTTCGACGTGCATCCAGTGCACTAAACGCGGGCAGATCAAATTCCACGCCGCGCTTTTTAAGCGCCTGGACGACGCTATCTGCGTCCTGTCGAATAGTTTTGATGTCTAGCATGCTTGGGGTCCCGCTCAGAGGTGCGCGATTTTACCGCGAAAAGGGATCGTGCCGGTGTGCGAAAGTGCCCGCATGTTTACCCTAACGCCTTGATCAACCCAACCCCCAGCCCGGCATCCACCACACAGCTCACAACGCTCGGTACGACATACCTCAATATTGTTTGCCACGCGCTTTCCTCAGAGAGCAGCACCGTATCCAACGAGAATGTTTAAAAGGTGGTAAAGCCCCAAGTGCGCCCGTGATCGCAAGGGCACTCCACATTAGCGCGGCATCCTCTCTGCCAAGCGCGGCCCATATCAAGTCTATCGTGACCGGGAGCCAGTACATCGTTGTCATGTCCCGCCCTCCTGTTGCGCCCGCTGGTTCAACCCGCGCAGCCGATCAAGCTTTTCCTTGATCGCACCCTCCAAGCCCCTGTCTGTGGGCTCATAAAACTGCTCCGGCGCAACACCGTCTGGAAAATACTGTGCACCAGCCGCAAACGCGCCGGGCTCGTCGTGCGCGTATCGATATCCCTCGCCATAGCCTGCGTCTTTTAACAACGCCGTCGGCGCATTGCGCAGTGTCATGGGTACCTCTGCGGACCCAGATTCCCTCGCCACCGCGGTCGCTGCGTTGAACGCCTTATAGACGGCGTTACTTTTCGCCGCGCAGGCGAGATACACCACGGCCTCCGCAATGGCCAACTCCCCTTCCGGGCTACCCAGTCGCTCTTGCACCGCGGTGGCATCCAGCGCCAACTGTAGCGCCCGCGGATCCGCCAGCCCAATATCCTCTGACGCCATACGGATGCAGCGACGGGCGATATAGAGCGGGTCGCAGCCACCATCTAGCATTCGCGCATACCAATACAGCGAGGCATCCGGGTCTGACCCTCTCACAGATTTGTGCAGAGCGCTGATCTGCTCGTAGAAGACATCACCACCCTTGTCAAAACGTCGCGTGCCGGTTGCTGTCAATTCCGCTAGCAGCGCCTCATCGAGAGCAATATGGGAAGCATCACCATCGGCAAGATCAGTCGCCAGCTCGATAAGGTTAAGCGCCTGTCGGACGTCCCCGTCTGCCAGCGTCGCCACACCTTCACAAAAGGCCTCACTAGCCTCTGCCTGCGGGTAGCACCGCTCGATAGTGCGGAGCACCAACGCAGCCATCACCGTCCCTGAAACCGATTTCAGCCGATAGACCCTTAACCGTGACAATAACGCTGTGTTGACCTCGAAAGACGGGTTTTCCGTCGTAGCGCCGATGAAGCAGATCGTCCCATCCTCGATGTGAGGCAGAAAGGCGTCCTGCTGGCTTTTATTAAATCGATGGACCTCATCAACGAAAAGCACCGTCCGCCGGCCTCGAGCAGCCGCCTCCCGCGCCTGATCAATCGCCGATCGGATGTCTTTCACCCCGGAAAAAACCGCTGATAACTGCAGGAACAGCGCATCGTTATACACGGACACCAATCGCGCCAGGGTGGTTTTGCCAACCCCAGGCGGCCCCCAAAGGATGAAAGAATGCAGCGTGCTTGATTCGATAGCTCGCCGCAGCGGCTGGCCCTCGCCCAACAGATGGGTTTGTCCGACAACCTCGTCGAGTGACTGGGGACGCATCCGGGCCGCAAGTGGCTCGATGTTATGGGAAGCTGCAGCGAATAGATCCGGCTCCACATTCATGCTCCGCTTCGGCATTCAGAATGGCGTGAGAGGCGCGACAAAATCCGCAATTTGAGGCGGGCGGTCGATGTTCTCGCGAAGCTCAACTCGCAACACCTGCCCTCCCCGGTCTTCCGCATCAAGCCTCCACACAGTCTCGGCTATTTGCGCGATGTCGAGACGTTGATACGGATATTGCGAGTCCAAAGGAATGAGCACCGCGGCATCGCCATTCAGGGAAATATCAAACGCGGAATCCAGTGTGGATCTCGACGCTAATAGCCACTGAAGAGGACTGCTCGCCGTCTCGGTAATCGGTCGCTCGACAACGACTTCAAGATCCCAGTCAATCTGAATCAGTTGATCGCTATTAGCCAACAGTATCTGGTTATCGGGAGCCAAAATTTCCCACCGAAAGAAATGAGGACGCAGCAACGAAAAGTTTCCATGGCTTCGCTCCAGAACCTCGCCCTCACGGCTAATGATCTCCTGCGAAAACTGGCCGGCTATCCCCTCGCGCGCTGCCAGCGTCTCCAGCACATCGGCTCTGATCGCGGCAGACAGCAGCACGAGATAACAGCCCAGAATAACTCGCCAGCGCACTTATTCCTCCGGCGGTGTCGGCGCAAGCACCTCGCGCTGACCATTGCTTCCCATTTCAGAAACCACACCAGCGGCCTCCATGGTCTCAATCAGTCTCGCGGCGCGGTTGTAACCGATTCGCAACTTGCGTTGTACGGAAGAAATCGAAGCGCGACGGCTGCGGCACACGTAATCCACCGCCTCGTCATAAAGCGCATCGGCCTCGCCATCCTCATCATCAGAAGCCGCCGACTGAATCTCATGAGCCGTGACCGGAGTCTGACCTCCCTCATCCAGCAGCCCGCCAAGATACTGGGGATCACCGCGTCGCTTCCAATCAGCCACCACCCGATGCACCTCGTCATCAGAGCAAAACGCGCCATGCACTCTCACCGGCACACTGGATCCTGCCGGCAAATACAACATGTCACCGTAGCCCAGCAGCTGGTCAGCACCACCTTGATCTAAAATCGTTCGGGAATCCACTCGGGAGCTCACAGAAAAGGCAATCCTAGAGGGAATATTGGCCTTAATCAGTCCAGTAATAACATCGACGGATGGCCGCTGGGTAGCCAATACAAGGTGGATGCCCGCGGCCCGCGCCTTCTGGGCGATGCGTGCAATCAGCTCCTCCACCTTTTTGCCGACAATCATCATCATGTCGGCGAATTCATCAATCACCACGACGATGCTCGGCAACTTCTCAAGTGTCGGGTGCTCCTGCTCTTCCTCAGTCAGTTCAAGCACCGGGTCAGCTTTCCACATGGGGTCGAGAAGCGGCGTCCCCTCTTTCTCAGCGTCGAGTACTTTGCGATTGTAACCTTGTAGATTACGCACACCCAGAAGCGACATCAGCTTGTAGCGCCGCTCCATTTCGGCCACACACCACCGCAGCCCATTCGCGGCGTCCTTCATATCAGTGATCACCGGTGTCAACAGGTGCGGGATGCCGTCATAAACAGATAGCTCCAGCATCTTTGGATCCACAAGAATCAGCCTAACGTCGGCGGGGGTTGCCTTATACAGCAAGCTGACCAACATGCAGTTCACGCCAACAGATTTACCTGACCCTGTGGTGCCCGCCACCAATACATGGGGCATTTTCCCAAGGTCTGCCACCACTGGCACGCCCGCGATATCGTGTCCTAGCGCTAGTGTGAGCATCGACTTTGAGTCTTCAAAAGTAGCGGACCCCAGCACATCCTTGAAATTCACAGTTTGCCGGTCAGCATTGGGAATCTCGATGCCAACCACGCTTTTACCTGGGATCACCTCCACCACTCTCACAGAAATAACTGCAAGAGAACGCGCTAAATCCTTGGCTAAGTTTGATATTCGTGAAACTTTTACTCCAGCAGCGGGCTGTATCTCGAATCGTGTGACCACGGGTCCGGGATATACCGCTACCACCTCAGCCACCACCCCGAAATCCTTTAATTTGAGTTCCAATAGCCGCGAAAGCGACTCGAGCTCGTCCGCGGAGTAGCCCCTCTGACCCGCGTCTGAGGGGGCATCGAGCAGATCCAGAGGAGGTACTTCGCCCGATACGGGAATGTCAAACAGCGGCTTTTGCTTTTCGCGCTCAACTTTCGTGCTTGGTGCCGGCGTCTCTTTAGGATGCCTGATCTTGGGTGGCGCGCGCTTTTTCTCTTTGGCCACATGCTGCTCTATCTGAACTTTGCGCTCCTCTAGCTGCTTCTCCCGCGCCCGTCGATCGCGCGTGCGATCGAGCCAGGCGAGGCCCTCCCGGCTGGCATAGCGCGACCCCTCGATCACCTGACGCCCCAACCAATCTATGACCCGGAGCCAGCTAATATCCGCAAATACGGTAAGCCCCAGAAGGAAAAGCGTCACCAGCACCAGACGGGCGCCAACCGGGTTGAACGCTTGATCGAAACCCGCCCCAATTGCGGCACCGAGAATACCGCCAGCACCCTGAGGCAGGCCCGAATCTCCGGCATAATTGAGCGCTCCCAGGGCCGTCGCGACCAAAACCAGCAGCAACAAGCCTAGGGCACGAAACCCCAGCAAGTGCCAGTCAACCGGCTGCTGATCATCATCCGCAAGCAGCAGCGAAACTGCCCGGTAAGCCGGCAGAACGGGCACCAGATAGGCAGCGTAACCAATCAGCGAGAAAAAGATATCAGCGAGGAAGGCGCCGGTGATGCCGCCAAGATTATTGACCGCACCTCCGGTGCCGCTGACAGACCAGCCAGGGTCGCTGTTGCTGTAGGAGAGCAATGCCATGAGCACGAAAATGCAGGCGGCCCCGACAACTATGAAGAGAACGTCCCGCAGCCTGCGGCGGCCGAATGCCTGCCCCTCGTCCGCTAACTTCGCAGTTGCCGTTTTGCCTTTGCCCGCCACGATCCCGCAACCATCGCTGGAAATCCCTATGCTAGCACAGCACCCTCGGCGGCATGGCCCAATATAAGCGCGACATTTCAGATGCTTATCTCCAGTGTCGGCAAGAATCACATCTGCTCGGTATCGGTCTCACTGGTCTCTTGCAAATACCTGCGCTAACCTTAGTGCGCAGGGATTTGGGCCCTGCCCCGCAGCAGTAAACGGAACGTTTTCATGAGTACATCCTCACACCACCGCCTGATGATTCTTGGATCCGGGCCAGCGGGCTACACCGCCGCTGTCTATGCCGCTCGCGCCAATCTCAATCCCGTCATAATTACCGGCCTGCAACAGGGCGGGCAGTTAACGACCACCACAGAGGTGGAAAACTGGCCAGGCGGGACCCACGATCTGCAGGGGCCGCAACTCATGCAGCAAATGCAAGAGCACGTTGAACGGCTCGAGGCGAGCGTGGTCTTTGATCATATCGAAAGCGTCGATCTCTCAGCACGCCCCTTTACGTTAAAGGGCACTGCAGAATACACCTGCGACGCGTTAATCATCGCTACAGGAGCCTCGGCGCAGTATTTAGGTCTGCCCTCTGAGTCGGCCTTTATGGGTAAGGGCGTCAGCGCCTGCGCCACCTGCGACGGTTTCTTCTACCGCAATCAAGAGGTTGCTGTTGTAGGTGGCGGCAATACCGCTGTCGAAGAAGCTCTCTACCTCAGCAACCTGTGCTCCAAGGTCCATTTGATTCACCGTCGCGACAGTCTGCGCGCTGAGAAAATTCTTCAGGACCGGTTGATGCAGAGAGCATCAGAAGGCAAAGTCGAGCTGCATTGGCACCGAACACTGGACGAGGTGCTCGGTGATGACAGCGGCGTGACCGGCGTGCAAATTCGATCCACGCTGGAGACCACACAGCAAGAAAAGATTGATCTCTCCGGCGTTTTCATCGCCATTGGCCACAAGCCCAACACCGATTTGTTCGCGGGGCAACTCGACATGGTAGGCGGCTATCTCACCGTTCATTCAGGTACCGAGGGGGAGGCGACACATACCAGTGTAGAGGGCGTGTTCGCTGCGGGTGATGTGGCCGACCATATCTATCGACAGGCGATCACCTCCGCCGGGTTTGGCTGCATGGCAGCGCTGGATGCCGAGAAGCATCTCGACGGACTTGAGTCGGGCTGACATTGCATAACCCCTTTCCGCCGACCTCTCAGGCACTGGATGAACCAAACGGTTTGCTGGCTGTCGGCGGAGACCTCGAACCCAGCACTCTTCTGTGCGCGTACGCCCAAGGCATCTTTCCCTGGTTCGACTCCGACCAGGAGATTCTGTGGTGGTCTCCCGATCCCCGGCTGACGCTCCGATCTGACGAAGTACACATCAGCCGGTCGCTGAAAAAGGCGATCCGGAAGTGCGGCTGGCGACTGCAATACGACGCTGCCTTTGCGGATGTCGTGAGTCGCTGCGCACACTCTAATCGAAATCAGCCCGAGGCTGGCACGTGGATAACACCAGACATGCACGCCGCCTACTGCGCTCTTCATGATCTCGGTGTCGCACACTCGGTAGAGGTCTATGAAGCAGACACACTCATTGGGGGCTTATACGGCATTCTGCTGGGCAACATGTTCTTCGGAGAGTCCATGTTCTCTCTTCAGTCCAATGCCTCAAAGATGGCCGTTGTGGCGTTATGCAAGCTCTGCCGGGATCACGGTATCAAAGTCATAGACTGCCAACTCCACAACGAGCACCTCGTGTCGCTCGGCGCACAAACAGTGCCGCGTCAAGACTTTGAAAATCACCTGCGGGACGCTATAAAGCCGTCTATGAAAGATATTTTCGCCAACCCGCTTTGCCTTATTTCAGATGATCCGCTGCGGCTGGAAAAAAGGCTCGGCACCCCGCTCGCCGTGACAGTGGCCAAATTGTTATGACCGCTTCGTTGCGAGAAATCAAGGTCTATACCACCTTCCCTCACCGGTGCTCCTATCTTGAGGGCGAAGAAGCAACCACGCTGTTTGTCGATCCAAGGCAAAAGCTGAGCCAGGAACTCTACACCCAGCTCTCCTTGCTGGGCTTTCGTCGCAGCGGCGATCACGTCTACCGACCACACTGCGCCCGTTGCAGTGCCTGCATCGCCTCACGGGTTCGCGTCGCTGAGTTTGAGCCCAGCCGCACGCAGAAAAGAATAAGCCGCCGCAACGCGGATCTGCGGCTTGAGCAGTCGGAATCGATCATCGACGATGAAGCTTACAACCTGTACCGCTATTACATCGAGTCTCGCCATGCCGACGGCGATATGTACCCGCCGGAGCGCGAACAGTACGAGTCATTTCTTAACGACGGTCTAGGCTGCGCCAACTATTACCGACTGTACCAAGGGAACCGCCTGATGGTGGTGACCGTGGCCGACAAGATGCTGGATGGGCTGGCCGCGATCTATACGTTTTTTGACCCTGATCAGCCTCAGCGCAGTCTAGGCACCGAGGCGATTCTTCTTCAGATTCGACAGGCGCAGTCCATGGGACTGCCCTTTGTTTACTTGGGGTACTGGATCGATGGCTGCCGGAAAATGTCATACAAGTCCCGTTTCTCACCCCTTGAGCTGTTTGTCGACGGGCACTGGCAGCAGCAAAAGACCGAGCAAACATCGTCTCCCGACGCTACCGCGGTGGTATCACTGCTCGATCTGAACAACAAGACCTAAGAGCTCTCACCCACTGCGCGAGGCGCTTCCCCCGCACTGCAGTTTCAGCTACAGTGCCGCCCACCTAGTTCACGGAGACACAGCCTGCATGGCGAAAGAAGATCAAATCGAAATGGAGGGGGAGATCATCGATACCCTACCCAACACCACCTTCCGGGTGCAGCTAGAAAACGGCCATGTAGTCACTGCACATATCTCTGGAAAAATGCGCAAGAACTACATTCGTATCCTGACAGGCGACAAAGTGCGAGTTGAGCTGACCCCGTATGACCTCACGAAAGGCCGAATCACTTATCGCGAAAGATAAGTACCCTCACCACCACATGGCATAGCGCCAATTTCAGAGCTTGCATTAGGCCTCTACTGGCTCCTTGACCTCGACGAGAGTTTCAATCAGCAAGCCATCCCGTGCCTCGTTTAGACTCACCACGGCAGTGCCACCCTTCGCCAGTGATCCAAACAGCACCATGTCCGCTAACGGCTTTTTGATGTGCTCCTGAATTACGCGCTCCATAGGTCGCGCGCCCATTGTGGCGTCATAGCCCCTCTCCACAAGCCACAGCCTGGCCTCTTCATCGACTTCGATGACGACCTGCCGCTCATCGAGCTGCGACTGCAGTTCTGTGAGGAACTTATCCGCCACCGTCAGGATGACGTCCTCACCTAATGGCCCGAAGGGGACTATGGCGTCTAGACGGTTCCGAAACTCCGGGGTGAAAGTGCGATTGATCGCCTCAATGGAATCTGTCGAGTGATCCTGCATGGAGAAGCCGATGGATCGCCGGCTCACATTTTCTGCACCAGCGTTGGTCGTCATCACCAAAATCACATTACGGAAATCGGTTTTACGACCGTTATTGTCGGTGAGCGTGCCGTGATCCATCACTTGCAGCAACAGATTAAAGACCTCCGGATGTGCCTTTTCAATCTCGTCCAGCAATACCACCGAGTGCGGATGCTTGCTGACAGCATCAGTAAGCAAGCCGCCTTGATCGAAGCCAACGTAACCCGGGGGCGCACCGATCAGCCGCGAAACCGTGTGTCGCTCCATGTACTCGGACATGTCAAAACGCAATAACTCCAACCCCATTTGCAGTGCAAGCTGCCGGGTGAGCTCGGTCTTGCCCACGCCCGTCGGCCCAGCCAGCAAGAAAGAGCCAATTGGTTTTTGTCCACCTCGCAACCCCGCTCTGGCCAACTTGATGGCACCGACCATTTGCGAAACGGCGTCATCCTGCCCGAAAACCGTCATTTTGAGGTTGCCCTCAAGCTTGCCAAGCAACTCCTTGTCGTCGCTGCTCACG
>CACNSR010000015.1 GCA_902623175.1 Halieaceae bacterium
GCTGATATTGAGGACCGTCGCCAGCGACAAGCTCAGCGTTTCAGATCGCTCCAACTGAAAGCTGGATAACTCGAGCACATACAACTCGGGCTCGTCTGCCAGCAGATCCAAGGCCGGGCGACCCAGATTGCCTCCGACAGCGACTTTGACACCACAGGCAGTAATCATCTCCCCGACGATCGACGTGACTGTGGACTTGCCGTTGGAGCCGGTAATACCCACCACCGGTGCTTGAGCCGCCTCCATGAACAGGTCAATGTCACCGCGCACCCGGCAACCCTGACCCCGAGCTCTCTCGATCAGGGGGTGATCAAGCGCTACCCCGGGACTCACGATCATCTCCGTGCAATGATCGACAAAGGCCGCATCAACGTCTCCGAAAGCTGCTTTGTCTAGGTCGATATCGGCTACGGCTGCCGCGTCATCAGCACGCTCTGCGCGGGTATCTAGTGCCGCAAAGGCGACGCCTTGCTGGCGCCACCAGCGGGCGACTGACTGCCCCGTGGCCCCTAGACCGAAGATCAGGCGTCTCTCTGAGCTTGCGATGGTCGCGCTCTTCATCATCCGTCCGTCACCGCAGCTTCAACGTGGCGAGCCCAAACAGCACGAGCATCACCGTGATGATCCAGAAACGAACAATCACACGAGGCTCGGGCCACCCTTTGAGTTCGAAGTGGTGATGAATGGGCGCCATTCGGAAGACCCGCTTGCCCGTCAACTTGAAGGAGCCGACCTGAATGATCACCGAGACGGTTTCCAGCACAAAGATGCCGCCCATAATAAAAAGTACGATCTCGTGTCGGGTCATGACCGCGACGATGCCCAGCGCGGCACCCAGCGCCAGCGCGCCGACATCGCCCATAAAAATCATGGCGGGGTAGGTGTTGAACCACAGAAACCCAAGGCCGGCTCCGGCAATCGCGCCGCAAAACACCATCAGCTCGCCGGTCCCGGGCAAATAGGCGATGTTCAAATACTCGGCAAATTCAATATGTCCGGCGAGATAGGCAATAACACCGAGACCCGTCGCCACCATTACCGTAGGCATGATGGCGAGGCCGTCAAGGCCGTCGGTCAGATTCACCGCGTTACTCGAGCCGACCACCACAAAATAGCTTAACGGGACAAACAGCCAGCCCATCGCGAGGGCCACATCTTTGAAGAAGGGCACATAGAGCGTCGTTTCTTCAGGCAGGAGCGCGGTATCAAACAGATAAAGGGTGATGCCGAAGGCGAACAGCGACTGCCACAGATACTTCCAGCGTGCGAGCAGGCCTCGCGTGTCTTTGCGGACCACCTTGCGATAATCGTCAATCCAGCCAATCGCACCGAAGGCCACCGTGGTGATCAGCGCCACCCAGACATAACGGCTGCCCAGATCTGCCCACAACAGGGTGGACCCCAATACGGTGACAAGAATTAATGCGCCACCCATGGTGGGCGTACCAGCTTTTTGCAGATGAGATTGCGGTCCCTCCTCACGGATGGTCTGGCCAATCTGCAACTGATTCAGGCGCTCAATCACGCAAGGGCCAACCACCATGGAGATCGCCAGCGCCGTGCAGGCTGCGAGAATGCCCCGCAGCGTCAGGTATTGGAATACTGCAAAACCCGGATCAATGGCGAGCAGCTGCTCGCTCAACCACATTAGCATGCTGCACGCCCCCCGGAGGTCAGAAGCCAGTCCACGGTTTGCTCCAAACCGGCTCCCCGCGAGCCCTTCACCCAGATGGTGTGCTCAGAAGGTAAGGCGGGAAAATCACGCTGCAAAGCCGTCTGATCGGCAAAGCACAGTGCGTCACATCCAAAGGCCTCTGCCGCAGGCGCTGCGTCACTGCCAACCGTGATTAACCGGTCTATGCCGAGCTGCCTGGCGTAACGCCCGACTTCCTGATGATGGAACTGACTTTCATCGCCCAACTCGAGCATAGGGCCCAACACCAACACGCGGTAACCGGGCTGTCTCGACAACACCTCCAGTGCCGCGTTGACCGCCGCGGGATTGGCGTTGTAGCTGTCATCAACAACCGTGCCGCCGCCGCGCAGATGGTTGACGACACCGCGGCCAGCACCCGCACCAACAGTTTGGATGGCACGCGCAGCATTACTGAGTGAGACGCCCATCTCGATCGCAATGGCCAGCGCTGCCAGGGCATTCTTGATGTGTTGCTCACCCGCGAGCTGCAAGCTCACCGGCTCGGAGCCAGCCGGGGTCAGCACTTTAAAGTTGCTGCCCTCGATGCCCCGGTGCTGAATATCTGTGGCCCGGTAATCGGCGTCCTCAGCCAAACCAAAGCTCACCTGCCTGGCAGTGCCTGCCTGCTCTCGCCACTGCGGTAGCCACTTCTGATCGGCATTGATGACAGCGAGGCCGTTGCCCGCCAGTCCTTCGAAGATCTCACCCTTGGTGGCGGCAATCGCATCAACGCTGTCATAGTGAGCGAGGTGCGCAGCCGACGCATTCAGACATACCGCCACGTTGGGTCGCGCGAGCTGGCAGAGATATGCAATGTCTCCGGGTTGCCCCGCCCCCATCTCGATCACGCCGAACCGATGGTTGTTCGTTAACCCAGAGAGTGTGATCGGTACACCCAACTGATTATTCTGATTGCCAGCAGTAGCGTGCACCTCACCCTTTGTTGCCAGCGCTGCCGCAACCAGATTTTTAGTTGTGGTTTTACCCGCGCTGCCCGTAATGGCGATCACGTCGCCCTCAAATGCCTGCCGTTTGAGAGAACCGAACCGCCCGGAGGCCTCCAAGACGTCGGCAACCACTAACTGGGGTGCAAGGCCTTCCAGCTCGCGTTCGGTGAGCAGCGCTGATGCCCCCGCCGCCAACGCCTGGGGCGCAAAATCATGACCATCGACCCGTTGACCCGACAACGCAACAAACAGGGCGCCAGCCTTCACCTTGCGACTGTCTATTGCCAGGGTTTGGAGCGCGACGGATTCACCTACCAGCTGCCCGCCGGTCTCGTCGGCCAGGACCTCTAGTGCAATGGCAGACATCAGGCTGCCCGCCTTTGCTGCAGGTGCTGGGCGGCGTGCTCGGCATCATTAAACGGCAAGCGCACACCAGCAATTTCCTGATAGGTCTCATGCCCTTTGCCAGCAATCAGCACGGTGTCACCCGCCCTGGCCTCAGCAATCACCAGCGCGATGGCGGCAGCACGGTCTGCCTCCACAATCGGTGAGTCATCGCAGCCACGTAAAATATCAGCAATGATGGCTTCGGGAGCTTCGGAGCGCGGATTGTCACTAGTCAAGATCACGCGATCTGCAAACTGACAGGCAATGGCACCCATCTCCGCGCGCTTACCAGGGTCGCGATCACCGCCACAGCCGAACAACACCCAGAGTGCGCCAGCCTTATCGTTTTCTTTTAATGCAAAAATGGCGCGTTCAAGCGCGTCTGGGGTGTGGGCATAGTCCACGATCACCCGGATGTCAGCCCCCTCACCTACCGCTTGCAGTCGCCCCAGCACCGGCTCCAGCGCCTCAGCCGCCGCCAGCGCCTCGGCAAAGTCGACGCCCAGCGACAGCACAGCGGCCAGGGACGCGCCGACATTGAAAGCATTAAATCGACCACTCAGCGCCGTTTGCAGACGACCGTCGCCCCAGGGCGTCTCCAGTTTGAGCACCTGCGGTATGGCCTGTACGACCTCTATCCTGATTTCAGTTTTGGCGCCGCCGGTCGACACGCCAAGGCCGCCCGACCACCAGATATCAGAGTGGGTAACTACCGCTTCATCATCTGCGTTGTAGATGCGACTGGCAGGCTCGAACTCCCGGAATAGTTTAAGCTTTGCCTCACAGTACGCGTCCATCGAATGGTGATAATCGAGATGGTCCCGGGACAAATTGGTAAACACCCCCACATCAACCGCCAAGCCATCCAGTCGCCCCTGGTCCAGCGCGTGACTGGAGGCCTCAAGCGTAACGCACTCGACCCCACCATCACGCCACTGCCGCAGCTGACGTTGAAGTGCGAGGCAGTCAGGCGTGGTGTTGCGTGTCTCGGTGCGTTCTTGATCGAGCCGCATACCTAGCGTGCCGATTGTTCCAGTCTTGCGCCCCATGCGTCGCAACAGCTGAGCCGTTAAATCAACAACCGATGTCTTGCCATTGGTTCCTGTGACCGCGACCACTTTGAGATTACGGGAGGGCGACCCATAGAGACGATTTGCCAGTGCGCCCAGTTCACCCTTAAGACCAGAAATAGGGATCACTCTCGCATCGTTTTGATGCGACTCTCGACCGGATTCCGTAAGCACCGCTACAGCGCCAGCCGCCAACGCGGGCTCGATGAAATCTCGACCATCGTGCTCAGCGCCTGGTAGCGCGACAAACACATCGCCCGGCGCCAGTGCCCGGGTGTCGAGGGTCAGGTTGTGCACCTGCACATCGGGTGCAGTAGACTCGTTGATGAGCGTGCGCAGATTCATGCTCACTGCCCACCCCCAGAGGCAGCTACTAAGGCCCCCGGCTCTGATTGGTCGGGCTGGGCATTGCGAATGCGCAGCACCTCCTCGGTAATGCGCGAGTAGACGGGTGCCGCAGCCATTCCGCCACCATAGTGATCGCCACGAGGCTGGTCGATGAGAATCGCCGTGACGTAGCGTGGCGCGCTCATGGGTGCGATACCAACGAATAGGGCGACATACTGGTCATCAAGATAGCCCCCAGCGCCCACCTTGTGCACCGTGCCTGTTTTACCGCCCACAGAAAACCCGGGCACCTGCGCCAATGTCGCCGTGCCGCCGGGTTCTGTAACGCGATCGAGTACCTCGAGGACCTCTCGCGCAACCTCCGGGTCAATGACCTGCTGGCCCTCGGGTAACGCGTCGGGATCTTGACGCAGCAGCGTGATCGGCCGTCTCATACCACTGTTTGCCAAGATGGCATACGCGCGTGCGAGCTGAATCGGTGTCGCGGTCAGACCATAACCGAAGGCTAGCGTGACTTTTTCAATGTCGCTCCAGCGAGCCAAGTCCGGCAATTGGCCGGCGCGCTCACCTGGAAAGCCTGTGCCGGTCGACTCGCCCAGACCGAAGCGATACAGAACATCCAAAATGGCCTCGTGCCCAACTGCCTGCGCAATTTTGGTGACACCTACTTGACTGGATTTTTCGATCACCGTTGATACCGATATCTCGCCATAATCCCGCGGATCGTGAAGCATCTTAGCGCCCACCCGGATTCGTCCCGGCGCCGTATCAATGATGCTGTCGATATGAAACTGGCCGCTCTCGAGGGCCGCCACCAGCGTCAAGGTTTTAATAGTGGAGCCTGGTTCGAAGGCATCCGTCATCGCACGATTGCGCGCGCCACTGAAGTCCAACTCCCTACGGCTGTTGGGATTGAAGACGGGATAGTTGCTGACGGCGAGCACCTCTCCTGTCCAGGCATCGAGCGTAATCGCCGAACCTGCTGTCGCGCCTGTTTCCTTCATGGCGCGCTTAAGCTCGCGGTGTTGGGCATACTGCAGACGCAAATCGAGGCTCAGGGCAAGCGCTTGGCCCGGGCGAGGCTCCTCTATCACCCCAAAATCACGAACCGCATCCCCGTGCAAGTCTTTGATGAATCGTTTTTTGCCTGGGACCCCCTGCAGCCAGTCTTCAAATGCCAGCTCGACGCCAGCAATACCATGACCGTCTACATTGGTCAGCCCTAGCAACTGCGCGGTGACCTCTCCTGCTGGGTAGTAACGTCGGTACTCGCGCTCTCCGCGCACACCCGGAAAGTTCTCTCGCAATACTTGCCGGGCAAAATCCGGTGTTTGATGCCGCGCGAGATACATGAACTGCTTGTCGCCATAAAATCGTAGCTTGTCGCGGAGCGCTGCCACATCTAGGGAAAGCCGCGCCGCCAGATCGTCAAGGCGCGGGCTGTCTTGCAGTTGCTGCGGGTTGGCCCACAAGGAAACCACTGGGGAACTGACCGCCAACGGTGTGCCATTGCGATCTTCGATCAAACCTCGATAAACCGGTATCTCCGCGGTGCGGACAGTGCGCAGCGCGCCCTGCTCTCGCAGAAAGACCGCGCCCCGCCCCCCTTCGGTGACCTGAAGAATAACCAGCCGCCCCATCAATGTAGCCGCCAATGCAGCTAGGGCAAGACAAATCACCACGAAGCGCCAACGCGGCAATGGGTATGCTTGCTTGGCGCGCGTCATTCTGCGATCACCTGCGACAGATCGAGATCAGGCGCCTGCATAGAGAGCACCTCGGACGCGATCTGACTAATGCGATGCGGTGCCGCCCAGGTATTCACCTCCAGCAACAACCGCGTGTACTGCTCCTGCAGTTCCCAGCGTCGCAGCTCAAGATCCTGCAGCCGGGCATAACCCTCACGAACATGATGAGTGCTCGACACCACGGCGAGCGCTGAGACAAGAAGCCCAGCGCTCAACAGCACTATGGTGGCCGCACGCGAGGGCGGCAACTGGCTCATGGTAACCGCTCCGCGACGCGCATAATCGCTGACCGAGCCCGGGTATTGTAAGAGATCTCTTCCTCTGATGGCGTCACTGCCTTACCTACTTGGCGCAAAGATCCCCGATGCGATTCATACTGAACAGGCACGCCGGGAGGTAGCTGTTCGCCCCGCGCGGCCTGCCTGATAAATCGTTTGACGATACGGTCTTCCAGGGAATGGAAGCTAATCACTACCATCCTGCCACCCGGTGCCAATGCCAGCACAATGGCCTCCAGCACCTCGCGCAATGCATCCAGTTCGCCGTTGATGTGCAAACGAATCGCCTGAAAACTCCTGGTCGCCGGGTGCTTGTTTGGCTCCCACTTGGGGTTTGCCGCCGAGACGATTTCAGCCAGCTGGGCAGTGCGGTCAATGCGCGCGGTCGATCGGGCTTGCACGATGGCCGCGGCAATACGGCGAGCAAACCGCTCTTCACCCAACTCACGGAGCACTTGCGCCAGCTCGGCCTCGTCGACCTCGGACAACCACTCTGCGGCTGACCGACCCGCCTCAGGATTCATCCGCATATCCAGAGGCCCATCATGACTGAAGCTAAAGCCCCGCTCAGGATCATCCAGCTGAGGTGATGACACTCCCAGATCCAGCAGCACGCCCTGCACGCTGGCGGGCGCTATGTGATTTGCCAAGTCGCGAAAATTAGCCGCCTGAAACCGAAAGCGCGAATCCTGACCAGCCAGGCGCACGGCCACCGCGGACGCAGCGGGATCCTGATCAAAAGCGGCTAACGTCCCTAGAGGCGAGAGTGCATCGAGGATTCGGGTGCTGTGCCCGCCCCGGCCAAACGTGCCGTCCACGTATACGCCATCCGCCGATACCATCAGTGCCGCAATTGCCTCCTCAAGCAGAACCGGTCGATGTCCCCGGTCCATCAAAGTTTGAGCTGCATCAGCTCCGCCGGGAGCTCCCCAGTTGCATCTGTCGACAAGGCAACAGCGCACTCCTGTTGCCACAAATCCTCCGACCACAGTTCAAGCTTGTTGCCCTGACCGACCAGCACCGCGCGCTTTTCGAGCTGCGCATATTCACGCAGCGCCGGCGGCACGAGCACGCGTCCGCTACCGTCCAACTGCAGGTCACTGGCATAGCCCAGTACTAATCTCTGGAATCGTTTCACTGCGGGATTGAGTGCCGGCAATGCCTGCACATCGCGCTCGATTCGCTCCCACTCGGGCAGGGGATAAAGGGTGAGACAAGGAGTCTGTGTATCAACGGTCAGCACAATGTGGCCGTCGCCCAGCACCGACAAGAGCTCCCGCTGACGCGAGGGCACCGCCATACGACCCTTGGCATCCAGATTGATGTGCTGTACCCCACGAAACATAGCGCCGCGCCCACAGACTTCCTCTTATCACCACAAAATGGGATTATTTCCCACTTTGCTCCACTTTTCACCACTATACGCCGAGCAGCTGCAGAGGGTCAACGACCTGAAAAGAAAAAACGTTCGTTTTCAGTGCCTTACACGGCCAGCCGAGATAAGAAATCGAGCCATGCAGCCATCTGGAAACCTGTACCAAAACAGCTTTTTAACCAGAATTACAAGGTTTAGGCTTAAGAGTTATTCCAAAAAAAAATTTTCACGTTTTTTTTTGTAATAAAACGATCTAAAAATGCAGAAGATTGTTGCGTGAGATAAGGAGGGAAGCCCCCCTGACGGGGGGCATAGCGAGTTAGTCGATAAGCCGGGTTCTGTCGTGGACGATCATTCATCTGCGACGAACGTCGCCGTTCGCCTGAAGCGACCTACCCGAATCCGCCGAGGGTCACGGCATCAGATTCCTATTTGGTCTTGCTCCGGGCGGGGTTTACCATCGCCACAGTTGTTACCAACCGCGCGGTGCGCTCTTACCGCACCCTTTCACCCTTACCTGCGAACAGGCGGTTTCCTTTCTGCTGCACTTTCCGTGAGCTCACGCCCCCCAGGCGTTACCTGGCGCCCTGACCCGTTGGAGCCCGGACTTTCCTCTGCCGCGAAGCGACAGC
Source organism: Halieaceae bacterium (assembly GCA_902623175.1). Classification (GTDB taxonomy): domain Bacteria; phylum Pseudomonadota; class Gammaproteobacteria; order Pseudomonadales; family Halieaceae; genus Luminiphilus. The sequence continues at coordinate 8,482 of CACNSR010000015.1, forward strand.
GATCGTCTGACCAACTCGCTACCGAGACTACCGAGATCAGCAAGGCGCTGCAAGACTACTTATTGTTACGACGGCCCAATAACCACTGATAAAGCTGCCTGGCCGGGAGGCCTGTGATATCGGCTACCACCGCCGCCGCCCGGCGAGGTGGTAACTCATCAGCCAAACGCGCCAGCAGACGGGCTGTTACCGGGGTCAGTGTCACCATGGCAGGATCAAAGCCACGCACCAGAATGACCACCTCGCCGCGCTGCTGATTCGCGTCGGACAGCACAAATTCGTATAGCTCCGACAAGACCGCTCGATAAATCGTCTCGTGAGCTTTTGTCAGTTCACGGCAGAGCGTGGCCTCACGATCCCCCAGTACCTGATGCATGGCCTCCAGCGAAGCAGCAAGGCGGCGCGGCGATTCGAAAAATATGAGAGTCCCCTCGATGGCCGTGAGCGCCTTTAGTCGATTCGCTCTCTGACCGGGCTTCGTGGGCAGGAATCCCTCAAAATAAAAATGATCTGTCGGCAAGCCCGCGGCACTCAATGCCGTGATCGTCGCGCTCGGACCGGGAATCGGCACGACGGGTATCCGTTCTCGGTGACAGGCCACGACCAGCTTGTAACCCGGATCCGAGATCAGTGGCGTGCCCGCATCAGAAATCAACGCAATGGTCTCGCCGGCGCGTAATCGCTTCAGAATGCCGTCTAAATCTGAAGTCTTGCTGTGATCGTGATAACTGACAAGGGGAGTCCGAATATCAAAATGACGCAGCAACCTCGCGGAATTACGGGTATCTTCCGCGGCGATCAGATCAACCCTGCGCAGGGCATCGATGGCCCGCATGGACATGTCGTCCAGATGACCAATCGGGGTGGCGACAATATAAAGACTCGCTGGCAAGGGGCTCTCTCCACCTCGGATCATCTTATAAAACTTAGGGCTATACTGCCGTGATGACGCCGATTGGTCACTCTCGAAAACCGCCGCGACGGATCTTCCCGCTTCTCTCTCGTAGCCTGCATTGGTTATTGGTGCTGGCAGCATACCAGTTGCTCTTCGCCTGCGCCGGGCCCTCGGTTGAACCCGATCGAGAGGTACCGGTACTGATGGCCGATGAGATACTGCTGCTCCCCGTCGAGGGAGAGCAGATCAACTTAACAGCAGTCGAGAGGGTCACCCACCTTGCCAAAACCGACTCGCTGTTGGCAGCGCGCTACGAGCGCAACCAGTTACTACTGGCCGATCTCGACGCATCGACACTTTTGTTCATTGACAGCCTGCTGGCCTGGTTTTCGGGAAACACCACCCTTGCCGATCAGCTACTCACCAAATTAGCGCGGGACAATACCGCTGCGCTAGACCTGGTGCTTCAGCAACGGGAGGCACGCCGGGCACTGGCAGGTGACTGGCTGGCAGCGGCAGAGACGCTCTTTCAAAGATCACACGCCCACTCGGGGAGCCTTCAAGACGAAGTGGTCAGCGACAGGCTTTTTGGCTACTTGCTCAGACTGGACACAGCCACCCTTGCCGAAGCCCGCCGCGGAGCCCGCAATTCCAACTGGCGCCAATGGCTGGAGATGCAGGTCGTGTATCGCGAGGGTCCTGAAGCCCTTGCTACATGGATGACCCGACCGAACGCGCTACCACAACGGCCCGCCATGCCGCGGCACGTGAAGCGCTGGGTCACTGCAGAGTCTATCGACCACATCGCCCTCATGCTGCCACTAGAGGGCAGGCTCGCAGGTGCAGGGGAAGCGATTTTAAGTGGCGCGATCGATCAACTCTATACCCTTTTTCCAGACCCCAGCAGCCGCCCGGCCCTCACCACGCTGAATTCCACCCAGTCAGTGGGTATCAGAGACCTGTACCGTCAAGCCGTGGCGGACGGCGCCGATCTGATCATCGGACCTTTGATCAAAGAGGATGTCGCCTCGCTGGGGCAACTGGCTCAACGGACGGTGCCCATCATTGCCCTGAACCAAACCGACCCGCTGACCGGATCATTCAGTCGAAACTGGATGAGCCTCAGCCTCGCGCCCGAGGACGAAGCGCGACAAATCGCCGACGTGGCTTTCGGGCAAGCCTGTCGCCATGCCATCGTGGTGGGGGTGAACAGTGATCGTGGCGCTCGACTGCTCTCGTCGTTCACCGATCGCTGGACCCAGCATGGTGGTCGCATCCGAGGACAGCTGGTTGTCGATAACCCTGCCGACACCAATACAGAGATGGGTAAATTGCTCGGATCCGGCTCCAGCGACCAGCGCATTCGTGCTGTTGAACGCGCCTTCGATCTGCCCGTGGATGCGCGAGGACGTGGACGAAGCGATTTCGAATGTATTTTCATGCTGGCGCCCGATGCGGCGACCGCGCGGACCTGGCGTCCTCTCTTGGTATTTCATATGACAGGCGATATACCCGTCTACGCGACCTCGGCCATCAATGATGGTGTATCCGATACCCGCAACCGCGACCTGAATGGCGTGGTGTTTGTGGAAACACCTACGATGTTCGCACCAGAGATGACAGACCGACTGAGTCGCCTTAGAGCACTTGGGCGTGACGCACTGACCTTGGCCCAACATTGGCAGCAAACCATCGAAACGACGCAGTGGGTCGTTCGAGGTCAAACCGGCTTGTTGCGCCGCACACAAGACGGATCAGTCGAGAGGGAATTGGAATTAGCCACATTTGATGGCGCTCGAATCCGCCGGGCAGCGCTACCCTAGACGGATACATTGCGCTAGGAGTGCAGGTAACGCATATCGGCTAGTTTTGGGAAAAGCAGGCAGAAAAATATTTAACACTGCATGGGCTTGAACTCGTGGCCCGCAACTTCAGCAGCCTATGTTACGAGATCGACCTCATCATGCGCGACGCCGAGCATAAAGCCTTTATCGAGGTCCGATACCGCCGTAGCGATCGTTTTGGCGGCGCCATCCACAGTTTGACCGAGACAAAGCAGCGCAGGCTACAGCACTGTGCCGCGCTACTCGTCAGCTGGCAAAAGGCGTGGTCACACGACCCTTGCCGCTTTGATGGGATCGCTTATGATGCGACCAATGGTGGCGGGGAGCTCGTGTGGATTCGCGCTGCCTTGGACTAACCCAAAACCAGTGGCTGTGACTGTATCGTGGATTTTTACCCGCTCATCTCTGACTTCTTTCAGCGACACTTGGAGACGACCAGTCTGGCGATGGACGGCCTCGCTGAGGCTACCGGCGCGGCTGTAAAGCAGGCTGCCGAGGCTATCCTCAATGAGCGCAAGCTGTTCAGCATCGGCTTGGGTGCGGACTGCGCCGGCGCCACCGCGCTGGTGAGCCTGTTGCACCGCGGCGTACTCAGGGAACGTCCAAGTCTGCCGGTTGTCGAACTGGCAGAGCACCACATCGAATCCGCGGAGACGGGCGTATACTGGGCGGGACAACAGATTCAGGCGCTGGGCCAGCAAGGCGACGTGGCATTTGTTTTTGCCGCCTCATTGGGCGAGCCAGAAATCCAGCGGTTGGCCATCGCGCTGGAGCAGCGGCAAGTCGGCGCGATCTGGGTAGGCAATCGGGGGCCGGGGCTGAGCATGACGGTCGTCGATGGGAACATTGAGACCCGACTGACCTTGAACGGCGCATTAGCAATCTGTCTGGCGCGACTGATCGACACGCATACATTTGGACCATTGGGAGACTAAACCGTGATCGGGATACGACAACTACTTGTAAGCCTCTCGCTGCTCTTAAGCCTCTGTTTAATGGGGCTGTTAAGCGGCTGCGGGTCGATCATGTCGAGTGCCGGGGCGGGGCCTATCGAGGAAGATCCCGGTGCACGGACCTTTGGACAGCAGATGACCGACGAGAGCATCGAAACCAAAGCCAAGGTCAACATCAATGCCGCAGACGAGGGCTACTACGACGCGCATCTTAGCATCGTGTCTTTCAACGGCTTCGTGTTGCTCGCTGGGCAGGTGCCCTCGGAAGCGCTCAAAGCGCTGGCAACCGACGTCGTGAAAAAAATTGAGGACGTCCGGCGAATCTACAATGAATTGGAAGTCGGGCCTGCAACCGGTGTCGGAACCCGCAGCCACGATACCTGGATCACAACCCAGGTGAAGTCAAAGCTGCTAGCGAGCTCTTCCACACCCGGCACCCGGGTCAAGGTCGTCACGGAAAACAGCGTTGTTTACCTGATGGGTCTCCTGACCGAGGAGGAAGCTGATCGCGTGTCGCTGGAAACAGCGGAGGTCGGGAGTGCGAAGCGGGTTGTACAGTTGTTTGAGTTGATTCCAGCGCCGGCTATTTAACCACCTTGAGGCTGGGCCGGCCGCGGCCCGCTGGCGGCTCCGGTGGGTCATCCGGCTCTTCCGCCGCGTCGAACACCATCCCCTGCCCGTTTTCTCGCGCGTAGATACCGAGAATCGCTCTGATGGGTACGACAATATCGGTCGCCACCCCACCAAAGCGGCCATTGAAGAGAATCAGATCATTCCCCATCTCCAAACCGACCACGGCGTTGGGGGAAATATTCAGTACAATCTGACCATCGGTCACATAGCTTTGAGGCACATCTACCCCGTCGTGATCCACGTCGACCAGCAGGTGAGGGGTACAATCATTGTCCACGATCCACTCATAGATAGCGCGGATAATATAGGGACGGCTCGAGTTCAAGTGAGGCCGGCCGCTTTAGGAGCGCATCTCCCGCTCCTTTATGGAGAGACTCTCCTGAAACGCCTCCCGATTAAACAGACGATCCATGTAATCGAGGAGCGGCTTCGACTGCTTGCTCGGACGAATATCGACGCCCAGTGACGGCAAGCGCCACAGAATAGGCGCTACGCAGCAATCCACCAGAGAGAACTCTTCACTCATGAAAAAGGGTTTCTCCATGAAGATCGGCGACACCGCCACCAAGCTCTCTTTTAGCTCTTTTACAGACTTCTTCACGACATTGTCACTGCGAGATGACTGTATAGCATCGACCAACGCCGCCCAGTCTTTCTCGATACGGTAGACAAAAAGACGGCTTTCGGCACGTGCTACGGGATAAACGGGCAACAACGGCGGATGAGGGAAACGTTCGTCAAGGTATTCCATCATGACCTTGGACTCGTATAACACCAAATCACGATCGAGTAATGTCGGCATGGTGTTATAGGGGTTCAGGTCTCCCAACTCAGCGGGAATCGCACCGGTCTCTGACTCAACCAGTTCTACGGTGACGCCCTTTTCGGCAAGCACCAATCGGACACGATGGCTGTAATGGCTGGTGTTATCCGAAAATAAGGTCATGGAGGATCGCTTCGATACGATCCCGGAAGCATCATCTGACATACAAATTCAATTGACCAAAGATGGGGGGCGAAGTGTACCACTCAAACGGAAGCAGAGGTTGCACCCAATTCGCCAGGCGCCGTGTTTAGTGAACGTCTTTCCAGTATTCGCGGTTCAGCAACCACGCGAAAATGAAGAACACCACCAGGAATAACAGGACGTAGGTGCCGATGCGCAACCGGTCTGACTTGTAAGGTTCGGCAGTGTAGGCCAGAAAATTAACGAGATCGTACATCGCACCGTCAAACTGCTCGGCAGACATGGCACCGGCCAAAGCCACATCCATCGTCACACACTGCTCAGCCTTCGCTGCCGCAGCACCCACCTCATCGGAGCAGGCAGCCAGACCCTGCAGTTCCATCAACACATGGGGCATTCCCACGTTCGGATAGACCCGATTGTTCACGCCGTAAGGACGCAGGTCGTCCTGATAAAACGCGCGCAAATACGTATATAGCCACTCGGGCTGCCTGGCTCGGGAGATCAACGTCAGATCCGGTGGGGTCGCCCCGAACCAAACCTTGGCATCATCTTTATCCATGCTGTTGGACATGAGCGAACCTAGTTTGATTTCGGGGTCAAAAACCAGGTTGGCTTTGTATAAATCTTCCGGGATACCGAGATCACGAGCGACGCGGTTGTGCCGCGAATACTGCAGAGAGTGGCAACCCATGCAGTAGTTAGCGTAGAGCGCCGCACCGCGTTGCAGCGACGGCTTATCTGACGGATCCGCATCAAACGCGTCACAAGGGATCGTGCCGCAGTCATATGCTGATTCAGCACCCACGACCTTGAGGGGCAGGAAGGTCATGGCGCCAATGAAAACCAACGTCGCCATGCTTTGCCAAACCGACATACCGCCGTTCATCGTCACCCGCTCTGGTTCAGGCTTGGAACGACCCATTCGCGACCACCAAGGCATAGCTAGGAAGAAGAAAAAGTAAAAAATTGTGCAAATTTGTGCCAGCACAGTGCGTTCAGGGGTAGGGGACTTAACACCCAGCACGCCAAGGATGATGAAACACACTACGAACAGCAGCAGCATGATGCGATTGAGCATGCCGCGGTAGCGCCACGATTTCACCGGGTTGCGATCCAACCACGGGAGCGCAAAGGGAACCACCACTGAAGCCGCGAAGAACACAAAGCCCCAGAACTTGTCGGGTACTGCCCGGAGAACAGAGTAATAAGGTGTGAAGTACCACACGGGGGCAATATGCGCCGGGGTCTTCAGCCCGTTTGCCTCTTCAAAGTTCGCAAATTCTAGGAAAAAACCGCCCATCTCAGGCGCGAAGAACAGCACCCCACAGAAGAAAAACAAGAACACCGCAATGCCCTGCACGTCATGCACGGAGTAGTATGGGTGGAACTTAATGCCGTCCAACGGCACACCGTCAGGGCCCTTATTCTTCTTGATCTCGATACCGTCCGGATTGTTCGAGCCCACTTCATGTAATGCCAGAATGTGCAGCACCACGAGAGCCAGCAGCACTATGGGCAGCGCCACAACGTGAAGCGCAAAGAATCGGTTCAAAGTAATACCCGACAGGAGATAGTCGCCGCGGATCCAGGTCACGATGTCCTCGCCAATAACCGGGATAGCGCCGAACAGCGAAATAATCACCTGTGCGCCCCAGTAGGACATCTGCCCCCAAGGCAACACGTAACCTACAAACGCCTCAGCCATGAGCACGACGAAAATCAGCATGCCGAAGATCCAGATAAGTTCACGAGGCTTCTTATAAGAGCCATACATGAGGGCACGCATCATATGCAGGTAGACCACAATAAAGAACGCCGAGGCCCCAGTGGAGTGCATGTAGCGCAGCAACCATCCGTAATCCACGTCGCGCATGATGTACTCGACTGAAGCAAAAGCCTCTTCCGCTGATGGCGTGTAACTCATCGTCAGCCAAATGCCTGTCAGCAGCTGGTTGACGAGCACCAACAGCGAAAACACCCCAAAGAAGTACCACAGATTGAAGTTCTTGGGCGCGTAGTACTCGCCCATGTGGGTATCCCAGGTTCGCGTCAGCGGCAGTCGCGCGTCAATCCAGGACATCAGACCGGTCAGTGCTTTTTCCATCAGGCTGCCTCCGCGTCAACGCCAATAACTAGCACGCCGTCGCTCTCGTAGGAATAAGGGGGAATCTCAAGATTGGCTGACGCCGGTACGCCTTTGTATACGCGCCCAGCCAGGTCAAATTTGGATCCGTGGCAGGGGCAAAAGAAGCCACCCAACCACTCGTCGCCACCCATGTCTGTCGCGCCGACCTCGGGCCGAAACTTGGGAGCACATCCCAGGTGGGTGCAGAGCCCTACCATCACGAGAAATTCTTCATTGATGGCTCTGCCATCACCCTCGATATAGTCGGGCTGCGCGGATACCTCTGACGAGGGATCCTTCAGGCCGTCGTTCAAGGTGGCCAAACCCGCCACCTGCTCAGGGGTTCGGCGCAGCACGTATACCGGTTTGCCGCGCCACTCAATCACTACCATTTGTCCTGGTTCGAGCTTACTAATATCAGCGCGGACCGGCGCGCCTGCTGCCTTCGCTTTCTCTGATGGATTCCATGATCCGAGGAAAGGCACGGCGACCCCAGCCACACCGCCAACGCCCACCGCTGAGGTTGCCGCGGTCAAAAAGCGTCGACGTGTTTGACCATCATCAGCTAGCGAGCCGTGCTCGCCTGTTGTATCCGTCATGATTGAGACTCTCCCGGTCTACCCTGTCACCTGCCATTACCCGCCACCACCCATATGACGGGAATAAAAGAGCTCATGTGGCCTTGGCGAACAAGGTGAAGTAAGCGCGCGAAGTGTAATAGTCACGTCAGCCTCCAGCAAGTTGAAATACGTAACGCATGCTGACCAGGATCAGCTTAGGGTTGAACTACTGCTTACTTGTTAGGAGCGAAGCTATTCACCAGCACCACCCCCGCCACGATCAGTAGCAAGCCCAAAATGGCTCGCCAGTCCAGTGCCTGCTCAAAAAATAGGTATCCGAACCAAGTGATGAGAAAAATCCCCAGCCCAGACCACGTGGCGTACACCACCGCGATCGGCAGCGTATTCAAGGCGAAGGTCAAACAGTAGAAAGAGGCCGCGTAGCATCCAATCAAGGACAGCGTGGGTACTGGGCGGGTGAAGTTCTGGCTCACGGGCAACAACATGGTCCCGCACACTTCCAACGCCACTGCTATCAGCAAATAAACGTACTGCACGATATCTACCTTCCCTCTCTCGCGGCTCCCTTAGGTAGGCGGCTTCAACCTACCTGCATCCATTATTAGATCGCTATCTAAACGCCTGCCGTGCTATGGGACCTGAACTTAGGCTACAAAAAGGCCCGCATCGGCGGGCCTCTGGGAAGATCAATTGGTCTATCAGCGCTTCGAGAACTGGGGGCGCCGACGGGCTTTTCGCAAGCCAACTTTCTTACGCTCAACCTCTCGGGCATCGCGGGTGACATAACCTGCCGCTCGCAAGGTAGCGCGAAGGCTTTCGTCGTATTCCAACAATGCACGTGTGAGCCCGTGACGTATAGCACCCGCTTGGCCAAAGCTGCCACCACCAGCCACCGTCACATTGGTGTCGAAGGTGTCGGTGTTCTCGGTCAGTTCCAGGGGTTGCCTGACAATCATTCGCGCCACTTCTCTGCCAAAGTACTCATCGATAGGACGGCCGTTGATAATGATGTTGCCGCTACCTGTCCTTAAAAAGACACGCGCAGTGGACGTCTTTCGACGTCCTGTTCCGTAATACTGTGCGGTTGCCATCATGACCTCCTCAGATCGTCAGCGGCTGCGGCTGCTGTGCCGCATGCGGATGCGAAGGCCCCGCATAGACTTTGAGCTTTTTCAGCATTGCGCGGCCCAGGGGGCTCCGCGGCATCATGCCCTTCACCGCACGCTGCATAACCCGCTCCGGCGCCTTGTCGATCAACTGCTCGAAGCTGGCTGAGCGGATGCCACCCGGAAAACCCGTGTGGTGGTAGTACATTTTTTCGGTTTGCTTCGCTCCGGTGACGCGAATTTTCTCGCAGTTCACGACAACGACGTAGTCACCCATGTCCATGTGAGGGGTGTACTCTGGCTTGTGCTTGCCGCGCAAACGATGCGCGATCTCTGTCGCGAGACGACCGAGAGTCAAATTCTCGGCATCGACCACTAACCAGTCGTGCTGAACATCTTCTGCCTTGGCGCTGTATGTTTTCATGACCCATGCCCTGAGGGCGAAATCAGAGGAGCGCGGATATTACTGGAGTGCCTGAGGCCTTTCAACCGTTAATTTGCCGCGCAAGCGTCACGAGCGATGCTCGGCTTTGAGGTATTCCTGAGTGCGCATTTCCTGCAATCTGGAGACCGTCCGATCAAACTCGAAGCGCAGCCTTGATCCGTTGTAGAGCGCTTCCGGCGGCTGAGCAGCTGTGGCAATCAGTTTGACATTGCGATCGTAAAACTCATCCACCAAATTAATAAAACGCCGCGCCGCGTCCTCTTTGTCCCGGTCCAGTAGTGGAATCTGCTCAATCAATACGGTGTGGTACTCGCGAGCCATCTCGACATAGTCGGCTGCGCTGCGCGGCTCCTCACAGAGGGTACTAAAGGTCGCCCAGGCAATACCGGGCGCATCGGCTAGCAGATTGACGGCTCTTTGATTGATGTCGACCGATTTGGGTTCACCAGCTAACCGTCCGGTCAGCGACGAAAAATAGGCTGACAGCGCGTCAGCGGCGGACCCGTCGTGGGGGACGTGCCATAAATCAGCGCGTTGTAGCGTTCTGAAGCGGTAATCAGTAGCCGCTTCCAGATGCGTGACGACCAGGTGCTGCTCAAGCAAAGCAATTGCCGGCAGAAAACGGCTGCGCTGCAGTCCATCCCGGTATAGCTCCTGTGGCGGGATGTTCGACGTGGCGACCAGCGTGACACCCCGTCGAAACAGCGCATCGATCAGTCCACCGAGGATCATAGCATCGCCAATATCACTGACAAAAAACTCGTCAAAGCAGAGCACCAGGGCCTCACCAGCGATTTCATCTGCCACGACTTCAAGCGGGTTTTTGGCACCGCTGTACTGGGTCAGTGCCGTGTGCACACGTTGCATGAAACGATGGAAGTGAACCCTGAGTTTTCGCTCTAGAGCCAGGCTGTCGTGGAAGGTATCTACCAGATGCGTTTTACCCCGGCCTACCCCGCCCCAGATATACAGTCCTTGCTCTGGCGACACGGGAAAGCCCATCAGCTTCCGTGCGCGGGCCCGAACGGTGTTTTGCTCTGCTGCTCTGGCCAGAAGCCGACTGCATAAATCATCTAACTGGCGCATCACATTTTCCTGCGCAGGATCATCCAACAGGGCGCCAGATGCCACGTCTCGATGGTAGCGCTGTAATGGGGAAAGGCTTTCTGTCATGGTTTGGCGATGCAAAGATTGAGGGGCCAGTGCGCTGCTTGAGCGGCGCGCAGGGTAGCACGGATGGTGCGACCAAAAAGTGCGCTACTGACTACCCGACGATATACGCTCTTGACACTCAAGTTAGATCGATCTGACCCTACGTAAACCGCCGCGGGACGCCGTGCCTGACTTGCAGTACACTCCGCGGTATAGGTGGGGAAAACTCGGTAACCAAGGGTCTTTAAAACCATGTATTCAATGTCAAACCTAGTCTTTGCATTCATTATTGGCGGCGGTATCGGTGGCGTTGTTGGATGGTATCTGGCCCTGAATGCGCGTGGCGACAACAAGCGCAAAGTGATCATGGAACTCGAAAGCCAGTTGGATCAGGCCAAACAGGCTCGGGCTGATTACGAGGCGGAGGTATCCGAACACTTCTCGCAAACCGCAGATCTCCTGCACAAGCTGACCAGCGACTATCGTGCTGTATACACGCACCTCGCGGACGGCGCCGAGCAGTTATGTGGTGACCGGGTCAGCATCTCTGAGGCGGCGCTCACCGCGCCCGCGGCAGAGTCGAATGACAAACCGCATCTAATCGAGGTGGAGCAACCACTGGACTATGCCCCCAAGAAGCCGGATGAGCAGGGGCAACTCTCGGAAACTTTCGGCCTGGATAAGTCCAACAGCTCAGCTGCTTGAAGCCCTCAGGCAGGGTTGTCGATATCGATGAACTCGTGGCTCAACCCCAGCGCTTCGGCTGCAAGTGTGCCGACCACCTGCACGCCATAGCGCTCAGTGGCGTGGTGGCCCGCACCGATAAAAGCAATACCGCGCTCCAGGGCTACGTGCGCCGTCTGCTCTGAGACCTCCCCCGTCACATACACATCAGCGCCCGCATCGGCGGCGAGATCGATGTAGCCTTGCCCGGCCCCTGTGCACCATGCCACTGATTTCACGTCGCCCTCTCCAATCACGAGCGGGGTGCGATCCAACGCAAAACTAAGTCGGTCCGCGAGTTCCCGAGCCGTGACCGACGCCTCGAACTGGCCCAGGAAGACTGGCGTGCTCGGATCTTCCGGGTCGAGCGCCTCGGGAGCCTCAATGCCCATCAGCCGGCCGAGCGCCGCGTTATTACCGTGCAGCGGATGACAATCCAGCGGCAGATGGTAGGCAAACAAATTGATATCAGCCTTTATCAGCGCGCGCACTCGCGCCGCCTTCATCCCCGTAATACAAGGCGGCTCTGAGCGCCAGAAATAACCATGATGGACCAGTATGGCGTCAGCCCCGCGGTCGCGCGCGGCCTCAATCAGCGCCTGACTAGCTGTCACGCCGGTGACTAAGTGTCGCACCTCGGTTTTCCCCTCAACCTGCAACCCATTTGGGCAATAGTCTTTGAAGCGCTGAGGCGTCAGTAAATCGTCAAAAAAGACGTTCAGTTGTTGTCTAGTGCAGCCCATAGTCCGACCAAGCCAGTTTTCTCTTTTGGGAGAATAACCAGCGCACGATCATTTACAATGGCCCGAGGAGATCGATGTGAAACAAGAACTGACCACCAACATATGGCCGGCACTGGTCGGCGTCCTAGCTGCGGCACTTATTCTCGATAAATGGGTGCTGGAGCCACAGGAAACAGGGAACGCACCGGTCAGCGGCGGCTACCGTGACGCTGTGGCGCTGGCCACCCCATCGGTGGTCAACATCTACACCGCCAAATTGGTTGATGCGCGCACTGACCCCCGCCTGAACTCACCGCTACAGCGTCGGTTGTTTTCCAACCGCGGCAGTCGCCAGCGCGTCGAGCGCTCGCTGGGCTCTGGCGTGATTCTCAGCGCTGCGGGACATATTGTGACCAACAACCACGTGATTGCAGGCGCTGACGCCATTCAGGTACTGCTTGCAGATGGCCGTTCAGCCAACGCCTCGGTGGTGGGCAGTGACCCCGAGACCGATCTCGCCATTTTACACATCGACCTGCCGGAGCTGACACCGATCGCGGTGGCGGATGCCGAGGATATCGCCGTGGGTGATGTGGTGTTGGCTATCGGCAACCCCTACGGCTTTGGCCACTCTGTATCCCAGGGCATCGTCTCAGGAGTGGGCCGCTTCGGTTTGCAGTTGTCGACCTACGAGGGCTATATCCAGACTGATGCCACCATCCACCTCGGTAGCTCAGGCGGCGCCCTGATCGATCATCAAGGTCGTTTAGTCGGCATTAATACCTTGATTTATACCGCGGGCACGGAACGCAACGGGGAAACACCGGGAATCGGGATTAACCTCGCAACCCCTAGCCCATTGGCTGCAGCTGTGCTGGATGACATCGTCAAGTATGGACATGTTATTCGCGGTTGGCTGGGCGTCAGCGTGGAAGTGCTACTCAGCGAAAAGCAGGCCGGAGAGGCAATGCAACAACTGATCGTGACAGATCTCGCTCCCGGCGGACCTGCCCAGCGCGCTGGCATCCAGCTCAATGACATCATCGTGGCTATGGATGGGGAACCGGTCGTGGATGGCCGGGCGGCGATGCTGCAAATCGCTCAATTGCAACCGGGGCATCTCCTCCGGGTCAATTTGGATCGCGAGGGTGTGCCCATCGAATTGGAAGCCGTCGTCGGCACCCGCGGCAACAGCTGACTCAGTCTCTGCCGCGCATGCGCTTTTGAGCACTGAGCCCGTGTGCTTCCAGCGCCTCGGCATCAGCCAGCACCGCCGCAACCTCACCCAGGGTGTGAGCACCCTGTTCAGAGACCCTGATCAGACTGCTCCTGCGCTGAAAGTCATAGACACCCAGCGGCGAGGCAAATCGTGCGGAACCTGCGGTCGGCAACACGTGATTGGGGCCAGCACAATAATCACCGACCGCCTCCGAAGACATCGCCCCCATAAAGATCGCGCCCGCTGCACGTATATCGCCGACCACGCTGTCCGGGTCCGCCAATGCCAGCTCGAGGTGTTCAGGTGCCATACGGTTACTCAGGGTCACTGACGACTCGATATCGGGCACCTTGATCAGCGCGCCGCGGTGTTTGAGCGCCGCCGTAACTATATCGCGCCGCGACAACGTGGGTAGCAGTCGAGCAATACAGGCCGCCACCGCGTCCAGATAGTCATTATCGGGGGAGATCAAAACCGCCTGCGCGTATTCGTCGTGCTCAGCCTGGGCGAACAAGTCCATGGTGACCCACTCGGGGTCGACCGACCCGTCCGCGAGGATCAGAATTTCAGAGGGGCCAGCGACCATATCGATGCCCACACGCCCGAAAACCTGTCGTTTTGCCTCGGCGACGAAGCGGTTACCAGGACCGACAATTTTGTCGACCTTGGGAATTGTGGCCGTGCCATAGGCCAGCGCTGCGACAGCTTGAGCGCCGCCCACGGTATAGACCTCATCGACACCCGCCAGCGTCGCGGCTGCCAGCACCGCGGGGTTGACATCCCCACTGGGTGCCGGCGCGACCATGACAACGCGCGCAACACCGGCCACTTTCGCAGGGATCGCGTTCATCAGCACCGAAGACGGATAGCTCGCCCGACCGCCGGGCACATAAACACCCACACAATCGAGCGCTGTGACTCGCTGCCCCAGCAAGTTGCCTTCTTCGTCCTCGTATTGCCAACTTTCGGCACGCTGACGTTCGTGGAACCCCCGAATGCGCGCCGCCGCCCGCGTGAGCGCCACTGACAGATCAGGGTTCAAATCAGACAAAGCCTGCTCGATCGCATCCACGCTGACACGAAGCGACTGAGCATCCTCCACCACTCTCCGATCCAGCTCATTGGTGTATCTGACCAAGGCGGCATCACCCTCGTGCGCTACCGCTGCCACAATCTGCGTGACGGTCTGCCCAAGGTCCGCATCGGCCTCGGCCGGGCTGATCAGCAAGCGGTCAAAGGCGGCCTCAAAGTCAGGCTCGGACATATCCAATCGGCTGATGGGATGCGTTGCCCTCATTGACCCGCCGTTTCCACTGCAGCGGTCAGCGCTTCGACCAGCGCCTGGACAGACGCGTGCCGGGTGCGCATCGATGCCTTGTTCACGATCAGTCGCGAGGAGATATCCGCAATCAATTCCCGCGGCGCCATACCGTTCTCTGCCAGCGTCTTGCCGGTATCGACAATGTCGACGATCTCATCTGCCAAACCCATCAGCGGCGCCAGTTCCATGGAGCCGTAGAGCTTGATGAGATCGGCGTGCAGGCCCTTGCGCGCATAATGCGCTCGGGCCACGTTCATGAATTTAGTCGCCACCTTCACGCGGCGACGGCCTCTGTTCTCGGCCGGGTCAGAGGCGGGCCCGGCTGTCATGAGTCGGCATCGCGCGATGCCCAAATCCAGTGGCTCGTAGATGCTTTCGCCCCCGAACTCTAGCAACATGTCTTTTCCCGCGATCCCGACATCTGCGGCACCGTGTCGGACATACGTGGGCACGTCAGATCCCCGGAGGATCACCAGACTGATATTGGGCACGGTGGTCGCAACGATCAGCTTGCGGCTACTGTCGAGATCCTCCTTTGGCGCGATGCCGACCTCTGCCAGTAACGGCAAAGTTTCCCTCAATATCCGGCCCTTGGTCAGCGCAATCGTTAATGTGTGTGTGACTTTCATAAAAGTGTTGGTCAGATCCTCAAGTGGATATACGACGGATATCGGCGCCCAGACATTGCAATTTACCCTCGATATTTTCGTAACCGCGGTCAATATGGTAGATGCGATCGATCCGGGTCTCACCTGACGCCACCAAGCCTGCAATCACCAGACTCGCAGATGCGCGCAAATCCGACGCCATCACCGGTGCACCCTGCAAGCTGGGCCGCCCGCTAATACAAGCACTGTCTCCCTCAATCGCGATATGGGCGCCCATACGCCTCATTTCATGTGCTTGCATCAAGCGGTTTTCAAATACGGTCTCAGTGACGCGAGATGTCCCCTGGGCCACCGTATTCAATGCAGTGAATTGGGCCTGCATATCGGTGGGGAAACCCGGGAACGGCTCGGTCACAATATCCACCGCTTTGGGTCTCTCACCCCGCATATCCAGACTGATCCAATTATCACCCTCATCGAGATCAGCGCCCGTCTGCCCGAGCTTATCCAGCACCACACCCAGCACCTCGGAACAGATACCCTCTACCCGCAGGCTGCCGCCCGTTGCCGCCGCCGCCGCCAGATAGGTGCCCACCTCAATACGATCCGGCATGATCTCGTAAGACGCTCCATTGAGCGTTGTCACACCCTGCAACGTCAAGGTGTCAGTGCCCTCTCCTTCGATATGGGCACCCATGGCTCTGAGGAATTTCACCAAATCGACAATTTCTGGTTCCCTCGCCACATTGCGCAGCACACTGGTACCGGCCGCCAGTGACGCCGCCATCACGGCGTTTTCGGTTCCCCCCACAGTGACCATATCAAAGGTGAAGTCGACGCCCTTTAAACCTTCTGGCGCGATGGCCACGATGTACCCGCCGTCGACCGTGATGACGGCTCCCATGGCTTCCAGTGCCCGGATATGCAGGTCCACAGGGCGGCTGCCGATCGCACAGCCCCCCGGGAACGACACCCGCGCTTGCCCGTGCCTTGCCAGCAAGGGGCCCAATACAAGGATGGAGGCGCGCATGGTTTTCACCAGGTCATATGGCGCGGTGAACGCTTGCACCGAGTCACCTCTTATCAACACCTCCCCATCTTGGCGACGCGCAGTTTTTGCGCCCAGGCTGGCGAGCAAGGTCAGCATGGTGGTGATGTCTCGCAACACAGGCACCGACCGCAGAGAACAGGCTCCGGCGGTCAGCAGAGTGGCTGCGAGTATCGGCAAGGCAGCATTTTTTGCTCCCGAGGCGGTCAGCACGCCCTCAAGGCGATTCCCTCCCCGGATAATCAGACTGTCCAAAAGCCACCTCGTTCAGGGGGTTTGCGCACTGATGTTGACCGCGTGCAGGGTGCCATCGGCAATGAGTCCAGCCAGCGGCGCATAAACGCGCTGCTGGCGCGCGATCGGCCTTAGGCCGTCAAACTCGGCGCTAATCACCGTAATGTCCACGTGCCCGCCCTCAAGCGCCACGGACACCTGCGCGCCCGGAAAGGCCTCGGATAACAGCTGGGTCAACTCTGATTCAGTCACCGGTCAATTCCTCCGCCTGCTCGACCACTGCCTCATTCCACTGAGCGATCACGCTATCGAGGTCGTCATCGGCGTCTCTGGCCAGCGCACTGAACTGATTGCGATAGATCTCACCGAGGTTTATGGTCTCGATAATAAGGTTGCGTAGGCGCCAAGCGCCATCTTTGTACTGACCCATCTGGTAGCGGATGGTGTACACGCGCTCCGCCTCGCCGTATACCAGCTGGGTGACGGAAGCGACGCGCGCACTTTGTGCAGAGGCTTCGACGCCCTGCACCTCCATTCTGGCACCGCCAAACGCGAGCAATCCCTTGGCATAGCTTCTGATCAGACCTTCTCTCAAAGTCGTTGCGAAGTCGTCCCTCTGGCGCTTTAGAGCGGCCCTGCCGGCTTGATCCATGTAGCGACCGCGACTGTAGTACTCCCCCATCACGGCGGTGGCAAACCCTGACCAGTCCACAAGCTCCGCTAACGCTTCGTCGATATCACGGTAGTAGCGGTCGGGATCCCTTTCAAAATACGTATTGGCTTCTGCGACCACCGTCATCACCTTAGCCGTGACATCACTGATGACTTCAGCGGGTCCCCGCTGACCCGCAGAGGCTTGCTCGGCACGGACTGGACCACCCTGGATGACCGCCAAATACAGCGCGATATGGGCCAGCAGACACATTAATCGGTGTAACACAGCAAACTCCTTTAAACCCCAAAACCACCCATTCTGCGAGGCACTAACGAATACCTGCCAACATCAGAATCGACTGAGTTAGACTATCTGAGCGAAGTGATGATCGACTCTCTTCTCACTGACAGTTCGCCTTCGCAAGCAATGATACCCGATCGTCGCTCAGCCCACTTGCCCACCAAACGGACGGAATAGGAAAGCATATCGTGTTGTGGTACTCGACAGTGATTGCGCTGGGTTTGGCGGCGCTCGTCTGGAGCGCAGATCGCCTCGTGAATGGCGCCTCCGCCATCGCAAGGCGGGCAGGTCTAACACCCATGCTCATTGGCCTGACGATCGTCTCGATAGGGACCTCCGCACCCGAGATCCTGATTTCCATCATGTCTGCACTGGCAGACTCGGGTGAGCTCGCCGTGGGTAATGCTTTGGGATCCAACATCGCCAACGTGGGGCTGGTATTGGGCGTCACACTCTTGTTCAGCAGTATTAAGCTGGCACGAGACACAACCTGGATCGATCTACCTCTACTGATGTTGGTCGTCCTCGTCATCTGGTTCTTGCTGAATGACCTCGAGCTTTCGCGATCAGACAGCTTCGTCCTACTTGGCATGCTGGCGCTCTTCTTTGTTCGTGTGGCCCAGCATGCTCAACAGTCTAATGACGATATCGAGGCACACGAGATACCCACCCTGACGCTGCCACTGGCATGGCTGTCGTTCCTCGGTGGGCTGGCGTTCTTGATTGCCTCATCACGAATACTGGTCTGGGCCGCTTCCCATATCGCTACTGAATTGGGTGTGCCAGAGCTGGTCATTGGCCTGACCATTGTGGCCGTGGGGACCAGCCTGCCAGAATTGGCCGCTTCGGTCATGAGCGCATTGAGAGGTCACGCCGATATGGCAGTAGGCGCAGTAGTCGGCTCAAACATGTTCAATATTCTCTTGGTGCTGGCAATTCCCGGTCTGTGGGGCAGCCTCTCGCTGCACACAGCCGTGATCAGACGGGACATGTTCGCGGTATTTCTCACGACTCTGGTTCTTGCCCTTGCAGCGCTGTGGCGTTGGAATGGGGCGTCCGGATCCGGCAACTTGGGGCGAGGAACAGGGTTGCTACTGCTGTCTCTCTACACCGCTTATTTCGGCTGGCTCTTTTTAGTGCCTTGACTGAATCCTGAAATTACAAAGTATGGCCAACCACACCGATCAATTTTTCGTCGAATCTGCGCAGAGAACCATCTCAATGGAGGCGGACGCGGTGTCTTCGCTGAGCAGTGCACTGGGCCCACCCTTTGCAGCCGCCTGTCAGTGCGTGCTGAGCACGACTGGCCGCGTGGTGGTGACGGGCATGGGCAAAAGCGGACATATCGCCGGCAAAATTGCGGCCACACTGGCCAGCACTGGCACGCCGGCTTTTTTTGTGCACCCCGGTGAAGCGTCCCATGGCGACATGGGCATGATCACAGCGAGCGACTGTGTGATCGCGCTGTCCAACAGCGGCAGCACGCACGAGATCCTCACGCTTTTGCCCCTGATCAAGCGCCTCGGTGTCCCGCTGATCAGCATGACCGGGAGTGATAGCTCCGAACTCGCACAGACTGCCGACGTGCATCTACTGACCTCGGTGGAGACAGAAGCCTGCCCATTGAATCTGGCACCGACGTCCAGCACGACCGCTGCTCTGGTCATGGGCGACGCGCTGGCTATCGCTGTTCTGGAGGCGCGGGGTTTCACAGCCGAGGAATTCGCCTTCTCACACCCCGGTGGTGCACTGGGTAAGCGCTTGCTGCTTCGCGTTGCCGATGTCATGGTTAGCGGCAGCGACATCCCGGCAATCACACCCACCGCGATGCTGGCCGATGCGATCGTAGAGATGACCCAGAAAGGCCTGGGCATGACCACCATCGCTACAGACGACCAGCGACTGCTGGGCATCTTTACAGACGGCGACCTGCGCCGAGCGGTCGAAAATGGCATCGATTTGCGCGCCACACCGCTGACTGAGGCGATGACCGCCGACACCCGCACCATCCATCAGGAGTTGTTGGCCGCCGAGGCGTTGGCTCTGATGGAAAGGCATCAAATCAGCGCCTTGGTGGTGGTTGACGAGCAGGACACGATTCTCGGCATAGTCACGCTGCTAGCGCTGCTGCAGGCGGGACTCTCATGACAGGTCGCGCGGCACAGAAGGCAGAGTCGATCAAGCTGGTCGCGCTGGATGTCGACGGGGTTATGACCGACGGCACGCTGTTTTACCGGGCCATGTCAGAGCCCGAGACCAAGCCCTTCAACATCAAGGATGGACTGGGCATCAAGCTGCTTCAGCGCTGCGATATCGATGTGGCGATAATCACGGGCAGATCTTCAGAGGCGCTAGAGAGGCGCGCTGCTGAACTGGGTATCGCCAAAGTGATCCAGGGACGTGAAGACAAGAGGTCCGCGCTCGAAGAGTTACTTAGAGCAAAGGAGCTCAACGCCGCTGAGGTGGCCTATATGGGGGACGATCTGCCTGATCTGGGCGCTCTCCGTCTGGCAGGGCTGGCGACCTGCCCCAATGACGCGGTTGAGGCTGTTCGAAAGTGTGCAGATTGGATCGCGCCGTTGCCGGGTGGGGCGGGTGCCGTTCGAGCACTGGCCGATTTTATTTTGCAATCTCAGGGTCGCTTGTCCGATGTGATGAGGACTTTCTGATGAAAGGCGCTGTGATCACCATGGGCATGGTCGCGCTGGGCATCGTACTATGGCAGTCATTCGTTCCCGAATCCTCGCCAGTCCAGCAAATTGATCTGGAGGAAGAGCTGATCGCGAGCTATCTGCGCGAAGGGACGCGACGGCACTTTTCTCAGGACGGCGTTGCCGCGGATGTTCTGGAAATCAGTGTGGCGACGCGATTGCAGAACAGCGAGGAGACCACTCTCAAGGACATTCGTTATCAAGCGCGGGCAGAAAACGGCGCGGTTTGGGATATCGAAGCAGCAACAGGGATTTTCTTTGAGGATCTCAATGAACTTGAACTCAAAAATGGAGTCACAATACTTGAGCTGACCCGAGACGCGACGATGCAGACAGAGTCCATGCATCTTTACATGGACCAAAAGCGTGCCCAGGGCGAGCAAGAGGTGGTGATGACAGGCCGGGGCAGTCGCACGTCAGGCACGGCATTTGAGCTGGATTTGCAAAGCAGCAAGGCGACCCTGAAGGGCGGCGTCAGAACAGAATATGAATAACGACCATGCCGACAAATGCCTAGCAACATGCCCGACGTGCCTCACTTGAAGCGTTCATTGCTCTCACTGCTAATCACGGTGATGGGTCTGCCTTTCTCTGACGAGGCCTTAGCGTTGGACTCGGATCGGGATCAACCGATCCAAATCGTAGCGGACGTGGCGGTCAGGGATGAACTGGCAGGCGAAACCCGGTACGAGGGCAATGTGGTCCTCACACAAGGGTCGCTGGTGATCACTGCGGATACGCTCTCTATCAGCCATAACGTCGACGAGGCCGATAAAATCGTCGCTACCGGGAGGCCGGCGACGCTGGTGCAACAACCGACACCCAACCAGGCGCCCGTCGACGCCTCGGCACTCCGCATTGAATATGTCAGGTCTCAGGATCTTGTTCGGTTTCTTAAAAATGCACGGATCGCACAGGACGGCTCTACGCTGTCTGGTAGTCAAATCGATTATCTTGTCAGTCAACGCTCTGTTAGGGCGGCAGGCATACCGGGCGCTGAGGGGGCCAGTCGAGTCGAGGTTGTGATCCCACCAGAAAATCTGCGCGGTGATGCTTCCGATGGCTAGCACCCTCAGCGCACATCATCTAGCAAAGGCCTATGGCGGTCGGCCCGTCGTGAAGGACGTGTCGCTACAAGTCAGCGCGGGTGAAATCGTCGGATTGCTCGGCCCGAATGGCGCAGGCAAAACCACCTGCTTTCACATGATCCTGGGTCTGGTTGAAGCCGATGCCGGTGATATCCGCCTCAATGGCGAATCGCTGATGGCCATGCCAATGCACCGCAGAGCGCGCGCAGGCATTGGCTATCTACCGCAGGAAGCATCTGTTTTTCGTCAGCTCTCAGTACGAGATAACTTATTGGCGATTCTTGAGACACGCCCCGAACTGACGCGAGCGACTCGCCATACATTGGCCGAATCACTACTCGAGGAATTTAATGTCGGCCATTTGGCTGATTCCTTCGGGCAGGCGCTGTCTGGCGGCGAACGCCGGCGGGTCGAAATCGCTCGTGCGCTCGCCACTGAGCCCACTGTGATTCTCCTCGATGAACCCTTTGCGGGCGTCGATCCGATCTCCATTTCCGATATCAAACACACCATATCTCATCTCAAAGCCCGCGACATCGGCGTGCTGATCACGGATCATAATGTCCGTGAAACCCTCGATATTTGCGAACGTGCCTATATCGTGGGCGAAGGGCACGTCATCGCATCCGGTACGCCGATCGAGGTGCTGGCCAATGACAGGGTTCGGGAAACATACCTTGGAGAGCACTTCTCCCTCTGAATGCTAACCGACACGGCAGAAGCCCTGTCGCCGGTAGCACTCATTCACCGGATTCTCGAGCGCGCCGCTGAAAAAAGCGGTGGGTTTGACTCATTCGACTCATTTAACTAATTTGACCACGGCAATTTCCTTGCCAACTTCTTTGCACGACCACGTTGGGGCGATACACTGAATCCCCAGCGAGCGATTATCCGTGGTATGAAACAAGCGCTTCAGCTCAAGCTAGGGCAGCAACTGGCCCTGACGCCGCAACTGCAGCAAGCCATCAAATTGCTGCAGTTGAGTACCGTCGATCTGCAACAAATCATTGAAGAAACGCTGGAGAGCAATGCGCTCCTCGAGCGCGAGAATGAGCAGCCTGAGGAGATTGACCTCGATTTTGCTGAGGCAACCGCGTCAGAGGACGGCACCGAGGATCTGGCCGTAGACACTGTTTGGGAAGACGTACTCCCCTCCTCGACACCGCCGACACCCGGCCCTGCTGCCGAGGCCGATTTTTCCGAACAAGATTCAGAAGAGGAATCTCTGCGGGACCATTTGCTTTGGCAGCTGAACCTGACGCGTTTTTCAGACACCGACCGTCTGATCGCGATGGCGCTAATTGATGCAATCGACAGCGATGGGCGGCTGACGCAAACCGCAGACGACATTCACGCCGATCTCGGCCTGGACGATGTTGACCTCGACGAAGTGCTCGCTGTTCTGCATCGCTTGCAGCACTTCGAGCCGCCGGGCATATTCGCGGCAGATTTGCGCGAGTGTCTGCTCATCCAGCTCAGGCAGCTACCCACCGATACACCTTGTCGAGATGTTGCGGGCGCGCTCGTCAGCCGCCACCTCGCGCAGCTCCCCACAGCACCTCCCCGCCAACTGGCAAGAAAACTCCGTGCAAGCGAGCGCGAACTTAACAGTGCGATTCAATTGATTCGCTCGCTTGATCCAACACCCGGCGCCTCAATCGGCAGTGAGCGAACGGAATACGTCACACCAGACGTTTTTGTCCGGCTGAGCAACGGCCGCTGGCAGGTGGAACTGAACCATGAAGTCGCCCCGCGACTGCGAGTGAATGAAAATTATGTTGCCCTGTTGAGCGACGGATCGGCTGCCGACAGGGGATATGTCAAAGAGCAGTTACAAGAAGCCCGCTGGTTCATGAAGAGCTTGCAAAGCCGGAGTGAGACATTGCTCAAAGTCGCAGCCAAGATCGTCGAGCACCAAAAAGCCTTTCTAGAGGTCGGTGAAATCGGTATGAAACCTTTGGTTCTCGCAGATATCGCCGCGGAGGTAGACCTCCACGAGTCCACTGTATCCCGCGCGACGACCAGAAAATACATGCACACACCGAGGGGCACTTTCGAGCTGAAGTACTTCTTCTCCAGCCGAGTGATGGGCGATGAAGGCGACGATATTGCCTCAACCGCCATCAAGGCTGCGATCAAACAATTGGTCGCCGAAGAGGATGTCCGCAAACCGCTGAGCGATTCCAAATTGTGTGCGCTACTGAAGGCACGAGATATGACAGTGGCTCGAAGAACTATCGCTAAGTATCGCGAACAGCTTGCAATCCCTCCCTCAAATGAACGCAAACGTCTAAACTGAATTAACAAGATTCGGCCAAGGAGTGAGCAATGAACCTGACTATTAGCGGACACCACATGGATGTGACGCCAGCTATCCGGCAGCACGTCGAAGAGAAACTGGTCCCGATTGAACGTCATGGCGATCACATCACCCGCATAGAGGTGACTTTGGTTGTCGAGAAGCACCTGCACAAGGCAGAGGCCAACCTGCACGTCGCGGGCGCGGATCTCTTTGCCTCATCGGAATCGGATGACATGTATGCCGCCATCGACTCACTCGCCGACAAGCTGGATCGACAGGTCATCAAACACAAGGAAAAACATCGAGGCCATTGATCGATGTTTGACACAAGCGCAGTGACACTAGGTCACTTTCAGGTGCTGAGCGAGGAGTCTCTTCTTAGCAAAAAACGCGTGTTTGAGCGTGCGGCTGAGGCAATGGGCGCCGCGCTAAATCTTAGCAGCGAAAACATTTATCGCGCACTGTTGGCGCGAGAGAAGCTTGGCAGCACGGCCATCGGAGAAGGTATCGCCATCCCCCATTGCCGCATCGATGAATGCGCTGAGGCGGCCGGGTGTCTCGTGACTTTGCAAGAGCCTATTGACTTCGGATCCACAGATGGCTGCGACGTCGATGTCATTTTCGTGCTGCTCGTGCCCGAGGAAGCGACACAGGCTCATTTAAACTTACTGGCGACCCTGGCACGAAGTTTCTCAAACGCCGACCTACGCAAACACGTTCGCCAGACGCTTGACCCGGAACAATTGAGAGAACTCCTGTTGAACAATGAGGCGCCATGACGCCCAAACTCATCATCATCAGCGGCAGCTCAGGCGCAGGTAAGAGTAGCGCTCTGCGACTCCTTGAGGACGAGGGATACTACTGCGTGGACAATCTCCCCCCGAGGCTATTACCAGAGTTCTCGGGGGAGATCGTGGCTCATCAGGAATATGAACGTTTCCGGGGCGTCGCCGTCTGCGTCGATGCGCGCGCCGTTAAAAGCGGGGTCCAGGACAATTCTGAATTGATGTCACATCTCGCAGCGCTACCTGATCGGTTGATTATCTTTTTGGATGCGCAACCTCATGTGCTATTGAAGCGGTTTAGCGAGACCCGGCGCAGACACCCGCTCGCGGGACCTGACAACTCTCTACCCGAGGCGATCTCACGCGAAAGGAGACATCTTGAGCCGATTGCGGCGAACGCGGATCTGCTCATCGACACCACCGATCTCACGCCAAGAGCACTGCGGGATATGATCACCAGTCGACTCGTTCAGCAACGAGATGGCCTCTCAGTAATGTTCGAGTCTTTTGCTTTTAAACGCGGTGTCCCAACCGATGCCGACTTTGTCTTTGATGCCCGAGCTTTACCAAACCCCTATTGGCAGGACAAACTTCGCTCTCAGACCGGCCTCGACACGGAGGTCATCCAGTTTCTGGAGAGAGACGCACGATGCCTGGCTTTCTTCGCCAAGCTCAAAGACTTCCTCGCCAAGGTTTTACGTGACTTCGATGAGTCGGATCGGAGCTACATGACAATTGCTATCGGTTGCACTGGCGGTCAGCATCGCTCCGTTTATCTGACCGAGAAGTTACATCGAGACCTGATCACGCAGTTTCCTGCGGCGCAAATTCGGCATCGCGATCTGCAGGAGGCTGGCAGCTGAAAATGGAAAAGATGATCAAGATCATTAATCCGCTTGGCCTTCATGCCCGCCCCGCTGCCAAAGTCGTGGACTGTGCGGCCAGATTTACCAGCGATATCCGTATCAGCTATCAGAATCAGGAGATCGACGCGAAAAGCATTATGTCAGTGCTCATGCTGGCTGCACCTGTTGATGCTGAGCTGAGCGTGGCGATCACTGGTGACGACGAAAAACACGCAATGACGGCGCTGGAAGCGCTCTTTGCCAGCGGGTTTGGCGAGCTGGAATAAGTCACAAAGGCATTTTCGCGGGTAGATCTTCAGAGTCGGTAGCGGATAATGGCGGGCGCAGAGGAGGTCCCGCTTTGAACTCACCCGCCAACTTCCCCACCAAGACAGAGCGTCTTGAATTTGCCCTCCGCTCGGGCACGCTGGGCGATGTCGCGGGTATTTTGGCTGAGATGTCACCCGGTGACGTCGCTTATTTGATCAGCTCCTCACCCCCCGACTATCGCGCGGTGCTGCTGGGCCTTCTCGAACCGGAGCAGGAGGTACTGGTCGTCAATGAATTGCCAGACGAGCTCCGCAATGCCGTGTTGGCAGACCGGGAGCCCGAGGCACTGGCCGAAATTGTCGAGCAGTTGGATGACGACGATGTCGCGGACATCCTCCATGAGTTGCCCGATGAGGTGACCGGTCAAGTGTTGGCGATCATGGACGAGCAGTACCGTCAGCGCATACAGAAGGTATTGAGCTTTCCTGATGACGTTGCAGGCGGTTTGATGAGCACCGACACCATCACCATTCGCGCAGATCTAACGCTGGATGTGGTACTGCGCTACCTCCGCCGGCATAAGGAGCTTCCGCCCAACACGGACAGTCTGATCGTGGTAAACCGCGACGATAGGTTTGTGGGACTGCTGGCCATCGGCACAGTACTGGTATCCGACCCCGCCGTCTCAGTGCGGGAGATGATGATCACAGACCAGGAGGCCATTGCCGCCGATATATCCGCGACCGAAGTGGCGCGGCGATTTGAGCGAAACGACTGGATTTCGGCACCGGTGATCGATGATGACGGCAAGCTGCTCGGACGGATTACAATCGACGACGTGGTGGATGTCATTAGGGAGGAGGCGGATCACTCCCTTACCTCGCTCGCCGGTCTGGCAGAGGAGGATACCTTTGCGACGGTATGGCAGTCAGCGCCGCGGCGCGCGGTGTGGCTGGGTGTCAATCTCGGTACCGCTTTAATGGCTTCCTCGGTGATCAACCTGTTTCAGGACACTATCGAGAAAGTGGTCGCGCTGGCGGTGCTGATGCCCATTGTGGCCTCAATGGGAGGGATTGCGGGCACTCAGAGTCTGACGATCCTGATTCGTGCCATGGCGATGGGTCAAATCAATTATCGCAATGAGTTGTGGCTAATCGGCCGGGAATCGCTGGTAGGGCTTCTGAATGGACTGCTCTGGGCCGCGGTGATTGCCACTACAGCGTCGCTGTGGTTTGGCGACCCGATGCTGGGCGTCATCATTGCCTGCGCCATGTTGATCAACCTGGTCACGGCGGGCGTGACGGGCGCAGGTCTCCCTATCGTGCTGCGTAAACTACACATTGACCCTGCGTTGGCGGGTGGCGTACTTGTCACCACCGTTACCGATGTGATGGGTTTTCTGGCTTTCCTTGGACTAGCCACCGCATTTTATGCGTGATGGCGCCGTATCATGACCGACTCAGCTACCGGCGAGACAGATGACCTGCGACCCAGCAAGAGTGAGCGCAAGCGTC
Organism: Halieaceae bacterium; assembly: GCA_902623175.1. Taxonomy (GTDB): domain Bacteria; phylum Pseudomonadota; class Gammaproteobacteria; order Pseudomonadales; family Halieaceae; genus Luminiphilus. The sequence goes on from CACNSR010000015.1 coordinate 35,531, forward strand.
AGATGCTTGCGCTGCAGGAAATGGGCGAGCGGCTGGTTTCGCTGTCACTTTCGGACCTCGATCGTATCAATATTCCAGATGAGCGGCTCAAAGAAGCGGTAAAGACTGCGCGCGGCATTACCGCCCACGGCGGCCTAAAGAGGCAGTTGCAGTATATCGGCAAACTGATGCGTTCAACGGATACTGCGCCGATTGAAGCGGGTCTGGCGATGCTGGATCAGCAACATGCGGTATCCACCGCAAATTTTCATCGCGTCGAGGCGGCTCGGGATCGCTTGCAGCATGAGGGCGACGCGGCACTTGGGGAAATCCTGGCCACCTGGCCCGCCGCTGAGGCGTCCCTGCTTCGCCAATGGATTCGCCAGCACCCCAAAGAAATCCAGCGCGGCAAGGAGAAGACACACGCCAGAAAGCTGTTTCGCTATCTATCAGAGCTGGATGCCGCGGCGTCTGTCGGCGATTGATCTTTGGCCGCCTGATCGTCTACCGAAGGAAGCCGTGAAGTCGCATCAAAAACACGCTCAAACGCTACCTCAGGGTTATCAAGGTCGCCGCTAACGACATAAACACCGCTCGATAACTGATTAACCTGATCCTCAAAGACTTTACTAACTAAATAAGTACCCGCAGCGACGGGTAATCCGCCGGCAAGCGCTGCCACCCAGGGGATGTTTTCGACCAGAGGCAGCGTCACCACCAATTCACCGTTCAGCGTCTCAGTGACAAGATCGATATCGCTGCTAAAGGTAAAGTATCCCCCGGACCCCTCGATGGAAAAGTCAGGGATGCGCAGGTCGCCCTGCGAAAAACTGAAGGTGCCCCCTGCGCTATCGAATGTCACGCCCGGATCAAATAGCTGATTCATGTTGGCACGACGAAACAAGCCCGACAGATTCAGCAAACTCAGTAAACGCAGCGCCCCGGTTGCCTCAGCATTAGCTGTGACGAACGATCCGGCCTCCACCTCCAATTCCATATCACCGCTAATCGCGGTCAACTCAAAATCGGTGGGACTGCCCGGCCAATGCCACTCAGCGTCCAACCTGCCGCGCTCGGTTTCTACCAACGGGGCAACGTCGACCAGAGCGAGAGTTGTGGCCACATCTTGAAGCTCTGCTGAGAGGGACAGCGTGGTCGACTCACCCTCCTCCCAGGACTGCCAGATCATCCGGGTTTTTGGCAACCAATTGATGCCCAGAAAATTGCCGGTCACCTCTCTGAACTGCCAACCCTCATCATTCACGTAGTCGATTGTCAGATCCAGATCACCTAATTCGTTATCGGCCCGATGGATCCCCTCGACAGACAGATGCAGTTGTCGCATCCAGGCGCCCAACGCCCCTTGCGGGTCGGGCGGCGCGGCGCGCTCAGCCCATTGTTCACTCACCTGCGGCAAGCCATGAAGATCCAGATACTCAATGCGCAACTCACGCTCCAGACTAGCCTGCAATGCCGCCGCCGAGTCCGATACCGGCGCGCTGGTGGCCTGTTGAAGTTGCCCGCGAAGCCAAGGCAGCTCAAAATCCGCAGACCACGTTTCACCCTCCAGATTAGCGTTTACTGACAGGGCGCCCAGCTCCTCACCACGCCACAGCAGACGCCCGATCTTCAGTGCATCAACCCTCACTGTCGGGCCAGAGGATACTGCCTCTGCCGAGAACCGTGCGAGCCTGTCCTGCCATTCTGAAAGATCGAGTGACGGTAAAAACCCGGTCACGTGCAAGCCTGGGTCAGGTGCCAAAAGCGGCCATTGCAGCGGTCGAGTTCTGGGGGTCACGTCAACAATGGCAGAAATTGACCCAGCCTCCGGGGTATCGGTGATGGCAGATGCCCTGCCAAACCAGAACATCTCCCATGCAGCCCATTCACGATCCCGCCAGCTGACTTTCAACGGCGCCCTGGCCTCGGCGGACTTGCCCCAGGGAAGAGGCAGATCCACCGAAACGCCCTTGAGATCTGATTCGACATCAACCGCCACCTCGCTTGCCACATTGATACCCACGGTGACGGCTGTCACACCCTCGGCGGGCAGCGGGTAGTTGATGCCTCGCCAGGACAAGACGTCTGACACAGCCGCTTCAAAATCAAGCCGCGCCGCCAACAATGTATCGGGTGCCGCCGCAAGCTGGGGACCCATCGCAACGGCAACTTGCCGATCGAAAACGCGGGCAGTGATGCCCGTACTTTCGAATCCGGTCTGCGTGCGATATCTCAAATCACCACTCAATGACGCCGCCTGCAGATCAAGCAGCGCAGAGGCTAGTGTGGCGTTGGTCAGCGCCATGTCAACGTTCACATCCAGTGACGGGGCCACATTGCGCAGGTCAAATCTGATGTGTGCATTGGTTGCAGTGGGCTCATCACCCCCAACGGTCAGATCACTCATGACCGGGTACGCGACAGAAAGCGGGGGTAATTGCTCCAATGCCGACAAGATTTCACCCGGCTTACCCTTGGACTGCGTCTGAAGATCCAGCCAGATGGCATTGTTGTCCACCTGCAGGCCGACTGCCGTACGAAAGAGCGCGAGCTCGGCCAACTGACCCTGTGCAGACCACACATCGATTCGCGTGTCATCAAGGCGTAGCTGACTGTCAGTCAGCAGCGCGGCTGGCCAACCGGGCTGGTAGTCGAGCGTCACCCCAGAGAGATCGGCCGCTAGCTGCATAGTTTGACCGGAATGGCCGTAGGGTTTGAACCCGCCGTGCCATAAGAAAATTCCGCGCTCAATCTTACCGGCCGGCAGTGCCTTTTTCAGCCATGCATCGGCCGGCGCTGGCATTCGGTATGGCACGTAAGCATCGCGAATGCCCACAGGCGCATCCAGCACCGAAGCCGACAACCCCATTTTTAGTGGCACCGAGGACTGTTTGGAAAACGGGATATCAATCTCGAACTGCACCGCGACATCATGCTCAAGGGCACTCCCTAGCAGCAATCCATGCTCTAGGAATAGAGCATCTCGCTGCCAACGCCCCTCCAGTGTCCCCAACACAGACCTCAGGCGAATGGGCTCCCGATAAACTTTAGGCAGCACAAGCTCAAAGTCCCGGGTATTTATCCAGGCTGTCGCACCCTCCTCATTGGCGGTAATCGAGGCATCGATACCGACCAGACCAGGCACCTTTCTGAAGGGTTCTGTTGTGGCATCGGTGACAGTGGCCGCCAACTCCCAACCGTGCAGTGGCTGGTCCAATGCTTCCACCGTGAGCGCCAGGCGATCGACGGCGCCAGCAGGTCTCAGTGTTTCGAGAATCCCGTTCACCCTATCGGGAAGTAATTCGCTCCCACGGAGCACGGCAATCAGCGGTGACACCTCAAAGCCATCGGTCAGCATCTTCCAGCTCCGCCCAAGACGATGCAGGTGTATCCGGGGAAGCAAGAATGTCTGGTCATCAGCCGTCAACGACGCGTCATCGATCCAGATGCTCGCCTGATCAAATGTGCCCTCAACCACACTGTCAGCGCGCAGTTGCTGCAAATTAAGGGCTGTCTGGCCTGTCACCGCAATCTGCGTCAGGTTGACCTGCATCACCGCAGTAGGCCGGCCTCTGTTAACCGCAAACCAAAAATCTGCTCGCCCCTCGGCTGTGAGGTCCGATTGCAGCCACTGCGCCAGATAGGACACACCTGCGCCGCTGAGGCTACCCTGTAACTTGCCGGAAAACTGGTTGAGCTCAAAAGGATTACCCGTCCCGGAACCCTCGGCAGACAACAGACGTTCTTCGGGAGAATCAATCGACACTCTGAGGGTCCGACGGCTTCTGTCACGCGCCAGATCGATATCAACCGTCAATGATTCGAGGGTGATCGGCACGCCATCCCGATCCACTTCACCGATCAGTTGAGCATCGCGAACCTGCAAACGCGCGAAACTGCTCAGGAAGTCCCGCAGTCCCGCGGGGATGGCTATCGAATCGGCGCCGGACTCGCCACTCCACTCGACACGGGGCCCGATCAGCGTGAGTTCATCAAAGCGAGGGGCGCCGCTGAGCAGACTCTCCCAGGGGTTCAACCTGATGCTCGCCTCGGGTAGCGATATAGCTGCACCGGTCTGACTATCCAGCACTACGAAATCGGTCAAATCCAACCGTGGCGAAAATCCCTCCATGGCGCCACTGATCTGCCCGATGCGAACGTCACCCGAAAATCGCTGGGACAGCAGCTGCTCTATGTCCTGCTGCACTAGCGGCAGCGCCCCCAGAAGCAGACGACCACCGCTGACATAGATGGCGAGACTTACCAGCGCCATCACCATCAGCGGCCAGACGGTTCGCCCCAGATTTTTGGGTGTCATGCTAACCATGGCGGACCGGCACCCCCGCCTCGATCAAAAGCGCCCGGGTTTCGCACAACGGCAGCCCGACCACCGCACTGTAACTGCCCCTGATCTGACTCACAAAGGCCCCTGCATACCCCTGAACGGCGTAAGCACCAGCTTTATCCCATGGCTCGTCAGTCAACAGGTACTGCTGTATCGTCGTCTCCGAGAGCACCGTAAAAATAACCGACGTTGTGCAGGTCACCGTCTTGATACCATCGTCATAGGCTACAGCAACCGCTGTATGCACCTCGTGGGTATTCCCTGACAGTGCGCGGAGAATAGCCGCGGCATCTTGGCAGTCGCGGGGCTTACCCAATATGTCGTTGCCCATGGCCACTGTGGTATCGGAACCCAAACTCACCCATTGGTCCGCGGCACCCGTTTTAGCCTTTTCACTGGCAAGCCTCGCAACATAATCAGCGGGGGGCTCCAGAGTGCGGGGGCGTTCGTCTATATCGGGCGCCGAAGACTCGAAGTCAGAAACGAGCAAAGAGAGCAGCGCCCGCCTTCGCGGGCTTGACGATGCGAGCAGCAGCCGCATTAGTACACCTCGTAGTAGCGCCTGAAGTGGCGAAGTACAGTGCGAGTGGGCACCCAAAAGAGCATGGAACAGATCATTCCAGCCACCGCGGCCCACGGTGCCGAGGGGACATCGATGCCGTTTCTCAGCCACTGCTCGATCCCGGCGCTGAGCAACATTAATACGAGTATCGCCAGCGACTGCTGCAACAGGTCAAACTGGCGAATGCGTTGATAGTTGTAGAGCAACAACAGCGTGGCCAACATGAGCCCGGGAGAAGAAAGACCCAGTGGCGCGCCCTCGATCAGATCCTGTGTGACGCCCACCGTGAAAGCGGTCGCCACCCCCACTCTGTGCGGTAAGGCCAATACCCAATAAAACAGGGCTAAAGCCGCCACATCAGGCCGAAAGCCGCGCCAATCTAAAGGTAGCGGCAGCAACGTGAATAGCAGGGCCGCCAAGATCGAGGCATAGATTACCCAGACCGCATGCGCACGCATCAAGGGGCAGCCGCCCCTTCAAACTGAGACGACTGCGCCACCACCAACACGTGACGGCCACGATCCAGGGCCGATGCTGGCGCTGCGCTCACCACTGCGAAAGCATCGCCTGCCGCTATTTCAACGTCAGTCACTCTCGCCACCGGGTAGCCGTGAGGAAAACGGCCACCAAGACCGGATGTGACCAATAAATCACCCGCTTTAATATCAGTGGTCGCAGCGAGATGCCGAATTACCAGCCGATCGATATCGCCGCTACCTTCTGCGATCGCTCGCAGTCCTGATCGATTCACTTGCACGGGCAACGCGTGGGCACTGTCAGTGATGAGTAACGCGCGACTGTTGTTTTCGTCTACCAGCACAATCTGACCGATCAAACCTTCAACGCCCAGCACCGGCTGTCCCTCTTCGACCCCGTCCGCTGCTCCCTTGTCAAGCATGACCAAATGTCTCGCAGGATCTGGTGACACTGAGCTGATCTGAGCAGCGATGAGTTCATCCTCTATATCCCGAGCCGAATTAAGCAACGCCTTGTAGCGGGCGTTCTCCGACAGCAGGGAGGCCAGTCTTTGTGCCTGCCCCTTCAACACCCTGTTCTCTTGCTGCAGTCTCAGCACCTCATCCCTTAATGCATTTCTCGATCGCATTGATTCGAGCAACCGGTCCCAAGCATCGAAAGGGGCCACCACAATATTGCTCGTGAACGCGACCACATCGACCGCTCCACGTTGAACGGCAGTCACGCGGGGGTGTTCGCGAAAAATAAAAAGAATCGACAAACACAGCAGGGTCAGCACGATAAATCGCGCGCTGATCAGGTTTTGTTTAAGGAAAAGCGGTTTAATGACGCTGCCCCAATCGCCGGTTTTATTCGGTTGAGAGAAGATCCAGGACATGACGATCCATCAACTCAAGCGCCTTCCCGCCGCCGCGCGCCACACAAGTCAAAGGATCCTCCGCAACCACCACTGGTAACCCGGTCTCAGTGGATATTCGCTTGTCCAGGTCGGTGAGCAAGGCACCGCCACCGGTCAGAACAATGCCCGTCTCGGCAATATCTGCAGCCAATTCCGGTGGCGACTGCTCCAATGCCAGCTTCACCGAGCGCATCATGGTTTCCAGCGGCTCTTCGAGCGCGCCGAGGATTTCGTCGTTGGTCAGCGTAAAGCTGCGCGGCACGCCCTCGGCGAGGTGACGGCCACGCACATCGATCTCCTTGAGCTCGTCTGACTTGAAGCCGCATCCCACCTCCTGCTTGATGCGTTCTGCAGTGGAGTCACCAATCAAACTGCCGTATTTACGTCGCACGTAGGACACGATGGCCTCATCAAATCGATCCCCGCCAATACGGACCGAGTCGCTGTAGACAACACCATTCAGGGACATAATGGCTATCTCTGTGGTGCCGCCCCCAATATCGACCACCATGCTTCCGGTCGCTTCTTCAACCTGCAGACCGGCACCAATCGCCGCGGCCATTGGCTCTTCGATCAATTTCACCTCGCGTGCACCCGCACTCAGCGCAGATTCCCTTATTGCTCGCCGCTCAACTTGAGTCGAAGTACAAGGCACGCAAATCAATACTCTCGGGCTGGGCCGGATGAATTTCGTCTCATGCACCTTGGCAATAAAGTGCTGCAGCATTTTTTCGGTGATTTGGAAGTCAGCGATCACGCCATCCTTTAGCGGCCTAATAGCTTGGATATTGCCCGGCGTGCGACCGAGCATCCGCTTCGCTTCTCTGCCCACCGCCTCAATTGACTTCTGCCCGTTATGCACACGAATCGCTACGACAGAGGGCTCATCAAGGATGATGCCGCGCTCCCTGACGTAAATCAGCGTGTTGGCTGTGCCAAGATCAATGGACAGATCGGTGGAAAACATCCCGCGGAGGCGCTTGAACATTATCGTTCCCTGATTGTGGAGAGGCCATTCGGTTTGCTGCGAATATCGTCGGCTTACCAACCGCTGTGCCGCATCACTGACCTCTGCGACGGGCTTAAAAATGCCCCCAGATCCAGAGTTTGCAACGCCAAATGCGAATCGAATGTAGCAACGCGGGGGTTTTTGGGCAAGCCACAAGTGTGTTAGTTTTCGCGGCCTTCGACGAGGATATGCCTTATGTCTGTCTCATCCCAGGACGTCGAGAAGGTCGCCCTTCTCGCACGGCTCGCTATATCTGAATCTGACTTACCCGAAGTCACAGAGCGCTTTGGCCGTGTCCTCGGGTTGGTGGATGAACTCAATACCATCGACACCGAGACAGTGGTACCCATGTCGAACCCCCACGACATGCACCAGCGACTGCGACCAGACGCGGTCACACGACAAAATGACCGAGAGAACTTGATGGCTTCTGCGCCCGAACAGGATCAGGGCTATTTTCTGGTGCCCAAGGTCATCGACTGATGACCGATAGCGCCCTACTCTGTGGTTCTGTCACTTCGCTCAGACAGCAGCTACGCGACCGAGTGATATCCAGTGAGGAAATCACTCGCGCCTGCCTAGAGCGAATTGAAGCCTGTAACGGTGCGCTGAATGCCGTCATCACGGTGTGTGCGGAGCAAGCCATAGACAGCGCCCGCAAGGCGGACAAAGCCATCGCCAGAGGTGATGTTGCCTCGCTCACCGGGATTCCCCTGCTCCACAAGGATATTTTCTGTACCAATGGCGTGAGAACGACCTGCGGCTCGCGCATGCTGGAACAATTCGTTCCCGCATATGATGCGACGGTTGTCACCAAGATGCAGGCCGAAGGTGCCGTGATGCTAGGCAAATGCAATATGGATGAGTTTGCGATGGGCTCCTCCAACGAAACCAGTTTTTTTGGCGCAGTCAAAAACCCTTGGGATCTCAATTGCGTGCCGGGCGGCAGTTCCGGCGGTTCCGCTGCGGCACTCGCTGCGGGTATGGCGCCGTTGGTGACCGGCACCGATACGGGCGGCTCGATCAGGCAGCCCGCCTCCCTCTGTGGCGTGACGGGCCTTAAACCCACTTACGGCCGGGTCTCCCGCTTGGGCATCATTGCCTTTGCTTCTTCGCTGGATCAGGCAGGCCCCATGGCCCGCACTGCCGAGGACTGCGCGATCGCCTTGACCGCCATGTCGGGCATTGATGCGGGAGACTCGACTTCTGCGGATTTACCCGTGCCTGACTTTCAAGCAGGACTGAATCACGATGTTCAGGGACTACGGATCGGGTTGCCGCGAGAGTACTTCAACGATGACCTCGACCCGGTTGTGCGCGAACGGGTGATGGTAGCGCTGTCTGTGCTGGAGCAGGCGGGGGCAACGCTGGTGGACATTGAGCTGCCTCACAGTCACTACGCGATTGCGACCTACTACGTCATCGCCCCCGCGGAGGCCTCGGCGAACTTGGCGCGCTACGACGGCGTGCGCTTTGGTTATCGCTGTGACGAGCCAAAAGATCTCGAAGACCTTTACCTGCGCTCGCGCAGCGAGGGTTTTGGTGAGGAAGTGCAGCGGCGGATTCTGGTGGGGACCTACGCGTTGTCGGCAGGTTTCTACGATGCTTATTTCAACAAGGCGCAGCAGGTCAGACGCGTGATTACAGAAGATTTCACGCGAGCCTTTGATCACGTGGACATGATCGCCGGTCCCTCTGCGCCCGGCGTTGCCTTTCAGTTCGGGGCGAAACAGCAGGATCCCGTAGCCATGTATATGGAAGACATCTACACGCTGGCAGTTAATCTGGCAGGCCTGCCTGGCTTATCCACCCCCGCGGGTTTGATCAACAGCATGCCCGTTGGACTGCAACTGATTGGCAAGCCCTTTGATGAGCAAACAATTCTCAACGCGGCACATCGCCTGCAGACCGACACGGACTGGCACATGGGCACGCCGCAATTTACAACGGTGACGTCATGAGTTGGGAAACGGTGATGGGTCTCGAGGTGCATTTGCAACTCGCGACGCAATCGAAAATTTTCTCGGGTTCGGCGACGACATTTGGTGCAGCGCCAAATGAGCAGGCAGATGCGGTAGATCTGGGCATGCCCGGAATGTTGCCTGTGTTGAACGAAGAGGCTGTCCGCTACGCAGTCAAGTTTGGTTTGGGCATCGGCGCCCGTATCGGAGAACGCTCCGTCTTCGATCGCAAAAATTATTTTTACCCGGATCTGCCCAAGGGATACCAGGTCAGTCAGTTTTTTGCGCCCATCGTCTGCGAGGGCGTTTTCGAGGTGCCGTTGAAAGACGGGACGCTTTTCCCGATTCGCATCACGCGCGCGCATTTAGAGGAGGATGCTGGCAAATCTGTCCACGATGCCTTCAGCCGGGAGACAGGGATCGATCTCAACCGCGCCGGCACGCCACTTCTCGAGATCGTGACCGAGCCGGACTTTCGCTCGGCGGAACAGGCGGTGGCGTACCTCAAGGCGCTCCACTCGCTGGTGACGTATTTGGGCATCTCTGACGGCAACATGGCAGAGGGCTCTATGCGCTGCGATATCAACATCTCGCTGCGTGAAAAAGGCACCGATGCCCTGGGCATACGAACCGAAATCAAGAACGTGAATTCTTTCCGCTTTGTGGAGCGGGCCATTCACAGTGAATACGAAAGACAGGCAGACATTCTCGAGAGCGGCGGTTCGATCACGCAAGAAACGCGGCTTTACGACGCTGAACAGAATGTGACGCGCTCGATGCGCTCAAAAGAAGTGGCCAATGACTATCGGTATTTCCCTGAGCCGGATTTGCTGCCGATCGTCATCGACGCGGAGTATATTGAGGCAGTCCGAGCCACGCTACCCGAGTTGCCCGGTGCCAAGAGAGCGCGCTTCATCGCGGATTATAGGCTGAATGATTATGACGCTGCACTGCTCGTTCCCAATCATGCGCTGGCGGATTATTTCGAGTCCGTCGTCACAGCCGGAGGCGCTGCGAAACCCGCCGCGAATTGGATTCTGGGCGACTTGACAGCGGCCCTTAATCGCAACGAGACAGACATCACTGACAGTCCAATATCAGCGGCGCAGTTAGCCGGCCTGATCGTGCGTATTGAGGATGGCACGCTGTCCAGTAAACTGGCAAAACAGGTATTCGACGGACTGTGGTCGGGCAAGGGTGACGCCGATCAGATCATTGAAGCGCGGGGACTAAAGCAAGTCAGTGATTCGGGGGCCCTGGAATCGATGGTGGACGCAGTCATTGCTGAAAACCCGGATCAAGTCGCCCAGTATCTGGCAGCCGACGAAGCCAAAAAGAAGAAATTGAGCGGTTTCTTTGTCGGCCAAATCATGAAGGCGTCTAAAGGGCAGGCCAATCCCCAGATGGTCAACGATTTATTGCTCAAGAAGCTGAACGATCAGTCCTGAACCCGACCCTTTAAATATTTCACCCGATTTTCCTGCTTCTGCTCGGCGCTCTTACGCAGCAACACATAGATTGCGCCGGTGCCGCCATGTACTGGCTGTGCCGAGTGAAAAGCCTGAACCGCTTCCAATTCTCGCAGCCAATGATTGACGTAGCCTTTCAGTACCGCTGTCCGCTCGCCCTGGTTTTTCGATTGCCCCTTGCCATGAAGAATCAGCAATGTCCGCAAGCCCAACTCTGTCGCCTCACGGATAAAGGCAAACACCTCATCTCGCGCCTGCTGCACCAACATGCGATGCAGGTCCAAACGCGCGTCGATCTGGTACTGGCCCAGACGTAGCTTGCGATACACCCCGTGCTGAATCCCCGGCCGTTTGAATTCCAGCACGTGCCAAGCATCGAGCGGCATCACGCCATCATCAACGAGTGGATTCATAACTTGCTCTTCACCCATTGCGGCGCGCTGTCGGCCTTTCTGTTGGTCTTCAGAGAGACGGTCCTTGACCAAGCGGACGCGCGCCTCTCGGCCCAAGGGCTTAACCCCGGACATTTCCTCGGCAAAAAGATCCTTGTCGCTCACCGGTATTTGCACTCTGATCGGCAGTTGGGACAGTATAGTAGTCGCATTCATCGCCGGGGGACCTCATGAACGGTAATTTCGTGACGGGCGCGGGATATTTTCTAAGCGGCCTGGCCATGACCTTTCAGCCAGGCCTGCGTCGCTTCGTCGTGATACCGCTGATTGCCAATGTGGTGCTGTTCAGCCTGATGGGTTGGCTGCTTTACGAGGTCATTAAAGACTTTTACGGGGCCGCGATGCTCACTGTGCCGGAGTGGCTGCAATTTCTGTCCTGGGTCATCACGCCGCTGCTGTGGTTGGCTGGAGGGCTAATGACGGGCTATGTCTCTACCCTGCTGGTACTGATGCTAACCTCACCCTTTCACGCCCTGCTGGCGGAAAAGGTCGAAGAATCAATTACGGGAGAGCCCGTGCCGGAATTGGAGGGTATCGCCGCGGCGCTCCTCGAAGTCCCGCGAGCCCTGTTCCGGGAGATCCGAAAGTTTCTCTACTACGTCCCGATGGCACTGTCGGTGCTGATACTGACCATCATTCCGGGTTTCAACGCTTTCGCCCCGCTGGGCTGGTTTTTGCTGGGAGCATGGATGATGAGTCTGCAATTTGTCGACTATCCAATGGGTAATCACGGATTGCAGTTTCGGGACGTGCGCGACGCGTGCGCAGAGCGAAGATTATCGACGATTGGCTTTGGCGGCACGATAGCCGTTTTCACCGGCATCCCACTCTTGAACCTGGTCGTAATTCCTGCGGCGGTGATTGGCGCAACGCTACTGTGGTGCGAAGAACTGAGATCGCAACGCTAGGCGTTATCGTCGGCAGCCGGCGGCGCCATACAAGCCAGAGAGTGACCGAGCAAGGCCTCTATGTCGGGCAACAGAAAGGCATCATCTTCGCTGGCGAAGCTAATGGACACACCCGTGGCCCCCGCACGGCCAGTGCGACCAATGCGGTGAACGTAATCCTCCGGGTCCTCTGGCAGGTTGTAGTTCACTACGTGGGAAATGCCTTCTACGTGGATCCCGCGCCCCGCAACATCTGTGGCGACCATGACTTTAGAGCGCCCTGATTTAAAGTTCTCAAGCGTTTTGGTGCGTTTAGCCTGAGTGATTTCCCCAGAGAGCATGCCGCACTGGACACCTTCCTTCCGGAGCTTCTCGTAGAGCCTCCTCACCTGATCGCGCCGGTTGGCAAAAACAATGACGCTCTCGACGGCGGGGTCGTTGAGCAGATCCATAAGCACGGGGAAACGCTCACGGCTGGAAACCAGATACACCTTTTGATCTACCGATGCCGTCGCCACCCGCTCAGGCTCAATCTCAACGGTGATGGGCTCAAAGGTCCACTGCCTGGCCAGATTGATGATGTCTTGAGTAAAGGTGGCTGAGAACAGCAGGGTCTGTCGATCTTCCTTGTGGGGCGTCGCGCGGACAATGCGCTTCACCTGCGGAATAAACCCCATGTCCAACATGCGATCCGCTTCATCTAGAACCAGCGTTTCCACCCGGTCCAATGTCAGGTCACGCCGCTCCATAAAGTCGATCAGGCGGCCAGGTGTCGCAACGATGAGATCAACCGGTGCCTGGTTCACCTTGTTCAACTGCTTCTGGTAGTCCGCACCACCAATCAGCGTCACCGTTTTCAATCCGGTAAAACGCCCCAGTTCAGCTGCATCAGCGGCGATTTGCATAACCAGTTCACGCGTCGGCGCAATGATCACCGCGCGCGGCTCGCCCAAGTACCGTTCCCCGTCAATAGGGTGGTTGAGCAGATCATTAAATATCGTAATTAAAAAGGCAGCCGTTTTACCTGTGCCTGTCTGTGCCTTGCCGATAGCGTCATTACCCACAAGGGTATGCGGCAGGATGCGACCCTGAATAGGCGAACAAAACTCAAAGCCCAGTGCATCAATGCCCCGCTGCACGGATGCATCGAGATCCAGCGTCTCAAACTTTACTTGTTCAGTTGGCGCGGGAGTAGCGGACTCAAGCGGTTCGCTCTGCGCGGCGGCGTTTTCTTGCACGCTATCTTGCACGACGGTAGCCGAAAAAAATGAGCGCGAAGTCTAGCACAGGGAACGGGTTAGAATGCGCGTGCTTTTAGACTCGGCAACGCCCTGACTATCGACCATGAATAACGCTGATTCATCCCGGTTCGCCTCGCAGATGCTGGCTGAGCTGCGCCCACTGTGGCGCATTGCTTGGCCGCTGCTGATTGCACAGACCGCCCAAATCGGCACCGGGGTGGTCGACACATTGATGGCGGGCAATTACGGCGATGTCGACCTGGCCGCCATCGCGGTGGGTTTCAATATCTGGCTGCCGCTCTATCTGATCATATTGGGCACGCTATTCGCCTGCTCGGCGATCGTGGCGCAGGATTTTGGCGCAGGGCAAATGGAGCGCGTGCGCAGTTTTCTTCCGCAGGGGCTCTGGGTAGCGGTGGCGCTCAGCGCGGTAATGACACCACTTTGCCTCAATAGCGATATCGCGATCGCGTTGCTGGGACTCCCCGAAGAGACGGCGGCCAAAACCAGCGCCTATGTGAGTCGCGTAGGCCTTGGCTTCCCTGCCCTCGGCATCTTTATGGCGCTTCGCTATCACACTCAGGGCTTGGGCATCACTGCGCCCTTTGCGTTTGCGAGCGTGGTGGGCTTCTTCGCCAACGTGCCGCTTAACTATATGCTGATATTTGGCGCATGGGGCGCGCCTGAACTTGGCGCAGTAGGCTGTGGCCTCGCCACCGCGGCGTCCATGTGGATCAGCACGCTCATCATTTTGCTGTATGTCCTTTCGGCGCGCTCCCTGCAGCCTTACCTACCGAACCGTTGGTTCGAGGGGCCTGATTGGGGGCGTATAAGTGAAATTCTTATCGTGGGCTTACCAGTTGGGCTGACCTTCTTCTTGGAGACGGGTGTCTTTTCCGCCATCACGCTACTGATCGCGACACTCGGCGACGCGGCGGTTGCCGCGCATCAAATCGCCATCAATGTGTGGGACGTTTTCTACATTCCCATGGTCAGCGTTGGCAGTGCCATGGCAACTCGCATGGGCCACGCTATCGGCGCGCGGAACGCGCAAGGCGTACGCATGGCGCTTCGGGTAGGTGCCGCCCTCTCCACGCTTATCGGGCTGCTGGCTATGTCGCTGTTGTTACTATTTCCGGATGCCATTATCGGGGCGTATACCCAGTCCGAGGACATTCGGGATCTCGCGCTCAGGCTTCTGCGACTGGCAGCGCTGTTCATCATGATCGACGTCGTTCAGATTGTGGGGTCATTTGTGCTGCGCGCTTATAAGGAGACCCGCTTTCCGTTCATCGTCGTGACGCTGTCCTACTGGGGCCTTGCACTGCCGCTAGGTTATCTGCTGGCCATCCACTGGGGCGGTGGCTCGCCCGATGGCACAGTAGACTTCTGGTACACCACCATTCTGGGTATTACGGTTGCAGCTGCCCTGATTACCTGGCGTGTGAGGCGGATTCTGAGCACGCTGGAATGATGGATCGCTATGTAGAGAGGGTCTGACAGAGTTCGCAGTCTCCGCAGACAGAGAGTCCAAGTTTACGGGTCTCTCCCGTCCAGGCGTCCAGCATATGCAGGTAACCAGACGGGAGTGCCGCGCCCACGAGATAACGGATCACCAACAGAGTCTGATGCAACGCCACCAGACCGACCACTGGTCCAAGGATGCCGAGCTCCGCGCAACCAAGGTTTTCCGGGGAGTCCGGCTCTCTCATCAGGCAGTGGTAGCAACCCTCGCGGCGCGTCTCATCAAATGCTGCCCACTGACCCGATGTCCCCACCGCTGCACCCAAAACCCAGGGCAGCCTGGCGGCATATGTCGCCCGGTCAATGTCCAGTCGCGCTTGCAGGGAATCGGTGGCATCCAACACAATATCGACACCCTCAAGGAGCGCTGGCGCGGTATCACCGTTAAATCGGACGCAGTGGGCATCAACGGCAATTCCTCCGTTGGCATCCCTCAGCCGTTGCGCGAGCACCCCCACCTTTAATTGCCCAAGGTCGTCCTCAGTGTACGCCAACTGGCGAGGCAGATTACTCAGCGCTATTCGGTCATCATCCGCGAGGCGAACAGATCCCACTCCCGCGCCCGCAAGGTACTGGGCTGCGGGGGTGCCCAGTCCACCTGCACCAACAACCAGTACGCGACTCTGTTTCAGCCTTGCCTGCCCCTCCAGATCGACCTCAGGCAGGATCAACTGACGTGCGTAGCGCGCCAGCTCATTGTCGCTCAATGCGGCCATTGTCCCCCCGTCATGCGCGGCTGGCTGGACCAATCCCGGCGAGAGGTGATCTGCTGAAAACCGCGGTCCTGCATACACTCCGTGACGGCATCGGCCTGATCAAAGCCATGTTCAAATAACAGCCACCCGCCAGAGACCAAATATTCCGGGGCGTGTTCAACAATATGCTCGATGGATTCCAGACCAGTCTGTCCGCCAATCAACGCGCTATCCGGCTCAGCGGGCAGATCACCCTGTTTAAGGTGCGCATCTGATGCGCTGATATAGGGTGGGTTGGAAACCACCAGATCCCACTGGGCGCCACCCAGTTGCTCAAACCAATGACTTTCAAGCCACTCCACCTGCATGTCCAGTGAACGAGCATTGGCCTCGGCACAGGCAAGCGCCTCCGCGCTGCAATCGATCGCCGTTAACATCGCATGAGGTCGCTCGGACTTGCAGGCTAGCGCAATCGCGCCGCTGCCGGTCCCCAAATCGAGTACACGCCTCGAGCCCGCATCAATACGCTCAATCGCCCACTCGACCAAATGCTCTGTCTCCCGCCGCGGAATCAACACATGACGATTCACACCTAGCCGCAGTGACCGAAAATCTCGATACCCCAGCACGTACGCCAGGGGCTCACCGGTCAAACGCGCCTTGGCATGATCAATAAAAAGTGTCAGCGCCGGCTCTGCCACTGGATCCTCGCCATGGGCAAACAGCCAGGCGCGCTCTACCTCGAGCACGTCGGCGAGCAGTATTTCAGCCTCGATTCGATCGATGCGCGCCTGCTGGATCAGCTCACGAACCTTCATTCCTCTGCCATCGCAGCCAACAAATCGGCTTGGTGCTCTTGCCGGAGCGGCAGAATGAGCGGATCCAGGTCACCGCTGACCACCTCATCTAATTTGTATAGTGTGAGATTGATTCGGTGATCCGTAATTCGGCCCTGCGGAAAATTGTAAGTGCGGATCCGCTCCGAGCGATCTCCTGAACCCACCAGTGAACGTCGCTCGGAAGCCTGTGAGGCGCGCTGACTCTCCTGCTCTGCCGAGAGCAGTTTTGCCTGCAAAAGAGATATCGCTCTGGCGCGATTTTTATGCTGCGAGCGCTCATCCTGACATTCGACGACAATGCCCGTCGGAAGATGAGTCAGGCGCACCGCCGAATCGGTGGTGTTTACGTGCTGGCCACCGGCCCCGGACGACCGGAAGGTATCGACGCGGAGATCCTCTTTGCGGATATCGATGCTATCGACCTCTTCCAGCTCAGGCAGCACTGCCACCGTGCAGGCAGAAGTGTGAATCCGACCTTGAGATTCGGTTTCGGGAACGCGTTGCACCCGGTGAGCGCCTGATTCGAATTTGAGGTGACTGTAGACATCCCGTCCGGCCACTCTGCTGATTAATTCCTTGTAACCGCCATGCTCACCGGACCGCTCTGACAGGATTTCCACCGACCAACCCTTCTGTTCGGCATAGCGGTGATACATCCTGAACAGATCTCCGGAAAAGATCGCCGCCTCATCGCCACCGGTGCCCGCGCGGATCTCAAGGAAAACGTTACTGCCGTCATTAGGGTCGCTCGGCAACAGCAAGACTTGGAGTGCAGACTCAATCTCATCTAAGGCGGCTGAAGCCTCTGCGACCTCCTCGGTAGCCAGAGCTTTGATTTCGGCATCCGAGTCCTCAAGCAGTTGTCTAGCGCCCTCCAATTCGACCTGCAGTTGCTGCCAGAGCTGATACTGCGCCACCACGTCATTTAAGTGCGCAAACTCAACCGATAGATCGCGGAACCGATTCTGATCGTTGATCACCTCGGCATCACCCAGAAGGACCTCAACCTCCTGATGGCGGTCAGCCAGCGCCTCAAGCTTAGTCAGCAGAGATGCTTTCACTGCGAGGATACCGGGGCAGTGTTATTGGAGGGTCGCGCCCTCGTCCCGCTCGTCATCGAAGTCTGTGAGCCCCAACATGGCGGCCAGTTTAGAAACATCGCGCTTGCCGCCTTCCTTCGCGAGTTGACGAAGCCCCGCGGTAGGGGCGTGAATCAATTTGTTGGTCAAGTCCCTAGCAAGGCGTCCCAGCACCTCCTCGGGGTCCGCGCCTTTTTCCAGCATTTTGAGCGCTTTATCGAGCTCGGCTTGCTGCAGGGCCAGCGCGGAGTCGCGGTAGGTCTTCACTATATCGGCTGATTGACGTTCAAGTAACCCATCTTTCAGCACCTCGATGCCCGAGGCGACAATTTCATCAGCCTTGCTCGCCTCTGACGCACGCAGACGCAGGTTTTCCTCGATGACCTCACGCATATCATCAACGGTGTAGAGATAGATATCGGGAATCTCAGCCACCTGCGGCTCAATATCCCTCGGCACCGCTAGATCGATCATGAGCATGGGCCGCCACCGCCGGGCTTTGACCGCCTCTTCTGCCGCACCCTTGCCCAGAATGGGCAACTGGCTACCCGTTGAACTGATGACAATCTCGGCGTCTGGTAACCGCTCTGTGACATCAGCCAGCAGAATCGCCTCTGCATCAAACTGCGCGGCCAATTGCTCAGCGCGCTCGAGTGTCCGGTTGGCAATGATCAACTTGGAAACACCTGCCTCCCGCAAATGCCGGGCCACGAGTTCGATAGTCTCGCCAGCACCCAAAAGGAGTGCCGTGCTGCGTTCCATATCACTAAAGATCTGGCGCGCCAGATCAACCGCCGCATAGGCCACCGAAACCGGGTTTTCGCCAATAGCGGTATCTGTGCGTACCTTTTTCGCGATCCGGAAGGCTTCCGAGAAAATCAGGTTGAGGTGAAAGCCGACCGCTCCCGCCTCCTGCGCTACGGCAAAGGCGGATTTCATCTGCCCAAAGATCTGCGGTTCACCGAGCACCATGGAGTTCAGACCGGCGGCCACTCTCACCAAATGCGAGGCTGCCGCCACCCCGTGATTACGATAAACAGAGGGCGATAACTGATTGATGTCCAGCTCATGGTGGGCAGCAAGCCAATCCGCCACCTGATCACTAGCACTGACGCCGTCCACATTGTCGGGCATTACGCCATAGAGCTCCGTCCGGTTGCATGTGGACAGGATTACTGCCTCGCTGAGCTGGGTATCTCGAATCAGGGCACTCAGCGACTCGTGCACTTTTTCCGGGGCAAAAGCAATGCGCTCTCGCAGCTCTACGGAGGCCGAGTCGTGATTTACGCCAACTACTACCAGCTTGTTCAACATGGCTTTGGTCAAAACCCTCGCCATTCATCCCAAGTTGCTATCATAGCATTTACTGCTTACTGACACGCCGCAGGGGCTCCGCGCCTTTGTGGCACTATGACGGCCCATGATTGTCCCTCGCTCCGCCTCTATCTCGCTCGCACTGCTTCTTGCAGCGTGCGCCACCTCGGCACCCGACCTGAACGTCGAGGCGCCGGTGGCAGTTTACGAGGTGGAGACCGCTGATACACTCGTACCCCAACCTGAGACGCCGATTCCGAATGAGAGCCTGCTACCACTATTGCAGGCCGAATTCGCCTTACGTCAGCGCGATTTTGAGCAGGGTCTCGCGTTGCTGGCCGAGCAGGCAATCTTACTGGAAGACCCGGCGCTGGCGCGGCGCGCACTGCGACTGGCGGAGTTCGTCAACGTCACTGATCAGGCCGCAATGATGGCGGTGCGATTGGTTGAACTCGACCCCGATGATGGCGCTGCCGCCGCCGCTGCCTCGGGTTGGCTCTCGAGAGCGGGACGTCCTGTCGATGCCGTATATTATGCCAAGCTCGCCTTTGAGCACGGACATCCGGTCAACGTCGCGACCAATCTTGGCAACTATGACGCGCTGGATGAGGGCAGTCAGATAGCGATTGCCGGGACGATCCGCGCTATCGCCGCGCAGTGGCCAGAGAATGATCAGGCAGCGATCGCAGCCTGCTTGGTGGCCCGACTTGAGGGAGATTTGAAACGGGCAGAGTCCTTCATTCTGCCTGTGCTTAAGCGCTCGCCAACGGATATTCGCGCTGTCATGCTCTGGACCCAGCTCATGCTGGACCAAGGCGTCGACGATCCTTTTAATTTGCTCGCGACCACGGTGGCGCGCTATCCCGACAATCAGGAGCTGCGCCTGCAGTACGCTCGGCTGCTCGGTTCAGAAGGGAACTATCCGAGCGCCCGAGCTCAGTTTGTTTTATTGCTCGAACGCGACCCAGAAAATGCCGAACTCCTCTCCACTGCTGCGCTGCTCGACTTTGAACTCGAGTACTTCGACGCGGCGCTGAGCAAATTTCAGCAGGTCATCACACTGGGTGAGACGCTTGATGAGGCGCACTACTACATCGGCCGAATCGAGATGGCGAACGACCGTTACCCCGAGGCCATTGCTGCTTTCGCGGCAGTGGGCCCCTCGCGGGAGTTTCGGGATGCCAAAGCCCTCGCCGTCCAGTTACTGATCGACACTGCTTTCGCCAGCGATATCAAAGCGTTCTTCGACAATCAACGGCGCGCCTATCCGAATGCCGCGGAACAACTTTTTTTGCTCGAAGCCGACTCATTGCGAGACTGGTCGGGCGAGTCTATCAAAGCCTATGACCGTGGCCTGATCGCTTTTCCGCAGTCATTCTCTCTCCTGTATGGCCGCGCGATGGTGCACGAGTCCGAAGGCCAGCTGGGCGAGATGGAAAACGACCTGCGCAGCATTCTCGCGCAGGACCCCAACCACGCAGCCACGCTCAATGCCCTGGGCTACACGCTGACCAACCACACACAGCGTTATGAAGAAGCCGCTGATCTGATTGAGCGCGCGCTCGCGCTGTCACCCGGTGATCCCGCCATCCTCGACAGTCTGGGGTGGGTGTATTACAAGCTAGGTCAGTACAACGATTCCGAGGCGCTGCTGCGCGAGGCACATAGCGCCCTCCCAGACCCAGAAGTCGCGGCTCACCTCGGCGAGGTATTATGGGTCCAAGGAAGGCAATTCGAGGCGCGTGACGTGTGGCGCGACGGATTGAGTCGAGTGCCAGACCATCCCATCATTCTAGAGACGGTGAAACGGCTGGGCGCTGAACTACCGTGATCCAGGGTCTGAGCTCAACAGGTCGAGGCCGCTATGTGAGGGCTTGGCTCTGGTTTAGTCTGACCGTCCTCATTTCCACAGGCTGCGCAGGCTTGGACCCGAAGAGCGAGGATCCTATGGAGGCGCTTTCTAGAGCGCCCGATGATCTTGTCGATTGGACAGCAAAAGGGAAAGCCTCTTTTACCTACCAAGGCGTCACGGAGGCCGCGCGCTTTTATTGGGCCCGGAGCACGCCACAGGACGATGCCATCACCTTGTCGGGCCCCTTCTCCATGAACCGCCAGACGATAGAGCGCCGGGATGACCAACTCATATGGCGCGACGGAGACCAGATTCGACCACTGTCTGAAGTGGCCCCCGATTCACCCGCTCTTACCGCTTTGACCGCCATCCCGCCAGAAGCGCTGGGGCGTTGGTTACTGGGTGCTCAATCTGACTCATTGGCATGGGAAGTCGAGGCGAGTGAATGGCAAGCAGCTCCTCCCTGGCAAGCGCCCTCGCGGGTTACAATTCGCGGCAGCGACATAGAAATTAAGGTCATTATCTCGCGATGGGAATTCAGTCCGGCACTATAACTGCGATTGAGGCCTGCTCCCCCGCAAAGCTCAATTTGTTTCTCCACGTGACCGGGCGCCGCCCCGACGGTTATCACTCGCTTCAGACGGTATTTCAGTTACTCAACTGGGGTGACGACATGCGTTTTGAGGTCCGCACCGAGCCGGGCGTCACGCTGTCAGGTGATACGGACGATATTGCGCCCGAGCAAAACCTGATTCTTCAGGCAGCTCAAGCTCTAGGGCAAACCGACCGCGGAGCTCATATCCATATTCGCAAACGCATTCCAAGAGGCGGTGGGTTGGGTGGGGGCAGCTCCAACGCGGCGACCACTCTGCTGGCCCTCAATAGAGTATGGGGCCTAGGACTCGAGCAGGACGCTTTGCAAAGTTTGGCGACACCGCTGGGCGCCGACGTCCCGGTCTTTGTGATGGGTCAGAGTGCCTGGGCAGAAGGGGTTGGTGAGGTGCTTTCCGCCCTCGCTTTACCCAAGCGATGGTTTGTCATTGCGCAGCCGCATTGCACCGTCAGAACTGCCGAAATCTTCGCCGATCCCGCGTTGACACGTCACACCCCGCCCATTACAGTGCAGGCCTTTTTTTCGGGGGCTGGCCATAATGATCTGCAGGATATTGTGCTGCCGCGTTACCCTGAGGTTCAGCAAGCGTGGGAATGGCTTAATCACCACTCCCTGACGGCAAGAATGACTGGTAGCGGCGCCTGCGTTTTTGCCGCGCTGGAGACAGAGGAATCAGCGCGCCAAATTGCGGCCGAGGCCCCGGACGGGCTGACTGTTGTCGTTGCCGAAGGCGTGGACCGACTCCCCGAAATGCGGGTAGTCGGATAAGGGGTTTGTTTGGGGCGTCGCCAAGTGGCAAGGCAGCGGGTTTTGATCCCGCCATTCGGAGGTTCGAATCCTCCCGCCCCAGCCATCTTTCATAGGGTGAGGTAAAAGAATGTCATCAAAAATGATGGTGTTTACAGGCAACGCCAACCCTGCGCTCGCGCGCAAGGTTGCCGACCGGCTTTACCTTGCGATCGGCAACGCGGCGGTCAGCAAGTTCTCTGATGGTGAGATCACCGTTGAACTGAATGAGAACGTGCGCGGCAAAGACGTGTTCGTACTGCAGAGCACCTGTCACCCCACCAATGACAATATCATCGAGCTACTGCTCATCATCGACGCTCTGCGCCGCGCTTCAGCGGGTCGTATCACGGCTGTGGTGCCCTACTTCGGCTATGCCCGTCAGGATCGACGCGTCCGCTCGGCTCGAGTGCCGATTTCCGCCAAAGTGGTCGCGGACACCATGGTGGGTGTGGGTGTAGACCGGGTACTCACCGTCGACCTGCACGCAGAGCAGATTCAGGGCTTTTTTACCGTGCCGGTAGACAACGTCTACGCCTCTTCGATTCTCAATGCCGATATTGTGCGCTGCGATTACGAGAACCTCATCGTCGTGTCACCTGATATTGGCGGCGTGGTGAGAGCTCGGGCGATTGCAAAACAGTTGGACGATGCCGACCTGGCCATTATTGACAAGCGGCGTCCGCGCGCCAACGAAGCCGAAGTCATGAATTTGATTGGAGACGCAGAAGGCCGAACCGCCATTCTCGTCGACGACATGGTCGACACAGCGGGCACCTTATGCACTGCGGCCAACGCACTAAAGGAGCGTGGGGCTTTAAAGGTGGTGTCTTATTGCACCCACGCCGTTTTATCGGGCAAGGCCCTGGAGAACATCAACAATTCGCATCTCGACGAATTGGTCGTCACAGACACAATCCCGCTGTCGAGTGAGGCGCAGGCCCTCGGGAAGATCCGGCAGCTGACGATCGCTGATTTACTGGCGGAGTCGATTCGTCGAGTCAGCAACGAGGAATCCATTAGCGCACTGTTTGATTTGTCTTAAGCAGTGTTTCACCCACCCACCACCGCATCGGTCGCAGACACAGTGGTGCTAAAAAAGGAGCCAGACCATGTCTGACTTTATTGTTTTTGCAGAGGCGCGAGCCGACAAGGGGAAAGGTGCGAGCCGCCGCCTGCGTCGTCTCGAGGGTAAAATGCCCGCCGTCATTTATGGGGCGAATAAGCCCGCCCAAAGCCTGACGCTGATCCGCAAAGATTTCGAGCATATGTTGGAAAACGAAGCATGCTTCAGTTCCATTCTCGAAGTTCAGGTCGGTGGTGAATCTGAAAACGCCATCATCAAGGATATCCAGCGTCACCCCGCAAAAGGCTTTCCCATGCACGCCGACTTCCTTCGCATCCGCATGGATCAGGCGATTAAGGTGAATGTGCCCCTGCACTTTATTAACGAAGAGCAGTGCGCTGGCGTCAAACTTGAGGGTGGCATGATTCAGAAGCAGGCAACGGATATCGAAATTCAGTGTCTACCCAAGGATCTTCCCGAATATCTCGAAGTCGATATGCTCGAGGTCGAAATGGGTCAGATCGTCCACTTGTCTGACATCACGCTCCCCGGGGGCGTGACCTCTCCCGCGCTGGAACAAGGTGAAGAGTATGACCTTACGATTGCCTCTGTCGTTGCGCCAAGAGCGGCGAAAGAGCAAGAGGTCGAGGATGTTGAAGCAGACGGCGAAGCCGATGGCGAAGGCGATGGCGATTCAGGTGATGACGCCGGAGACGGCGGCGAGGACTGATTAAGCCTTGTCTGCCATCCGGCTCATCGTCGGGCTTGGCAATCCCGGCACACAATACGAAGGCACTCGGCATAATGCCGGTGCCTTTTTTGTGCGCCGTCTTGCCACACAATTCGGGTTAATGCTAGTCGCGGACCGCAACGCAGTGGGCGAGGTAGCGCGAGGCACTATCGCTGGACACGACCTGCGGCTGCTAATTCCCGAGACCTTTATGAACGATAGTGGCCGATCGGTAGCCGCCATGGCGCGCTATTACCGCATCGAGACCGATGCGATTCTGATCGCCCACGACGAGCTCGATGTTCCGCCTGGTGAGTCCCGATTCAAGTACGACGGCGGCCACGGTGGGCATAACGGTCTCAGGGATATCATCCCTGCACTCGGAGGTCACCGTGACTTCTGGCGATTGCGCATCGGTATCGGCCACCCGGGCTCAGCCAAAAAAGTGTCTGGCTGGGTACTGAGCAAAGCCTCCACCGCTGATCAGGCCGCCATTGAGGCCAGCACTGCAGCAGCCATCAGTGCGCTGCCACTTTTGCTAGACGGTGAAGACGTAAAAGCCATGACGGCGCTGCACAGCGAGAGCTATGCCGCACATCCGTCTCAAGAGGATTAATTGGCATGGGAATTCAATGTGGCATCGTCGGTTTACCCAACGTGGGTAAATCCACTTTGTTTAATGCGCTCACGCAAGCGGGGATCGACGCGGAGAATTTCCCGTTTTGCACCATCGAACCCAACACAGGCGTTGTGCCCATCCCTGACCCAAGGCAGCGGCAAATTGCTGACCTGGTATCCCCCAAGCGGAACATTCCCGCCACCATGGAATTCGTAGATATCGCCGGATTGGTAGCGGGCGCCTCAAAGGGCGAAGGTCTCGGCAATCAATTTCTGGCAAATATTCGGGAAACCGATGCGATCGCCCATGTCGTGCGTTGCTTCGAAGATCCCAACGTCATTCACGTAGCCAACAAAATTGACCCGCTGGCAGACATTGAGACGATCAACACAGAGCTTGCTCTGGCAGATTTGGAGTCATGTGAAAAGCAGCTCTCCAAAGTGGTCCGCACAGCCAAGAGCGGCGACAAGGAAGCGGTCTCACTGAAGGCACTGCTTGAAGACAAGCTGTTACCCCAGTTGAACGAAGCGCAGCCGGTTCGCGCGCTGAGGCTCGATGACAATGACTGGGCTCGCGTTAAAACCTTACACCTATTAACCACCAAGCCGACGATGTATATCGCCAACGTGGCGGAGGATGGCTTCAAGGGCAACCCCCATCTGGAAGCTGTCAGGGCTCACGCCGCCGCAGAGAATGCAGGCGTCGCAGTGATCTGTAACAAGCTCGAATCCGAAATCATCGAGCTGGATGATGAAGAAAAGATCGACTTCCTCGCCGAGATGGGCGTGGAAGAACCGGGGCTTAATCGGGTTATTCGTGCGGGCTATGAGTTACTTAATCTGCAAACCTACTTCACCGCAGGACCCAATGAAGTTCGTGCCTGGACTATCCGCGTGGGCTCCACCGCGCCGGAAGCCGCCGGGGTCATTCATACCGATTTTCAGAAAGGCTTTATTCGCGCTGAGGTGATTGGTTTTGAGGACTATGTGACGCATCAGGGCGAACAGGGCGCAAAGGATGCCGGTCGTTGGCGACTGGAAGGCAAGGAATATGTCATTGCGGATGGCGACATTATCCACTTCCGCTTTAATGTCTGACCTAGCTTGTGATAAGCGCGCGGCTAATCGCCGCCCGCGTCTCCTCAGGCTGAATCACCGCGTCAATTTCGAGATAACTGGCGGCCTCTACTGCACGCCCTTTGTCATACATCTCGGCTAGTAACTTGTCATACAAGGCCTGGCGCGCTCCCTCATTAGGCGCCTCGGCAAGTTCCTGACGAAAGCCCAGATGAACGGCCCCCTCTAAACCCATGGCACCAAACTCACCCTGCGGCCAGCTCACAGCATAACGCGGTACCTCGAAGGATCCGCCGGTCATCGCCATGGCACCGAGCCCATAAGCACGGCGCAAAAAGATGGCGATAATAGGTTGGGTCAGCGTGGCGCCTGCAATAAAGAGATCCGACATCAACCTCGGTGCACCCCCGGCCTCGCTTTCAGGGCCAACCATAAATCCGGGCGTATCAATCAGAGACACTACTGGCAGGCGCCATCTTTCCGCCAGCTGATAAAGGGCCGCCGCCTTGGTGGCAGACTCACCATCAATCGCGCCACCCAGATGACGACAGTCACTCGCGAGTACTGCGACGGCACGACCCTCGACCCGAGCGAGACCTGTGATAATTGCGCGACCCATGCCCGGTCGCGTCTCGATGAAGGACTCCGTATCGAAGAGATGTCGGATAATCTTGCGGACGTCGAAGGCATAGCGGCGATTAGTGGGCATCAGTTCGGCCAACTCTGACTGATCAGCTGCCTGCCAGTCCGCCATTGAGCCCTGTACACAGGCGAGCACACGTTTCGCCATCAGTGTCGCCTCGGCCTCGTCGGTAACCGCAATATCCACCACCCCGTTTTCGCGATGGACTGAGACCGGACCAATGTCCTGCGGCTGCCAGCTACCTAGGCCACCGCCCTCGATCATCGCCGGTCCCGCCATACCAATACAGC
This sequence comes from Halieaceae bacterium, assembly GCA_902623175.1. Lineage (GTDB taxonomy): Bacteria > Pseudomonadota > Gammaproteobacteria > Pseudomonadales > Halieaceae > Luminiphilus. The sequence continues at coordinate 61,937 of CACNSR010000015.1, forward strand.
TCGCCTCGGTGGCAATCCGAAGATCTGCAGCACCAAACAGCGCCGCGTTGCCGGCAAAACAGTAGCCATGATTAACAGCTATGCGGGGTGTCCGCCCTGCCAATGCCGCCCAGCGATGAAAGGTTGGTACGTTCAGCCCCGCCATCGACACCCACACATCGGTATCACCCGGTCGACCACCTCCGCCCTCCGTGTACATCACGATGGGCAAGTCATCCCGCTCAGAGATCTCCAGCAGCCGATCAATTTTGCGGTGATGGAAGTATCCCTGAGTGCCGGCTAGCACCGTGTAATCATTAATGATCAGCGCCGTTTGGCTCTGCTCAATAGGAAAAAGCTCAGCGTTGACGGCGCCGACCGCCGTGATCACGGCATCCGCGGCGGTCTCTGCGTACAGCGCGTCACCCTCGCGCCGCGTCCGCTGGGCCGCAACCGCCAACTGACCGTACTCCGACACGGCGCCGCCATCGGTGAGATCAGCGAGGTTCTCCCGCGCAGTGCGCCCCCCGCGAGCATGCCGCTTAGCAACCGCCGCGGCGCGCGCCTCGTCAGTCGTCTTCGCCAGTCTGCCCTGTAACCCGGCGTAGGGGTCGTTTTGTTGTTCACTCATGGGGGGCTGTCTATCCGGTTAGCGAGCGGTTCCAGTCACCACAGGTGAGCTGAAACGGCTGACTGGTTGACTTCAATCAAGGAGTTTTGCAGAATCGCGCGCCTTAAAGATTTCCTTATGTGGCTACGTAGCTCAGCTGGTTAGAGCACAGCATTCATAATGCTGGGGTCGGTGGTTCAAGTCCACCCGTAGCTACCATCCCTTCCCACTTTACCCGTTACGATTTGCCGGTAGACGTATCGTCCAAAGGGGCCTTGCGTTTATTGGGTAACAAGATTCTCTTCTCGAGGCCATCCACTCCCGTTTCACGGTAAGTGAACAACTTCGGCGCCAACCAGCCGCGTAACCGGTTTGTATGGTCATTTTCAGTCGAAACTTTTAGTTTAAGGTGGCATCTTACCTGATCAGGGTGTACCGCTTGGTCGTCTATCAGACCTTACAAACCATACCCGCTGACACCCGCGCGAATCAATGGTGGGCCGCATCAGGCAAGGCATTACAGGGAGAAACCCATGAACGACTTCGATCCCCTCGCCGCATTGAGCCATATCCATGCGAAGCGGGGATATCTGCTGCCCCACCACGGCCTGATGGCGATTTCGACGCCGCATCTGCTGGAGCGTTACGACTCACTCTACTCCGCGCTTGCACTTGAGGAAAGACATCTCAGCCGCCTCGCCCACGAGTTTGTGTGGCTAGGTGTGTTGATCAGTTGCGAGGAATCCTTGGGCAGCCATCACGTGAAACGTTTCTTGGATGCCGGTGGCGATGCCGCGCATCTTGGCCTCGCCACCGCAATCAGCGCCATAGCTAAAGGCAGCGACGGCTATCTGTTTGTTGAAGATCATTGGGTGCCCTATCTCGGCACTGCCAACCCACGCGAGCAATATCTCGCCGCGTTTGCACAGCTGACCGGCCCCGTCCTTCCCGCATTGGCACACATGACAGCCTGTGCGGTGCATACCTGTTCGGGTAACTGGCGAGCTCTCAAGTGGCAAATTGAGGCGGCCTATCAGGCTGGGGTGAACGAATGGGAATTGGCTGAAGCACTGTCGCTCGCTATGTTCCCTGGCAGCGTGCCTCACTATGTGCGCGCCGCGGAGGTCTGGCGACAGCTGATCGTTGAGGGCGCCGTGCCGGCAAGCGATCTATTCAAACAGTGGGCGGAGATCAGCGGTCAAGGCGGCTATGATGAGGCGTCTGGGGTCAAAGACTGAACAACCCGCAACTCACATCGTTCATTCGCTGAAACTAAAAATTTGGAGAAGTCATTATGTCTCGAGTTGTCGTAGCAGGAATTGTCGAGTTCCCGCCCGAGGTGCGCGACGAAGCGCTCATTAAAGGTAAGGAACTCATCGAGGGCGCTTACACCGAGAATGGCTGCATTCATTATCTCTGGACCGCTGACCTCAACCACCCCGGTCGCGTGGTCGTCTACGAGGAGTGGGAAAGCGGGGCTGACTTGGAGGCCCACCTGAAAGGTGAGTGGTACCTGAATATGTTCGGGCACCTTGCGCAATACAAGATACTTAATGCGGAGACCAATAAGTTTCGGGTTGAAATCAAAGAGCCGGTCTATGGCGAGGACGGCGTCGCGACCGGATACTTTTCAGACGAAGCCAGGGCTTAAGTCCTTCCTATTACGGGAGCCTAAACGAGTGGTTAAATAGCGCGCGGGGGGGACCGCAGTGAACTATCAGGGACTTTACCGCGACACCTTGGCCTGAGGTTGGCTTTTACTTGCGGGAGTTTCCTGCCTATTCCAAGACTTAATTTTTCGATAGATCGTTGAGAGCGCCACCTGCGGATATCCACGACGGCTACCCAGGCGAAGCCTGCGCCTCTGAGGATTGGTCTCACTCTTTACTGAACAGAAAGTACCCGCTTTTGGTCAGTCTGGGCGTGGATCCAGTAAAGCACTGCTGTCAGCAACAGCACCGCGCCGACCTGATGGGTCGCCGCCATGGGGATCGCTACTTGCGTTAGCACTGTGCCGATACCCAGAGCTACTTGGAACGTGAGCGCAACCAACATCAGCCAGGCACCTCGCCTGACGCGGGGATGCTCACTGGTTCGCAAAGATTGCACGCTCAGCACCAGCACAAGGAGCGTCATGGCATAGGCGAGCATGCGATGGTTGAAGTGAATGGTGGCGACTCCTTCAAAAGTGGCCTGCCAGCCCTCGGCGTAATAGCCCATGGGCACAAACGTCTCGCCCATCATCGGCCAAGTCGGGTAGGCAAAGCCCGCATCCGTACCGGCCATAAATCCGCCGGACAAAATTAGTGTGTAAACCCCAACAACCAGCACCCAGCCCCAGCCTCTGATGTGCCTCAGCGCTGGCGAGAGGCCTGAGCTGACACGCAATACCAACCACATCATCAGTGCATAGATGGCGACCGCGACGCCGAGGTGTGCCGTCAGCCGGTATTGCGACACAGAGGGTCGGTCAACCAGACCGCTCTTGACCATGTACCACCCGAGCAAGCCCTGCGCGGCACCCAAAGTTAACAACAGAATCAGTGTCGGCAGGAGTTGTGGTGCAATCATCTTCCGCAGCGCAAAGATCAACAGAGGAACGAAATACATTAGGCCAATGAGGCGGCCCAGCACGCGGTGCAGATACTCAAACCAGAAGATCTGTTTGAATCCGGCGAGATCCATACCGTGATTAATTTTTTGATACTCCGGGTACTGCTGATATTCGGCAAAGGTGGCCAACCACTGTGCCTCGGTCAGTGGCGGTATGACGCCCATGATCGGTCGCCAGTCCACCATCGAGAGGCCGGACTCAGTGAGTCGGGTCACCCCTCCGAGCAGAATCATGCCCAAAATCGTCGCGGCGCAGACCGCCAGCCAGAGTGCTATCCAGCGCGAATTCACCTGCGCGTCTATTGTCGCCGTCGTCATGTTGTTATCCCCCAATCCCGATATTCTACTAGATCCGCGCAAGGGTTGTTTTCTATCCTAAACTTGCTGCCCTTAGGAGAACATCCATGCCCTACATCCGCCTCGATCAGATCGAGTTAAGCATCGGTAGCCAGGTATTACTGGACAAGGTTAGCCTAACACTGGATAAAGGCGAGCGGCTGGGCCTCCTCGGCCGGAACGGCGCGGGCAAATCGACGCTGATGCGTATCCTGTCTGGCGAGTTGTCCGCGGAGGACGGCGAGCGCTGGGTAGAACCCAATATCACAGTGGCGCGTCTTGAGCAGGCGCTACCTGAGCATCTCGAGACCAGCGTGTTTGATTACGTCGCCACGGGACTGGCAGAGACCGGGGCGCTACTGTCGCGCTATCACGCCCTGGCAGCAGATGGCTCTGCGGCGGCGCTGGAAGAGCTAAGCCAGATTCAGGCCAAGCTGGAACATCTCGATGGATGGACCATGGAACGGCGAATCAAGCGGGTGCTGCAGCAGCTAGACCTGCAGGCCGATGATCCGTTGGCGACTTTGTCGGGAGGGTGGCGCCGGCGTGCAGCACTGGCGCGGGCATTGGTGACAGAGCCCGACGTACTGCTTCTGGACGAACCGACCAACCATCTCGATATCCCCTCGATCGATTGGCTAGAGCGGCAAGTTAATAGCTTCGAGGGCGCCATCGTCCTCATTACGCACGACCGGCGTTTTCTGCAGCGCGTTTGTAATCGTATTGGCGAACTCGACAGGGGTCATCTCTCGCTGTGGCAAGCCGACTACGCCAAATTCCTGGTGCTGAGAGGGCAACAGGCTGAAGCCGAGGCGCGAGCTGATGCGCTCTTTGACAAAAAGCTGGCGCAGGAGGAGACGTGGATCCGGCAAGGGATTAAAGCTCGCCGGACACGCAATGAAGGCCGGGTCAGGGCACTTAAGGCCATGCGCGAAGAACGCTCGCAACGCCGGTTAGCGCAAGGCAAAGGCAGCTTCAAGCTGGAGGAAGCCAACCGTTCGGGACGCCGCGTTGCCGAAGCGCGAGGTATCACCTTCTGCTATGGCAACGAGACGGTGGTGGACGACTTCTCCACTATTATCCAGCGCGGCGATCGGGTGGGCATTGTGGGTAGCAATGGTGTCGGTAAGACCACCGTGATCAAGCTCTTATTGGGTGAACTCACACCGGACAAGGGCGATGTGCTGCTCGGCACCCAGTTAGAGATCGCCTACTCCGATCAACTGCGCGGCGAACTCGACCCAGAAAAAGATCTGATCGACAACATCTGCGGCGGACAGCAGTTCGTTGAAATCAACGGTCAGCGCCGGCACGCCATTACCTACCTTGGCGATTTCTTGTTTGCTCCAGATCGCATTCGAACCCCCGTCAAAGCATTATCCGGCGGTGAGATCAATCGCGCGATTCTGGCGCGCCTATTCACCCGGCCTGCCAATCTGCTCATCCTCGATGAACCCACCAATGATCTTGATATCGATACACTGGAGCTGCTGGAAGAAATACTGCTGGAATTCAGGGGCACCATCATTCTGGTCAGTCACGATCGTCACTTTCTCGATAAGGTGGTCACCAGCCTGCTGGTGATGAAAGGCGCCGGAGATATCGAGGAGCAAGCGGGCAGCTATTCAGATTGGGAAGCCCGCGGTGGGCAACTCTCGGCGCCGGTCGGCTCCGCTGCATCCCCTGCCACCCGCGCTGCAGAAACAGCCGACGACGACGCCGAGGCAGCTCAAAAATCGACGTCGGCTTACGGGGGCGAGAAGGCGCCCAAGAAAAAAACTAAATTGAGCTATCAGGATCAACGAGAGTTGGACGCCCTACCCGCTGAAATTGAATCGCTGGAGGCGCGCCGCGCCGAGCTCCTGGAGATAATTGCCCAGCCAGGTTTTTATGAGCAACCCCCCGACGACGTCGCTACCAAGCTGAACGCGGTCACCGAATCGGAGCAAGCACTCGATCGCGCTCTGGAGCGCCTCGTCGAACTGGAGGGGTGAGCGCGGCGGCGCTGCTCAAAGTACGCAGTCATAGTACCGAGGCGACCGCCTCGACCACGCGGCCGAGATTATTGGCATTTAGCCCGGCGATATTAATCCGCGACGAGTCCAGCATATATACCGACTGCTCTGTTCTTAGGCGTTGTGCTTGCTCGACGCTGAGTCCCAGAAAAGAGAACATGCCATGCTCTGTGTCGATAAAACCAAAGTCTCGTCCAGTGGCGGTGGTCAAAGCCTCCTCGAACTGACTGCGCAGGGCGTTGATGCGCTGGCAGATCTGGCCCAGCTCGGCCTCCCACGCTGATCGCAGCGCCGGCGAGGATAGTACCCGCCCCGCCAACAGTGCCCCGTGAGCCGGCGGCATGGAGTAGACTCGGCGGGCCGCGGAGACGGCCTGGCTCGCCATCGCCTCGGCCGCGCGGGCATCGCCGCCTACAAACACCGCAACGCCCGCGCGCTCGCGGTAAAGGCCAATATTTTTCGAGGAGGAGATTGCGATAATCATCTCGGGCACGCGCTCAAGCACCGCGCGGATACCCGCGGCGTCCTCATCAAGACCAGCCCCCATCCCCTGATAGGCAAAATCCATCATGGGCAGCAGCCGTCGCTCCGACATCAAATCGGCCAACACGCCCCATTGTTCAAGCGTCGGATCGACACCGCTGGGGTTGTGACAACAGCCGTGCAGGAGCACCACGTCGCCAGCCTGCGCCGCCTCGAGATCCGCCAACATGGCATCGAAATTGAGACCCTTCATGTCAGCGGAGTAATAGCGATAGGTTTTGAATTGCAGCCCCACTGAGCCCATTAGCGGGATATGCACCGGCCAGGTCGGATCACTCACCCACACGGTGGCATCCGGGGCAGCGGCGTGCAACACCTCGGCACCTAGCCTCACCGCGCCGCATCCACCGGGGGTCTGTACCGCTGACGTGCGATCACCGAGGTCAGCCATACCCGCCTCACCCAATACCAGTGAGCGGATCCCGTTCAGATAATCGGGATCTCCCTGTGGCGGCATATACACCTTTGTCTGCTCCTCACTGACCAGGGCCTGCTGCGCTTGCTGAACCGCCTCAAATACGGGGCACAGTCCGGTTTCATCCATGTAAACGCCCAGCGTCAAGTCCACCTTGTCAGGGTTGGGGTCGGCGCGACAAGCGGCGGCCAAACCGAGAATAGAGTCGGGCGGGAGCACAGGAAGAGAATCAAACATGGCGAACTCTCGGGATTGTGAGATCAA
>CACNSR010000016.1 GCA_902623175.1 Halieaceae bacterium
CGTAGTAATTTACCCACCAGATGATTGCGTCAGGGCAACTGTTATCCGCTTTAACATTACTGTCTAAATTAAAAGCGTTCTGCGCTGGGAGATAATAGGTTGGGCGATGTGCTACTCCTTTTGTTTAGTGCGGTATTGGTAAACAATTTTGTCTTAGCCGAGTCTCTGGGGCTATGCCCACTAATGAGTGGCACCAAAAAAATAGAGTCCGCAATAAGCATGGCACTTTCGACCACGATCGTGCTAACACTTGCTACAGTCTTCAACCATCTGACCTATCATTATATTCTGATCCCGCTTGACCTAGCCTACCTGAGAACAACCAGCTTCATGCTGGTGATACTTGCAGTGTTAGTATTCGTGGACGTTGTGGCTCGCATGATCTACCAGCACCTTAGCCAACTCTTCAGCGCCTACCTGCCACTGATCATCACCAATTCGTCGATACTGGGGTTGGCGCTAATTAATATCGAGCGGGGCCATACTTTTTTTGCATCACTTTTTTACGGCCTAGGCGCGTCCCTTGGGTTTTCACTAGTGGTTGTGCTGTTCGCAGCCTTACGCGAGCGCGTAGCGGCCACCAATGTACCGAAGCCGTTTCGCGGCGCAGCCATTAATATGATCATGGCGGGTTTGGCCTCCCTTGCCTTTTCTGGCTTTACCGGACTCATATAATGCTTATGTTTATTAGTCACGAGCAGCCGTGGCAGCAAGTAAGGGAGTGCTGAAGCTTGGCGCGACCCTTGAGGCACTGTAATTTTTTTCCCCAAGGTGCAGGTTATCGAGGCCCTGCGTGGGCAATGGACAGCAGGCGCAATGTCTTTCTTTAAACTAAGCCTTTTCGAGATCGCACGTAAACTTCGACTATCTCCAGTGCAACGAGATGTCCTGCTGGCGGCATTGCCAGGCACGATAGTAATGACCGGATATTTCGGACCTGGAACACTCGTAAACATATTGCTGGGTGGCCTAGTTGCCTTGGCATGTGGATATGCCGTAGCTGCGTTAAGGGCCCGCGATGCCATAGCAGCGTCGCGCGATCTTAGCGCGCTGATTACATCGACTTTACTCTGCATCGCGCTTCCACCTTACGCGCCTTGGTGGCTGATCTTGCTTGGCGTATTGAGCTCCGAATTGCTAGGCAAGCAGGTGTTTGGAGGTCAGGGTTATCACCCTTTCAATCCAGCGATGGTTGGTTACGCCATATTACTGATTTCGTTTCCTGCTCAAATGAGCGCGTGGCCCTCTCCAAGGGGGCTAGCAGAAGTGCCAAGTTTCGCCGATACCATCCGCCACTTAATAGCACCGGGAACCATCGACGCCGTTACCGCTGCCACCCCATTAGACCTCCTGCGGCAAAACACTGGGCTTCTTTTTGAAGAATTACTACTTCAGAGCCCAGAGCTGACACGCTGGGCCGGCGTAGGCTGGTTTGAGGTAAATTTAGCTTTCCTTCTTGGTGGTCTATTCCTGTTACGCCGACAAATTTTTAGTTGGCACGCTCCGATCGCTATGCTCGCTGCTATCACTCTCTGCGCACTCATCGGATATGACGCCGGGAGCTCAGCGAGCGGTGGCAGCGTTATATTCCACCTGTTTAGCGGCGCCACTATGTTCGCCGCCTTCTTCATTATCACAGACCCCTTCTGCTGCGCTAAATCAAAAAAGGGCAAAATCATTTTTGGGTCGTTAATTGGCTTTCTGGTTTACTTAATCCGAGTATCGGGCGATTACCCAGATGCTTTCGCTTTCGCTGTGCTTATAGTGAATTTCTGTACTCCGTTCATCGACTATTGCACCAAACCAAAAGCAGTCAACACCTAGGGCAGGGAATCATGAAATGGGGCGTATCTATTGCAGTGAACTTCGCAGGCCTTACTGTTGCCGCTGCGATCACTTCAATTGCGGTCAGTTGGGTCTACTGCAGCACAAAGGCCCAAATTGAATATCAGGTGCGTCGTGAGCAAGCGAACAAAATTTTTGAACTGTTCCCAGAGTACGAACATGATAATAGAGTCATCGACGATACCTTCGTAGTGGAATCTGAGACCTCCTTGCTGCGGACCAGAGAAGCGGGGGAGGGCTATCGTGTCAGAAAAACCGGGGCTGTAGTGGGTGTAATTCTCCCTGCGACAGCTCGCGATGGTTATAGCGGCGATATTCGAACACTCGTCGGCATTCGCCTAGACGGCTCCATATCGGGCGTCCGAGTGGTATCCCATCATGAAACACTAGGACTTGGTGATCTGGTCGATTTACGCAGATCAGACTGGGTAAGGGGCTTCGACAATCGCAGTCTCACTGACCCACCCCCGATCGGATGGAATGTCAAAAAAAATGGCGGCGTATTTGACCAATTTACTGGCGCTACGATCACACCCCGCGCTGTTATTCACGCCACCCGCCGAGCGCTCGAATACGCTAATCTCCACAAGGTGTCTCTTTTCGAATTAGAGTCAGACTCCCCATGAGCAACGCACCCCTGACGAGGCTAATTTTTGATTCTCTGTGGAAAAATAATCCCGCTCTGGTGCAATTGCTCGGACTGTGTCCATTACTCGCTGTGAGCACGTCTACTGTAAACGCCCTGAGTCTCGCCTCCGCAACGCTCTTCGTTCTATTGGTATCGAATGCTTCCATCTTATTAATCCGTAATGTGATACCGGACACTATTCGATTGCCTATTACTATAATGCTCATTTCTGCCGCTGTGTCCGTAACAGAATTGCTCATGCAGGCACACCGCTACCAGCTATATAAAACCCTGGGGATTTTTTTACCGTTGATTACTGTCAATGGCGTCATTCTCATTCAGGCCGATGCAGTAGCTCGTAAAAAAGCTCCGCTCGCTGCGCTATATCACGGTCTCATAATAGGCGTCGGCTTCGGTGCCGTCTTGGTGCTATTGGGAGCTATCCGTGAGCTACTAGGCACTGGCGCACTCTTCACAGACATGCATCTATTGTTTGGCGCCGGAACAGAAACTTGGCGGTGGCAGGTCTTAAAGGTGGATTATCCCTTGTTGGTAGCGACCCTGCCACCCGGAGCCTTTTTGGTAACCGGATGCCTAATTGCCCTTAAGAATCAGATCGATACTAATATTGAGCGGCGGTCTAAACTAGGCTGATGCGTTTGGTGCTAATTGCAAGACGGTCCGAATAATGGATACGGTGCCGTTTTTTCGGTCTGTCCACCTTTAGTCGGGTAACAACCCATCGCCGGCCACAAGGGTACCCAGAATATCTTCTACGGCAGCTATATCAAGGCCATCGTCTTCAACATCACAGGTATAAGTGCAGTACAGTAAAGCGGCTCCGCGGCCGAGATACCATTCATTAAGCACTGACCCCTCAGCTATGGACTGGCCCGTGACACCCGAAAATGCGCCCATTTTTACTGCACTCCACGCTCTTACCTCGGGTGATTCTTTATTCGCGATCTCGACTATTTTCGATCCATCGGTGTCGCCCGACTCACCAACTAGAGCGGTAATCGCCAGCTCTCCAATTCCATCCTGATCTGTGATGAGCACAATGCCGTCTTCCTGCTCCGCTGACCACTCGGAGGGCAACATCAGGCACCAGTAATCTGTCTCAACGATGTTCATGGGTTGCACTTCCTTTAAAGGCTGTAAGGTTTTGGTTTGCCATTCTTAAAAAGCAAGCAGCAGGTCGTTTGGAGATCTTGTCAGTCTTTTTGCTCTCGTCCCGTTCTAGCCGTTATTGAGTCGTAGAGACATGAGTATGGCGTCCTCGCGGCTTTTGGCGGTGGGATAGTAAGCTGGTCGCATGCCCGTGGTAAGGAAACCTAGCGACTGATATAGCGCCCGGGCTGGCAAATTAGATGTCCGCACCTCGAGTTCAACAGTGCTAGCCTCAGTAAGCTCGTTCAACGAAGCCCATAGTAATTTGCGACCAAAACCCTGGCGCCTCTCCGAGGCCAGCACGCGCAAATCAATCAGTTCTGCTCGCTCTGCTATGCACTGATACCAAATCGCGGCGACCGGCTGCTCGCCTTTGATCAGACACCAAGCTTGGCAGTGAGGTTGCATCAGCAAGCCCTGCAAAAAACCATATGGGGGTCCGTCTGTATCTTCGTAGAGTGGCCTTAAGGGCGCGGCGATTGCAGAATCGTCCAACATCCGCAGTGATATCACGAAATCAGTCACCAGCGCGCAGTGGCTTCAATATGGACCACGCATCCTGCTTACGGGAGCCGTCCCGCAGCATATCGAGACTTGACGGAATCTGATGAATCGACAGATCAGAGGCAGGTAGTGTCTCACAATCACCAAGCTGCACGACGTGCCGCGTCGCGTGATCGCCTATCAGCCTCTGCAGGAAGCCCGAGAGCATCTCCTCAAGCCCCCCTGCCGCCTTAATGTGAGGCCTCTGAGGAGGTGGCCAATCAAACTGCTGATGCGCACAGCGCACTGACGCGCCCCGGATAGCGCGGGCCATTGCGGCAATCAAGTGTAACTGCTCTTGTCTCAGGAGCTGATCTTCAAGTACCTCGATCCACAACACATCGTCGCTGGTGACCAGCAATAGGGAGACGGGCGTATCAGATTTCACACCACACTCAGCATCTGCAGGCGGCTCACTGCGACCAGTGGCTGCGTAGCCCGTTTCTTCAGCGGATGCAAGGGATATAGCGCCTGCCTCCTCAGTCGGGGCGGTTTCACCTGCATCGCCACGCAACATTTCACGCAGCTGTGCGGCCTGCATTTCATCGCCGGCGTTCGATGCCGCGGGGGTATTTGTAGACGTCACACCACTAAAGCCAGTCGGCACCTCAAGTCGTTGAGCCGGTTTGGCGGCGATGGGGTCAAACCGACTGACCAACGGCGTGATACCGAGGTGACTGAGGAACGTTCGGCGGGCGCACTCCGCCTCCCACAGCGCGTCTTGGGTAGCCACTGGATTCGGTTCTGACTCAGCCATCGGAGCAGTATCTCATGGCTTTAACGCCTACCCGAACCATCTCCAGCCCCAGTGGTTAAAAAACCGCGAGGCTCCGCCAATGAACCACAGGATATGCCTGAAGCCCTTTCGCGACGCACCACCACCATGGTGCACAATTCGGATATCCCGGTGCTCCATCACAGCACCCTGCGCAGCCAGCTTGAGTGACAGGTCATAGTCCTCGAAATACAGGAAGAAAGACTCGTCAAACCCCCCGACGTCCTCAAACAAAGCGCGTCTCACCCACATACAACAACCGGAGGCCAGCATAATGGGCCTCAACGCCGTCTCATTCGGCAAGTCTCGCATCTCGTAACGCGCCAATGCGCCACCCCATCGAGTTTTTACCCAATTTGGTGCCAAAGACCGCAATCCAAGCACCCAAACAGAGGGATAGGCCTTGGCTAACAAGTCTGGCTCACCGGACGGACTGAATCCCTGGGGTGCCAGTAGCGCGATGTCGTGCTGCTTCTTCAAAGTATCCAGCGCCAACTTGAGCGCGTCCGGGGCCAGCTCCACGTCGGGATTCAAAATGAGATGAAATTGACCCTCAACCTCGGTTATCGCGAGGTTGTGGCCTGCCCCATAACCCCGATTGGTGTCGGGCGTCAGTAGACTGATTTGCAGGTTATTTTCACTATCGGTTTCAGCGCCATAAGCCTCAAAAAAATTTTTGCAACGGGCGGCATAGTCAGCATCGCAACTGTGATCCACACAGATCACTTCGACACAGCTCAGCTCAGCCTCAACGGCTGCGCGACTGATCGAGTCCAACAGCGCCTGAAGTTGGTCAAGCGGGCTGAAATGCAGTACCAGACTGACCGCCAGATCAGGCGAGTATTCCTGTCTAATGTGGCTCAGCATTCGGGCGGAATACCAACGTGTTAAGGCAGTGAATATCCAGGTCTGCTAGCGTCAACCGATGAGCCCCGCACTCGCCGACAGCCCGATGCGCGGGGATCATTATCTTTCATTAGAGTAGCGCCATCATGGTCTCAGCAGAACTGACATCTACGCCTGGCCCATCTTCGACATTAAGGTGGACGATGTTGCCATCTTCTGCGATCAGAGCATAACGCTGACTACGCATCGCCATACCGAATCCGGAGGCGTCCATTTCCAGCCCGAGTAGTTGTGTAAATTCACCATTGCCGTCGGCCAACATAACAATTGAGTCATTTGATTTCTGCGCTTCGCCCCAAGCATGCATAACAAATGCATCATTCACTGACAGGCAAATGATGCCGTCGACACCCATTTCCTTGATTTTGTCCGCATTAGCGACATACCCAGGCAAATGCGTCATCGAGCATCCGGGCGTGAAAGCTCCGGGAACAGCAAACATCAGAATTTTATTGTTATTAAAGAGGTCCGCAGTCGACACTGGCGCGGGACCCTCGTTACCCATTACTGACAGGGTGCAGTTTGGAATGCAATCTCCTACGGCGATAGTCATGATCTGGCTCCATCTTTTCGAATTAACGATTCGTTACTTTTGTCCACGTCGGCTGCCGCCCGCCAATTCGGGTCAGCAATGCCGAGGGTTGAGGCAAGAGCTTTCAGATAATACCTTATGTGGCCCGATTGTCGGTTGTATAAATATCTTTTTCGCGCTTTTAATTTTGGGGTTTCGCCCTCAAGCGGTAAGTCAGGCCTCCATATCTTGATGTTGCAGCCAATCCATCGACATATATGTGCGGGTTACCCAATGCGTGCTAACGACCTGCCGTAGCGGTACGCCGAACAGCATAACCGCGAACTTACCATCCGGGAACGCACCGACAACCCGAGTGCGGCGACGGATCGCCAGCATAATTAGCTCCATAAGATTGTGAGTTCTCAGCTTTATAGGCGGGTAACGGATGAGCCAAATACTCCTGCGTTTGATCAGGCTTCAATTATACGAGTTCAGCTGCCTTGCCCGAACGCATGCGCCATGGCTCTTCGATGACCTTAGTCACTTTCTCCTAAGCAGCCGCGCGACTCTCCTATGCGAGGATGGCTTTGCCCCTAGCCGCCACTGTGCGAGTCTGGTTGCGCGGAACGTAGATGAACACGTGTGGTGGAAGTGGCCCGTGCAGCGTTGTGGGTTTCAATTTTAATTTTAACAAGCGGCGAAGCATGTGCTTTTATAACGAGAAACGGCTACTCAGTGGGTAGGAAGTCGGACCTTGTAGGTCTTCGTATGAAACTTGCGGTCCTAATGCCCGGCGCGAGGATTCATATCGTCTGGTGATCGTTCATAACGCCGAACGCCCCACACCGCTTCAGACTTAGCATCCAGCCTGGCATTCAGGATCTCGTCTACCGATCGGCGAAGCAGCCCACTCAGGCGATCCTTTATCCATACTTTGTCAGGGGGGCGACTTTACCCACTCTCAGGAGTGACCACTTCAAACGAGTTGCACTCGGTCATCGCGGGAACGTCAGGGTAACGCATCCGAAAAAAAACCCCGGCCGCAGTGTGGACGGGGTTTTCTTTTATTGAAGCCTGGCGATGACCTACTCTCACATGGGGAAACCCCACACTACCATCGGCGATGCACCGTTTCACTGCTGAGTTCGGAATGGATCAGGTGGTTCCAGTACTCTATTGTCGCCAGACAAACTGGTGTGAATGGCAAGTAGCACGCTAAGAACCATTCAAATAGGACGGTAAATCGAAGCTAAGTCAGTCGGGCGATTACACCGACACACACTATGACTTGATCACAACACGCTCTAATCGCCTTACTAAGTGCTGCCACTTAGCTTGGGATTCGAACCACTACGCTCTCACGCAGTGCCGAAGTCTTCTGAGCTTTTCTCTTTATAATGCAACTGCGTTTCACCGCAGCGAGATACGCTACAAATAACTTGGATTATATGGTCAAGCCGCACGAGCAATTAGTACTGGTTAGCTCAACGCCTTACAACGCTTCCACACCCAGCCTATCAACGTCCTAGTCTTGGACGGCTCTTTAGGACCCTCAAGGGGTCAGGGAGAACTAGTCTTGGGAGGGGCTTCCCGCTTAGATGCTTTCAGCGGTTATCCCGTCCGAACGTAGCTACCCGGCAATGCGACTGGCGTCACAACCGGAACACCAGAGGTTCGTCCACTCCGGTCCTCTCGTACTAGGAGCAGCTTCCCTCAATTCTCCAACGCCCACGGCAGATAGGGACCGAACTGTCTCACGACGTTCTAAACCCAGCTCGCGTACCACTTTAAATGGCGAACAGCCATACCCTTGGGACCGGCTTCAGCCCCAGGATGTGATGAGCCGACATCGATGTGAACTCTTGGGCGGTATCAGCCTGTTATCCCCGGAGTACCTTTTATCCGTTGAGCGATGGCCCTTCCATACAGAACCACCGGATCACTAAGACCTACTTTCGTACCTGCTCGTCTTGTCAGACTCGCAGTCAAGCGCGCTTGTGCCTTTACACTAACCTCACGATTTCCGACCGTGATTAGCGCACCTTCGTGCTCCTCCGTTACTCTTTGGGAGGAGACCGCCCCAGTCAAACTACCCACCACACATTGTCCCCGACCCGGATCACGGGCCTGGGTTAGAACCTCAACATTATCAGGCTGGTATTTCAAGGTTGGCTCCACAATGGCTAGCGCCACTGTTTCAAAGCCTCCCAGCTATCCTACACAAATAAGGTCAAAGTCCAATGTGAAGCTATAGTAAAGGTTCACGGGGTCTTTCCGTCTAGCCGCGGGTACACTGCATCTTAACAGCGATTTCAATTTCACTGAGTCTCGGGTGGAGACAGTGTGGCCATCGTTACGCCATTCGTGCAGGTCGGAACTTACCCGACAAGGAATTTCGCTACCTTAGGACCGTTATAGTTACGGCCGCCGTTTACCGGGGCTTCGATCAAGAGCTTTTCCGAAGATAACCCCATCAATTAACCTTCCGGCACCGGGCAGGCGTCACACCCTATACGTCCACTTTCGTGTTTGCAGAGTGCTGTGTTTTTAATAAACAGTCGCAGCCACCTGGTCACTTCGGCCAGCCTCAGCTTAGGGAGCAAGTCCCATCACCAAAACCGGCGTACCTTCTCCCGAAGTTACGGTACCATTTTGCCTAGTTCCTTCACCCGAGTTCTCTCAAGCGCCTTGGTATTCTCTACCTGATCACCTGTGTTGGTTTACAGTACGGATCCTTCTTACCTGAAGCTTAGAAGCTTTTCTTGGAAGCATGGCATCAACCACTTCGCACCCTTGGGCGCTCGTTATCAGTTCTCAGCCTTAGAATCCCGGATTTACCTAAGATCCCAGCCTACCACCTTGAACAGGGACAACCATCGCCCTGCTGGCCTAGCCTTCTCCGTCCCTCCATCGCAGTAAGAAGAAGTGCAGGAATGTTAACCTGCTTCCCATCGACTACGGTTTTCACCCTCGCCTTAGGAGCCGACTCACCCTGCGCCGATTAGCGTTGCGCAGGAAACCTTGATCTTCCGGCGGGGAGGTTTTTCACCCCCCTTATCGTTACTCATGTCAGCATTCGCACTTCTGATACCTCCAGCGAACCTCCCGGTTCACCTTCAACGGCTTACAGAACGCTCCTCTACCATGCATGCAAGCATGCATCCGCAGCTTCGGTTACCAATTTAGCCCCGTTACATCTTCCGCGCAGGCCGACTCGACTAGTGAGCTATTACGCTTTCTTTAAAGGGTGGCTGCTTCTAAGCCAACCTCCTAGCTGTCTGAGCCTTCCCACATCGTTTCCCACTTAACTGGTATTAGGGACCTTAGCTGGCGGTCTGGGTTGTTTCCCTCTTGACGACGGACGTTAGCACCCGCCGTCTGTCTGCCGTGATTGCACTCCTGGGTATTCGGAGTTTGCATGGGGTTGGTAAGTCGGGATGACCCCCTAGCCCAAACAGTGCTCTACCCCCCAGGGTGAGACACGACGCTCTACCTAAATAGATTTCGAGGAGAACCAGCTATCTCCGGGCTTGATTAGCCTTTCACTCCGATCCACAGCTCATCCCCTAATTTTTCAACATTAGTGGGTTCGGTCCTCCAGTGCCTGTTACGGCACCTTCAACCTGGCCATGGATAGATCGCCCGGTTTCGGGTCTATTGCCTGCAACTGAGCGCCCTATTAAGACTCGGTTTCCCTACGCCTCCCCTAAACGGTTAAGCTTGCTACAGACAATAAGTCGCTGACCCATTATACAAAAGGTACGCAGTCACCCCGAAGGGCTCCCACTGCTTGTACGCATACGGTTTCAGGTTCTATTTCACTCCCCTCTCCGGGGTTCTTTTCGCCTTTCCCTCACGGTACTGGTTCACTATCGGTCAGTCAGTAGTATTTAGCCTTGGAGGATGGTCCCCCCATGTTCAGTCAAGATAACACGTGTCCCGACCTACTTGTCGCAAGCTCAGTATCACAGCGAGGTTTTCGTGTACGGGGCTATCACCCTCTATTGCCGGACTTTCCAGACCGTTCCACTAACCAAACTGCTATCACTTGCAGGCTGCTCCCAGGTCGCTCGCCGCTACTGTGGGAATCTCAGTTGATTTCTTTTCCTCTGGTTACTTAGATGTTTCAGTTCACCAGGTTCGCCTCCTACACCTATGTATTCAGTGCAGGATACCCCTAAGGGTGGGTTTCCCCATTCGGACATCTCCGGATCAAAGTCTGTTTGCCGACTCCCCGAAGCTTTTCGCAGGCTACAACGTCCTTCATCGCCTCTGACTGCCAAGGCATCCACCGTATGCGCTTAGTCACTTGACCATATAACCTAAGTTATCTGGATTTCTGTCTTACCGACCAGAACCTCTCTGACGAGATACAAGAAGACATTTCCCCAACCCCCTTTGGCTCGGGATGGGTACTTATTAGATGTTCACTGATCAAAGTGAACATCCGCCGGATGTTGTGACGCTTAAGTCACAGTGTGTACAACTCGTTTCAGACACCGGAATTGAGACGGTGCCTGAGAACTTTTTAATCACTGAATCATCGCCAACAGCAAAGCGAACCTCACTGCAGGCTGCTGATTCAGAGACTCAGCTTGATTTACCTTGTTAAAGAACATTCTGGTTGTCGAAACCAGATAAGGGCGCACCGCATGCGCCCTTGTCTGCGTTCGATGCGAGTGAGAAGTGGTGGAGCTATGCGGGATCGAACCGCAGACCTCCTGCGTGCAAAGCAGGCGCTCTCCCAGCTGAGCTATAGCCCCATAAAGCTTGGTAGGCCTGGGCAGATTTGAACTGCCGACCTCACCCTTATCAGGGGTGCGCTCTAACCAACTGAGCTACAGGCCTAACGTGACTCGCTTGCCTCGCTGCCTGTGACAGACCCGCCTCAGGCACACCGGAGCAGACGCAATGCCTTGCCAGTTCCACCGACTGCGGCTCGTAACCGTTGACTCAGAGCTTCGTGGCACACTCTCAGCAGCCTCACGGCCACCATCGCATCAACCAAACAGATAAAGACAGATGTGTGAACACTTGAAGGGTAGCTTCACAATCGTTTAAGGAGGTGATCCAGCCCCAGGTTCCCCTAGGGCTACCTTGTTACGACTTCACCCCAGTCATGAATCACTCCGTGGTGATCGTCCTCCCGAAGGTTAGACTAACCACTTCTGGAGCAACCCACTCCCATGGTGTGACGGGCGGTGTGTACAAGGCCCGGGAACGTATTCACCGCGACATTCTGATTCGCGATTACTAGCAATTCCGACTTCACGGAGTCGAGTTGCAGACTCCGATCCGGACTACGACTAGGTTTGTCGGATTGGCTCCCCCTCGCGGGTTTGCGGCCGTCTGTCCTAGCCATTGTAGCACGTGTGTAGCCCAGGCCGTAAGGGCCATGATGACTTGACGTCGTCCCCACCTTCCTCCGGTTTGTCACCGGCAGTCTCCTTAGAGTTCCCACCCAAAGTGCTGGCAACTAAGGACAAGGGTTGCGCTCGTTACGGGACTTAACCCAACATCTCACGACACGAGCTGACGACAGCCATGCAGCACCTGTCACTCGGTTCCCGAAGGCACCAATCTATCTCTAGAAAGTTCCGAGGATGTCAAGGCCTGGTAAGGTTCTTCGCGTTGCATCGAATTAAACCACATGCTCCACTGCTTGTGCGGGCCCCCGTCAATTCATTTGAGTTTTAACCTTGCGGCCGTACTCCCCAGGCGGTCTACTTATTGCGTTAGCTGCGCTACAAAGGTCTCAAGTACCCCTACAGCTAGTAGACATCGTTTACGGCGTGGACTACCAGGGTATCTAATCCTGTTTGCTCCCCACGCTTTCGCACCTCAGTGTCAGTGTCGAGCCAGGAGGCCGCCTTCGCCACTGGTATTCCTCCACATATCTACGCATTTCACCGCTACACGTGGAATTCTACCTCCCTCTCCCGCACTCTAGTCTGCCAGTATCGGATGCAGTTCCCAGGTTGAGCCCGGGGCTTTCACATCCGACTTAACAAACCACCTGCGCGCGCTTTACGCCCAGTAATTCCGATTAACGCTCGCACCCTCCGTATTACCGCGGCTGCTGGCACGGAGTTAGCCGGTGCTTCTTCTAAAGGTGACGTCACAGCTCACGGTTATTAACCGTGAACCTTTCCTCCCAATTGAAAGTGCTTTACAACCCGAAGGCCTTCTTCACACACGCGGCATGGCTGCGTCAGGCTTTCGCCCATTGCGCAATATTCCCCACTGCTGCCTCCCGTAGGAGTCCGGGCCGTGTCTCAGTCCCGGTGTGGCTGATCATCCTCTCAGACCAGCTATGGATCGTCGCCTTGGTAGGCCTTTACCCCACCAACTAGCTAATCCAACGCAGGCTCATCTAATAGCGCGAGGCCCGAAGGTCCCCCGCTTTCCCCCGTAGGGCGTATGCGGTATTAGCTCGAGTTTCCCCGAGTTGTCCCCCACTACTAGGTAGATTCCTACGCGTTACTCACCCGTCCGCCGCTTTACTCACACCGAAGTGTTTTCGCGCTCGACTTGCATGTGTTAGGCCTGCCGCCAGCGTTCAATCTGAGCCATGATCAAACTCTTCAGTTGAAGATCTTTAACCTCTGACCGAAGTCAAGAGGAGATGGTTACGCAAAGCTTGCTTTACCATCCAAAATCTCAGCTCAGACACAATTCGAAATCATTGAATCAATGGTCACTTGTTGTGTCTGAATAGTTAGTGAAAACTATCCCAACAAGTGCCCACACATCTGTCTTTATCTGGTTTTTAAGTAGCGAACCTGCCGCTCGGGCAGCTCTCTGGCCGGGGGGTATACCCCCACCAAGGCCGCGCATTATACGTACCGCTTGAGGCCGTGCAAGCCTTTTTTTAAAAAAGTTTTGGGGCCCAGAGCGGGAGCAGAAACGGGATCGAAGCTGCAACGCTAGCCCCCAATGCTAGCAACAGCCCAAGCCCGCCGCAAGGCCATGAATCCGGTATTTCCCGGCAACTTGACCTACCAGCCCACTACCCTCTGTTATTCCGTCAGCGCGGTCGCAGTTGGGCACGGCGGAATCGCCATAACAGGAGCGCCGCAAAGGCCAAACCATAGACGAGCGCTTCACCTAAATCGGAGCGCGCCAGCCAAAAGAGATGAAGCCAGGCCAACACCGTCGCCGGGTAGATAAGGCGATGCAACTGGCGCCACCGCCGGCCAAGAGCGCGCCGGGAGCGGTCTGTTGAAGTGAGCGTAAGCGGCAACAAAGCCAGCCACGCCGAGAACCCGACAAGGACGTAAGGCCGCTCTTTTAGCTCCTCGACCAGTAGCGCCCCGCTCCAGTCAACGTACACTTGAGCAAAGAGCAGGAAATGCAGACTGACATAGAAAAACAGAGAGAGCCCCAGAACCCGCCGGTAACGGAACAAGCCCCGCCAGCCCCTCTGGGCCAGCGGTGCGGCGAGCAGCACAATCGCCAAACCCCGCAGGCCCCACTCGCCCGTGCTCTGCATCAGCAGCTTGGCCGGATCTGGCCCCAAATCCTCAAATGCCAGCTGGAAAGCGAGTTGTGCGAGAGGCAGCAAGCAAAGCGTTATCACTGCGATCGTCGCGCACCATGACGGCACTTTTACTTTGGTCAACACGGACAGGTTCGTTGCATCGCCGCAGGCCGATATTCTAGGCGGCTCAGTAGAACTTCCGCAGATCCATGCCCTGGTAAAGGCCTGCCACCTGCTCCTCGTAGCCATTGAATGGCAGTGTGGGCACCCGGTTGGGCTTG
Source organism: Halieaceae bacterium (assembly GCA_902623175.1). GTDB lineage: Bacteria > Pseudomonadota > Gammaproteobacteria > Pseudomonadales > Halieaceae > Luminiphilus. The sequence continues at coordinate 14,143 of CACNSR010000016.1, forward strand.
AAAATAGAGGAAGGCAATTTGCGCTCAAAGCGCTGGGACCAGCGCGGATGGTCCACCTCCGGATTCACGTTGGCGTAGAAGCCGTACTCGCTGGGCTGCAGCATTTGCCAGCTTGTCTTCGGTTGTTTTGCGGTAACGTTGATTTCCACAATCGACTTGATGCTCTTAAAACCGTACTTCCATGGAACCACCAGCCGCAACGGGGCACCGTTTTGATTGGGCAGGGTTTTGCCGTATAGGCCTACCGCTACAAGCGCCAATGGATGCATGGCCTCGTCCATGCGGAGTCCTTCTCGATAGGGCCAATCAATGACGCTGGTGAACGAGCGCGTACCCCGCATTTCACCCCGCCGGAATAGGGTTTTGAACTCAACAAATTTGCCATCGGCTTTTGGCTCCAATCGCTTCAAGAGTTGTGCCAGAGGGAAGCCTACCCAGGGCACCACCATCGACCATGCCTCGACGCAGCGAAACCGATAGATCCGCTCCTCAAGATCAAACCCGGAAAGCACATCCTCCAAATGCAGCGACCCGGGCTGACTGATCAAGCCCCCAACCTTCACATTCCAGGGGTCGGTAGTCATGTTATGAGCGTGGCGAGCGGGATCAGACTTGTCTGTACCAAACTCATAAAAATTGTTGTAGGTCGTCACCGCATCGTAGGGCGTCTGTTCATCGACCAGAGATCGATCCGCATCCTGGCTGAAGCTGAGAGTGCTTTGCGTGCTGGCTTCGGCTTCGGCAATAGATGGGGCACTTAGCGCTCCCGCCATGGTGCCGGCTGAGGCTTTGATCAAAGCGCGGCGATTGAGGAAGACATGCTCGGGCGTGATGTCTGAAGAAGCGATGCTGCGGTCAGTGTAAGTCCGTTTTTTCATGGTGCGGGGCGCCCCCCTGGCTGTCCTTATCCGGTTGACGGAGATACTGCACGGGTCCCGACAGGGCATAGACCACCGCCATACTCCAAATCGCAAGCGGCGGGTCAAGAGCGATGAGGCCCAATACCGCAACAATTGATAACATTCTGACAAAAGGCACCCGCCGATCAAAGTTGATGCTTTTAAAGCTGGAATAAGGGAAGCGCGAAATCATCAGGAACCCTAGCGCCGTGAGCAGTAATGCATGCACCCAATCCAAAGCGGGCCCCATCCAACCGTGGGTCGGGCCCATCCACACAAGACAGGCTGCTGTGGCCGCGGCGGGCGGACTGGCAAGGCCGGTAAAGTGAGTGGTGTCATCGTTTTCCCGGTGCGCATTAAAGCGCGCCAGACGCAGCGCTGCGCACGCCGCATAGATAAAGGCCGCGACCCAGCCGACTTTCCCGAGATCCGTGAGCGCCCAATTAAACGTTAGCAGAGCAGGTGCCACACCGAAGCTGACCATGTCGGCGAGGCTGTCGTACTGCGCGCCGAATGCGCTATTTGTGCCGGTAAGCCGGGCGACGCGACCATCGAGGCCATCGAATACCATGGCGACGAGAATGGCTACAGCACCTGCGTAAAAGTCACCCTGCATACCCGCAATGATCGAGTAAAAACCGCAGAACAGCGCACCTGAGGTAAACAGGTTGGGTAGCAGGAAAATGCCCTTAGCCTGTGCGGGCGAGTCTGACTGAGATTCTTCATAGTCACCCACCAGGCTGGCTAGCGGCGCCTCGATCTGCCCCGCGGCGCGCTCCAGCTCATCGCTGTCCGGTGTCTGATCTGCTGATGACATGCCCACTGCTCTCCTTCGCCTGTCTGGCGCTTCTCAATTAATTGTACCAGTGGCGTTTACCCCGGGCACGATGTCCGACACAATACGCCCCCTTTTTTCGGGCCCCAGTCGAGGACACGCCAGTGAGTAACTATTTCAACTCTCTCCCGCTTCGCACCCAGCTTCAGGAACTGGGCAAGTGCCGGTTTATGGATCCGGCTGAATTTGACGCGGGCGTGGAGCCACTGAAAGGCAAGCAACTCGTCATTATTGGCTGCGGCGCCCAAGGCTTTAACCAGGGCCTGAACCTGCGCGACAGTGGTCTAAATGTTGCTTATGCGCTCAGAAAAGAGGCGATTGAGGAAAAGCGCCCCTCCTGGGTCAAGGCCACCGAAGCAGGTTTTCAGGTTGGCACTTATGACGAGATGGTCCCCGAGGCGGACATGGTGCTGAACCTGACTCCTGACAAGCAGCACAGCAACGTAGTCGAATCAGTGATGCCACTGATGAAGCAAGGCGCGTGCCTGTCTTACTCCCACGGCTTCAACATTGTCGAAGAAGGGATGAAGATCCGGGAGGATTTGACTGTGATTATGGTTGCGCCCAAGTGCCCAGGTACCGAGGTGCGGGAGGAGTACCTCCGTGGCTTCGGCGTGCCGACCCTGATTGCCGTGCACCTCGAGAATGACCCACAGCGTCAGGGCCTAGAACTCGCCAAGGCCTATGCGGCAGGCACCGGCGGCCACCGGGCCGGCGTTCTTGAATCCTCATTTATTGCGGAAGTGAAGTCTGACCTGATGGGTGAGCAGACCGTCCTTTGCGGCATGCTGCAGACGGGCTCGCTGCTGTGTTTTGACCGTATGGTGGAGCTGGGCATTAAGCCCGCCTATGCCGCCAAATTGGTGCAGTACGGATGGGAGACGGTCACAGAGGGCCTGAAGCAAGGCGGCATCACCAACATGATGGATCGCCTGTCCAACCCGGCCAAGATCCGCGCTTTTGATTTAGCTGCAGAGATGAAGGACATCCTGCGGCCCCTCTTTGAAAAGCATCAGGACGACATCATGTCGGGGCACTTCTCGAGCACCATGATGGCCGACTGGGCAGATAGTGATGCAAACCTGCTCAAATGGCGCGCTGAAACCAATGGCACGCCTTTTGAACTGCAAGACATTACTGATGACGCCATCGACGAGCAGACCTACTACGACCAGGGCATCTTGATGGTGGCAATGGTCAAGGCCGGGGTGGAGTTGGCCTACGAGACCATGGTGTCTGCAGGCATCATCGAAGAGTCAGCCTATTACGAATCTCTTCATGAGACGCCGCTCATCGCCAATACCATTGCGCGGAAGAAACTGTACGAGATGAATGTAGTGATCTCGGACACTGCCGAGTATGGCTGCTACCTGTTCGACCAAGCCGCGCGACCCCTACTCAAGGCCTTTGTAGCGGGGCTAGATGCGGACATGATCGGCTCGGGCATGGCGGGCGGCAACGCAGCGGATAACCGGCGTTTGATCGACGTCAACGCAGAAATCCGCTCGCACTCTGTTGAGGTCGTGGGCGCCAGACTGCGTGGCTATATGACCGGAATGAAGGCCATCTCCTCCGCCGACTGACGCCCAGTGAACGACTTCAGCGTTGATCGCGTATGGGAACATATAACAATGCCATTGATAGTGACCCAGCCGGTCGTTAGACTTGCGCCCCACCGACTTTTGAACCGTACTCACCAGGAACTCCTATGAGCTTTAATCTGATGTTGCCGCCCGTTCTTGGGGTGGTAGGACTCGTAATTGCGTTCATGATTTACACCGTGATGTCTCGCGCCTTTGATGGCGGCGCAAAAGAGCGCGGTATTGCCGAGCAGATCCATATCGGCGCCATGGTCTTCATGCACCGTGAATACAAATTGCTACTGGCCTTCGCTGCAGTCTTGATTGTGGGCATCCTGGTATCTCCGCTTGGCACCAATACCGCAATCGCGTTTGTAGCGGGCGCGGTCTCCTCGGCCACGGCGGGTTATCTTGGTATGTTCGCGGCTACAAAAGCCAACGTCCGGACTGCGGTCGCAGCCAACACCGAGGGTGCGGCTTCGGCACTCAACATTGCCTTCTACGGCGGCTCAATTATGGGCCTGTGCGTGGCGTCACTGGGTCTCCTGGGGCTCGGCGGTCTCTACTACTACTTCGGTGGTGATCCCCACACGGCGCATGCGATCCATGGCTTTGGCATGGGTGGCTCCGTCGTGGCACTATTTTCTCGAGTCGGTGGCGGCATCTACACCAAGTCAGCCGACGTCGGCGCTGACCTGGTCGGCAAGGTCGAAGCAGGCATACCTGAGGATGATCCCCGTAACCCGGGCGTGATCGCCGATAACGTTGGCGACAACGTCGGTGATATCGCCGGTATGGGTTCCGATATTTTTGAGTCCTACTGTGGCTCAATGATCGCCTGCATTGCGATCGCATCCACCATGGCTATCACGGCAGCTGAGCAAAGCGCCATGATGGCATTCCCGCTGGCCCTCGCCAGCATTGGCCTGCTCGCATCTGTCGCAGGCATTTTGATTGTGCGAGCGCGATCCGCTGCTGCGCCGGAGGCAGCTCTGCGGAGTGGAACGCTGGCAGCCCCGGTTATATTCATTGCCATGGCTTGGTTCCTGTCAGAGAGCATGGGCATCTCACAGAACATCTGGTGGGCAGTCGTCTCGGGTGCTGTCGGCGGCATCGCCATCGGTCTCATCACCGAGTACTACACCGGTGGCAAGCCCGTCAGGACCATTGCCAAGTCAGGTGAGACTGGTTCCGCAACAGTCATGATCACTGGCCTCGCGGTGGGCATGCAGTCTGTCGTGGCGCCGGTACTGTTCCTGGCCGCGATTATTTTCGTGTCTACTAACCTAGCCGGACTTTACGGTGTGGGCATTGCGGCGGTTGGCATGCTGGCGACCGTGGGGATCACCATGGCAATCGACGCCTACGGCCCGGTTGCTGACAACGCAGGCGGTATCGCAGAGATGGCCGGCATGGGTGCCGACACGCGCGAGATTACCGATGGTCTGGATGAGGTGGGTAACACCACTGCGGCGATTGGTAAGGGTTTTGCGATTGGCGCTGCGGCGCTGGCGGCACTGGCAATCATCGCGGCTTTCGTCGAGACCGTGACAGTAAACAACCCTGATTTCAATTTGCAGCTGTCCGATCCGGAAGTACTTATCGGTATCTTTATCGGCGGCACCATTCCCTTCCTGATTGCTTCCATCACCATGACGGCGGTCGGCGATGCGGCTTTTGACATGATCAATGAAATTCGTCGCCAGTTCCGAGAGATTCCCGGCCTGCTGGAGGGCAACGCTGAGCCGGACACTGCGCGCTGTGTTGACATTGCAACGACGGCTGCCCTCAAGCGGATGATAGTCCCCGGTGCGATCGCCGTACTAGCGCCCGTTATCGTGGGCTTTGGACTCGGTGCGACCTCGCTGGGTGGCATGCTCGCTGGTGGTCTACTGGGTTGTGTCCTGATGGCACTGATGATGGCCAACGCTGGCGGCGCCTGGGATAACGCCAAGAAGTACATCGAAAAGGGCAACCTGGGCGGTAAGGGTTCCGATACTCACGCCGCGGCAGTGGTTGGCGACACCGTGGGCGACCCCTTTAAGGATACCTCCGGTCCGTCGATGAACATTCTGATTAACGTGATGGCGATCGTAAGTCTGGTGATTGCGCCACTACTCTGATCGCTACCGAGCACAAAAAAGGGGTCATCAGACCCCTTTTTTGTGCTCGGTCTTTCCTGCCTGTTTCCGATGCTTAGAGTCGCTCTCACTTTAAAATATCCGTAGAAACGACAGCATGACCTACGGCGCCAGCACCTTCTCCCCGCGCGCCATGCCTGCCACACCGGAGCGCACGACCTCGAGCACCTCGGTCTCACCTAGCGCCTGCAAGAAAGAATCGAGTTTTTCTGAGGGACCAGTGAGCTGCACCACATAGGTCGTGGGGCCTACATCAATGATTTGACCGCGGAAGATCTCGGCGGTGCGCTTGACTTCGTCGCGCTGCGCATCTACTGCGCGGACTTTCACCAGCAAAGTGTCGCGCTCAACGTGCGCGCCCTCTGTGAGATCCACCACCTTCACCACATCCACAATCTTGTTGAGATGCTTGGTGATCTGCTCAATCTTGAGGTCATCGCCCGTAGTCGTGACCGTCAATCGAGAGAGTGAGTGATCGTCAGTGGGCGCCACGTTCAACGTTTCGATGTTGTAGCCGCGCTGCGAGAATAGCCCTACCACCCGCGACAAAGCGCCAGACTCGTTTTCCAGCAGTACTGAGAGTATCCTTCTCATATCAGGTCCTCTCCGTCTTGCTGAGCCACATATCCTTCATCGCGCCGTTGGGTGCGACCATCATCGGATACACGTGCTCATCAGGGTCAATATGGATGTCCAGAAAGACCAGCTTGTCTTTCAGGGCAAAAGCCTCCTTCATCGCAGGCAACAGGTCGGATTGAGATTTGACCTCCATACCAACGTGCCCATAGGCCTCCGCCAGCTTAACAAAATCAGGCAGCGACGCCGCGTAATGGCTTTCTGAGTATCGGCCCTCGTACTGCATATCCTGCCACTGCTTGACCATACCGAGGTAGTCATTGCGCAGGTTGATGATCTTCACCGGGCAGCCGTATTGACTGCAGGTGGAGAGCTCCTGGATATTCATTTGGATGCTTCCCTCCCCGGTCACACAGGCTACATCGGCATCCGGCAGGGCAATTTTGATGCCCATCGCCGCAGGGAGACCAAATCCCATGGTGCCAAGGCCGCCGGAATTGATCCAACGACGCGGGAAGTCAAACTTGTAGTACTGAGCAGCAAACATCTGATGTTGTCCGACATCGGATGTGATGTAGGCTTCGCCATTGGTCGCTTCATACAACGCGCAGATAGCGTCTTGGGGCATGATCGACGCTGACTCACCATAGCGGCGGCCGTGCCAGAGACCATGCGCCCCTCGCCAGCTGTCGATTTGTTGCCACCACTGCGCCAATGCCTCTGAAGCTGGCAATGCGCGCTCGGCGCTCTCCATTTGCAGTGCAACCTGCTTGTCCAACTCCTCGAGGATGGTGTCCACCGGCCCGACAATCGGGATGTCGACTGGCACGATCTTGGCGATCGACGCCGGGTCGATATCCACATGAATTATTTTAGCCCCCGGGCAGAACTTGGAGACCGTATTGGTTACGCGGTCATCAAAGCGGGCACCCACTGCAAGGATCACGTCCGAGTGGTGCATTGCCATGTTGGCCTCGTAGAAGCCATGCATACCCAGCATGCCCAGAAACTGCCGGTCACTGCCCGGATAGGCACCCAAACCCATGAGCGTATTGGTCACGGGGTAATTCAGCCGGCGCGCCAGTGCGGTCAGCTGTGCAGAGCCCTCACCCTGAATAACCCCGCCCCCGGCATAGATCACGGGTCTCTTGGCGCTGAGCAGCATGCGCGCCGCTTTGCGAATCTGGCCCGAGTGGCCTTTCGCAGACGGCTGATAGGAGCGCATGCTGACCGTCTCGGGGTACTCGTATTCGAACTTGTGCTCCGGGTGGGTCAGATCTTTGGGGATATCGACCACAACCGGCCCGGGGCGGCCCGTGGAGGCGATAAAAAAGGCCTTCTTGATGGTCGCAGGAATGTCCTCCGGCTTCTGCACCAGAAAGCTGTGTTTAACGATAGGGCGGGAGACACCGATCATATCGGTCTCCTGAAACGCATCTTCACCAATGAGATGACTCTGGACCTGACCCGAGATAACGACGAGGGGTATTGAGTCCATGTAGGCCGTGGCAATGCCCGTAATCGCATTGGTCGCGCCGGGCCCCGATGTCACCAACACGACACCGGGCTTACCAGTGGCGCGCGCATAGCCGTCCGCCGCATGGGTAGCTGCCTGCTCATGACGCACCAGAATATGTGGGACTTTTTCTGCCTTGAACAAGGCATCGTAGATGTGTAGTGCAGCTCCACCGGGATACCCGAAGATGTACTCGACACCTTCGTCTTCAAGGGCGCGGACGATCATCTCGCCGCCGGACATCATTTCCATGGCCACTCTCCATCTCGTTGCATCAGAGGGTGGCGAGCCGCCATACGCGCACGCCACCATCACCTGTCGCACGAGACACTGGCCGGATCGGTCCGGTACCCTGCCAGATCACGATCACGAAACCCGTGTATCGGTGACCTGCGGGGTAACGCAGCGTCGAGCCCGAGTGGCTGAGGCTATGCCTTGCCTGACGGAACCCGCAAACAGCCTAAGAGACTATCCCGTCTCTGAGGTAGGCCAGAGGGTGAGGGTACTCACCAGTAGCCGTTGCCGCTCGCGTGACGGTGCGGATTGTCTGGGCGCTGGACGCGCAAAGTCAAGGGATGTCGACAAATGACCACAAATATCGTTAGGCAGCGTCGACCATCGTCGTTGCTTTGTCGAACCTGAGCTCGCTACCCGACATGGTCGCCTGAATCGTGTCTCCCGAAATAAAATCGCCCGCCAACAACGCCTCAGCCAACGGATTTTCAACAAGCCTCTGGATGGCCCGCTTCAGCGGGCGGGCGCCATACACTGGGTCAAAGCTCTGATCAGCCAGATGCGCCATCACTTCATCACTCACAGACAGTGTCAGCGAGCGATCTGACAATCGAACACTCACCGCCTCCAGCTGCAGGGCCGCGATATTGGCGATATGCGATTGCTCAAGCGCGTGAAACACCACTGACTCATCGATTCGGTTAAGGAATTCGGGCCTAAAATGGCTGGCCACATCCGCCATCACTTTAGCCTGAATCGTCGCTTTGAGTGCGCCTCTATCCGCGGTGGCATCATTTTCCTCAAGCGCCTCCCGGATATGCACTGCGCCCAAGTTCGACGTCATCACCACCACCGTGTTGCGGAAATCCACCGTTCTGCCCTGACCATCGGTCAATCGCCCGTCTTCCAGTACCTGCAGCAGAATATTGAAGACATCTGGGTGCGCCTTTTCGACTTCATCTAATAGCAGGAGTGAGTAGGGCCTGCGACGCACCGCCTCGGTGAGGTACCCACCCTCTTCATAGCCCACGTACCCCGGAGGCGCGCCGATCAGCCGCGCAACAGAGTGCTGCTCCATAAACTCCGACATATCGATGCGGACCATCGCCTGCTCGCTGTCAAACAGATAATCCGCCAACGCCTTACTGAGCTCGGTTTTGCCGACACCAGTGGGCCCCAGAAACAAGAATGAACCATTGGGTCGCTGCGGATCGGCAAGCCCGGCGCGCGCGCGTCGCACCGCGTTGGAGACTGCTACAACTGCTTCATCCTGACCCACAACACGTTGATGCAGCGTCTCTTCCATGCGCAATAACTTTTCTCGGTCGCCCTCCAACATCTTGGCGATCGGTATACCCGTCCACCGCGAGACCACCTCGGCAACCTCTTCTTCGGTCACACGCGAGCGCAACAACGTGGGTTCGGGCACATCCTCTGCCGAGGCGGCCTGCAATCGCCGCTCAAGGTCCGGCAATAAGCCATGCTGTATTTCCGACATCCTGGTCAGATCACCCGCCCGCCGCGCCACCTCTAAATCCAGCTTGGCTTGCTCGATGTCACTTTTAATCTGAGTCGAGCTCTGTACCGCCGCTTTCTCGGCCAGCCAGACCTCCTCGAGGTCCGCGTACTCGTGCTCGATCACCGCGATCTGCTCGTCGAGCTGGGCCATCTCTTTTTCTGCCGCAGCGGATTCTTCTTTTTTCACCGCTTCGCGCTCGATCTTCAGCTGTATAAGGCGACGCTCAAGCCGATCCATGACCTCGGGCTTGGAGTCAATTTCCATTCTGATCCAACTCCCCGCCTCATCGATCAAATCGATGGCTTTATCAGGTAGTTGCCGGTCCGTGATGTAGCGCTGGCTGAGTTTTGCCGCAGCAATGATGGCGCTGTCAGTAATATCGACGCTGTGATGCACCTCGTAGCGCTCTTTGAGTCCTCGCAGAATAGCGATGGTGTCCTCCTCGCTAGGCTCATCCACCAGCACCTTCTGAAAGCGTCGCTCCAGCGCGGCATCTTTTTCTACATATTGGCGATACTCGTTCAAAGTGGTGGCGCCGACACAATGCAGCTCACCGCGAGCCAGGGCGGGTTTGAGCATATTGCCTGCGTCCATTGAGCCTTCAGCCTTGCCCGCGCTCACCATGGTATGCAGCTCATCCACGAACAGAATGATGCGCCCCTCTTCTTTTGACACCGCCTTCAGCACGGCCTTAAGCCGCTCCTCAAAATCGCCGCGGAATTTGGCACCGGCCAGCAGCGCTCCCAGATCCAACGCCAAAATTCGCTTGTCTTTGAGGCCCTCCGGCACTTCACCATTGACCACGCGCTGGGCCAACCCCTCAACGATCGCCGTCTTGCCGACACCGGGTTCACCGATAAGCACGGGATTGTTTTTGGTTCTCCGCTGCAGCACCTGAATCGTTCGGCGGATCTCATCATCCCGACCAATCACGGGATCCAGCTCACCGGCTGCGGCGCGTTCGGTCAAATCAACCGTGTATTTCTCAAGTGCCTGGCGCGTCTCTTCTGATTCAGCCGTCTGCACCGTCTCTCCACCGCGGGCTGATTCAATCGCCCGTCCAAGACTCTGAGCCGTGACGCCAGCCTCCCTCAATAGAGATGCCGCTGACTTTGACTCCAACATTGCCAGCAACACGGCATCGGTCGACAGATACGTGTCGCCGGCTTTTTGGGACAACTTGTCTGCTCGATTCAGTAGCCGCTGGGTTTCCTGACTGACATGAACGTCCTCACTACCCGAAACCGTCGCCATTGCGCGCAGCGCGTTATCCACCGAGGAATGCAGGGACTCCACCGCGGCACCCGCCGACATCAGCAGCGCACGCGAGGCAGATCCAGCAGAATCCAACATCGCTTTCAATAGATGAAGTGGCTCGATAAAAGGGTGATCCCGGCCAATCGCGAGGGACTGTGCCTCACCTAGAGCCGCTTGTAACGAATGTGTCAGCTTGTCCATGCGCATCGCTCTCTCCGTGTTACCGCTATGCGGTTCAGCTTTGTACAAGAGAGATGTGGGGGCCTAAACCCCTTTTTCAAGTGTGGAATTAGCGAGGCTCACGAGGTTTAGCTTAGCCAAACTAGCGTCGCCATGCGTCCGGTGGTGGGGCCGTCCCTGCGATGGGAAAAAAATTGCTCCGGCTCGCCATGAGTGCATCGACCCCCGCCAGTGATTGCAGGCACTCCAGCCCGGCTGAGCCTGCGCCGCGCCAGTACCGGCAAATTTGCCATCCAGTACCCTTGGCTGTGAGACGCTTGAAAGCAGTCACCGCTCTCTTCACCGGAGTGTTGCTCAAAGGTCATTTTCACCTCGGGGCCTACCTCATAGGCCGCTGCACTGATTGCCGGGCCCAGCCAGGCGGTCATCGAGGCTGGCTCGGCGGGCATCGCGGAGAGCAGCGACTCCAACACCCCCGCGGCCAGACCCCGCCACCCGGCGTGGGCAATACCCACACAACTCGCATCCCTTGCCATGAGCACTACCGGTAAACAGTCCGCCGTCAAAACAGCCAGCGGTAGGTTGCGTGCCTCAGTCCAGTGTGCATCTGCTTCGGGCACTATACCCATCTTTCCCTCCACCGCCTCGACGCCGTGGATTTGATTTAGCCAACAGACGGCATCGCCTGGCAGCGCCTCGGCCAGCCGGCGGCGATTCTCTGTGACAAATTCGGCTTGATCGCCAACGTTGTCAGCCAGATTCAAGCTGTCATAGGGAAATTGGCTGACGCCTCCCTCGCGGGTGCTGACCCGGATCTCAACACCGGCGAGCGCCGTGTCGGGCGCCCAGAGTGGGAGCGACGACACTACGCCGGGTCCTCCTCCGACAGGCACTGTATGAGCTCCGTCAGATCCGCAGGGATGGGAGCCGAAAAATGCATCGACTCGAACGATTCAGGGTGAAGGAAAGTCAGTTCCCGAGCATGCAAAGCCTGCCGGGAAAAGGTGGCCAGCTGGGACTGCAATCGCTCGCTCGCGCCAGCAGGGCGTGTCGCGCGCCCACCATAGACGGGGTCGCCCACCAACGGATGCTTACGCGCCGCCAGATGCACTCTGATCTGATGGGTGCGACCCGATTCCAGACTGATATCAAGGGACGTGTGCGCCTCAAATCGCTGCGCTATCCTATAGTGCGTCACAGCAGGCTTACCATCGGGGACAACCGCCATCTTGGTGCGGGAAGTCGGATGGCGCCCAATAGGCTCATCGATCGTGCCGCCGCCAGAAAAAGTACCGCGACAGACCGCGCTGTAGAGACGACTGACCGATCGGTTCGCCAACTGTGTCACCAGCGACTTATGCGCCAACGGTGATCGCGCCGCGAGCATGATTCCGGAGGTTCCCTTATCGAGGCGATGCACAATGCCGCCCCGGGGCAGAGCCGCCATTTCCGGTGCATGTGCCAGCAGCCCGTTAACAAGGGTGCCGCTGTGATGTCCTGCAGCCGGATGCACTACTAGCCCCGCGGGCTTGTTCAGTACGATCACATGCTTATCCTCATGCAGGATGTCTAGCGGGAGGGCTTCGGGGGCCCACTCAACACGGTCCTCGGCCTTTGGCGTCAGCAGCAGTTGATCGTCCACGGCGACCTTGTCGCGCGGCTTGGCGGTGCTTTGGTTCCGCTGCAGACGCCCTGCCTTGATCCATTCGGCCAGCCGACTGCGTGAAAAATCAGTAAACAGCGCCGCCGCCGCCGCATCCAAGCGCTGGCCATGCAAATCCGCCGGGACCCGGGCAGATAAAGGCTGGTCGGCCGCTAAAACTTCATCTTCCAAGCGCTGTGACTCCCGCACAGTTGGGTTTAAACTACCAAGTCAGAATGTACCACGGTGGACGACTGCTCTTGGCCTTCCGCACATTGTTAACTCGCTGCTTATTGCTCAGCCTATTGCTTGTGTCCTCGGGCTGCTCATGGTTTGGCGGCGATGACGACGATTTGATTGCCGACTCCGGAGAGCAGCAGCTCTACCGGGAAGCGCAGCGCCACCTCAAAAATGAGAACTTCAGCCTCGCGGTGCGCAGCCTGCAAATGCTCGAGAGCCGTTACCCGTTTGGTCGCTACGCCGAGCAAGCGCAACTGGAGCTTGTGTATGCTCACTATGGCGCCTATGAGTTCGAGGCCGCCACCGAAGCCGCAAATCGCTTTATTCGGCTTCACCCCCGACACCCGAGCGTCGACTATGCTTTCTATATGAAGGGACTTGCAGCTTACGATATGGAACCTGGATTCTTCTCACGCTTTATCCCGTCCGATGACACCAAACGTGATGTCAGCCATATCCAGATTGCCTTCGCAGAGTTCTCTCAGTTACTGGCGCGCTATCCAGACAGCGCGTATGCACCAGATGCGCGCCAGCGTATGGTGCATATGCGCAACATGCTCGCCCGTCACGAAATCCACGTGGCCAACTATTATTTTCGCCGCGGCGCTTATATGGCGGCACTGAATCGCGGCAAATATGTGGTCGAGCACATGCAGCAAACGCCCAGCGTAGCCGACGGACTTGCCATCATGGCCCAAGCCTATCTCTTGCTTGGTCTGAACGATCTGGCGGAGGACTCCATCGACGTCCTTTGTGAGAACTACCCAGACCACCCCAATCTAGCCTCGGGTTGCACTTTCGACAGTGTCTACAACCTGGACGGACTGAAACGCTCCTGGATCAACCAGGCCACTCTGGGTTTATTTGACCCCCCCGAACCACCCCAGTTTAACTACCGCCCCAAATCCTGAGGCGCGGTCTGAAGAACTTAACTGGTCGAGCGCCAAGCCCAAGTGATGGGGTAACGGCGATCACGACCAAACGCACGCCGTGAGATCCTGACACCCACGGGCGCCTGCCGGCGCTTGTACTCATTGAGATCCACCAGTCTCACAACACGCTCGACATCCTCCTGCGAGAATCCTGCATCTACCATGGCCTGACGCGAGGCGTCCTGCTCGACGTATAGTTCAATGATCTGATCGAGTATTTCGTATGGCGGCAAACTGTCCTCGTCCTTCTGATCTGGGGCCAGCTCCGCGGAGGGAGGGCGAGTAATCACCCGCTCGGGGATACACTCGCCCAGCGTGTTGCGATGCCTCGCCAACGCATAGACCAGCATCTTGGGGCAGTCCTTGAGCACATCGAAGCCACCGGCCATGTCTCCGTAAAGTGTGGAGTAACCTACCGCCAGCTCACTCTTGTTGCCCGTGGTCAACACCAATAGATTTTTTTTGTTGGAGATCGACATCAGCAGCACACCGCGACAACGTGCCTGAAGGTTTTCCTCGGTGATATTGGCGGGCAAACCGCAAAACTCGTCTGCCAGCACCGTCATGAAGGCCTCATACAGCGGCTCAATCGACAGATTGCTGAAGCGCACGCCAAGAGCCTTAGCTTCTGCCTCTGCGTCCTCTACGCTCATGCTCGCGGTATAACGAAACGGCATCATGATCGCTTCAACCCGCTCGCGGCCCAATGCATCCACGGCGACCGCCAGCGTGACGGCAGAGTCGATACCACCAGAGAGCCCTAATACCACCCCGGGAAAACCATTTTTATCTACATAATCGCGCATACCCAGCACCAGGGCCTGCCATACCGCGTCGAGATCTTCCCGCTCTGCCACTGTGTCACCAAGGACCAACCGCGGTTCTGTTGAGCGGTCAACCGTTACAATAGGGAAGGCCTCAATAAAGGTTTGCGCACGGACGCTGAGCGCGCCCTGTGCGTCGATCGCGAAGGACCCGCCATCAAATACCAGCTCGTCCTGCCCGCCCACCTGATTGACATAAATAATTGGGAGCTGATTCGCCACAGCACAGGATTTCACCCGCTCTAGCCGCTCTGAAGACTTGCCACGGTGAAAGGGCGAGGCATTGATGTTGATCAACATCTCGGCGCCGGCGGCTTTGGCTTCTGCGGCGGGCTCTGGATGCCAAATGTCCTCGCAAATGGTTAGACCAACCGAGAGGCCATCGATATCGATCACGCAAGGTTCAGTCCCGGCAGCAAAGTAGCGTTTTTCGTCGAAAACCTCATAATTTGGCAGGCACTGCTTGTCGTATTGAGCCAGCAGTTTCCCGGCCGAGATCACACCCGCACTATTGAACAGCGCACCATCACGCCCGCGAGGATAGCCCACTACGATTATCAAATCGGCCGGCAGCGCAGCATACAGCATCTCCAGCGCAGCCTCTGTACGATCCAGCAGATCGCCGCGCAGCAAAAGATCCTCGGGTGGGTAGCCGGTCAGCGTCAGCTCGGGAAATACCACCACGTGCGCGCCTGTCGCCTTCTGGGCTGCACTTACTTCTAGAACACGCCGGGTGTTGCCGGCAATATCGCCAACAAGCGTATTGATCTGCGCCATGCAGACATTCATCACGGGATCCTTTCTCATACCGGACAGGCTAAAACCGGGGACCGAAGGGTACCGTATTTCCCTCCAGTCGGGTGGTGTTGTTAGCCTCGCCTGACAGAAACTGGGGGCGAAGAATTAGGGCGAAACACCAGACCGACACACACCTCAATCCCGCACTAGACGAGGCCAACCCAATCGATTGGTAACCACGGACCAGTTGTTGCCGAGGGCTAGATCAAGTCAGGAGACGAGGTAGCGTCTGTGAGATCAGTCCTCTACCGCCACAGTAGGAATACGCAGCCCTTTGGGGAGAGAGAAAGTAATGTTCTCTTCTCGACCGTCGAGATCCCGAACCGCCAGTCCACCGCGCTCACGAAGCGTATCAATGACTTCCTGCACCAGAAGCTCCGGCGCCGAGGCACCCGCAGTCACCCCAATACGCTTTTTACCCGATAGCCACCGGGACTCAATCATGCTGGCGTCGTCGATCAGATAAGCGCTGGCACCACACCGCTCGGCCAATTCACGCAAGCGATTGGAGTTTGAGCTATTGGTAGAGCCCACCACCAGCACCAAATCGACCTCGTCGGCGAGGGATTTGACTGCATCTTGGCGATTTTGCGTCGCGTAGCAGATGTCATCCTTGCGGGGCCCCTGAATCTTGGGAAATTTAGAGCGCAACGCGTCGATTACCTTCGCTGTGTCATCGACTGACAACGTTGTTTGCGTGACAAACGCCAGTGAGGCGGGGTCACGAACGTCTAACGCGGTTGCCTGCTCTTCGTCTTCTACGAGGTAAATCGCGCCACCTTGCGAGGTGTCATAGCGACCCATGGTGCCCTCCACCTCGGGATGGCCGGCGTGGCCGATCAGCACGCACTCCCTGCCTGCCGCACTGAACGCGGCGACTTCAAAATGGACCTTGGTCACCAGCGGGCAAGTCGCATCAAACACCTGAAGGCCCCGGCCCTCCGCTTCTTCCTGCACCGCCCGTGACACCCCATGGGCGCTGAAGATCACGACGGCATCATCGGGCACCTCCTCCAGTTCATCGACGAAGACCGCTCCGCGGGTGCGAAGTTCGTCAACGACGTGACGGTTGTGCACCACCTCGTGGCGCACATAAACCGGGCCGCCGAAGACTTCGAGGGCGCGATTCACTATGTCGATCGCCCGGTCTACACCGGCACAAAACCCTCTGGGGTTGGCGAGTACGATGTCCATCAGTGCAATTCCGCTGGTTCCACGTGCGCAATGCGCACCCTGAAGTGAATAGTACGCCCTGAAAGGGGATGATTGAAATCCACGGTGACCGTGTCGTCGCTCACCTCGGCAATCATGCCCGGCACTTCGCCACCCGCCGCATCGGCAAAGGTAAACAGCATCCCGGGTTCAAGTGACGCTTCGGCGTCAAAATCCGCGCGGGGAATGGACTGGATATTATCATCCTGTGGATCACCAAACCCCTCATCTGGCGGGATCCGAAACTCCGCCTCATCGCCGGGACGCATACCCAACAAGCGTCTCTCGAAGCCGGGCAACAGTGATCCGTCACCCATCACGAAGCTGACGGGATCACCGCCAAAGTTGGAATCGACTTCCTCACCGGTCTCCAACGCGAGGGAGAAATTGAGGGTCACACGGGTGTTGGATTCAATCTCAAGATTCATGGTATTAGGATACGGGGGCTTCTTTCGAGGGGGAAGTGCGGCCCCAAAACGCATCGATAAGCCACCAGCCAGCACCAAGCGTGATTGCCGAGTCCGCGAGATTAAACGCGGGCCAGTAATGGTGCTCGTAGTGCAGCGACATAAAGTCCACCACGTGCCCCAGGAGCACACGATCGATCAGGTTGCCCATGCCGCCACCCAGAATCAGCCCTAGGGGCAAAACCAAACCGCGATCGGCAGGGTTGAGCCGAAACAGCCACACCACAATAAAGACGCTAACGGCGACCGCAATGCTGGTCAAAAACCAACGCTGCCACCCCCCGGCGTCAGCCAAAAAACTGAAGGCGGCGCCAGTGTTGTAGGTCAACATCCAGTCAAACCAGGTTGTGACCATGATTGGAATGCGGTACTCGAGTTCGCTGACGGCGATCTGCTTGGTCCATTGATCAAGAGCAACAACGATGACCGCCGTCACAAGACCCAGCCAAGGGCGACGGCCAATCGCCGCCAACCAGCCCCCATCAGGCAAAGTGTCGCACCTCGCCTGGACCTTCGATATTGGTGACGCAGCGCCCGCACAAGGTCGGGTGAGCAGTGTGCTCCCCCACGTCCGGTCGACGGTGCCAACAGCGCTCGCACTTCTCACTCGTTGAAGGCACCGCAACAATTCGCAGCGCCATACCCTCTGCCTCGTAGGCCTCAGCGGGCGCCTCGTCCAAGCTCGCCACGGTCGCCTCAGACGTAATCAATACAAAGCGCAGCTCCTCTCCCAGACTGCGCAACCGTCCCGCCAATTCGGGCTCGGCATAGAGCGCGACATCAGCATCGAGTGAGCCACGGAGCGCGCCCTGCTCTCGGGCGAGCTCTAATGTTTTGTTCACCTGTTGCCGCACTGCCATCATATCCGACCAAAAAGCCCTCTCCATCTCATCGTCCGACGGAGCATCTGACAGCACGTCATACCACTCAGCAAGAAAGACCGAAACGGGTCTGGGCCCGGGCAGGTTCTCCCATAGCTCATCCGCCGTGAAGCTGAGAATCGGGGCGATCCAGCGACACAGCGCTTCAGAGAGATGAAAGAGACTGGTCTGCGCCGAACGACGCGGTAACGAATCGGTACCCGTGGTGTACTGTCGATCTTTGATGATATCGAGATAGAAGCCGCCCAATTCACCACTGCAAAAATTATGTATCCGGTGGTACACGAGGTGAAACTGATAGTCATCGTAGGCCGTCCGTAAGTCGGCCTGCAGGCCTTGCGCTTGCCCCATAATCCAGCGATCCAGCGGCAGTAACTGCTCTACCGGCAAGCAATCGGTCACCGGGTCGAAACCGGCGAGATTGGAGAGCAAAAAGCGGGCCGTATTGCGAATACGTCGGTAAGCATCGGCGGTGCGCTTGAAGATTTCGTCAGACGCCGAGATTTCATTGCGGTAATCCGCGGCGGACACATACAGTCTCAATACATCTGCGCCTAGATCCTGCATCGCCTTGCCCGCTGGAATGATATTGCCCAACGATTTCGACATCTTGCGACCGTCACCATCAACCGTGAAACCGTGGGTCAACACCTGACGATAAGGCGCCGTGTTATGGGCGCCAATGCCAGTCAGCAGTGAGGACTGGAACCAGCCGCGGTGCTGATCAGAGCCCTCCAGGTACAAATCGGCGGGCCAACTCAGGCCTTCACGCTCCCGCAACACGCACTCGTGCGTGACCCCGGAATCGAACCAGACATCCAGCGTGTCAGTCACTTTTTTATAGTGCGTTGCGTCGTCACCCAGCAGCTCTGCAGGGTCCAGATCAAACCAGGCGTCGATACCCCGGCTCTCCATCCGCACCGCCACCTGCTCCATCAGAGATTGCGTGTCAGGATGAATCTCGCCAGTCGTGTTATGAACAAACAGGGCAATGGGGACGCCCCAGGTCCGCTGGCGGGAAATACACCAGTCGGGCCGCTCCGCCAGCATGCTATCGATCCGCGCCCGGCCCCAGTCGGGTATCCACTGCACATCCTCCACCGCGCTTTTTGCGGCAGAGAGCAAGCCGTTGCCCGTCATGCTGACGAACCATTGCGGGGTGGCGCGAAAAATAATCGGTGTCTTGTGGCGCCAACAGTGCGGGTAGCTGTGCTGGAAAGGTGCGTTACACAACAACACCTTGCGTTCATCGAGCGCCGCCACAATGTCGTCGTTGGCCTTAAAAATATGCTGGCCGGCAAATACCGGGGTGTCGGGATGGTAAACGCCGTTGCCGCCAACGGGGTTGTACACCTCGAGCCCGTAACGCTGACCCATGTCAAAATCTTCCAGACCGTGAGCTGGCGCGGTATGCACACAACCGGTGCCTGCCTCTGTGGTCACATGCTCGCCGAGCACAATAGGCACCGCCGCCTCGCCAAAAGGCGGCATCACTAACAGCCCCTCCAGCGCCTTACCCTTGGCGCGCCCAATAATCTCGTAACTTGCCGCACCAAAGCGCTGGGCACATTCTTCCGCCAGCGCTTCGGCAACTAGGACCCGACGGCCACCGAGATCAAGCAGCACATATTCTAGGTCAACTGACAGTGCCACCGCACGGTTGGCAGGCAAGGTCCAGGGAGTGGTGGTCCAGATGGCGAGATCGATCGGTTCGCCATCGTCACACCCCAGCCGTGAAGCGGCCTCTCCGCGCTCAACAAAGGGGAAGGCAACATCGACCGCAGAGGATTGCTTGTCGGCGTACTCCACCTCCGCCTCTGCCAACGCTGAACCACAGTCCAGGCACCAGTGCACGGGCTTGAAGCCGCGGTGCAAGTGCCCGCGATCAATAATTTTGGCCAGCGTGCGGACAATGTTCGCCTCAAACTTAAAATCCATGGTCAGGTAAGGGTGCGCCCAGTCTCCGAACACGCCCATCCTCACAAAATCCGCCTTTTGGGCTTCAACCTGCTTGCTCGCGTAGTCGCGGCACTTCTGTCGGAACTCGGCTGCCGTCACCTTGTGTCCCGGCTTGCCTACTTTCCTTTCCACATTGAGCTCAATAGGCAGGCCGTGGCAGTCCCAACCGGGGACATAGGGCGCATCAAAACCAGACAGAGTCTTGGACTTGATGATGATGTCTTTCAATATCTTGTTGATGGCATGCCCAACGTGAAGCTCACCGTTGGCGTAAGGGGGGCCGTCGTGTAGGACAAACGTTGGCTTTCCCTTTGCTTCCTCGCGCATCTGGCCATACAGATCCATCTCAGCCCACGCCTTGAGACGCTCCGGTTCGCGCTGCGCCAGATTCGCCTTCATCGGGAAATCCGTCTGGGGGAGATTCAGCGTGGCTTTGTAGTCACTCATACGTCATCCGTGGTCCGCTAGCCATGCCCGGGCATTGGCCTTGTCCGTCGCGATTCCTTCCTTCAAGGCATCAAGAGACGGAAATTTCTGTTCGTCGCGCAGCTTGTATCTAAACCGCACCGTCAGCCGCTCCCCGTATAAATCGGGTGCGCCCTCCAAGACGTGCACCTCCAGTGTCGCCTCCAGGCTCTCGCCAAAAGTGGGCTTTACCCCCACATTAGCGACCCCCGGGGCATCACTAAGCCCACCACCCGATACGTTCACCGCATACACGCCGTGCAGCGGCGATCGGATACGGTGCAGCGCAATATTGGCGGTCGGTGCATCCAGCTGCCGACCCAATTTCTGCCCGTGCTGAACACGCCCGGTCATTACAAAAGGCCGGCCGAGGAGGCGCTCCGCGCTATCAAAATCTGCGTCGGCTAACGCAGCCCGAATGCGCGTGCTGCTAACCCGCTCTCCGGACTGTTCCAAAGTCGCCGTGGGGGCAACAGCATAGCCAAATTCTTCGGCCAGCGCGCGGACATAATCCAGATCACCCTCGCGGCGATTACCGAAGCGAAAGTCGTCACCAAAGGCCAGATACTGCACACCAAGCCCCTCGACAAATATCTGTTCGACAAACTCCCGGGCGCTGAGCTGGCGCAAGCACTCGTTAAAGGGCAGGCAAAGCACATGGTCGACATGACAGGCCTCAAGTAGCGGCCATTTGTCCCGCAGTGTGGTGATCCGGGGCGGGGCTTCTAGTGGGCGCAGATACTCCCGCGGTAATGGCTCAAAGGTGACAACCGCGGTTGGGATACCCCGTGCATCCGCCTCGTGCTTGAGATGCGAGAGCACCGCCCGATGGCCAAGATGAATACCGTCAAAGGCGCCAATCGTCACCGCACAGCCGCGGTGACGGGAACACAAATTATGCCGGCCGCGGATGAGCTCCATCCCCGTTTGTCACCCTGTCATAGAGAAAACCGCAGTATACCGCCGCACTCAGTGTAGATCAGCAGGTGCCAAGCGGCGACTTCATGGGGATATAACCGCTTTTCAGCGTCGCAGATCAGCCGGACGAACGCCGCAACAGAGCAAGCTCAACCCAAAGACACCGAGACCGGCACTGCACAGGATGCCTAGTTCGAGTGCCCGCTGCCACCACAACCACTCCGCCCAAATTGCGTGATCAGGCATAAGCCAAAGCAGCACCGAAACCATCGCGACAGTCGCTGCGCCCACCTGCACCAACCATTTCATCGACAAGCTACTCTGAGGTAACACCGCGTCGCGTCGCAAGCCTCTGAAGAGCAACAACGCGTTGAGCCACGCTGATAAGCTAGTCGCCAGCGCCAGCCCCACATGGCCAAGGTTGAGCCACCACATCAAAGGAAAAACAAAGGCGAAGTTGAGTACCATGTTAGCCACCATGGCGATGATGCCAATGCGCACCGGCGTGCGCATGTCCTCTCGTGCATAGAAGCCAGGGGCCAGCACCTTGACCAACATAAAGGCGCCCAAACCCAGCGTATAGGCACGCAAACTGGCCGCCGCCATGGTGCGATCATCACCACTGAAGGCGCCATACTGAAACAGGGTTGCCAAAAGAGGTTCTGCCAAGACGGCGAGTGCCAATGTTGCCGGAATGGCGATCAACATTACGCTGCGAAGCGCCCAGCTGAGCGTACTGGCGAAGGCGGGGTCGTCAGCGCGGGAACGCTGATCCGACAAGGTGGGCAGAATCACCGTGGCAATAGCGATTGCAAATACGCCTAGAGGGAGTTCTGTGAGCCGGTCCGAGTAGTACAACCACGAAACGCTTCCCGAAGGCAGCAGTGATGCCAAAACGGTGTCGAGCAGTAAGTTAATCTGGCTGACCGAGACACCGAACAAGGCCGGCACCATTAGCACCATGATCCGCCTGACGCCCTCGTGCCGGGGTGCCCAGCGCGGCCTGGGCACCAGACCAATGCCCGCCAACGCCGGCACCTGAAACAAGAGCTGCGCAAAACCCGCAATCAACACGCCAAGGGCCAGCGCCACTACCGGCTCATCAAAACCGGGGGCGAACCAAAGTGCGGCAGTAATAAGGCTCAGATTCAGCAATATGGGGGTGAGTGCAGGTACGGCAAATCGCTGGTAGCTGTTGAGTACGGCGCCGGCAAAACCCGTCAAGGAAATCAGCAACAGGTAGGGAAAGGTCAGCTTGATCAGATCCCCTGTCAGCGCCAGCTTGGCAGGATCGCGGAGAAAGCCTGGAGCAAAAATCGTCGCCACCATCGGCGATGCCATTACTGTAATGAGGGTCAGCAGTAGCAGGATACCCCCTAGCACCCCGGCAACCCTGTCCACCAGCGCCCTTACCGCAGCCTGACCGCCGTGCTCACGCGTGTCGGCCAGTACGGGCACAAAAGCCTGCGCGAACGCACCCTCTGCGAATAGCCGCCGCAAGAAATTAGGAATCTTAAAAGCGACAAAGAACGCGTCGGCGTTGCCGTTAGCACCGATCAGATTGGCGAACACCACGTCGCGCAGCAAACCCAACACGCGGGAGAGCATGGTGGCGGAACCCACCACCGTAGAGGATTTAACCAGCGTAGGTTCCTCGGCGCTACCCGCAATCGTCATGCTTGAATCCCGCTCACGTGCTGATCAGCCGCCGTCCGAGCGCCACCGAGCGTCCAGCCGATCTGCATGGCGCGCCAGCCACTGCAACTCGATAAGCGTGTGGCCATTGTTGATCTCATCGCGATCTAGCATCTGCATAACCTGATCGCGAGGGAGTTGATGCACTAAAATATCCTCGTGCTCACTCTCTAGACCCTTAACGCTGCACGGCTGGGACTGGCTCACTTCGCCAACAAACAGCCGTATCTGCTCGGAGCACGCGCCTGCGCTGGGGTAAAAGGTGGCGATGGACTCCAGGCGTCCCAAACGGCATCCCGCTTCCTCCTCTGCCTCCCGATGGACGACATCACTGTCCGACTCGCCCGCCTCAACGATGCCCGCAACGAGCTCCAGCATCCACGGGCTGTGACCATCGCGCAGTGCGCCCACACGAAACTGTTCAATCGCCACCAGTTTATCCGTGACGGGATCCCACGGCAGCACCCCGACGGCGTCACCGCGCTGAAACAGCTCTCGGCGAATGGGCGCAGACCAACCGCCCTCAAACAGCCGATTTCGGAGTGCCAGCGTCTCCAATGAAAAATAGCCGCTGAAGCTTTGCTCGCGTTGCTGAAGGTCCACATCCTCTGCGCCATAGCGCAGTCGGAATACGGTCAAAACCGACGCTCCGTGTACCAGTTCACAGGCGCCGAATGCTGATCCACCTGATCGGCCACATCCAGAATCAACGCAAACAGCGCCATACGCACCAGTACGCCGTTGTCACTCTGGCGGAAGATAGCCAGATTGGGATTATCGTTGAGGTCGATATCGAGCTCTCTAGCACCTTCACGGGAATCTCTGGGTAAGGGATGCATGATCACTGTGTTGGGCTCACAGTTGGCCGTGTAGACGCTCTGGTTAAGCCGGAATCGCCCTCTGTACAGATCAGCTTCTTCTGGGCTGGAAAAGCGCTCTTCCTGAATCCGGGTGCTATACACGATATCGACATCAGCAATCCCGGTCTCCAGCACATCGGTTTCCAGCACTTCGTGCCCGGCCGCGCGCAGCGTCTCCACCACCGACTCCGGCATGCTGAGCGCCTCCGGCGAGACCAGACTGATGCGCAAACCCTCAAACAGCGACAGGAGTTTTGACAGCGAGTGCACAGTTCTGCCAAACCGCAGATCCCCCACCATAGCGATGCGCAGACCATCGAGCGCGCGCTGTCTGCCCGCCAGCTCCGAGCGAATCGTGTAGAGATCCAATAACGCCTGACTGGGGTGCTCATTAGCCCCATCACCACCATTAACCACCGGCACGCGACTCGCGGACGCGAACTCCGAGACCGAACCGTCCTCGGGATGCCGCATGACGATGATGTCGGAGTAACCGCTCAGTACGCGGGCGGTGTCATACAGCGACTCACCCTTGGCAATTGCAGAGTGCTCAAAACCGGTTGTTTCGCGCACCTCCCCGCCGAGCAGGTTAAAGGCGCTACCAAAACTGATTCGGGTCCGGGTGGAAGGCTCAAAAAACATGGAGCCAAGGATAGCGCCATCGAGTACGCGGGTGATGCGCTCACGATGCGCATAGGGTCGCGCAGCGTCGGCAACGGTGAACAATCGCTCAACATCAGCCCGCTCAAATTGACTGACGCTCAGAATATGGCTGCCGGCGAATTGCATGCACTGCACTCCACTACTACCCGGCTATTGTAGCGCCGATCATCCCTCCACTGACAGCGCTCTGACCCACTCTTCCAGCTGATTCAGTGCTGTCAAGGTGGTTTCCGTCACCTCTGGACGCGCGCGCTCCTGGGCAAGTTCTGCATCAAACTGCGCCAAAGGGAAGGCCCCCTCTTGCCACTGAAGCTGACAGTGCTCGCGCCACTTTGCGGTTTCCGCATCGTTCAACGTATCGGGAAAGTTGCGGGCCCGATAACGGAACAGCATCTCCGGCAGGCGCTGATCGACAAACGGAAAACTCTGGCTGGTCAGTGCCGCGGGGTCTTCGGCAATGGCCTGATCACAAAGACTGCGGTCTCCGTCAGTCACAAGGCCGTCATAAAGTAGCTGATCGGGATCAGACCGCTCCGGGAAACTCTGCTCCTGCCACAGATTCTGAAAACGAGAGACAAAGGCAGCGGGGTCGTTGAAGCGCGTTTCCCTCATCAGGGATAAGTGTCGTCGATGCAGGTCGCCATCTAACCCTAGCGACTCCGCCACCTCACCCGCAACCCAGTGGGTGGGCAAAAGCACTGGCGCGCGGTTTAGACGAATAGTTTTAATCGGCGGTTTTTCAACACCCTCGGGTAGTTCTGCCTGTCGAGTGAAGAGATGCTGGCGCACGGTCTCGGCGGGCTGTTCGACAAAGTCCGGTGCTTTACCCAGATCGACGCAGATTAATTCACTGTTGTTCGTGGGATGCCAGGCGACCGGGACGACTAATGCCAAATTGTGCCTCGCACCGCCGAAAATACCCGATACATGAACCAGCGGCGTCAGCTCGTCCAGATTCACCAGGCCACTTACCGCGCGCTTGGTGCGATGCCGGTGCAGGGTGTCAAACAAGCCCTCGTCGCAGCGCTTCAACAACTTGGCGATCTCGATGGTGGCCACCACGTCGGCCATCGCATCGTGCGCAGCACCGTGCTCAATCCCGTTGGCTGCAGTGAGATCTTCTAGTCTGAAGCTGGTGAAGCCGTTCTCTCTCAACGGCCACTCGATCCCCGCAGGGCGCAGCGCTCTGAAGGCTCGGGTGACGTCCAGCAGATCCCAACGGCTATTACCGTTTTGCCACTCCCGACCGTAGGGGTCACGCAGGCTCCGCCATAGGGCAAAGCGAGTGATTTCATCATCAAAGCGAATCGAGTTATAGCCAATGCCGCAGGTTTTCGGATGAGCGAGCTCGTGGTGGATACGGGCGATGAAGGCCGCCTCGGGCAATCCCCGCTCCGCCGCCAGCTGCGGCGTGATCCCCGTGATCCGGATCGCGGCGGGATGCGGCAGTCGGTCGGGGGTGGGACGCGCGTAAAGAGTCAGCGGCTCGCCAATGATCTCTAAATCAGCGTTGGTGCGAACCCCGGCAAACTGCCAAGGTCGGTCCAAAGTGACGTCAGCCCCCGAGGTTTCGTAGTCGTGCCAGTAAAAGGTCTCAGGTGAGCTCAAGCGCCCGCTCTTCGATCTGTGCCTTCCAGATCTGCGGCCCCGTCACGTGCACCGATTCACCCTGGCTGTCGACCGCGACGCTCACCGGCATATCGTGCACCGTGAAGGCGTAAATGGCTTCCATACCCAGGTCTTCAAAAGCTACCACCTCGGCTTTCGTCACCGCCTGAGAGACCAGATACGCAGCACCGCCCACCGCCATAAGATAGACCGCACCATGTTTTTTTATGGCCTGTACCGCCACTGGGCCGCGTTCCGCTTTGCCAATCATGCCGGCGAGACCTGTTTCCTGCAGAATGCAGTCGGTGAATTTGTCCATTCGGGTAGCTGTAGTGGGCCCCGCCGGGCCCACCGCTTCGTCTCTCACCGGATCAACAGGGCCCACGTAATAGATAAACTTGCCCGCCAATTCGGCCGGCAGCGATTCGCCTTGCTCAAGCATTTGGGTCATCCGCTTATGCGCCGCGTCCCGTCCGGTGAGCATAGTGCCTGACAGCAACAGCATTTCACCGGGTTGCCAGGTATGAATTTCCTCGCGGGTCACGGTATCAAGGTTGACGCGACGTACCGACTCACCAGGCGCCCAACTGATATCCGGCCATTGATCCACATCAGGCGGCGTCTGAAGGGCGGGTCCCTCACCGGTCAGCGTGAAGTGCGCGTGACGCGTCGCCGCGCAGTTGGGGATCATCGCCACCGGCAGCGACGCCGCGTGAGTGGGATAGTCCATGATCTTCACGTCTAATACTGTCGTCAGCCCACCTAGGCCCTGCGCGCCTATGCCCGTGCGGTTCGCCGCATCCATTATCTCAAGACGCAGTTCTTCAATGCGATTTTGTGGTCCACGGGCGCGGAGCTCGTGAA
Source organism: Halieaceae bacterium (assembly GCA_902623175.1). Taxonomy (GTDB): domain Bacteria; phylum Pseudomonadota; class Gammaproteobacteria; order Pseudomonadales; family Halieaceae; genus Luminiphilus. The sequence goes on from CACNSR010000016.1 coordinate 40,908, forward strand.
TATCCACAGGCGCCATGAGGGATTCCTTGGCCAGCACCATCGCCTTTTCAGCGGTACCGCCGATCCCAATCCCGAGAATGCCAGGGGGACACCAACCCGCTCCCATGGTTGGGAGGGTCTTGGCCACCCAGTCGACGATGCTGTCCGACGGATTCAACATCACCAGCTTGGACTTATTTTCAGAGCCCCCGCCCTTCGCTGCGACGTGAACGCTGACCGTATTGCCAGGGACCAGGCGGGTATGAATCACCGCCGGAGTGTTGTCTTTGGTGTTCTGGCGACGTCCCGCGGGGTCCTCAAGAATGGAGGCGCGCAGGGTGTTATCCGGGTGGATGTAAGCGTGGCGGACACCCTGGTTGATCGTGTCCTCGAGAGACATCTCTGCCTCCCACTGCACTGACATACCGATCTCAATAAAAACGGTGACAATGCCCGTATCTTGACAGATAGGTCGATGCCCCATGGCGCACATGCGAGAGTTAATAAGAATCTGCGCCATCGCATCCTTGGCAGCAGGATTACGCTCCATTTCCCAAGCACGGTGGATGGCCTGCACAAAATCGAGAGGGTGATAGTAAGAAATGAACTGCAGCGCGTCGGCTACGCTGTCGATCAAGTCTTGCTGTTTGATCACGGTCATTGCGACGGTGTGCCCCCGCTAACTATCTCTATTGCATGCCCGGCGCGTTCAGCGCCGCCATATCGGCCTCCAGCTGCGCGATATTGGCATTCACCTGCCGCCGGAACGCATTGATCGACTCGATCCACCCGGCATTACTCTCCACCTGCTTGCGCAATGCTGCGCGCTCAAGGTTCGATTTATTAAGCCCATCTGCTAAGCGCTCTACGTCGGTTTGTGCCCGCTGCGCGCTTGCCGCGAGTCTCTCCAGATCGCCCGCCACCTGTGTCAGAGCTGCCAACTCAGACTGCATCGTCGTCAGTTGTCCGGCATGCGTTGTAGTTGCGGTGTTGAGACCCGTGATCTGTTTTTCCTGTGTCACCACCGTTTTTTCGAGTTTGGTGATCTTGGCATTGCTGATCTTGCGAGCATCCCAAAGCTTTCGCACTTCGGTGTCGAGCAGGCGAAGCTGGGCACTCATCGCCGCGGCCGATTTGTTGACTGTTTCATCAGTATCTGAAAGTAGCTCCTCCAGATCGGATACGCGGGCCTCGGTGGTCTCTTGCTGGGTCTGAGACGCATCCAACAACGTCTGTAACTGCCAGGCCCAGCCGCAGGCGATACCTGCCACTGCCAGCGCGACGGCCAGTACCAGCCTCGCTGTCAGACCCATAGCCGCCTCACCGCGAGCAGCGCGGGCCGGAATCGCACCACGCGGCGCAGAAGACACCGCCTCTTCCCGATTGGCGGCAAAGGAGGGAATATCGTTCAGATCTTCGCGCGACATCGTCGTCACTCGTTACCGGTCGCCAGAATTATATCGCTCTAGACCCACTTGGCGACGGCAGGTTGGATTATTCCCGCTCACCAATACGGGGGCGCGACGATGCGGCTGTAGGGCCGAATGCGCCGGGTAGGGAAATGGTAGGGGTAAGCCGCACTGATTCTCCCTTCGCTGCCAGCTGCACTCTGGTGCATCGGAAGCATTCTCGCCGAGGATCGCTATGGCTCGCGAAGGATCGCCCGCAGAGAGCCACCATTACTCACGATGTTGTCAGGCATCCTGAGATCAAGGAGGGTTGCGGCCACGGGATAGACGTCCAGCTGATGCGCTTCGGGAATGACTTTGCTCACCTCAAATCTCGGCCCCACAGCGACTAGAAAAGCGGCCATATCCTCCACAGTCGCCGGATAGCCGTGCATGCCGCGCAGGTCTGCGTTTTTGCCGCCACCCCGGCGAAAAACCCGGGGGGGCGCCGTCTCAATAATGACATCACCGACTCCCGGATGATTCTCAAAATGGCGCTCGGCTCGATCGAGAGAGGACAGCCGTCGCCAACGGGCATCGCTCATCCTATCCAGCGCGCGCACGAGGCAATCAATATCCGCATCAGGGTCACGTTGGTAATACGTGACCCGCGTGCTGCCGTCCACGCGCTTAAAGCCTTTTGGCCGCGGCAACGTATTGGTGTCGATGAACATGTCAGGGTCAACCTCTGACATACCATGGTCCGAGACTAGCATCAGGTTGATATCGGCGTTCCGCTGCGTGTTGATCGATTTGATAGTCTGCCACAACACCGCAATCTGACGATCCACCTCAATGATGGCCGAGAGTGTCGCCGGCGCTTTGGGTCCAAAGGTATGGCTAACTGAATCGACTATAGAAAAGTAAAGCGTAACGAGATCGGGGCGCTTGTCTGCCGGCAGCGCAAGCCAGTCAATGACCTGCTGCACGCGCTCACGGTGAGGCACCCGGTCGTCGTAGGGGCTATAGTCAGTGGGCAGTTTTTTGGCAAAAGGCGCGTCGGATTCCGGCCAGAAAAAGGTAGAGGCGCGACCGCCATGCTGCTCGACCAAGGTCCACAGCGGGATACCGGTCAACCAGCTGGGGTCTTTGCGGCCCTTACCCATGCTGTAACAGTCAGACCGATCGCTGCGACAAAAATAATTATCGATTACACCATGCTCTGTTGGGTGGAGCCCGGTAGCAATCGACAGGTGCCCGGGAAAAGTACTTGAGGGATAAACGGTGCGCAGCTTTGTCACCCGCGAACCCTGAGCCGCAATGGACCGCATATTTTTAGCCTGCGGCCAGTCGAGATAATCCCAGCGAAAACCGTCTATTGATACCAGTACCAGCGTCTGCGCGGTGCTTGCTGCGCCCCATATCGAGACTGCCAAGCTCAAGACAATAATGAGTAAACGGAGAATCAATCTATTGGCTCGCCGATGGATAAGGTCAATCTATGACAGTGCGGAAAATAATACAGTGAAGCTCCTGCCGAATAAGAGTGGCTCGCATCAAACCCCATAAGCACTGGTCACCGTTGTGCCGCGCATAAAAAAAGCGGCCTGCAGGCCGCTTCTAAAATTTTCGATAGCGCTCAACCAACGTAATCAGAGGTAGAGCAAGATGCCCAGAATCGCCAACATCAGCGCGAGCGAGCAGTGAACCACGCCCATCACAGACTTCATCGGACCCATGCCACCGAAAAGTGCGTTGATTTCGAGCACAATGATGATGCCCATAGCCGTGAACAATCCCGTGTCAGACACCGAGCCGCCAACCTGGGTTGAGATTGCAGCGATATGCTTGGAACCCAACATGCCCAGCAGCATGGGGCCAGAAAACAAGGTGTTGGTGCGGCTCGCCAAGCCGGCCCTCGCGGCGGCCGCAGGGCCGTCGCCCTCTTTCATACCCAGTACGATCTGCTGATTCGGCCAAATCACCAGCCAGACATTGAGGAACATAAAGGTGCCCGCCAGTGCGCCCACCCAGATCGCGGGCATGGCCATGCCAAACGCGCCGATCTTGTGGAGGAGGTATGCACCTGTCAGAAAGGTGAGCATGGCGCCCCAGCGGAACCACCACAGTGCGCGAGGCGCCAGTTTAGCCATGGCATCCGATTTAGCGCTCGCCTCAGCTTCCTTGAAATACTCGGTCTGAACAAAGTTGAAGTAGTACAGCATGCCGATCCAGACGATGCCGGCCAGCACATGGAAATAGCGAAAGAAAAACTCAATATAATACATGCGTGCGTCTCCCGGTTTTTGTAATAACGGCACAAAGGCCCTGCCAAGACGGCATTATATATCAGCCCACGGGCAAGCGGTGTTTGGACCGGCGGTCTTCAGACAGCTTGTTTTTAATGACCCCGTATACGGATGCCGACTCATGCTACGGCAATACGAGTTCGACTCTTCACCACGCTCATTCAGGCAAAAAAAAGCCCGGCAGAAGCCGGGCTCTTTTTAACTTTCGCTCAGCGCGCCTACATCATGCCGCCCATGCCGCCCATATCGGGCATTGCAGGCGCTGGTGCATCATCCTTCGGCGCTTCGGCAATCATCACTTCAGTGGTAATCATTAGACCCGCGACTGAACCAGCTGCCTGCATCGCGGTGCGGGTCACCTTGGCGGGGTCGAGAATACCCATTTCTATCATGTCACCATACTCGCCAGAGGCGGCGTTATACCCGAAGTTACCCTCACCCTGGCGGACTTTGTCGAGCACGACAGAGGCCTCGTCACCGGCGTTATCAACGATCTGGCGCAAGGGACCTTCCATCGCGCGCAGTGCGGCTGCTATGCCGATGTTCTGATCCTCGTTGTCGCCCTCAAGACCCGTGACCTGGCTAATAGCGCGAACCAGTGCTACACCGCCACCTGCGACAACGCCCTCTTCGACCGCTGCACGCGTAGCGTGCAGGGCGTCTTCGACTCGAGCCTTCTTCTCTTTCATTTCTATCTCGGTCGCCGCCCCGACTTTGATGACGGCAACACCGCCTGCCAATTTGGCCACGCGCTCCTGGAGCTTCTCGCGGTCGTAGTCAGAGGAGGTATTTTCGATCTGCACACGGATCTCGCTAACGCGACCTTTAATCGCATCTGCGTCACCAGAACCGTCAACAATGGTCGTGTTGTCCTTGTCCATGGTGATGCGCTTGGCATTACCAAGGTGCTCAAGGGCTGCGCTTTCGAGATCCAGACCGACTTCCTCAGAAATCACGGTACCGCCGGTCAAAATTGCGATGTCCTGCAGCATGGCCTTGCGGCGGTCACCAAAACCAGGCGCCTTACAGGCCGCCACTTTAACGATGCCACGCATATTATTCACAACCAGTGTCGCGAGTGCTTCGCCCTCGACGTCCTCAGCAACGATTACTAGCGGACGTGAGGCCTTGGCCACCTGCTCCAGCACGGGTAGCAGCTCGCGGATGTTGGAGATCTTCTTGTCGACCAGAAGAATAAAGGGGTCTTCAACCTCAGCAGACATGTTGTCCTGATTGTTGATGAAGTACGGCGAGAGGTAACCCCGGTCAAACTGCATCCCTTCCACCACGTCGAGCTCGTTCTCAAGACCTGAGCCTTCTTCAACGGTGATGACCCCTTCTTTACCGACCTTATCCATGGCCTCAGCGATGATTTCGCCCACTGAGGCGTCACTGTTCGCAGAGATCGTACCGACCTGGGCGATCGCTTTGCTGTCCTCACACGGCGTGCTCATAGCTGAAACCGCTTCTACCGCCGCAGTCACGGCTTTATCGATCCCGCGCTTCAAGTCCATGGGGTTCATACCTGCGGCGACAGCCTTCAGGCCCTCGTTCACAATTGACTGGGCCAGCACCGTCGCGGTGGTCGTGCCGTCACCAGCGGCATCAGAGGCCTGCGATGCAACCTCTTTTACCATCTGTGCGCCCATGTTCTCGAACCTGTCCTTGAGTTCGATTTCTTTTGCGACGGAAACACCGTCCTTGGTCACCGTCGGTGCACCGAAGGACTTCTCCAGAATCACGTTGCGGCCTTTGGGGCCCAGCGTAGCCTTTACGGCGTCAGCGAGGATGTTGACACCCTCGAGCATGCCGGCCCGGGCCTTATCGCCAAAAAATACGTCTTTAGCTGCCATCTCTTCTATTCCTTTCTCAAGTCAGTGCGGTGCGCTTATTCAACGACCGCAAAAATTTCACTCTCGCTCATCAGGATCAGCTCTTCGCCATCCACCTCGATGGTGTTGCTGCCGGCGTATTGGCCAAAAACAACCGTGTCACCGACTTTCACCGACAACGCGCGTTGCTCGCCGTTATCCATCACCTTGCCATCACCAACCGCCACTATCTCACCCTGATTGGGCTTCTCTTTGGCAGAGCCGGGCAGGACGATACCTCCCGCTGAGGTTTCCTCTTCTTCCTTTCGACGAACGACCACGCGGTCGTACAACGGACGAATATTCATGGGTTTAACTCTCCAACATTATCGATTTCGCTAGCTCACCCTCACGGGCTTACCCCCTACATGGGGGCAGGGATGCGCATTTCAAGGGATTTTTTAGCAGTCTGCAAGGGAGAGTGCTAAAAAAAAACGGTTTTAGGGTAAAAAAAGCGTTTTTCAGGGAAAAAGTGAGGGGGATGCGCCTTTATGCCTGCTCAACCACGCTCAGTCGGGTTGTGCTCCAGTGGCGCGGTCGTCTCGCGGTGCGTGCTCTCAGAGTCTGGCAACACTGGCTCGAACTCACCCTCCAAGGTGACCCCCTCGTCCCCCAAGTGACCATTGCGAGGCCCCGTGTGGACACCGGATGGCCCTGCCTGACATTGGTCATGACTGTACTGGGCATTTGCAGACCCCGCGACCATCAGTTTGGCGAACAAGATCCTCAGGGGGGCGATTAGGACAACAACTGCCAGTGCGTCAGAAATCAGGCCTGGGACCATCAGAAGGACCCCTGCCACCAGCCGCGCGACTTTGCCCATCAACAGCTGCTGACTCAGTGCACCCTCGCGCTGGGCTTGCTGCAGATGCTGGAGGGTCTGACGACCCGCAAGGCGAAATAGCCCAATACCCAGTACTCCCGCACCTAGTAGCCAGAGCATTGCAGTGGTGGCACTGGTTCGTGCACCCAGCTCAATGAGGCTCCATAGTTCCAACCACGGGTAGAGAAACAATAGCCATTTCATCACATTCGATGCCTCATGTCGGTCCCGCCGCTGATGGTTGATCCACAGTCTCCGCCTCAACACGCCACGGCGCCACCCATATCAGAGTGACCATGCCGGGAATCGCCAGTAACGTACACAACACAAAGAACAACACCCAGCCCATTTCCTCAACAATAAATCCGGTGACGGCGTTGGCCAAAGAGCGCGGCAGTGCCGCGAGCGCCGTAAACAGTGCAAACTGGGTTGCGGCAAATGTCCGGCTGGATTCTCTGGCAATGAAGGCGGTAAAGGCGGCTGTGCCAAGACCGACCCCCAGGTACTCAAACGCTATCACCGCGGCGAGCAGCCACAGGGCATTGCCCACGCTTGCCAGCCAAGCGAAGCCTAAAATGCTGATCATCTGCACCAACCCGAAAATCCAAAGCGCGCGGTTAATACCTAAGCGAAGCATCATGATGCCTCCCAGTAGACCGCCGGCGATCGCCGGCCAGAGCGCCGCATGCTTGGCAACCAATCCGATCTCGGTCATTGAAAAGCCAAGATCGAGATAGAACGGCGTCGCCAGTGCCGTCGCCATGTTATCGCCGAGCTTATAGGCCACCATAAAAAACAACGCCAAGGCCGCGGTCCGCCAGCCAACACGCTGAAAATACTCGCTGAATGGCGTGACTAGAGTCTCGCGCAACGTGCGGGGCTGGGGACCCACCTGCTCTGGCTCAGTTACGCTGAGCGACAGCAAGATGCCCAACCCCATAAAGGCGCCAGTAATCCAGAACACCCAAACCCAGGGCAGAGTGTCGGCCAAAATCAAAGACAGCGATCCTGGCACCAAACTGGCGATTCGATAAGCCTGGACATGAACGGCGTTACCGAGGCCCAGCTCCTCATCAGGCAGAATTTCCCGGCGATAGGCATCGATCGCCACATCTTGGGTAGCGCTGAGAAACGCAATCAGTGAGGCGAGGGCGGCTACTAACGCAGTCTGATTGAGCGGATTGACGTAGCCCAACGCGCCGATAGCGCACACCAGGCCGATTTGGGCCGAGAGCATCCAGCCGCGACGACGCCCCAGCGGTAGCCGGATCCGGTCCATGAGCGGTGCCCAGAGAAATTTCCAGGTATAGGGCAGGCCCACCAGCGCAAACAAGCCGATCTCGGCGAGTGACACCTCCGACGCCCGAAGCCAGGCGGGCACCAACTGAATCAATAAGTACAGGGGCATACCCGACGCCAAACCTGTCATTACACAGATCAGGATGCGGCGATTCCGCATCGTGGCGAAAACAGCCGTGGTTTTTAGTGCCTGCAAATTGGCCCTCCTGAGTTATGCCGCCTAGCGCTCGTATCGAGTTGTCACACACCAGTTCTTTGCAAACCTGACACCATGCGGCAGAGCGCCCTCAGTTACAATGACGGCAGTGTCGCTGTGCGGACTACTCCGAGTGACCTTGGACGTTATTGTCTACTGGTGCGGCAGAGTGGCAAGCACTTCTGTGATGACAGCCATCAACGAGATGCGTGGTGTGAGCGCACACAAGTGCCATTTCTTTGGCGAGGAAGCTTTCCGGGCGCAAGGTAAAAGTCCTATGGTCAAAGATTGATCGCCTGACAACAAAGAAACAATGCGCATGAGGTTTCCCACAGACAACAAACATAGCGTGAGCCCTGTCAGTTAAAGGTCAACACAGAATAAAGGGGTTACTGACGAGTAGTCTGCGCCTTTAGCCGCAGCGAGCGGGAAGCTCATGAATCAAGCGACTGCTTAAACGGCTGACGATCTCTTCCTACCCCAGCCCATAAGGGGCCTCTCAATTAGATAAAAACTGAGCGCGGCCAAGACAAGGGTTATGGGAACAACGACCAGTAATGCCAGCAAACTTTGCCCGGGAGTGCTCCACATATCCGGGAACAACAGCACCATCACCCTCATTACCTGAAAGTGCCAAAGGTAGATCCCAAAGCTGATGTGCCCCAGCCACACCAGAAAACGACTCGATAGCCAAGCCATGCTCGGCAGAGGATCCTTGAGGTGATAAACCAATATCGCGATTGCCAGCGCGACCAGCGGCGGCCAGACGACCAATATCCAATGGCCCGACCAATAAACCGCGTCCACGCAGAGCTGCCATTGCATGAGCCCCAGTAACAATATAAGCCCAACAATGATTCCTTTCTGACGTTGCTCAACCGTAAGGGCATCCGGGAGAAAGTTAAGGCTAAAACCGAGCATGAACGTAAAAAGGGTTCCCATAAGCGAGTCGAGCACCGGCAGTACCGACACGTAATTGTCCACCTCAGCCGTGGAGAAAATCAAAAAACGCCAGGCCAGCGTGATCAGCAGGCTGCTCAGTAGCAATACTCGCCAATTGATGAAACCTGCGCACCAGCCCAACAAGGGCAGTAACAAGTAAAAGCTTAATTCAACCGGTAGCGTCCACCATACAAGGTTCAGCGGAGCGACCATTAGAGGTGGCAGGTTCAACCAGAGTAAAAACTGCAGGTGGAGTGTGTTGTAACTCGCCTCATCGACTAGACCTGGTATCGAGCCCGCGACCAGCAGCAGAACCAGCAGTTCTGCCCACACTGCCGGATAAATTCGCAAAAAGCGGCGTGTCCAGAAATGACGCAAATATCCCGTAGTGATATCCGCGCGAATCACCTGCCCTCCCAAGAGCCAGCCAGAGAGAATGAAAAATAGTGGGACCCCCATCCATCCAAAGCCGACGTAGGCAGTGGGGTCAAGGAGAGAATTAGCAGGCACTGAGCCTTGAACCAACGCACCAAAAGCAGGAAAAAACTGCTCCCAGTGGAATAGCATAACAGCGCAAGCAGCGAGGCCGCGCAATGAATGGAGCGCTGGATTGAAGTTGGAGACCGCTGAACCGCCCATCATAGTTCTTACCCGCGCAGTTGGGATTCAGACGCCAGTGTTAGTCGGCATTTATGAAACGAGGCTCAAAACTCCGGGTCAATCGAAAATTTGCGCCCCAATGCACCATCTGAGGTGCGAGACATCAAGTCATCGAGTGCCTCGGTGTGCTCAACAAACCCCTCTAGCTTTCGCTCCCGCGCCTCCACCTGCAAACCTGTTCGGTACTGCGCGGCCCGGATGGGCTTAAGTTCATCAACAATACGCTTTGCCACCTGTTCGTAGGTTAGTTGCTCTGCCGGGCTATACTCCACAAGTTGTATGAGATGCACTCCGAACTGCGAAACTACGGGCTCACTAAACTCGCCCGGCATTCTCAGCGCGAAGGCGGCCTCCTCAAATGGCGGCACAGTTTTGCCCCTAACAACCCCAGACATCAACCCACCGTTCGCCACCGCATTGGCATCCTCAGTGTGCTCGCTCACGAGTTTGGTGAAGTCGGACCCAGGTTGCTTAGCCTGATCTAACAAATCGCCTGCGATTCGCAGGGCTTCCGATTCAGATCGATCCTTAGTTCTGATTAACAACGTTCTCAACGAGACAGACTCTGGCACCCGATACTCCTCTGGAAAGGCAAGATATTGCTCCCTTGCCTCAGCTTCCCAGTCGGTCGCTGCCAACTTATCCTCAACCATTTTTCGCAGGTATCGCTCGATTAACTCCATGCTGATAGCGTATTCAGCCAACCACTCTTTTTCCACTTCACTTAGCAGATCCAGATTCTGCGCCTCTACTGCAAGAAGTTTGATCGCGTATAGATCAGAGAGAGCACTGAGATTTCTTGCGCGTGAGCCGATACCCCCTCCGGCCTCCGCAGGGGCATTTCGCAAATACATTTTGCGATCGAACTCCGTGACCGAAAATTGGCTGGTGGAGAAGTATGTAATGCTACTGCCATTTTCCGCAGTGGCCGTGATTGCAATTATGAGCGTGAAACCGAGCGCAACCCAAATTGGATACATCCTGCAGCTCACCCTGAACAACTTAAACATAATTTTTCCTGTCTTAAAGAAAACGGCTCTGACCGCGCCGCGTTGTCATTGGGCAGTGCCGGGCGAGCTGGAGACAAAACTAGCACTCGATGGTGGTGGAAATTTGTAAATCCGCGCCCTGGGACTCATCCTTGGTCGCTGCTGCACTGCGAGAACAATCTCACTTTTGAGAAATAATGAATCCATATCCTTGGCTACGAATATGGTGAACCCTCCACTTAGGTCTATCAACAGCATGAAAGACCAAGGTCCATAGCGCTCGATATCATTACTTTTCCGAAAAAAAAGGGGCCAAAAGGCCCCTTTCGTTGTAACGCTTGCTAAGTCAGATGCCAGAGCTTGTGATCGATGTTTTGTGGACAGCTGCAGACCCGTAGCTCATGGCGCCGTTTACAACCTTGTAAGCGGCAAAGCCAATTGCAGGCAAGCCCTGCCTCGTAGCCCCGCTTCCCAAAGTCATAGACTGGCTGGCGTTGTCGAATGAGATCTTTGCCCAACCCTCAGAGTACGGGTAATTCAAGACCGTCAGACCGGCGCTAGCACTCAGCGCACTCCCAGCACCAGCGGCGCCCATTGCGATAACAGACGTCCCGTTACAAATCGAAGTTTCGACGGCGGCAGCCGCGGAGGTTTCACGGTCCCACCGACCGATCGACACAGGTTCACAAGCGGAACTCTCTTCCGCGGATCCGTCCCAATTGTCAGTGAACGGCGGAACTACGTCAGCCTCAGTTGCTACGTCGACGTGCGCACGCTTGGTAGGGAAAGTGACTACCCAGTCAGTCATCCCGCCGACAACGGGAAGCGCCAAAACGTCATTTGACAATGAAGCCGTCTGCAACAAAGCAGACGCAGCCTCTGCGCCGCTACCCAAAGTGTAGTCAATCCATGTACCATCGGCCGTCTGCACAGTAGCAACACTAGTACCGCTGCTGATCGAGGGACTTTCGGTACCAGGGAGGGTGTGCTGAGCCGACAGGCTAAAGCCATCAATCGCTGTAGCCTCGAAACCAAACGAAGCTGCCGACTCTACGTTGATATGGTAAGCCACGCCAGACAGGCCGCCTGTCGGAGCGCTCATGCCAGCAGAAGGATTCTCACTCCACGGGCCTGATGTCCATGCAGTATTGAGGGCAGCGCAGTCAGCTGGGACGCCCGTCGCATCGTGAGTCGCCGCCGCTGCGTATGTTTCATCAGAAACCACACCCATCTCGATCACCTCAACGTGGCCCGTCAAGCTACGTTTGATGGAGGAATCTGCATCCTCGGTGTAACCTCGGTTAACGAATGGTTGAATGCGCGTAGTAGAGCCGTCAGCGTTTTCTGTCGCTGTACCTGGGAAGTCACCACCGCCTTCTCCCAGGACTGGAATAGTGCAGCTGGCGTCACCTGTAATAATGGCCGCGCCATCACCATTGGCGTCGGGGATAACAGCGAAGGCAAAGATGTCCTTGGGAGCCATATATAGGTTGAAGTCGAGCACCGCGTCTGAGTTCTTGTATTCAAGGAAGCGAACCTTAACCGCCTTTACCGAATCTGTGGTATTGGTGAGGTGAATCCCGGTGGAATTACCATTGTCGGCGTTGTAGAACGGGAATAGCAGGGCTTGACCCGTTTTGCCGGGGTTCACGTACTGCCCAGCATGAACGGCCGCTGATGTAGCAACGGTTGCTGCGACGGCAAGCGAAATTGTGCTCTTCTTCATTGAATCACTCCTAAAAGTATCAAACGTTTTATGTTGAATGCTGTCTCGCAACAAAACTCCAGCAAACTAGCACGTCTGCAGATACGTGACAATACAACCGACCAATGTCTGCCAGCACCGACGAGCGCAATATCACTACTCTCGCCGGAGGTCGACGATTGCCAGCCTTAATTCGTCAGACAACAAATTGTATACATGAACACCGGACTTGCTACCTGTTTAACGGGCACGCGGCCGACATAATTCCTTTTTTTTTGTGATTTTTTTGTAAATTCCGTCAAAACCAGATGATCGAGGCTGTAATTGGAAGCTCGTAGCAAACCGAGACCAAGGAAAGCTGTCGCGAAGGACCTGTTGCACGGCATGTCTTCGGTTTCGACTTATAGAGGCTACCAATAGCGTTTCACTTACGATACAGATACCACTGGCCACCCAGTAACACCCAGGTCATGTCATAAGAGATTGGTGTTTCTCTGGCCACCTCTGGCGGCACAATCATACGGATAATAATTGTGACATCGCATCGCGACGGAGCCTGACTCTCTGCGCAATCAACCGAATGAAGGGTGACTGATCGCCAGAAGCCTGCCCCGCTGAAGTCTCCCCGATAACGATCAGCCCTGGGGCTCGCCTGATAACTGGGTGTCATGTATGTGAGCGCACCATCATAGTCTAGCTCGATGAGCGCTTCTGCCCACGAAATCGCACGCTGACCCACCAGGTCTTCGGTGGTCTGGTCAGGTACCGTGGTGCAGGCGCTGAATACCACCGGAAGGCAGCCAATAACCATCACGCGCTTGAGCAGCTTCAGAAAGAGTGTCTCGAACCCGCGCCATAGGGCAATGGAAAAGCCCTGAGTCTCAGTAGGCACCAGTTTCGAAACCGCAATCACCCATCATCTTCCAGCTGAATTGGCAAATCGTCGAAATCCGTCAAGCCGCGCATGCGGTCGCGCATCTCCCGAGTCAAGTCCCGCAGCTCTGCATCAGACTCCACTACTTTAGGGGTAATGAAAACGAGCAGTTCGACACGCTTGGTGGAGTCTGTGTTCGTACTGAACAAATTGCCCAGCAGGGGGATATCCATGAGATAAGGCACGCCGCTCTTGGCGACTGTGGAGTTATCCGTTATCAGGCCGCCTAACACCACTGACTCCCCGCTGCGAACGGCAATACGGCTGCTCACGTTGCGCTCCAGAAAGCTTCGCTGCCCTGTGGCCGCATCTTCGGGGCCCACGTCAGTCACCGATTGATTCACATCCAGCGTGACCAAGCCGCCGTCATTGACAGATGGCGTCACCTCGAGCTTTACACCGGTGTCCTTGTATTCAATGGAGTTCGTTATATTCCCTCCATCCGTGACTAACTGGCGGGATTGGATGGGTTGCTGGTCACCCACGTGGATCGCCGCGGTGTGGTTGTCCAACACCAGCACAGACGGCGTGGAAATCACATTTACGAGCGATTCTTCTGCAAGTGCGTTCACCACCGCACGCACGTCATTGGCGCTCGTTACTGTATAAGAGAAGCCCGGCGACACTGGTGTAAGCCCCGTCAGGTCTAGCGCGCCAGCGCCCTGGTAGTTGTTACCGATTCCATTCTGAAAGGTCCACTCAAGCCCGAACTCCAGCCCATCGGTGAGTTGAACCTCGACGATACTGGCCTCGATCAGAACCTGTGTGGCGACCACATCCAGCTTCTTCAAGATGCGCTCGATCTTGCTGTACTCATAAGGGGAGGCGTAGACGAGAAGCGCATTGTTGTAGTCATCAGAAACCACGCGAATAGACGCACCCAGCTCAAAGCTTGACCCGCCCATAGATTGCCCGGCTCCTGTACTCGGCATGTTGCCTGCACTGCCGGACCGTTGTGAATTCATGCCCGGCGCCACCTGAGATTGCGGCCGCTGAACCTTTGCGTCACCACCACCATTGCTCTCACCAAAAATCGTGCTCAGCAGCATGGCCATCTGAGCCGCGTTGCCATTGACCACATCATAGACGTGCAGAGTCGCCTCGGAAGCAGGCTCGTCAATACTATCAAGTTGCTCCACCCATCGCCCAACGGTATCGATATAGGCAGCGCGTGGGGAGACAACGAGAATACTGTTCAAGCGCTCCACGGGGAGCACGCGCACCATACTTGCAAGGCCCCTAACCGCGCCGCCACCGGTGCCACCATCGGCAGTGTTGAGAATGTGTTCAAGCTCCACGAAGACATCTTCAACCGCGCCTCGCGTGATCGGGAATATTCCCACTGACGTCCCCGCCAATTGGTCAATGTCAAAGGTAGTGATGATGTCTAGCCAACCTTCGATTTGCATCTGCGTACCCGCCAAGACGAGCAGATTGCGCTTGGTGTCGATGCGAACAAAAGCGTTCTGGGTCGCAACCGGCTTCAAAATCTCCGCCATCTCGGGTGCACCAATGTACTGGAGCGGTACTATGACATTGGAGAAGCCAGTGCCGGCACCTTCGGCATTCTGGAAGCTGGGGGCCATCCTGCCAGCTTTCTGCGCACCGCTAATGAACAAGCGATCGCTGGGTCCGCGCACCATCAGTGCGCCGTTGTTATGAAGTAATGACTCCAAAATCGGCAACAGCTGATCACGAGGGATGGGGGAACGCGTCCGCAATGTGACAGCACCCTGCACCGGGTGTTCGACGATGTAGTCGAGCTGTAGGATGTCACCCAACACCGAATGCACCACTTCTGACAGTGGCGCCTCCTCAAAATTTAGGGAAACCGCGTCGCCATAAAGCTTTATCGGCTCGCGCGCGGGGGGCATCTGCACACCTACATCAGTCCCAGGAAAAATCACTCCGCGGCCGTCAATGTTTTTATCTGGTAAAGACTCCGCGACCGGGCCACTGTCGTCACTCTGCGCGGCCGCCACAGCGCCCGTGGCTGAAGATGGGGTAGCGGACTTCTGAGCGGCCGTCATATCTTGCGTCGCGCAACTGGCTAAAAAGACCGCGGTCAGCGCCAAGGGCGCGGCTGTGATGCAGCGCAAAGCAATAGGCCGGCCGCTCTTGTTGCCGAGGTCCCGACCCACCGCCCGTCCTATATAGTTGATCAGCTCTAACATGAGGTCACTCATTTCCTTCTTGCCTTCGGGAAGCGTCTTGCTTCGGCGCGCCACCATACATGTTCTCAAACGAGATCCGCGTAGGTGGCCTGGCAGGCTCCGCTTTTTGAGTTGGCGCGTCATTATTTTGATTCAGCGCTCCGTCGGTAGGAGTTGCCTGTGGGTTGGCGGAACCAGACTCAACTTCCATCTCCGTGGCCAAAATTGACTGATGAGTGGCGTATGCCATCTCCAATCTAGCCTCCTCACCTGTCACCGCCTGCAGGCGCACGCGGCGCGACTCGATCGAGCCCAATGTCCAGCCTTTTATCGATTCGCCCACCACCAAGCGCTGTTGCTCACCATTATCGAGACGGATAATCGCGCCCGCCACTTCCCCGGAACCAAATATTCCCAACAGGTTGATGCCGTCTATGCTCTCCACCACGTCCGCGTCAACCTCTGAGGCAACAAGTGCTGCGTCATTTTCTGAAAGTAGGTCAGGCCGCCGGGGCTTTCTATCTAGGGCAAACACGGGTCTGAGAACAAAATCGAAGCTGCTTAGCTCCGGGCGTGACGAGGACAGTGTTTGTGCAACGCTCACGGGCTCAAACAGGGCACTGGAGGGCAATACCGGCTCGGGTGCGCCGGCTGATAAAGTGTAAACCGTTGTCAGTCCAAGCGCCCCAACGGTCAAGCTTGCAGACAGCTGCAGCGGTTTAGGCCAGTCACCCCAGCTTGCCCGTGCGCCCTCAGTCATCGGGTTCGCTCAACCGATAAGCCGCAACGTCAACACGGGCGCTCAAATGGTCTGCAGTAGCCTCATCAGGATTGCGAAGCCTGCGGTTAATGCGTCGCAGCGCCTCTGCCTGCATACCCTCAGGGAACAAGGCCGGTGATGCGCGATACAGTAGCTGAAAAAACTCGTCGAAATCATCGGGACCGCCGGTGACTTTTAGGGTGGCATTGAGCTTCACCAAGGTCTCTAGCTGAACGGGTTCTTTTACCTCGCTCCCCACCACAGTCAACCCTACACGTCCCGCCAACTGGCGCAGCTGCTGTTGCAATAGCGCACCGCCACGACCGGTATCGCCGGTATCCTCGATAGCGACCCGCGCCAAGGCTAAGTCGATCTCAGCCGTCGCCGACTCAATCTGGGGAGCTGCTTCGATGTAGCCCAGCAACCGGCTGATGCGCGGTTTAGTGGCGCTGATGTCGGAAAAGCTGCTCAACCACCAGCCCAGTACAGTGCTCAGCGTGAGGAGCGTCATCACGGAAAACACTGTGACCGCCCCATAAACGACTGACCTTGCTTGCAAGGGCAATGTACTCGTCGAGGATCGAATCGTTAACAAACGCGCCTTGGCAGCGTCAAAACTGTCTCGCCAGTTCATGAGCCTACCTCCGCCTCACTTGATTCCTCAATCGCCTCGCTATCTACCTCAGAGAGTTGAGGGGGCGTGGGAGGCGCGGTGACCCGCCATTGGATGCTGAAACGCTCCAAACCGTTATTACGGTCTCTCGCAAAAGCAGACAAGGCCGTGACATCAGTGTACCCAGGCTCCTCAGTCAGCATGCGCAAATACACTGCCGCGTTATTTGAGTACCCGTTCACCGTCACCTCGTTGCCGTCAAAGTTGAGCCGGTCTAAATACACGGTATCGGGCGCTGACGCGGCGATATGATTTAACCAATACTGATAATTGGGTCGCTCGCTGATAGCACGCTCGATTGCTGACAAACGAGTTCGCCCCAATTGCAAAGACTCGCGTTGTATCGCCGCGGCTGCCGCATCACTCCGTACCTGCTGAAACGTCGCGTCCAGCCGATCCGCCCGGAGTGCAGTGGCGCCCGCCAGCAACGTGATCGCCACCACACACGACACCCACACAACGGCAACCAGGCCCGACGCATAAACTAGCCGCCGCAGGTAGGCAGACTGTCGCTCGCTGCCGCCATAACCGGCAAAGGAAATGGGTATTCCTTGGTGATCGAATGCCCACACCTCGGGTAACGGCGCACCGCCGTATGAGCTGTCGCAAGACTCTGCCAGCAAATCGTCGATAGCGGCTTGTGATGTAATGGCCAAAGCAACCTCAATCACGTTTTCGTGACGGCCGACCACTCGCCACGCCGCTCGCGTGTCGGTATCCGGGAAAGGCGACGACAAACCCACTTCAAGTAGCATGGCGTCGTCCAAATCCTCCTCCGTAGAGGCAGGAAGATGAAGCGTCTTTAACAGCACGGCGTCGGCGGAAAGTGCGGCCGCGCTGAAGGGGGTCTGAGCGTCGGGAGCAACTCCCTCGCCCAACGGCGCGTCGGCCCGGTACAAAATAACTTCACCACCACGGGTGACACGAATCGAGGGGTCAAAACGCTGAAGCAGCCAAGCACCTCGATCGTACATCAGCTGATGACAGCCGAGCGCCACCCACTTGCCCGACCGGGTCAGATCGAGGCCAAAAAGGCTCCACTTGTTGCCGACGTCCGTCATACTCTAGCCCGCTCGCCCCAATGTGCTCTGTCGCGGCTTTTCTATCCGTGTGAGTCTTACCGCCGAGAATTCGTCTGTCCCCTGGCTCTCAACCCAAATCCGCTGTACGAATCTTTCTGACGGTGAGGCCGACACTTCTATTTCTACGCAATAATACCCCTCAGCATCGAGAGGGTCGGGCTCATTACTCAAGACGTCTGCCTCTTCTTTTTTTGAGGCCCCAAAAACGGCCAGCATTTCTGGCGGCGAGACCGCGGGGTCAACGCCGGAACCGACGTTGAAGGGCGAGATACTAGGTCGAATTCGGTCATACACCGCACGATGCATACCCTCGACACCCAGCAACTGCTCGACATAAACGGCTGACCGCCCTTGCCGATACATCGAATGGAACTGAAGACTGCCTGGCGGCCCCGAACCTGCGGAGGCAGTCATCTCCAATTCGCTGTTCACAATTTGCTCCCCGAGGATAGCGGCGGCGACATTATCCATACCCCCAACCCCGCTTAATAACCGCTGCCACACTGCAGGGTCTGACTCCGCCACCGAGACAAATCCTGACGCAGGATACACCGTCGCGGACACGGTGAAGTCATCGATCTCGTACCGGGACATAAATACCCGCGATAGGCCCGCGGGGTCCGGATCGCCGTTTTCATCAACTTCCGTCTGCGCTCTGGCGCGGTCCATCAAGGCAAGTCGTGCGATACCCTTACCCAGCGCAAACGCCTGTGCCTCTCCCAGTCGCGAAGAGGCCAGGCCGATTTCTTCTCGGGCCAACGCTAGCGCACCGCCCACCGTGATGCTCATCGCGGCAACAAGCCACATCACCAGCACTATTGCGACACCCCGTTGCTTATTAAAGCCGCTCAACGCACCATCTCGTAATCATCGAAAGCCACGATCAGCGGCGGCCAGCTCATACCCTCAAGCTCCCACTCCAGCCGCACTCCCGGTGGTAACCTGTCGTTCAGTGCCTCATCGTCATCATTGTAGCCGTTGCGACTCGGCGCCTTGATTGCCTTAACCTGAAATCGTCTGACATTTCCTAGCAATACCTGAGAGGGAATCACATCCCCCCAAGCCGGATCGGTGCGCGCTTTTTCGGCCGTCTCCGTATCGGGAATCGCGAAATCAAGCATCACGGTGTCGCCAGCGCGTCGCAGGCGGAGCCAGGTAACGCCACCCGCCGCGCCCACGCGATCGATGGGCGCCAGCCAACTGATTTCATTGTCCGAAACATGGAACGCGCCCCGATGTGGCAAGTAGGCCTCGCGCAATACATGCCGCAAAAAGTAGGTCACTTCCCGGAGCCGCGCCGTGCGATCAGCGGACTGCTCGACCGCAGTATAAGTGGTGGCGAAAGTGCGCAGCGATGCTGAAAGCGCCAGCATCACCAGCGAGAGCACAACCGCAGAGATCATCACTTCCACCAGCGTCATGCCAGCTTCACGACGCATCGCCGGCACCCTCACTCAGTCGACCTATCGTACTCAGGCTGACGGTGCGCGGCTGACTCTCGCCTGGCCAGCTGACTACGATGCGCATCCAGCCAATACCCGATTCCTCGCGCTCCGGAATCAGCTCCACCCAGCGCTCCCACTCGAAGTCACCGTAACGCCCGCGCTGCGTTACGCCCACATCTGGGCGGCTGATCACGAAGGCATCTAGCTCAGATTCGGCCAGCGTCGTCGCGATCGCAT